>NZ_BONQ01000153.1 GCF_016862795.1 Dactylosporangium siamense | reverse complement strand
GGCGCGCTACGTCTGCCGGCGCGCTACGTCTGCCGGCGCGCTACGTCTGCCGGCGCGCTACGTCTGCCGGCACGCTACCTCTGCCGGTGCTTGCGGCGGCGGATCACCTCGGCCACCACCAGGCCGGCGATCAGCAGCACACCCAGGGTCACCCAGAGCGGGGCGAGGCTGCCCGCCCCCGATGACCCAGCCGGCGCGTCGCCGGCCGGGGCCGTCGCGGCGGTCGCCGGGATCAGGCACGCCACCTCGACCGGCTGCGGGGTGCCGGCCCCCGTGCCGGTCTGCGTGCCGGTCTGTGTGCCGGACTGTGTGCCGGTCTCTGCGCCGGAGACCGCCGGGACCAGCGCCTGGCAGTGCCCCTCGACGGGGGCGCCGAGGTCGATCGCGACCCGCCACGACCCGGGCGGCAGCACGCCGCTCCACGTCTGCGTGCCGCGCTCGTCACCGGTCTGCGTGAGCTTCGCTCCGGCGGTCACCGCCGACCCGCCCGCCGCGGGCGTCGCGGTCAGGGTCACCGGGGTCGGCTCGTTGATGGGGTGGCCGTCCTGCCACTGGGCGGTGATCCACACAGAGCCACGGCCGTCGGAGTGGATGGTGACCGACGCGCCACCATGGGCGGCGGCGGGCGAAGCCAGGCCCAGCACTGCCAGCAGTACCGCCGCCACAACGACGAACCGCCTCACCAGCGGCTCACGGCATCGCCGGGGCGGCCTGCGGGCGGTCGTCGCGCACATAGACGACCATGTCGCCGGTCTGGATCGTGGTGCCCTCGGGGTCGGCGAGCGACAGCACCTTGCCCCGCCGGAACAGCGCGATGACCAGCTCCGAGAGGTCCCGTGGCGCCGAGCCGACCTCGTCCCGGCGGGCGGAGCGCATCGCCAGGGCCATCCCCTGCCCGGGGGTGAGGAGGTCCTCGACGACCTCGATGAGCGGCGGCGCGGTCGTGGACAGGCCCAGCAGCCGGCCAGCGGTGGCGGAGGACACGATGACGTGGTGGGCGCCGGACTGGCGCAGCAGCGGCGCGTTCTCCGCCTCGCGGGCCGCCGCGATGATCGAGACCTTGCCCGCGGTCAGCTGCCGGACCGTGAGCGTGACCAGGACCGACGCGTCGTCGCTGTCGGTCGCGATGATGATCGCCTTGGCGTCCTCGACCCGGGCCTCCTTGAGCACCGTCGAACGGGTCGCGGAGCCCTCGACCACGACCAGGCCGTCGGCCTGGGCCTGACGCGCGGCGGCGGACTGGCTCTCGACCACGACCACCTGGGCCTTGTCCAGGCCGTTCTCCAGCAGGGTGCCGACCGCCGCCCGGCCCTTGGTGCCGTAGCCGCAGACGATGACGTGGTTCTTCACGCGTTTCCTCCACCGCTGCAACCTGAGGTTGGTGCGGTACTGCTCGGTCAGGACTTCCAGGGTGGTGCCGACCAGGATGATCAGGAACAGCACGCGGGCCGGGGTGATGATCAGGATGTTGGCGAGGCGGGCCGACTCCGACACCGGCGTGATGTCGCCGTATCCGGTGGTCGACAGGGTGACAACCGCGTAGTAGAAGCAGTCGAGGAGGGTGAGTCCGTCCTCGTTGACGTCCCGGTAGCCGCCCCGGTCGACGAAGATGACTGCGACGATCGAGGAGACGAGCAGCACCGCGAAACCGAGCCGCGCGCTGATCGCCCGCAGCGGGCCCCGCCGCACAGCCGGAAACTGGATCACGTGCCCCGCCCACGGTTGCCGAATGGTCGAAACCCACCATACGGGCAACGTATGACCCGACGCCTGCTGGGTAGCGGGCGACGATGACAAGAGTGGGCGTCCTCGGCTCGTACGGCGGTTGCAATCTCGGCGACGAGGCGATCCTGACGAGTATCCTCGCCGACCTGCGGGCCAGGCGGCCGGACGTGGACGTGCTGGTGTTCTCCCGCGAGCCGGAGCACACCGCCGACGCGCACCCGGACGTCGAGGTCGCGCCGTGGGAGGGCGTCAGCCGGGACCGGACCGCGGCCGAGCTGCAGCGCCTGGACCTGCTGGTCCTCGGGGGCGGCGGCATCCTGTACGACACGGAGGCGCGCCGGTATCTGCGCGTGGTGCGCACCGCGCAGGAGCAGCGGGTGCCGGTCTTCGGATACGCCCTGGGCGCCGGCCCGCTCACCGAGGAGATCGACTGCGCGATGGCGCGCGACGTCCTCGCCCAGGCGGTCGAGGTGACCGTCCGGGACGAGGAGTCCAAGGTCGCGCTCGAGGAGGCGGGGGTGACCTGCCGGGTGTCCGTCACCGCCGACCCGGCGCTGCTGCTGGCCCCGGAGGAGTTCGACGCCGGCCTGCTGCGTGACTCGCTGCCGGCCGGCCGCCGGGTGGTCGGCATGAGCGTCCGCGAGCCGGGCCGGGCCGCGCAGCACCTCGACGCCGACGGGTACCACCAGCTCCTCGCCCACGTCGGCGACTTCATCGTGCATCGGCTCGACGCGGCGCTGCTGTTCGTGCCGATGGAACGCTCCGACATCCGCCACGCCCACGCGGTCCTGTCCCGGATGACGGCGGCGGAGCACTGCCGGGTCCTGCACGGCGAGTTCCGGCCGGGGCAGATCCTGGACCTGATGAAACACCTGGACCTGGCCGTCGGCATGCGGCTGCACTTCCTGATGTTCGCCGCCCTCGCCGGGGTGCCGCTGCTGGCGCTGCCGTATGCGGGGAAGGTCTTCGACTTCGCCCAGCGCATCGGCGCGCCGGTGCCGCGCGGCGTGGTCCGCGAGGCCGCCGGGCCGCTGCTCGCCCAGGTCGACCGGTTGTGGGACGAACGGCCGCAGCGCCTGGAGGAGACCGCGTCGCGGGTCGCGGCCCTGAAGCAGCGGGCCACGGAGACCGGCCGGCGCCTCGGCGCGCAGCTCGACCGGACGAAGGTCGCGGCATGACGACGAAGGTCGCGGCATGAACCCACCGGACAGCACCGCGCTGGGCCGGCCGGGCAGCACGCAACGGGTGCACCTGCCGCCGAGGACGGCGGAGCACGGCGGGCACACCGAGGTCCTGGTGGTCGGTGGCGGCCCGGCCGGGTTCGGGGCGGCGATGGGCGCGGCGGCCGCCGGCGCCGACGTCGTGCTGGTCGAGCGGTACGGGTTCCTCGGCGGCAACGCCACCGCGGCCCTCGTCATGCCGCTGATGAGCTTCCACAACGAGATCAAGCAGGCGGTCGGCGGCGACGACAGCCGGCTGCTGCCCACCGACCACGGCGAGGGCGAGCCGGTCGTCGCCGGGGTGCTGTGGATGCTGCTGGACCGCCTGGTCCGGGCCGGTGGCGCGATCACGCCGGCGAAGGAGACGGGATACACGGTCCCGTTCGACCCGGAGACGTTCAAGCTCGTCACGTACGACATGCTCGGCGGCGCCGGCGTGAAGCTGCTGCTGCACGCGTTCGCCTCCGACCTCATCGCGCTGCCCGACGCCTCCCGCGTGGTGTTCGAGACGAAGTCCGGCCCCGTCGTGATCGACGCCGACGTCGTCGTGGACTGCACCGGCGACGGTGACCTGGCCGCGTCGGCGGGCGCCCCCTACGAGGTGGGCCGCCCCGAGGACGGGCTGACCCAGCCGATGACGCTGATGTTCCGGATCGGCGACCTTCGGCGGGAGGGCTTCGCCGAGTACGTCCGCGAGCACCCCGACCAGTGGAAGGGCGTGCACGGCCTGTGGGACCTGATCCGGGAGGCGCGCGACGCGGGCGAGCTGGACCTGCCGCGGGAGGACGTGCTGTTCTTCGCCACCCCGCACGAGGGCGAGGTGTCGGTCAACTCGACCCGCTTCGGCGGCCTCGGCGTCAGCGTGTGGGACCTGACCCGGGCCGAGCTGGCGATGCACCGCCAGCTGGACAGCATCGCCCGGTTCCTGCGGACCCGCGTGCCCGGGTTCGAGTCCTCGTACGTGATCCAGAGCGGCGTGCAGGTCGGCGTGCGGGAGACCCGCCGGGTGCTCGGCGACTACCAGCTCACCGGCCAGGACGTCCTCGACGCGCGGAAGTTTCCGGACGTGGTGGCGCGCGGCGCGTATCCGGTCGACATCCACAACCCGAACGGCCCGGGCACGATCCTGCGCCGGCTGCCGCAGGGCACGTCCTACGACATCCCGCTGCGGACGCTGCTGCCCCGTGACGTGGACCGGCTGCTCGTCGCGGGGCGCTGCATCTCCGGCGACCACGTGGCGCACAGCTCGTATCGCATCATGCCCATCTCGATGGCGACCGGCCAGGCCGCGGGCGTGTGCGCGGCCCTGTCGGCCCGGGTCGGCAAGCCGCCGCGCGAGATCCCGGCGGCGCACGTCCAGCGGGTCCTGCGCGCACAGGGCGCCAGCATCCCTGACGCAACGTAGTCGACGCATCTCGTCGCGTGCATTTCCGCCGGACGGGGTCGCCTCGCCTCCGTCGATGCGTCAGGATCGATCCATGGCGACCACCACCGCTCCGCACGCGACGACCGCCCCCGACCGGCCGGTGTCGACCTCGCGCCGGGACCTGGCCGTCGCGCTCGCCACGCTGTGGCTCACCGGCGGGCTCTACCTCGACGGCTGGGCCCACTCGCACGTGCCGGAGCTGGAGACGTTCTTCACCCCGTGGCACGGCGTGCTCTACAGCGGCTACGCGGCGCTCGCCGTCGCCCTGGTCCCGGCGAGCCTGTGGCGCGGCCGCCCGGCCGGCCCCGTCCAGGACTGGGTCCCCGCCGGCTACGGGCTCGGCCTGCTCGGCGCCGTCCTCTTCGCCGTCGGCGGCGCCGTCGACATGGCCTGGCACACGCTGCTCGGCATCGAGGTCGACCTCGAGGCCCTGCTCAGCCCGCCGCATCTGCTGCTGCTGACCGCCGGCATGCTGATGATCACGACCCCGGTCCGCGCCGCCGCGGCCCGCCGCGCGGCCGAGGCCCAGCCGTCGCGCCTCCCGATCGCCGGCGACCTGCCGGTCCTGCTGAGCACGCTGAGCGCGGTCGGCATCGCCGCCTTCTTCCTCAACTACCTGTCGCCGTTCATCGACGCGCCCGCCGCGTTCGACGGGTATGGCAACGGGCAGGCGTTCGGGCTCGCACAGCACCTGACCTTCACCACGTTGGTCGTCACCGCCGCCCTGTTCGTGTGGACCCGGCTCGGCCGGATCCCGGCCGGCCTCCTCACGGTCGTCGTCGCCGCCGCCTCAGTCCCCAACGGCGTCTTCAACGACTTCGAGAACCTCGCCGCGCAGCTGTGGCCTCTGGCCGGCGCCGTCGTCGCCGACGTGGCCGTGCGCTGGGTCGCGGTGCGGCACCCGCACCTGGTCCCGGTCGCGGTCGGCGCGCTGCTCCCGCTGCTGGTCTGGACCACCCACCTGATCGGCGTGCAGACGTCGCTGGGCGTGGCGTGGTCGGAGGAGCTGTGGGCCGGCGTCGTCGTCCTCAACGCCCTGGCCGGCGCCGTCCTCGGCACCCTGGCCGCCGGAGGTAGGGTTCCCGCTCGTGCGTGACCTGTTGCCGGAGTTCGTGGTGGTCGAGGTCGCCGGGGACGACGACTGGACCGGTGCCCTGCTGCCCGACGAGGCGGTGCACCTGTCGCCGCGGGCGGTCGAGGGCCGGCGGCGCGAGTTCACCGCGGGGCGGGTCTGTGCGCGGCGGGCCCTCGCACAGGTCGGGATCCACGGCCAGCCGGTGCTGTCGGCGCCGAGCCGGGCGCCGATCTGGCCGGCGGGGACGACCGGGAGCATCACCCACACCAAGGGCTACTGCGCCGTCGCCGTCGCCCAGGTGCCGGACCTGCGCGCGGTCGGGATCGACGCCGAGCGCCGCACGGTGCTGCCGGCCGACATCCTGCCGTCGATCCTGCTGCCGGAGGAGATCGCCTGGTGCGCGGCCCGGCCGGACGAGCCGTGGTGGCCGGCGGTGCACTTCAGCGCCAAGGAGACGGTGTTCAAGATGTGGTCGCCGATCATGGGGACCTGGCTCGACTTCCACGACGCCAGGCTGACCATCGACGTGGCGGGGGGCACGTTCGAGGCGGCGATCCTGCCGGAGAAGCTGGCCGGGTCGCCGGGCGCGCCGGAGGTGTTCCGCGGCCGGTTCGCCGCCGAGCCGGACCTGGTCCGCACCGCCGGGCACGTGGAGCGGTGAGCGCGTTCGAGCGGGCGCTGGCCGAGCCCGGACCGCGGCCGCTGCCGCCGGAGGTGGTGGCGGTCCTGCGCCGGGTGGACGCGCCGCCGAGGCTGGTCGCGCACCTGCGGCTCGTGCACGACGTCGCCGCGCAGCTGCTGGACTGGCTGGCGGAGGCGGCGCCGGGGCTGGTGGTGGACCGGGCGGCGGTGCTGTTCGGCGCGGCGACGCACGACATCGGCAAGGCCGTGCACCGGCGGGAGCTGTCGGAGCCCGGCAGCGCGCACGAGGCCACCGGCGCGGACCTGCTGCGTGACCACGGGGACCTGGCCAGGTTCGCGGCGACGCACGGCCAGTGGGAGCGGCCGGACGCGACCGCGGAGGAGCTCCTGGTGACGCTCGCCGACAAGGTGTGGAAGGGCAAGCGGGTGGACGGCCTGGAGCAGCGGGTCGCGGCGCTGCTCGGCGGCGGGCGCGAGCCGTGGGAGGCGTTCCTGGTCCTCGACGACGAGCTGACCCGCGTCGCCGAAGACGCCGACGCCCGCCTGGCGTTCCAGGCCGCCTTTCCGGTGGACTGAGCGGCGCGGACCGAGCGGCGCGGACCGAGCGGCGCGGACCGAGCGGCGCGGACCGAGCGGCGCGGACCGAGCGGCGCGGACCAAGCGGCGCGGACCGAGCGGTCAGGGCAGGTTGGGGCGGGCCAACGCGTAGACCTCGACGGCGAGCTTGCGGGCGTCGAGGTCGAGCTGGCCGCGTTGCACGGTGATCGTGCACAGGCCCTGCTTCCGCTGGACCTGCAGCTGCTGGAACATGCCCTGGTCCGAGAAGTACGCGGGTTCGGCGACGCCCGGCTCGCGCGGCGTCCCCGGCAGCGGCTCCGCCTGCTTCCCGGGAGCCCACTCGACGAGGACGCTGGTCGACTGGGCGTCGATGACGTATCGGCAGCTCGTCTCGGTGCCGCTGGTCGACTGGACCGGCTTGGCGACCCGCGCCAGCCGGGACACCAGGTCCGACAGGTCCGCGGCGGCCACGAACCGGCACCCGGCCGGCGGCGCCGCGGCCGAGGCCGGCACTGAGGGAGTCACCAGCGAAGGGGACGACGGCGACTTCGCGGCCGCGGCTGCCTTCGCCGAGGCCAGGTTGCGCAGCTCGAACGAGGCGCTGCAGCTGTAGGGGCCCCGGTTCCAGAGCACCTCGACGCCGTCGACGCTGATGACGCAGGTCAGTTTGAAGCTGAGGTCGGAGCTGGCGGCGGAGGCGCCCAGCAGCAGCGTCGACACCCCGGCCTCGGAGGTGACCGTCGTCGACCAGGCCGGTGACGCACCCGGCGCGGTGGCCGTGCCGGTCGCGGCGCCGCGGCCGGCCGAGAACTCGATCCGCACGTCCTCGTTGGCGCTGCCGGTGCCGCTGACCTCGAACTTCACCTGGTGCGCGGGCTCCTCCGCGGGCAGGTCGGGCGACCCGGGCGCGCACGCGCCGGCGTTCAGCAGGACAACAGCCAGGAGGAGGAGACGCTTCACAGTTGTCCGACCCTAGCCGTCCGGGCGGTGCCGCGCTGCCCTCCGGCCGGTGCCGGGCGGCGTGTGCCACTATTGTGAAACGTTTCATGCTGTGGCTACAGTGACGGTTCGACACATGTGGCACAGTGCTCCAAGCGTTGACACGCTTCAGGCAATCCCGGGAGACCGATGTCCAACACGACCGGCATCAAGGAGGTGGCCCGCCGCGCGGGCGTCTCCATCGGCACCGTCAGCAACGTGCTCAACCGGCCCGAGCTGGTCGCCTCCTCGACCCGGCAACGGGTCCTGGACGCCATCACCGAGCTGGGTTATGTGCGCAACGACTCGGCCCGGCAGCTGCGCGCCGGGCACAGCCGGCAGATCGCCCTCGTCGTGCTCGACGTGACCAACCCGTTCTTCACCGACGTGGTCCGCGGCGCGGAGGCGGCCGCCGAGGAGCACGGCGTGATGGTCGTGGTCTGCAACAGCGGCGAGGACGCCGGCCGGGAGCAGCGCCACCTCGACCTCCTCGAGGAGCAGCGGGTCCGCGGTGTGCTCATCACGCCCGTCGACGAGTCGCCGAACTCGCGCCTCGAGCTGCTCATCCAGCGCGGCACCCCGGTCGTCCTCGTCGACCGCGGCTCGGGCCGGCACAGCCGCTGCTCCGTCGCCGTCGACGACCTGCTCGGCGGGCGCCTCGCCGGCGAGCACCTCGTCGAGCAGGGCCACGAGCGGATCACGTTCGTCGGCGGGCCCGCCACGGTCACCCAGGTCCGCGACCGGCACGCCGGGATCGTCGAGGCGGTCCAGGGCCGCGCCGAGCTGTCCGTGGTCTCCACCGCCAACCTCACCGTCGCCGCCGGCCGCGCCGCCGCGGCCGAGATCGACGACGCGACCGCGGTGTTCTGCGCCAACGACCTCGTCGCGCTCGGTGTCCTGCAGGGCCTGACCCAGCGGGGCATCCGCGTGCCGCAGGACGTGGCGATCGTGGGATATGACGACATCGAGTTCGCCGCCGCGGCCGCGGTGCCGCTATCCTCCGTGCGTCAGCCTCGGGAACAGCTCGGTCGCACCGCCACGGCCCTGCTGCTCGAGGAGATCGAGGACGACGGGCGGCACGAACACCGGCACGTGGTGTTCCAGCCGGAGCTGATCGTCCGCGAGTCGAGTGGCCGGCCCCGCACCCGCCGGCCCCGAAGAATTGGGCGGTGATCAATGCGTGTGGCACTGTTCGTGACCTGCCTCGCCGATGCGATGTTCCCGCAGGTCGGCCGGGCCACGGTCGAGCTGCTGGAGCGGCTCGGGCATGAGGTGGTCTTCCCCGAGGCCCAGACCTGCTGCGGCCAGATGCACATCAACACCGGCTATCAGCGTGAGGCCGTGAAGCTCGTCGAGCACCAGGTCGACACCTTCGCCGGGTTCGAGGCGATCGTCGCGCCGTCCGGCTCGTGCGTCGGCTCGATCCGCCACCAGCACGCCGCCGTCGCCCGCCGCGCCGGGCGGGTCGCCCTGTCGCACCGGGCCGAGGAGGTGGGCGCGCGCACCTACGAGCTGTCGGAGTTCCTCGTCGACGTCCTCGGCGTCACCGACGTCGGCGCGCATTACCCGCACCGGGTCACCTACCACCCGACCTGTCACTCGCTGCGCATGCTGCGGGTCGCCGACCGTCCGCTGCGGCTGCTGCGGGCCGTCAAGGGCATCGACCTGGTCGAGCTGCCCGGCGCCGACCAGTGCTGCGGTTTCGGTGGCACGTTCGCGCTGAAGAACGCCGACACGTCCGCGGCGATGCTCAGCGACAAGCTCCGCAACGTGCTGTCCACCGGCGCCGACGTCGTGTCCGCCGGCGACTCGTCCTGCCTGATGCACATGGGCGGTGGCCTGTCCCGGCTGACCGCCGATGCCGGTGCGGTGGCCCGGCCGGTGCACCTCGCCGAGATCCTGGCGGCGACATGACCTCGACATTTCTCGGGATGCCGGTGTACGCACCGCGCGGTGTCGGCGCCCTCCGGGGTGACGAGCCGTTCCCCGACGCCGCCCGCACCGCGCTCGGCAACGGGCAGCTGCGGCGCAACCTCGGCCACGCCACCCGCACGATCCGCGGGAAGCGTGCCGCCGTCGTCGGCGAGGTCCCCGACTGGGAGGAGCTGCGCCTCGCGGGCGAGGCGGTCAAGGCCGCGACCATGGCCCGCCTGCCCGAGCTGCTGACCCAGCTGGAGGAGCAGGTCACCGCCCGGGGTGGCACCGTGCACTGGGCCCGCGACGCCACCGAGGCCAACGCGATCGTGCTCGGCCTGGTCCGGGCCGCCGGCGCCGACGAGGTCGTCAAGGTCAAGTCGATGGCCACCCAGGAGATCGGGCTCAACGAGGCCCTGGCCGAGGGCGGGGTCACCGCCTGGGAGACCGACCTCGCGGAGCTCATCGTGCAGCTCGGCGACGACAAGCCGTCGCACATCCTGGTCCCGGCCATCCACCGCAACCGCACCGAGATCCGCGACATCTTCCGCCGCACCATGCCCGGCGTGGGCGACCTGTCGGACGAGCCGCGCGACCTGGCCATGGCCGCCCGGGCGTATCTGCGCGAGAAGTTCCTGACCGCGCGGGTCGCGGTGTCCGGGGCGAACTTCGCGGTCGCCGAGTCCGGCACCCTCGCGGTCGTCGAGTCCGAGGGCAACGGCCGGATGTGCCTGACCCTGCCGCAGACCCTGATCACTGTCATGGGTATCGAGAAGGTCGTGCCGGCCTGGACCGACCTCGAGGTGTTCCTGCAGCTGCTGCCGCGCTCCTCGACGGGCGAGCGGATGAACCCGTACACGTCGCTGTGGACCGGGGTCACCCCCGGCGACGGCCCGCAGGACTTCCATCTCGTCCTGCTCGACAACGGCCGCACCGCCGTGCTGTCCGACGAGCGGGGCCGGTCCGCGCTGCACTGCATCCGGTGCAGTGCCTGCCTCAACGTCTGCCCCGTGTACGAGCGCACCGGCGGGCACGCCTACGGCTCCGTGTACCCGGGCCCGATCGGCGCCGTGCTCAGCCCGCAGCTCACCGGGGTCGAGGACAACGCCTCGCTGCCGTACGCGTCCAGCCTCTGCGGCGCGTGCTTCGACGCGTGTCCCGTGCGCATCGACATCCCGGCGATGCTGGTGCACCTGCGGGCCCGGCACGTCGAGGAGCGGGCCGCGCGGCCGGTGCCGTCCGCGGAGGCCGTCGCGATGGCGGCGATGGCGTGGGTGATGGCGAAGCCCGCGAGGTTCCGCGGCGGGGAGCGGCTGATGCGGCTCGGCCGGCTCCTCGGCCGCCGCGCCGACCGGATCACGGCGTTGCCGCCGCCGCTGTCGGCGTGGACGGCGAGCCGCGACCTGCCCCGCCCGCCGGGGCAGACGTTCCGCGAGTGGTGGCGCACCCGCCCCGAAGCACCCAAACCGCCCGCACCGCCCAAACCGCCCGCGCCGCCCAAACCGCCCGCGCCGCCCGTTTCCGCCGAGGAGGACCGATGAGTGACGCGCGGGACGCGGTGCTGGCCCGGATCCGCTCCGCCCTCGGCCCGGACCCGGTGGTGCCGGAGGTCCCCCGCGACTACCGGCGCGCCGGGACCGTCCCGGCCGGCTCCCCCGAGCTGCTCGAGCTGCTGGTCGACCGCCTCGTCGACTACAAGGCGACCGTGATCACCACGACCGCCGAGGGCCTGGCCGGCGACCTGCGCACCGCGCTGGACGCCGGCATGCCCGCGGGCGGCCGGCTGATCGCCCCGCCGGGGCTGCCCGACGGCTGGCTCCCCGGTGCTGACGTCACGGTCGACGACGGCACCCTCGGACCCCGCGACCTCGACAGCTTCGCGGGGGTGGTCACGGCGTGTGCGGCGGCGTGCGCGGAGACGGGCACGATCGCCCTGGACGGCGGCCCCGACCAGGGCCGCCGGGCGATCACGCTGGTGCCGGACCGGCACTTCTGCGTGGTCCGCGCCGACCAGGTCGTGCAGTCGGTGCCGGATCTGCTCGTGCGGCTGACCCCGACCCGCCCGCTGACGCTGATCAGCGGGCCGTCGGCGACCAGCGACATCGAGCTCAACCGGGTCGAGGGCGTGCACGGCCCGCGCACCCTCGTGGTCCTGCTCGTGCGCTAGAACCGGCGCGGCGGGGACAGCGCCAGGCGGTGCTGGATCCGTTCGAACTGATACGGCGTCAGCTGTGCGGTCGCGGCGAACTCCGCCAGGCTGGTGTAGCCGCCGCGACGCTGCCGCTCCGACAGCACGTGGGCGACCCGGGCCGCGTCGAAGGCCTCCAGGGTGCTGAACTGCGCGGCGTCGGCGATGTTCACGTCGACCGGGCCGTTCGGCGTCCACGGCGTCGGCGCCGGCCACGGCGTGGTGGATCCCGTCGTCGCGGCCGGGAACTGCAGCGACGACGGCTGCGACGGGTACTGCTGCGGCACGTGCCCGGCCGTCGGCGGCTGGCACTGGGCCGGGAACCCGATCGACCCGGTGGCGGGCGGACCCACCGGCGGCGGGCTCTGGTACGGCGCGCCCGAGTAGGGCACCGCCGACGCGGGGGCGACCGGCGAGCCGAACGGCACCGCCGGCGAACCGTACGCGGCCGGGACGCCGAACGGCTGCGGCTGGGTGGCCAGGTAGCGCTGCTCCCGCCAGCGCAGCCAGAACACGTTGAGCACGAACGAGTGCACGATGCTGACGAGCCACAGCACGCCCCACGCCGTGACGATGGTGTCGTCCAGGTGCTCGGGGGTGCCCGACAACACCCGGTCGGAGGCGACGAACAGCGCGGTCTCGACCACCATGTACGCCACGCCGGTGCCCCACCAGCCGGGCTTGCGGGCCCGCAGCCCGATGAGGACGAAGCCGGCGCCGCTGAGGCAGCCGATCCCCACGATCGAGATGAGGACCCACCAGCTCTGCAGCAGCTTCCAGCCGAACCCAGGGCGGGCGGGTGCGGGATACATCAGGGCACCCTAACAGCGTCGCCGGGTCACCACTGCCCGCGCGACGTCACGGCCAGCAGCGCGGCGGCGAACGCGGTCCCGACGAGGACCAGCATCGTCCACGCCCGCACGCGCAGGCCGTGCCGCAGCGCCGGGCGCTCCTCGGGCAGCGCGAACACCCGCGCCGGCCAGTGCCGCCACGAAACGTCGGCGAACACGGCGGCGGCTGCGCCGTACACCACCAACACCCCGAGAAACGTCAGCCGGACGCCGCCGCCGGTGAGCGCCGCGACGCCCGCGCCGGTGACCAGGAGCGCCGCGATGATCGGCACGACCTTCCACCGGTTGCCCTGGGCGAGCAGCGTGAGGAAGTCCTCGAGCCGGTCGTCGTCGAACCCGAACCGGGCGACCTTCGGCTGGACCACGAGCAGGCTGTAGCCCATCGACCCGCACCACATCGCGGCCAGGACCAGGTGCACGGTGAGCAGCGACGACACCAACATCCCCGCAGCCTAGCGGGGGGCGGGACAGTCAGGAGCCGGCGAACTTCCAGTGCCACGGCTCGCGCGGGGTGTTCTCCGTGAAGCCGAACCGTCCCGCGTTGGCCCGCATCCAGGCCTGCGCCTTCGCGTCGAGGTCGAGGTCGACGGCCATGCCCCAGCCGTGGTCGCTGGTGCCGGGCGCCGCGGCGAGGCCGCCCTGCGCGTAGAGGCCCTTTCGGCGGGCGAGGTCGACCTGCTCCTCGTAGCCGCGGTACGAGTCGGTGATGCCGATCGTGACCCCGTCCGCCTGTGCCTTGCGCAGCAGGCCCTCCATGGCGGTCGCGGCGGGCGCGGCGAGCCGGTGACCGGTCGCGCCGATCTCGGTGAGCGCGGAGGCCGGGATGCGGCCGTTGTCATAGGTCTTCTTCAGCGTCGCCTCGGACACACCGGTCGCGGCCGTCAGCGCCCCGGCGAACGCGGCGGCGTCGTCCGCCACGGGCGCGGCCGGCGGGCGGAACGCGGCGAGCTGGTGACGGATCTCTGCCATCCGGGTGGCGATGCCGGTGATGCCTTCCACACGCACCGCATCGGCACCCGGAGGCGCGACTTGACGGAAACTCAGACGTGCACGCCGGGCGGGATCACGCCGTAGATGAGCGCCGTGGACCCGGAGCCCTTGGCGTTGATGAAGCCGCCGCAGAGGATCGAGGCGCCGGTGGTCGGGAACTTGGCGAGGTTGGCGAGGATCTCCAGGCTGATCCGGTGCCGCTGGTAGACCAGCAGCGACGCCAGGAACTCCGGGTCGGTGCCGAGGTCGGGGCCGAACGTGTCGATGCCGGTGCCGCCGTTGCGGCCGATCCGGCCGGTGTCGATGAACCACTGGACGGTCTGCGGCGCGAAGCCCGGCTGGTGCAGGACCCCGTCGGCGTCGAGGTTCGGGAAGGCGTCAGTGCCCCACTTGTACTCCCAGCCGGTCCACATGATGATCATCGACTCGTCCGGGATCCGGCCGTGCCGGCGCTCCCACTGCTTGACGTCGTCGACGGTCAGCGCGTAGTCGGCGTTGCGGGCGCACTTGTCCCGCACGTCGATCTTGACCGCGGGCAGGAACAGGTCGTTGGGGTCGAGGTCGTCGGCCAGGGGTTCACCGGCGTTGAAGTGGCCGGGCGCGCCCCAGTGGGTGCCGGTGGCCTCGCCCTCCCGGACGAACTGCAGGTAGTAGCCGTCCTCCTCGATGGTGGCGATGGTCTCCAGCTCGAACGCCGGGTCGCCGGGGTAGATGTTGGTCTTCGCCGGGTCGTTCACGTGCGACAGGCTGATCAACCGGGTCTTGCCGGGCTTCAACTGTCCCGCCCCGCTTCCACTGCCGCTCTCGGCGGCCGCCGCGCTGCCGGCCAGTCCGGCGGCACCGGCCACCGCACCGGTCGCGGCCGCTGTCAGAAGGTGTCGTCGCTGCATGATGTGGGTTCGCCCCTCGCATCCGTGCTCTGGGTCAGTTCTCCGGGTGCCGACATGCCACAGTGCACCCGCGCACCGGCCCGCGCAAGATCTGCCGTCCTACCCGGCGTGGCGGGACCTTCGACCCAGTGCGACGGCAGGCCGTCCGCCTAAAGTCGGCGACGCAGGGAACCTGTGGGTGCTCCCGTACGACTAACCAGGCAGACGAGTGGGGGTTGCGCGTGTCGAAGCGCCAGCGGGACTCGCGCGAGTACGCGCGACGCATGCGGATGATCCAGGAGCGGACGACGGCCAGGAAGGGCCGGATGCGCCGGGCGACGGCCGCGATCGCCACGGTCCTGGTCGTGTTCGCCGTCATGATCGTGGCGAAGCTCGGCGGGGCGGGCGGGGGCGGCGGCGGCGAGCCGGCCTCGCCGTTCCCCACCGGCGCGGCCGCCGCGGCGATCGTCGCCCAGCTGACCTCGGTGCCGCCGTCGGTGCTCGACCAGGTCGGCACCGGCTCCGCCGCCGGCCCCGGCTCCGCCGCGACGCTGCCGAAGGCGATCAGCGGCCAGGAGGTGCTCACCGACGGGGGCAAGCCGCTCGTGCTGTATGTCGGCGCCGAGTACTGCCCGTTCTGCGCCGCGCAGCGCTGGCCGGTCGTGGTGGCCCTGTCCCGATTCGGCACGTTCAGCGGGCTGACGATCACCGCCTCGGCGTCGGACGACGTGTACCCGAACACGCCGACGGTGTCGTTCCACGGTTCCACCTACACCAGCGACGTGCTCACGTTCCAGGGCGTGGAGACCAGCAGCCGGACCCGCAAGGGCGGCTCGTACACGCCGCTGGACCAGTTGACGGCGCAGCAGGCGCAGCTGGTGCAGAAGTTCAACGCCCCGCCGTACGTCGACGCGAAGTCCGCCGGGTCGATCCCGTTCATCGACTTCGCCAACCAGGCCGTCGCCGGCGGGGCGTCGTTCAGCCCGCAGCTGCTCGCCGGCATGACCGCGGAGCAGGTCACGGCGGCCCTGGCCGACCCGAACAGCGAGATCACCAAGGCGATCGCCGGCAACGCCAACGCGATCACCGCCGTGCTGTGCAAGATCACCGGCGGCAAGCCGGCGAACGTCTGCACCACCCCGGCCGCGACCGCCTTCCAGGGAAAGGTCTGAGGATGACCGAGACCGCCGTCAACCCGATCGCCGACTCCCTGGTCCAGCGGTGGGTGCCGCCCGTGTCACTGGTGCTGTCCGTCGTCGGCCTGGCCGTGTCGGTGTACCTGACGATCGAGCACTACACGTCCTCGACCACCCTCGCGTGCCCGGACACCGGCGCGTTGAACTGCCTGAAGGTCACCACCAGCGAGCAGTCCACCCTGTTCGGCGTGCCGGTCGCGGTCCTGGGCCTGCTGTACTTCGCGGCCATGGTGGCCCTGGCACCGCTGTGGCGCACCCCGCGCCGGGACGTCCGGCTCGCCCGGCTCGCGTTCGCGGCGGTCGGGGTGCTGTTCGTCGCGTGGCTCGTCTTCGCGGAGCTGTTCATCCTGGACGCGATCTGCCTGTGGTGCACGGCGGTGCACGTCCTGGCCGTCGGCCTGTTCGCGGTGACGGCGCTCGGCACCGCCTACGCGGACCCGGCCGACCTGACCTGACCTGACCGGTTTTCCGGAACCGGCGGGAACTTTCCGGCGGCCCGCGGCGACTACCCGCAGACCGTGCAGTTCCCGTCTTCCGAGAGGACAGCCCGCATCATGCGCCTGACCCATGTGGTCCGCGCGGGTGTCGCCGTGACCGCGGCCGCCGCCGCGGCACTCGCCTTCCCCGCCGTCGCCTCCGCCCACGTCACCGTCAACCCGGGCACCGCCACGCAGGGCGGCTACACGAAGGTGACGTTCCGGGTGCCGAACGAGCGCGACGACGCCTCCACCACCAAGCTCGAGATCGCGCTGCCGACCGACACCCCGATCGCGTCCGTGTCGCTCAAACCGATCCAGGGCTGGACCGCGGTCGCCGAGAACAGCAAGCTCGCGACGCCGATCAAGACCGACGACGGCGAGATCACCGACGCCGTCTCGAAGATCACCTGGACGGCGTCGGCGGGTGCGGAGATCAAGCCGCACCAGTTCCAGGAGTTCGACGTGTCGCTCGGCCCGCTGCCGGCCGTCGACAAGATCGTGTTCAAGGCGCTGCAGACGTACTCCGGCGGTGAGGTCGTCCGCTGGATCGACGAGCCCGCCGCCGGCGCGGAGGCCGAGCACCCGGCCCCGGTCCTGAAGCTCACCAAGAAGGCCGACGCGGCCGCCACCGCGGCGCCCACCGGTGCCGCGCCAGCGGTCGCGGCGAAGGACGACGGCGGTGACGGCACCGCGGTCGGGCTCGGCGTCGCGGGGCTCGTCCTGGGTCTCGCCGGCCTGGTCGTCGCGGTCCTCGCGTTCCGCCGCGCGCGTCCGCAGTCCGGGACCTGACCTGATCAGACGGTGAACGTCCGCAGACCGTGAACGTCCTCACACAGTGAACTCAGAGACGGCGTGGTGCAGCCGGTCGGCCAGGGCCCGCAGTTCCTCCGCGCTGCGGTTCGCCTCGTCCGCGCCGGCGCGGCTGCCCGCCGTCGCCGAGGCGACTGCGGCGATCGACGTGGCGATGCGGGCCGTGCCGTCGGCGGCCTCGGCCACGTTGCGGGTCATCTCCGCGGTCGTGGCCGACTGCTCCTCGACCGCGGAGGCGATCGTCGTCTGGTAGTCGCTGATCTGGGCGATGATCGCGCCGATCTCGGAGATCGCGGTGACCGCGTCGCCGGTGCCCTGCTGGATGGCGGCGACGCGCTGGGCGATGCTCTCCGTCGCCCGGGACGTCTCCTGGGCGAGGTCCTTGACCTCGTTGGCGACGACGGCGAAGCCGCGGCCCGCGTCGCCGGCGCGGGCCGCCTCGATCGTGGCGTTGAGCGCCAGAAGGTTCGTCTGGCCGGCGATCGACGTGATCAGCTTGACCACGTCCTCGATCTCGGCCGAGGCGGTGCCGAGCCGGCCGATCGTCGCGTGGGTGGTCTCGGCGGCCGTCACCGCCGTCATCGCGACCCCGGCGGCGTCGGCGGCGTTGCGGGCGATCTCCGAGATCGAGGCGCCCATCTGCTCGGCGCCCGCCGCGACGGTCTGCACGTTCTGGGAGACCACGTCGGCGGTGTCGGTGACGCTCGCGGCCTGCGTGTCGGCCTGCGCCGCACCGTCGGCGATCGCGTGGCCGGCGGCCGCCGCCGCGGTGGAGGCGCCGGTGAGCTCGCGGGCGCCGGCCGACAGGTCCGTGAGGGTCCGCCGCAGGCCGGTGACCGCCTCGTCGTAGGAGGCCGCCATCGCGCCCACCTCGTCGCGGGCCGGGTCGGCCACGGTCGCGGTGAGGTCCTTGCCGGACAGCCGGCGCAGCGCGTGGTCGAGGCGGCGCAGCGGCACGGTGAGGCTGCGGGTCAGCGCCCAGATCAGCAGGGCCGCGACGAGCGCGGCGGCGACGCCGAGGACCGTCATCGTGGCCCGGGCCCGGTTCGCGGCCGTGTGCGCGTCCACGGCGGCGGCGGAGGCCCGGGCGGTGACCTGGGCGATGAGCGCGTTGGTCTGCTCGACGATCTTCACGTAGATCTCGAACGACGGGCCGAGGATGACCGCGTTCGCGTCGTCGATGCGGCCCTGCCCGAAGAGGCCGGCGATCTGGTCGTCGTAGGTCCAGTACGACTCCCACAGCGTCCTGAGCTCCTCGAAGATCGCCCGTTCCGCCGCGGTCATGTCGGCGGTGCGCGTGTCGCGGAGCAGGGTCTGCAGGACGGCCTTGTCGGCGAGGAACCCGGCCCGGTTGTCCGAGGTGGGCGCGACGGCGGCCTTCGGGTCCTTGAGCCGGTACGTGTCCCAGGCGTACGCGAGCTGCCAGCCGGAGATGTCCGCGTCGTAGTACTTCTGCTCGTCGACCTGGTGCATGAGCGCCATCAGCCGGCGCAGGTGCTCGACCGATGTCGACTGGTCACCGAGCGCCCGCGCGCCGACGACGATGCCGGTGCTGAACAGCACCCCGACCGCGGCGAAACACACGGCGAGCCGCACCGCCAGCCGCATCCGACGTAGCACGTGCATGCGCTCCCCCTGTCGGTACACCGCCCGGGTGACACATCGGACGGGCGGTGCCGGAGTTGTGGAAAAGTCCCGGCCTCCCGGGTGGTTGAACCCGCAACCGTCTGGTGGGGTAGACCACGGCAGGATCCGCATGTGAGGAGACCCGGTTGACCAGGGACGAGGAGCTGATGACCGCGCTGTACACCGAGCACTACGGTGTGCTGCTCGGCTTCGTCTCGCGGTATGAACGCGACCGCCACCGTGCCGAGGACCTCGTCCAGGAGACGCTCCTGCGGGCCTGGAGGCACATCGGGCGGATCGACGTCAGCCGTGACACCACCCGCGCGTATCTGCTGACGATCGCGCGCAACGTGGTCAGCAACGCGTGGCGGGCGGAGCAGCGGCGGCCGCGGCTGGTCGACGACCCGGACGCGATCGCCGCGGTCGCCGACGCCGACAACGTCGACGAGCTCGTGGAGGGCTGGCTGGTCCGCGCCGCCCTGGACCGGCTGTCGGTCGAGCACCGGCAGGTTGTGGAGTCCGTGTACTACGACGGGCGTACCGTCGCCGACACCGCCCGCCGGCTGTCCGTGCCGGAGGGCACGGTCAAGTCCCGCGCCTATTACGCGGTCCGGGCGCTGCGCGCGGTGTTCGAGGAGATGGGGGTGCTGCGGTGAGCGAACACGACTCGGTGCGCCCACTGCTCGGCGGGTACGTGCTGGGCGGGCTGGACGAGACCGACCAGGTCAGGGTCGACGCGCACCTGAGCGGCTGCCCGGACTGCCGCGCCGAGGTCGACCGGCTCGCGCCGGTGCCGGAGCTGCTGCAGCGGTTGCCCGGTGACGTGCCCGCGGCGGTCCTCGAGTCGCCGACCCGCGACGGCGTCGACGCGCTGCTCCGCCGGGCCCGGCGGGTCCGGCCGCCGGTCCGGCGGCGGGCCCGGATCCTGGTGGGGGTCGCCGTCGCGGTGGTCGCCCTGGCCGTCGCGGGTTCGGTCGTGTGGTCGCGGTCCGCGCCGCGGACGCCGGCCCGGACCACGCAGGCCGCGCCGTCGGCGCCGGGTTCGAGCGCGCCGGTCGGCACCGTCGTGCAGTTCGTCGCCGCCGCCGGCAGCGCGCTGTCCGGCCGGGCGACGCTGACCCCGCGGCAGTGGGGTGTGTCGGTGGCCCTGGAGCTCAGCGGCCTGCCGGGTGACGGGCCGTTCGTGCTGCGGGTGGTCGGCCGCGGCGGCCAGGAGGAGCAGGCGGCGTGCTGGGGCCGGACCACGTCCGCCTCGGCCCGGGTGACCGGGGCCAGCTCGATCCAGCTGCCGAACGTCGACAAGGTCACCATCTCCGACCACGACGGCCACCTGCTGGGGACGGCGGCGCAGACCTGAGCGGTCAGTGGCGGCGCAGTCCTGAGCGGTCAGCGGCGGCGCAGTCCTGAGCGGTCAGCGGCGGCGCAGTCCTGAGCGGTCAGGGGCGGCGCAGGACGCAGTCGCCGCAGGTGCCGCCGCCGGGGATCCGGTAGTACAGGCAGCAGTTGCGGCGGCGCAGCGCCCGGCCGTGCAGGTCCGCCGTGCCGGCGAGGGGCGCGACACCGAGCAGCTCGGCGACCGTCGCCCAGACGGCCGGGTCGTCGAGCTGGCCGGCGGCGCCCGCCAGGGCCGAGCTGACGTTGCCCCACAGCACCTTCGGGGAGAGCCGGAACTCCGCCTGGAACACGGCGAGCAGCGGGGCGACCAGCCCGAGCAGGATCCGGTCGCGGAACTGGCCGGTCCCCCCGTCAGCGCCCCCGCCGGCGGCGGCCACCGTGCACGCCATCGGCCACGGCCCGCCGGCGACCGGTTTCCAGAACAGCTGCCCCGGCGCCGGGAACCTGGGCTCGACCAGCGGCGGCGCGAGCAGCCGCGACGCCACCCCGAGGAACGTCACCGACGCGACCACCCGCACCGGCACCGTGGCGGGGTCGAGCCCGAACATCGTGACGAGGGTGTCCCGCGCGACCCCGACCCGTTCGGCGGCGACGGCCGGATCGAGGAGGTCGGTGAACGGCCGCCAGCCAGTGCCGGCCTCTGCGCCGGCCGTGAGGTCCTCCCACACGAAGTACGGATTCACCGCAGCAGCCTATTCCCGGCTCCGGGACCTGCCCCCGATAGCATGGGCTGATGTCCGTGACCGCAGACACCGGCGAGCGTTCGCGGATCATCGAGGCCGCGCACCGCTGCCTGGTCGACACCGGCGGGGGCGGCCTGTCCGTCACCGGCGTGCTCGCCGCCGCAGGCCTTTCCACCAGGGCGTTCTACCGCCACTTCGACTCCAAGGACGCGCTGCTGCTGGCGATGTTCCGCCGCGACAGCGACCGCGTCCACGCCGAGCTGACGGCGGCCGCCGACGCCGCGCCGACCCCGCCGGAGGCGTTGCGGGCCTGGATCTTCGGGCTCCTGTCGCTGACCGCCGGCAGCCAGCGCCGCCGGCGGGTCCTGGTGATGTCGTGCGGCGAGCTGATGGGCACGGCCGGCTACACCGCCGAGCGGGCGCGGATGTCCGCCGCCCACCACGCGGCGGTCGCGGCGATCCTCGAGCGGGGCCGCGCCGACGGGTCCCTGCCGTGGGCCGACCCGGACGCCGACGCGCGGACGATCACGGCGGCGCTGTCGGCCGCGTTCCAGGAGCGGATGGCGCCGGACGCGGCCCAGGACGACGCCGGCGCGACCCGGGCGGCGGAGCAGGTCACCGACTTCGCGTTCCGCGCCCTGGGCGCCACGACCGCCTGAGACCTTCCGCCCCGTGTAGCCAAGTGGCTACAGTTTCCGGATGCCGCCACGGTACGAGCGTGTCGCCGACGCACTCCGGGCCCAGATCATGGCCGGGACCCTGCCACCCGGAGCTGTGGTGCCCAGCGCCGCCACGCTCGCCCACGAGCACGACGTCGGCCGCGACACGGCGCTCAAGGGCATCGCCGTGCTGCGCCGGGAGGGCCTGTTGTTCCTCGCCCCCGACAAGTCGATCCGGGTCGGCCCGGTGACCGCCCGGCCGGCCCGCGACCCCGGCGGCCCGCCCGGCGGCATCCTCGGCGGCCCCGCCGAGGTCCACCCCGTCCCGCCCGGCGGGGTCGTGTCGGCGCGGATGCCGACCCCGCGGGAGCGGGAACGGTTCGGCCTCGCCGAGGGGGTACCGGTCCTGGTGGTGCGCACCGGCGAGGCGGAGGAGATCCACCCCGCCGACCGGTTCGGCCTGCACTGGCCCCGCTGAGCTGCTCGCCCCGCTGAGCTGCTCGCCCGCTGTGCTCAGTCGGCCCAGGCGGCGATCCCGTCGAGCCGGGTGACGATCGCGTGCCAGTCCCAGCGGACCGCGTCGGCGTCGACGGCGTCCAGGCGCCGCCGGGCGGACCGGCCGACGAGGGCCCGTTCGGCGTCGCGCAGCAGGTCGTCGACGCCGTCGAGGAGGCTCCCGTCGGCGAGGAGCGCGATGATGTCGTGCAGGTCGTACGCCTCGGCCAGGTCGACGGCGACGTCCCGGGCGGCGGCCAGCAGGTCCGGCATCCACTGCTGCGGCGGGAAGCCGAGGTTGTACTGCACCAGGTCCAGGTCGACCTCGTCCTCGTCGCCGGCCTCGCGCACGAGCGACACGAACAGGTCCCGGGCCGCCGGCCAGCCGTCAAGCTCGGCGAGCTCGTGGTCGCCGTCGCGCAGCAGGTACGCGGCGAGCCCGTCGACACTGCGGAACAGCAGCGGGCCACCACCACGGCTGAGGAACACGGTGTGCTCCGGCTCGGCGAACCTGGCCCGGATCGTCCAGCCGTGGCCGGACGGCAGGCCGAGCTGCAGCGGGTGGAACGGCGCGTCCAGCCACGTCCGCCCCGAGATCACCGCGGCGCGCTCCGGCAGCCAGTGCCACAGGTGCCCGCCATCTCCCCCGTCCGGCCCGGCCCCGTCCGGCCCGGCCCCGTCCGGCCCGGCCCCGTCCCCGTCCGGCACGCTCCGGGCCGGCACGGTGTGCGGGTGCGGCGGCGCGGCGGGCGGATGCGGCGCCGCCAGGACCGCGACGCTGCCCTCGGCGGCGAGGAGCTCCGGCTGGTCGGCCGCGACCGGCGGGATGCCGACGACGCGGTGCAGCAGGGTCGCGACGAGCGGCATCCGGGTGCCCCCGCCGGCGAGGTACACCCCGGCGACCGACCGCGCGTCGACGCCGGCGTCGCGCATCACCCGCAGCGTCAGCTCGGCGGTGGGACGCACCAGTGGGGTCGCGACGCGGTCCAGGTCCTCCGGGGTCAGGGTCACCTCACCCCGGCCGGCGACGGGCACGACGGCGGGCGTCCCGGCACCCAGCAGCTCCTTCGCGAGCCGGGCCTGCTCCGTCAGCCACCGCCGCTGCCCCGGGTCGAGCCGCGCGCCGGCGGGTGCCACGGCCAGGAGGTGGGCCGCGATCGCCGCGTCGACGTCGAGGCCACCGGTGCCGGCGAGCCCGGCGGCCGCGACGACCTGCGGGCCGGCGGCGGTGGAGCGCACCACGGTGGCCTCGAAGGGGCCGGCGCCCAGCTCGTACACGACGAGGCACTGCCCCTCGGCGAGCGGCACCCGCAGCCGTCCGAGCAGCGTGCAGGCGACCGCGACCGGGGACGGCACGAGCCTGGCGGCCGGCAGCCCGGCCATCGACGCGGCGGTGAGCAGCGTCCCGCGGTGGTGGGCGTCCCAGAGCACCGGATGGGTCAGGGCCACCTCAAGGGGCGGGACCCCGCCGGTGGCCCGCAGCGCCTCGGCGTGCACGGCCCACAGGACCGCGGCGAACAGGTGCTCGACGGGCACGCCGGTGCCGCCGAGCGTCACGGCGACGTCGGCGGCGCGCAGCTTCGGGTTGGGCTCGTAGCGGTCCGGGTCGGCCGTCCCGCCCCGCACGGCGGCACCGCCGACCGCGAGGACACCGCTGGCGGCGTCGAGGTGGACCGCCGACGGCAGCAGCGGCGAGCCGTCGAACAGCAGGGGCGTCACCGCCCCGTCCTCACCGGTCAGGACCGCGGTCGTGCTGGACGTACCGAAGTCGATGCCGAGGTGCATCGCACGATCCTGACAGCAGGCGGCGCACACGTCAGCCCCGGAGCCTGCGGCGCCCGCCGGAGCCTGCGGCGCCCGCCGGAGCCTGCGGCGCCCGCCGGGGCCTGCACCGTCAGCCGGGGCCTGCAGCGTCAGCCGGGGCCTGCACCGTCAGCCGGGGCCTGCGGGGATGCCGAGCGGGTCGGTGTCGACGCCCGGGTGGACGACGATGCCCGGGTCGGTGTCCTCGTCCTCGGGGGCGGCGTGGGCGCCGCGGGTGTAGGTGCCGGTGTCCGCCCCGGCGGTGGCGAGGTGGTCGACGACGACGGCGGTGACGTTGTCGCGGCCACCGGCGAGCACGGCCCGGCGCACGAGGAGGTCCGCGGCGGCCTGCGCGGCCGGCTCGGCCCGCAGGACGTCGGCGATCTCGTCGTCGGTGAGCTCGAGGGACAGCCCGTCGGAGCAGACCACGAACCGCTCCCCCGGCACCGGCGGCAGGACCCACAGGTCCGCGTCCGGGGCGGGCCGGGTGCCGAGCGCCCGGGTGATCACCCCGCGCCGCCGGGTGACGCTCTCCGGGGCGGTGTGATCGACGGTGAGCTGCGTGAGGACGCCGCCGACGAACCGGTACACCCGGGAGTCGCCGACGTTGAACACGGCCCACCGCTCCACGCCGCCGTCGAGCACGAGGCTGATCCCGGTGAGGGTGGTGCCCATGCCGGTGCGGACCGGATGCTCGACCGCGGAGGCGAGGATGTCGGCGTTGGCGCGGGCGATCTCGTCGTGGACGTCCTGCGGGGTCCGGTCGGGCCGGATGGCGAGCCGCCGCAGCGCCTCGACGGCGAGCTCGCTGGCGATGTCACCGGCGGCGTGGCCGCCCATGCCGTCAGCGACCGCGAAGACCCCGTCGGCGACGAGCGCGCTGTCCTCGTTGCGCCGGCGGACCCGGCCGACGTCGCTGGCCGCGCCGGCCCGGACGGCCGCCATCAGGCACCCGCCGCGACGGGGGCGCCGAAACGCTCGACCAGGGCGGCGACGACGCCGTCGCGGCTGGACGGCACCGCGTCCTGCGGGGAACCATCGGACAGCACCCAGGTGCCGTCGGCGGCGCGGGCGATCGCGAGCTGCACCTCGGGGTCGTCGCCGGAGCCGGACCTGATCGCGACGGCGGCCTCACCGTCGCCGGCGGTGCAGCGGTCGACGAACCGGGCCAGTGGCGCCGCCAGCGGCTCGGCCGGGTCGATGGCCTCGACGCCGTAGAGCCCGAACGGCCCCGGATACGCGGCGAGGCCCGCCGCGGTGCCGCTGAACAGGTGCATCACCAGGGTGCGGTCGCCGGCGGAGCCGGCCGCCTCGGTCGTCGTGTGCAGGGTCGACAGGGCGGCGACGGCACCGAGCACGAGCGGGCCGGGCACGACGCTGCCGCCCGCGTCGGTGCACAGCCCGCGGGCGAGCAGCGACGCGACCCCGGCGGCGGTGACGATGTCGGTGGCCGCCTCGGGTTGCAGGCCGAGCCGGCGCCGGACGGCGTCCATGCCGGCGGTGCGCTCGCCGTGCGGCCCGGCGGCGGAGCGGAGCAGGAACTCGAGCTCCGCGAACGTGCACAACGTGGTGTCGGCCATTACCGGAAACGCTCCTCCTTCAGATGCTCGCCCCGTCGTTGCCGTGCCGCTGCCCGGACCGGCCGCTGCGCCGACACCTTGCATGATCGGCGGCCGGGACGCGAAAGTCATGCGCTTCCCCGGACGTCGGCACCTTTGGATGCGTCGGCCCGTTCTGCCAGGTGCGCCGGCTGGCGGCTCGATGCCCGCCGAGGGTGCGAGCGGCGCCGGGCGGCACCGGAAAGCACCGGAGGAACGGCCCGATGAGACTACCACCGCGGACGGGCGGTGCTCGTAGACTGCCGCCCCCGGAAAGCCTGGACTTCGACCCGCCCCAGCCGATCGGTCTGGACGTGGCACCGGACCCGGGTCGGAACGCCCGGCGCCGCCGCTGGGCCGGGTTCGCACTGGTCACCGCCGTGCTGGCGGCCGGCCTCGGCATCACCGCCGGCGGCGCGGTCACCGTCGAGCAGGTGGAGCAGCGCCACGCCGGACGCCTGACGGACCGCTACGCCGACGACCTCGCCGCCGCCGTCACCGACCAGGTGGAACGGTACCGGGACACCGTCGGCGACCTGGCCGTCTCGGTCGGCGCCCAGTCCGACTGCCTGGTGGCCCGCCTGCGCAGCAGCGACACCGTCGCCCGTTTCGGCGGCGACGAGTTCGCGGTCGTCGCCGAGCACCTCGCGTCCCGCTCCGACGTGCGGATCGCCGCCGACCGCGTCGTCCGCGCGATCGAACGCCCCATCGACGTCGACGGCACCACCGTCACGGTCACCGCGAGCGTCGGCGTCGCCCTCAACGACCCCGACGCCGACGTCGACGACATTGTGCGCGCCGCCGACGCCGCCATGTACCGCGCTAAAACCTCCGGCAAGGGCCGCTCCGTGATGTACGTACGGCATCCCGCATGCACGTCGACTCGTGAGGAATGATGCGGCGGTGGCCAAGCACGTACACCCTCCGCCCAGCATCTCCAAGGTGCTGCGGGCAGCGGTTGTCTGGTTCGTGATCGGCGGACTCGGGTCCATGCTGCTCTTCTGGCTGTCCGGTGCCTGGGAGAACTCCGACTGAGCGTGTCCCGGCGTATTGGCCGTCAGCCACCGCACGATGCGCGCCCAGGAGTGCTCCACGGAGCGGTCGCCACGGAGAAGATCTTCGGGACTGCTCGACCGGTGAGGCGGAACTCTGCGCACAGCGAAGTTGCGCTCGTGCGCGTACCGATCAACCTCGACGCGGTCCAGACAACGACGGTATCCCGACCCCGGATGGCGTCCGGTGCGCTGGCTAACGGTCCGCTAACGGCCCGCTAACGACCCGGATCGAGGATCGACGCAGCGGCCTTTCAGCGATCAGCCGCGGGTAGCGGAGGCCCATCAACGTCCGCTCCGATCCGCCCACCGGTACACCCGGCTCCATGACAGGAGAACGCACATGTCCATCGCGTCCCAACTCACCCACTTCCGCGGCATCGCAGCCCGCCGAGCAATCGCCATGGCGGTCGTGGGCGCCACCACCGTTGCCGGCCTGATCGCCACGGCCGGACCTGCCCACGCGAGCGGAGAGACCGATCACGTCCTGATCGACAACGGGATCATCGACCTCGGCCTGGTCCTCGAGCCCTTCACCACCCAGTTCCTCGCGCCCGGCGCTCAGATCAGATGGAATGCCAACAGCACGACGCGCACCTACGCGCCGTCCGTGTTCGGGGTCTTTTCCCTGACGAACGCCGCCCGCATCTGCGGCTGGATCAAAATCGAGGCGTTCAGATACAACGGCACGTCGCTCGGTTCCGCGACGACCCTCGCATACTGCCCGACCACGAACTCCAAACGGTTCTTCCCCGCCGAACCGGCCCTGCCCCCGCTGAACCAGGCCGACGTCCACAAGGTACGGGTCTCGGCGATCACCCAAATCTACGGCAGCTCCGTCGTCCAGGGCTCGGGCGACGCATACCCGTACGACTAACCAGCGGCAGCCAGCCATCCATGGGTGGCCCCCCGCCTGGGCAGCCGCAGGCTGCGCGAGGAATCCACGTTCCGAACGGCGAACGGCCCCTGCCCCGGCCGGCCAGAGGCATCCACCCCCGGGTGCAGCGGCCGGAGGCCCTGCCCGCCGGAGGCAAGACGGCGACCCGCACGGACCGGCACGGCGCAACGGGCGCGGCATGGCACCGTGGCCGGCCCCCAGCGTCACGGTCCGTCGCGATGCGCAGCTGGAGTTGATGCACGGCGTGTGACAGCGCGGGTCCGGCCCCGGTCTCCTCGTGGTGAGGATGGCCGGGGCTTCGGCGTGTCCGCCGGGCCTCGTGCACAGCCGGGGTCGCGTAGCCTGCTGAGCCGGGAAGGCGGTTACCGCAGGAGGTTGAGACACATGGAGGCGCTCGACGTCCTGGCAGCGTTCGGCGCAACTGGCCGGGTCGGCCCTCTACCGAGCCAAACCTTCGTCACCGACGACGGACCTGAGCCCGTGCTCCACCTGGCCGGCACCTGGGCCCACGAGCACGACCGCATCCCGGCGGCAGCCGTCAACGCGGCCTTCCCCGACGACTTCCCACCCGAGCGGGCTCACTGAGTCACCTCGACTCCGGTTGGGATCCCCGGTCTTCCTTTTCCGTCCATTGACGGTAGTGTCTCCGCGCGTTGACTGAAGCGGGGAGAAAAAGTCACATGCGATGGAAGATCCCGGCCGGCGTCCTGATGGCGCTGGCCTTTCTGATCCCGGCGGCACCGGCGGTGGCTCAAGCCGGATCGCCCGGGCTGGACAAGGCGTGCCAAACGGCCGAGCGCAAGGTGTACAAGGATATCCGCGAGCTTGTCACCATCGACCTGGACACCGCCTCCAACACCGATGTGCGGGTGCTGGCCAACCAGATCCTGGCCGCGGCGACCGCCGACTCGTTGACCACTTTGCCTGGCAAAATGCAGCAGCAGCTGGACGGCGCCGCGGACGGTCTCCGCGCGTTCCTCAAGACGAACCTGCAGACGACCTGGTCAACAGACCTGCGGGTCGCGGTGAACCAGACGATGACGGCCGCCGGCGCCAATGTGAAGACGGCCGGGCAAAAGGCGCTCGATGACGGCACCGTCGACGCCTTTCTGGCTTACCTGAACAACGGACTGTACGTCGCACGTGCGCTTGACTGCGCCTCTGAGCCACCGCCGTCGGCATCCGCGTCTCCGTCACCGTCTCCGTCTCCGTCGGTGTCTGCGTCTTCGTCGGCCGCGCCCGCGCTGCCCGTCACCGGCACCAACATCTTTTTCCTGGTACTTGCTGGATCTGCCCTGATCCTGCTCGGCAGTGGAATCGTTCTGGTCGCCCGCCGCTTCCGGACCTGACCGACTCCACCTGGTCTCAAGTGCCGGCGACCCCTAGGTCGGGCAACCCGGCGCCGTGCGGAGTTCCGCTTTCCTCGGTTGGTGGGCGCCCTGACGGGCAGCCACCTCTCCGCGCATCCTCGACCACGCGTCCGCCCACCCGGGCGGCCGCGTGGTCGCGTGCCCGATCCGGACGTCCCACAGCCCGCGACCGCTGGTCGGAGCCGGGCGGGAAGAAGCGAGCGCGCTGGAGTTCAGGCCACTGACCAGCCCACTCTTCGTAGGGCTCGACGGACGAGCCGGCCAGGTCGCGTCTCGCGGATCATCCGCCGGGGCGTGTCGCCCTCCGGCCGCCTGGCCGAAATGCGGCCCAGATCACCGGTCGCCGTGCTCGACCGGCCGCTGCGGAAGAAGGCGTGAGAACGGCCAAGATCCTCTCCCAGGGGTCAGGAGCACGAACAATGGCGTCCAACCATAAAGAACGGCGCTGTTGCCAACCCGAGTGCTGATCAACCCAGGTGCGAGGCGAAGCCGAAGCATGGGGGTGCGGGGTGGGAACCCCCCGCCTGGAGCAGCCGAAGGCTGCGCGAGAAATCCACGTTCCAACGGCGAACGGCCCCTGCGTGAGCAGGGGCCGTTCAGGAACGTGGGCGATACTGGGTTTGAACCAGTGACCTCTTCCGTGTCAACAAGGTCAACATGGTTGATCTATCTGGCGCTGATCGCGTTTTCGCTGCTCACTGCCTTGGTGCCTGTCGGTCTGCGGAGGTGCCCGAGGGGGCAAAACGCAAGATCGTCTCCCAGATTTCTCCCAGAACGGAACGCGCTTGGCAGCGCCCGAGGCGGGTCAGGCGGCGGGATAGCGTCTCGGTCGCGCCGGCGGATCGGCCTCGTCCGGTCGCTTGCGCCGGGGCTGGTCGGCGGTCGGAGGGATGTCGAACAGGGCGGGCTGGTAGGTCAGCCGGGGCGGCTGGGTCAGCTCGGCCGGCGGCGCGGGCCACTTCAGGTGTGGCGGTCGCTTGTACCGGGGCCCGCTGGTCGTGTAGTAGCGGTGCACCCGGAAGTCGACTGCGGCCACGCCGGGCGGCATCAGGATGGACGTCGCGTGGCACCAGCGCAGCCAGATGGCGACCGCCCCGTCGGCGGCGCTACTGGCGAGCTTAGTGAGCGACCGGAGCTTGTCGGTCCTGTCGATCTCGACCGCGAGCCTCAGCCCGGTCGGTCGCATGCCGACGACGTCGATGTAGCCGTTGGTCCAGCGCGGTCCGAACAGCCCTTCGCGGTAGTACTGGACCGGCCCCTCGGCTGCGCAGGCGAATCCGTAGTGCTCGGCCCATCGTTCGACCTCGGCGGTCAACCGCGAGGTCACGTCACTGGCGGTGGCGGACGAGAAGCCGATCGGGCTGAGCCACTCCCCCAGCGACGCGCCGGCGTTGGCGAACCGTGCCCGGTGCGCGTTGTCATCCATCCGGTCCTCCCCACCGTAATGACATTGACGATAACCGTTGGGTACGACAGTTTCCCCTGCTCGTGCACGGACAGCGATTCTGTTTTCAAGGTTGCACCGCAACATGGGTCTGACCCGGAGAGGCTTCCCGTTGCGCAGGCTCTGCCCGGTCATGCTGTGCCGCCGAGGCGCCATGACGTACGGGCCGGTCGTTCTTCGCGGACGCTGGCGCCTCGGTGGTGCGGCATGGCTGCCTCCGGTGCGCGACGGGAGGGCTCGGAGCCACCCCGGGCTTCCCGGCTCGTCGCGGTCCACGGGCGCGTAGCCCTGGCCGCCGGAGGCACAGATCCGGGTGCAGCGGCTGGAAGCCCTGCCCGCCGGCGGCAAGACGGTGACCCGCACGGACCGGCACGGCGCGACGGCGCGTCACGGCGACGCGGGCTGCCGCAGGCATCATGGCCCGCCGGCGGGTTGTCGCTGGAGTCGATGTGTAGGGCGTGATCACGCTGAAGTTGCCCCGGTCTCTCGTGGTGAGAGTGCCGGGGCTTCTGTGTGTCTGCCGGGACTTCCGCGCGGCCGGGGCCCCCGCGCCGGGAGCGAAGCGGCAAGGCGCGGGGTGCCCCGAGCTGCGCGAGCGGCCCGCTTGCGGGCCGCCTTGAAGACGTATGGAAAGTGCTCACCCGAGAATGCCGGGGGCGTCGGTCGCCCTGGGTGAGGCGTCGGGCGTACGACGAACTGCGGCATGCGCCGAAACTTCCGTACGGGATCAAGGCGGCCCGAAACGGGCCGCACGCGCCGCCGCTTGGGCGCCTGACCGCCAGCTCACGCCGACGCTCGCTAGCGACCAGGCCGACGCCCATCGGCTGGCGCGGGGTGCGGAGTTGGGGCCGCCGGCGCCGGACGTGACGCGGCGGGTGGGGCGGCGTGGAGTGTGCCAGGCCGCTCCTCCAAGGTCAGCGCGCTTCGCGTCGCAAGCGACGGCCCTGCGGGCCGCCCTGGACCCCGGAGCATCTGCGACCCTTCGGGCGGCAGTGAGGGCGGGCAGGCCGGTGGCCTGCCTTTAAGGGTGTACGCGCCGCCCCGCCCGCCGTTCCGACGTCAATGCCGCCTTGACGTTGGAGTTCCCAATCGCTCTACCTGACCTTGTGTAGACACATGCGTAACTAGCTGCCACTATGTCTATAGCTCAACCCGGCGAGCTTTCCGCCTATCGCCCCGGTCGCTGCTCTGAGGATGACGCGCATGTACTTCAGCGAAGCGTTCGGCATCGAGTACTCCGAAAACTACGAGTGGTTTGACCCCATCCTGGAGCTGGACACGCTCTTGTTTGTTGATCCGTTCCTTATCTTCGAAGACGACGAAGAGGAATGGCGACTAGCACATAACCAAATTACTTCGTACTTTCACGATGCCTTCGAACTCCTTGCGGGGAGCGGGCTGAAGAAGACGCATCAATATTACCGGCGGACTCTCGCTTTGATGGAGTTTCCGGAGCCCAAGGAGTTCCGACTTGGCTACGCAAGTGGCAGCGCGGACGGCTCTGGGTCGGGCCCCATCCTTGCGAGGCTAATCGTCGAGGCCATGGGTGAAGCGATTGCGCGGGGATTGGATGATATTCAGCACTTCGAGGAACTGGGAATTCTAGTAGAGGGTATCAATAGGGACCGCATCTCCGACGTGACGTGCAACCTATTGAAGCCGAAGCTAATCTCCTTCACTCAGAGGATTGCTGAGGAATTTCAGATTCCGACGCGCCTCGTGGAGGTGCCACACAGTAAATTCGACTCGCTGAGGCAGCGCTGGCTGTCGGCCACTCATTCATTGCCAATCGCTCCGGCAAATGGTAAGCCAATTATTCTAGTGCCTAAGCGATTCCTGCGCGAGCTGCCAACGATCAATGCGGGCGACTGGTACGACCACATCGACGCAACCCTGCGCGACGACCTCAATTTTACCATCTCGCGTAATGTCCGTAAGGCCGATATCATAGCTGCTGCGCGAAAGCATCCAGAAGCTGTCCGGCAATGGGTTCAGCAGCAGGAGGAAACGGGGTCGGAACCCTACGACGTTGATGTCGACCCCAGACTCTACGTGCGATGGCAGCGGGTCGCCCGAGATGCCGTTCTCGCCCAGCCTTTCACTACCAGTATTCGAATCGAGTCACCCGAAGGCCTACTCGAATTCGTGCGCACCATAGTCGGGCGCGTAAGGCATTGGGCAGAGAAGCAAGGTGGCTGGAGGGTCTTCTGGACCGATGCTCCGCACCTTGTTGAACTGCGAGATGGCGAGAAGGTGTACCGTGGGGGTCAAGCTGTCCTTGAGACAAATATGCAGCTTCTTCTAATGGGTATGGTCGACGCATACTGTGAGTCAGCTGGCGTTCTGGTCGATCGTGAGGTTGAGACGGGTCGCGGGCCCGTTGATTTTGCTTTTACCGGCGACCACCGTATTCGTGTTGTACTCGAAATGAAGAAGCTCACACACGGGAGATTCTGGGAGGGACTGCGCGTTCAGACGCCCCAGTACATGGAGGGCCTTCGCGTGAAGCATGCGATCTTCTTGGCGATACGTGATTCAGAGACGCCTGCAATGCGCCTACGCTGGCGCAGCTTGAAGGAAGAAGCAGAGTTGGCAAGCGAGGCGAGCGGGATGACGATCGAAGTCGAAAGGATCGATGCTCTTCCCAAGGAGTCCGCCAGTCGGGCTAGTGAGTAGGCTCTCGGAAGGTGGCTAGGAAGGACTAGCACGTACTGACGGCCGACCGCTGATGTAGCCGCCGTCTTTGCGCTTATACACGGGTAGCGCACATTTACCCGCTGCGCCTTCGGCGGCTCTCGGATGACCTTTCGTTTGGCCCGACGCAGCGGCACCGTGATAGGCGCCGAAGTACATGCCCATCTGAGGACTACCGACAACATTTGCGCTGCTCAGAGGACTACAGCTGCTAGAGAGCTACGCGCTCTCCGGAAGCGTATGCGTAGACACGCGCAGGGCTCCGGGGTAGCGAAGTGCAGCAACTGACGCAGCCGAGCCCGGCTGAGTTAGGTCGGCCAAGGCCGTCTGACGACGTACGGAACCCCGCCGATCCGTCTGGCGGGTGGTTCGCATCGAGGTGATCAAGCGATCATGACAGCTCGTGGCTGTGGTGCGCCGGACGGAAGCCTGGTTGGTGTACGGCGTCTGAGCTTGTTTTTTAACCTGCGGTCGGTCGGTGGTGACCCC
>NZ_BONQ01000152.1 GCF_016862795.1 Dactylosporangium siamense | reverse complement strand
CCGGGGTCGTGATCGAAGGCGTGGAACGGTCGCGGTTGGGAGGCTTTGATCAGTCCGGTCGGGGTCGGGAGCGGGATCGGCGTTGTGGGCTGGGTGGTGGAGGGTGGGGCACGACGGTGCCGCCGGCGTCGGGGGCGTCGGCGGCGGAGTCGTCAGGTCGGCTCGGGGCCGGGTTTCAGGACGGCTGCGAGGTGCTCGTCTCAGGACTTCAGGACGGCGGCGAGGCGCTCGTCGCGCAGGCGGGTCGGCCAGCGGTCGTCGATCGGCTCCATGGTCATGCCGGTCGCCCAGCGCAGCAGCAGGTCGGCGATGCCGGGGTTACGGGCGAGCGCCGGCCCGTGCGAATACGTGCCGAGGATCCGGCCGTGCCAGGCGCCCTCGGAGCGGCCGTCGTTGCCGATGCCGGCGGTGACCCGGGCGAGGGGGCGCACGCCGGGGCCGAGGTGGGTGCGGCCGCCGTGGTTCTCGAAGCCGGTGAGGGTCGGCAGGCCCAGTGCCGGGTCGACCTCCCCGGCCAGCTCGCCGACGGCGCGGGTCTCGCCCCGGTCGGAGTCCAGGTCGAGCAGGCCGAGGCCGGCGCACTTGGCGCCCTTGGCGTAGAAGGAGTTGCCCAGCAGCTGGTAGCCGGCGCACACGGAGAAGATGGTGGCGCCGCGGTCGACGGCGCGGCGCAGGCCGCCGTCGGCGATGAGCCGCTGGGCGGCCAGGGCCTGTGGGCCGTCCTCGCCGCCGCCGATGAGGTAGACGTCGCCGTCGGCGGGCACGGCCTGGTCGGCGCGGACCTCCGCGCACTCGACCGGCAGGCCGCGCAGGTCGGCCCGGCGGGCCAGGATCAGCAGGTTGCCCCGGTCGCCGTAGGTGGACAGCAGGTCCGGGTACAGCCAGATCAGGCGCAGGCGCGACTCAGTTGACACGGTCCAGCTCCGCTCTGATGTCCTGGAATGCGGTGTAGTTGGCGATGACCTCGAGCCGGCCGGGCGGGATCAGCGTGAGCGCCTGCGAGAAGGATTTCACGTGCTCGAACGGCACGTCGTTGACCTCGAGCCGGACCGCGAGGTCCATGGCCCGGTCGCCGGTGACGAGGACGCGCCGGCCGCGCAGCGGCGAGAAGTCGACGTCGTAGAGCCAGGAGGTGTCCAGGCCGTCGGGGTCGCGGGCGTTGATGGACAGCAGGGTCGGCACGTCGTCGGCCATGTCGAAGGCCTCCAGCCAGCCCGCCGGGTTCTTCGACAGCAGCAGGCGGATGGTCCGGCCGTCGCGTTCGACGACGGCGTAGCGGCCGGCGATCGAGGCGACCTTCGACAGCTCCGGCACGGCCTTGGCCGGCGGGACCCCGAAGTGGGCGGCGACGGCCAGGGCGGTCGCGGCGTTGGCGCGGTTGACCCGGCCGGGCAGCTGCAGCTCGATGTGGTGATAGGTGCCGGTGTTGTCCACGACGCCGTCGCCGGAGACGGTCCAGTGCGGCACGGGCCGGCTCAGGTTGCCCGCGACGCAGGCCCACTGCTCACCGTTGCGCTCGATCGAGGCGCCGCACTCGGGGCACACCCATGAGTCGTCGTGGAAGCGCTGGCCGGCGGCGACCCAGGTGACGCTCGTGCCGGCGGCGACGGCCTTGCCCGCCGCCCACACCACCATCGGGTCGTCGGCGTTGGCGACGAGGTGCAGGTCGCGGCCGGGCAGCGCGTCGCGCCACAGGGCCGCCATCATGGCGACCTCCTTGGCCCGGTCGAGCTGGTCGCGGCTGAGGTTGAGCAGCGCGACGACCTTCGGGTGGGTCGCGTCGAGGACCTGCTTGAGGTAGTGCTCGTCGACCTCGAGCACCGCATACGGCGTGGCGCCGGCCTTGGCCAGGGCGGACGTGTGCCCGGTGGGCATGTTGGCGCCGAGGCTGTTGGTGGCGACGTCGCCGAGGACGCCCATGGCGGCCGCGGTGAGCCGGGTCGTGGTGGTCTTGCCGTTGGTGCCGGAGATCAGGGCGATCTCCCGGCCCGCCGCGAGCTCGGCGAGGAGGTTGGGGTCGACCATCAGGGCGATGCGGCCGCCGATGACGGAGCCGTCCCCCCGGCCGGTGGCGCGGGACAGTGCGGCAGCGCCGCGCGACAACGATGTGGCGAGCTTCGCCCGCATCGGGAGCTTGTGGTCCGTCATCTCACTTCCACGGTCGTCCGGCGTCCAGCGATGCGCCAGACCCTACCTGCCGCCGATCGCACACCCAACGTCTCCATCACCCCGCCCCTCGTCCCAGAACGCTCCACTTCCCTCCACCGCGGCGGGACCGGACCCGGATCGGACCTTAAAGGAGCCATAAAGGACCGGTAAAGTCCGACCTGATGGGCGATTTGTCCGCATATACGACCAGCCGAAACGACCGTACGGGTGACCGGTCGGCCAAACCCCTCCACTCGACAGTGCCCCGGCGACACCCCGTTTGACGTGGGATTTCTTCATGCGCGCCGATGTCACTTCCGGTGTTTTCTCGTTGACGGTGGAGGGAAGTGGAGTACAGTGGAGCGCGATGGCGGAGCCGGGGGGCTCGGCCGGCCCCGGGGGGACCGTTCGCGGTGGGAAGGGGTGGATGTCGATGTTTCTCGGCACCCACACTCCCCGCCTGGACGACAAGGGCCGGTTGATCCTGCCGGCCAAGTTTCGGGACGAGCTGGCGGGAGGTGTCGTGATCACCAAGGGACAGGAACGCTGCCTCTACGTGTTTCCCGGCGCCGAGTTCGGCCGGATCGCCGAGCAGCTCCGCGCGACGCCGATGACCCACAAGGCCGCCCGGGCCTACAGCCGGGTGTTCTTCGCCAGTGCGCACGACGAGGTCCCCGACCGTCAGGGCCGGGTCACCATCCCGCAGCATCTCCGCGAGTATGCCGGGCTGGACCGCGATCTCGTCGTCATCGGCGCGAGCACCAGGGTTGAGATCTGGGACCGGCAGGCGTGGGACACCTACCTCGCCGACAGCGAAGACGACTTCGCCGGCATCGAGGAGGGGGTGCTGCCGGGCGGACTGTGAGGTCCAACTGCAGACACCGAGTCGACCGCCGTACCGCGAGCTCTCCAGCCGCTCCAAGGTCCTGACGCCACTTCCCCGGCGCCAGGGCGGAGTGGGCGGATGGGGAGCTGGCGGTACGGCGCTCGTGCACTACCGCACCAGCACGACGACGACCGCCCGATGCAAGACGCCCGACCCGTGTAGCGGGACGTGAATCACGTTTCAGCTCAACGGTGCACAGGGAACAGCAACGTTCAGCACAACGGCGGGCCGCGAACCCGCCGCAGTAGGGGGTCGACGATGGGGGAGCGGGACATTCACGTTCCCGTGCTGCTCGAGCGCTGCCTCGAGCTGCTCGCCCCGGCGTTGGACCGCACGGGCGCACTGCACCTGGACGCCACGCTCGGCCTCGGTGGTCACGCCGAAGCCGTGCTGCTGGCGCATCCGGGGGTGCGGCTGCTCGGCCTGGACCGTGACACCCAGGCGCTGCGCCTCGCGGGGCAGCGGCTGGCACCCTACGCCGACCGGACCCGCCTCGTGCACGCCGTCTACGACGAGCTCGAGGACGTGCTGGAGGGCGAAGAGGGGGTCAGCGGGATCGATGGCGCGCTGTTCGACCTGGGGGTGTCGTCGATGCAGCTCGACGAGGCCGGGCGCGGGTTCGCCTACGCCCAGGACGCGCCGCTGGACATGCGCATGGACCAGACGCGGGGCATCACCGCGGCCGAGGTGGTCAACACCTACAGCCACGGCGACCTCGCCAGGGTCCTGCGGGTGTACGGGGAGGAGAAGTTCGCCTCCCGGATCGCCCAGGCGATCCTGCGGGAGCGGGCGAAGGGGGAGCTGAGCTCCTCGGCCAGGCTGGCCGAGCTGGTCAGGGAGTCCATTCCGGCACCGGCGCGGCGGACCGGGGGGCATCCGGCCAAGCGCACGTTCCAGGCGCTGCGGATCGAGGTCAACGGCGAGCTCGCCGTGCTCGAGCGGGCGCTGCCGGCGGCGCTCGACGCGCTCAAGCCGGGCGGGCGGATGGTCGTGCTGTCGTACCACTCGCTCGAGGACCGCCTGGTCAAACAGGCGATCGCCGGGCGGACCCGATCGACGGTGCCGGTCGAGCTGCCCTTCGTTCCGGCGGGCAGCGACCCGGAGCTGAAGGTGTTGACCAGGGGAGCCGAGCTCCCCGACGCGGCCGAGGTGGCGGCCAACCCGCGGGCGGCGTCCGTGCGGCTGCGGGCCGTGGAACGCAAGCCGGACGCGGACACCGGGCACGACCCGAAGCAGGACGCCGGGCACGACCACAAGCAGGACCGCAAGCAGCGCACCAGGCAGGACCGCAAGCAGGACGGCAAGTAACGGCAACAGGCACAACCTCTGGGGGAGGTGTGAGATGAACGTGACGACACTGCCGGCCGATCGGCCGCGCAGGACTCAGCAGGGTGCATCGCGGTCGGGGGGCCGGACCACGGCGCGCCAGGCTGAGCAGGACAGCGACGCCCCGACCATCGGCGCGACGGCGCTCCAGCCGGAGCGGGGGACCACCCAGCCGGCCGTCAAGGCGGCCCAGCCGGGCCGGGAGGCGCGCGACGAGAAGCGGCCACGGCTGCGGGTGGCACCACCGGCACCGGTCAGCGCACCACGCGCGCCGTTCGTGGCGCTCGTGCTCGTGCTGGTGCTCCTCGGCGTGATCGGCATCCTCGTGCTCAACACGCGGATCGCCGAGAACGCGTTCAAGCTCGACGCGCTCAGGACCAAGCAGAGCACCCTCGACCGGGACGAGGAGCGGCTGCGCAGCGACCTGGCCAGCAAGGAGTCCCCGGTGACGCTCGCGTCGCGGGCCAAGCAGCTGGGGCTCGTGCCGTCGCGCACGCCGGCCTTCCTGCTGCTGCCCGACGGGACCAAGCTCGAGATGCCGGGCCCGAGCAAGTAGGTGCCGGGCCCGGGCAGGTACTTGCCGGGCCCGGGCAGGGACTTGCCGGGTCCGGTCAGGTAACAGCACGCCAAATTCAACAACGGGAAGTTGCAGGACGATGGCTGGCGACACTCCTGATCGGCGGGGCGGCATCGAGCGGCGCGGGGGCGCCGGGCGGGAGGCCGGTCGCAGCAGCAGTGACGCCGGTCGGCAGCGGACGGGCGGTCGCGCCGGCGCGGGGGGTGCCGGTGCGGCCGCCCGTTCCCGTGCCGGCACGGACCCCGCCGCCGAGCCACCGGTGCGCGGCACGATGTCCGAGGCGCGCCGGTACACGCCGCGGGGGCGCTCCGTGCGCGACGCTTCGGTCGAGCACGCCGGCTCGGGGCGCGGCGACCCGTTCCGGCCGGCCCTGGAGGTCCTGCAGGGCGGCCGCACCGACACGGGCCGCCGCGCCGCCGGCCGGGCCGCGGACACCCCGCGCCCCCCGGCGACGGAGCCGGGACGGGCGCCGAAGACGCCGGCCCGGACCACGCAGCGGATGCACCGCGCCGTCACCGACGTCGACGGCGAGCCACGCACCGGCCGGACCGGGGCCCGCCCGGCACCGCTGAAGCGGGCCGCCGCCCCTGTGCGCGGCACCGGCCGTACCCCGGCGCGAAAGACGACCCCGGTCCGCAAACCTCGCAAGCAGAGCCGGGTGCGGGTGCCCCGGCTGCCACGCACCAACCGCGCGCCGAAGCTGGCCGAACCACGCCGCCGGCTGCGCCTGGCCACGGTCCTGGCGCTGCTCATGTTCGCCGCGATCGGCATCCGCCTCGTGCAGCTGCAGCTCACCGACGCCAGCGCCTACGCCGCCCAGGGGCTGGAGAACCGGCTCGCGCACGACACCCTGGCCGCGTCGCGGGGTGCGATCCTCGACCGGACCGGCAAGATCCTCGTGCACTCGGTGGAGACCCGGTCCGTCATCGGCGACCCGTTTCTGATCAAGGATCCGGAGAAGACCGCCGACCGGCTGTTCGCGGTCCTCGACCACTACGGGGTGCTGCGGTCCGATCTGGTGCGGCTGCTGACCCCGCACAAGCGCTCCGACGGCAAGACCGACGCCCGCTTCGAGTACCTCGCGCGCCAGATCTCCGTCGAGGACAGCGAAAAGATCCAGAAGCTGGGCTACGGCGCCGCGATCTCGTTCGAGCGCGACGAACGCCGCGAGGTGCCCGGCTACGACCTCGCGTCCAACGTCATCGGATACACCCAGAAGAGCGACCTGTCCGGCCAGCTCGGCATCGAGAAGGCCTACAACGAGCAGCTGCGCGGCGTCGACGGCCTGCACGTCTACGAGCACGGCGAGGGCGACCTCGACAAGCCGCTGCCGCAGGGGTTCGAGAAGCTCACGCCGGCCCGGCCGGGCAGTTCGGTCGAGCTGACCATCGACGCCGACCTGCAGTTCTCGGTGCAGTACGCGCTCGGGGCGAAGATGACGGCGCTCGGCGCCACCTTCGGCACCGCGATCGTGCTCGACGCCCGGACCATGGAGGTCATGGCGATGGCGAGCTACCCGTCGTTCGCCGCCGCCGACCCCGGCAAGTCGGAGAAGGAAGACTTGAAGGACCAGTGCACGGCGACGGTCTTCGACCCGGGCTCGGTCCACAAGGCGATCGTCATGGGCGCCGCGCTGCAGGAGGGCCTGATCACGCCCGCCTCGACGATCACCGTCAACAGCAAGGTCAAGAAGGGCGACACGACCTACACCGACCACCCGCCGCAGAAGGACGGCACGGCGATGACCATCCCCGGCATCCTCGCGCTGTCGTCGAACGTCGGCACGATCGCCGTGGCGGACCTGCTGGGCAAGGACAAGCTGTACGAGTACCAGCGCAGGTTCGGGCTCGGCCAGCGCACCGGCGTCGGCCTGCCCAACGAGTCGCCCGGCCAGCTCCTGCCGCCGAACGAGTGGACCGGCTCCAGCCCGGGCTCGATCCCGATCGGCAACGGCGTGGCCACGACCGCGATCCAGATGGCCGCCGTCTACGGCGCGATCGCCAACGACGGCCTGTGGGTCCAGCCGACCCTGGTCCGCAAGATCATCGCTCCGGACGGCACCGAGACGAAGCCGGCCGCCCCGGTGACCCGCCGGGTGATGGATCCGGTGTACGCGCAGCAGCTGCGCACCATGCTCGAGGGTGTCACCACCCTCGGCGACGCGACCGGCCACCAGGCGGCGATCCCCGGCTACCGGATCGCCGGCAAGACCGGCACGTCGAAGCTGCCCCAGGACGGCGGCTACGCCCCAGGTGAGGTGGTGTCGTTCATCGGCATGGCGCCGGCGGAGGCGCCGCGCTACGTGGTCGCGGTCACCGCGCACGTGCCGACCGGTGCCGGCGGGTCCGTGGCCGCGCCGTTGTTCAAGGAGATGATGGCGGTCACCCTGAGCAACTTCGGGGTGGTGCCGACGGGCACCGCGGCGCCGAAGCTGACGATCTACCCGTGACACCGGCTCTGGCACTTCCCAGCGGGACGGGTAGGGTCTGACCCCGTGCCCGGCTATCCCCGCCCGAGGAGTGTCCGCCCTGTGCTCGCCGTCGAGCTGGCGGCCGTCGCAGGCGCGCCCATGGCGGCCCAGGACGGCGAGGCCGCCGTCACCGGCGTGACGCACAGTAGCTCCGCGGTGCGTGCCGGTGACCTGTACGCGGCCCTGCCCGGTGCGCGGGTCCACGGCGCGCAGTTCGCCGACCAGGCCAGGGCCGCCGGCGCGGTCGCGGTGCTGACCGACCCCGCCGGCGCCGCCCAGATCACGGGCCTGCCACTGATCGTCGTGGACGACCCGCGCGCGGCCCTCGGCGACGTCGCCTCGCACGTCTACGGCGAGCCCACCCGGCAGCTGACCACGATCGGGATCACCGGCACCGCCGGCAAGACCTCGACCGCGTACCTCATCGAGGCCGGGCTGCGGGCCGCCGGTCAGGTCACCGGACTCATCGGCACCGTCGAGACCCGCCTCGGCGACCTCACGATCGACAGCGCCCGGACCACGCCCGAGGCGACCGACCTGCACGCGCTGTTCGCGGCCGGTCTCGAGCGCGGCGTCGAGGCGGTGGTCATGGAGGTCTCCAGCCACGCCCTCGAACTCGGCCGGGTCAACGGCGTCCGGTTCGCCGCGGCCGGATACACCAACTTCGGCATGGACCACCTCGACTTTCACCCCGACGTCGAGGCGTACTACGCGGCGAAGGCCCGCCTGTTCGACGGCCGCGCCGCGACCGAGATCCTGAACCTCGACGACGCGCAGGTGATGCGGCTGCGCAAGCCCGCGTCGTGGACCTACTCGGCGGCCGGCTACTCCGCCGCCGACTTCCGCGCCACCGACGTGACGCCCGACGGCTACGGGCAGCGGTTCACCGTCCACCGGCACGACTATTCCGTCACCTCCGGCGTGCGGCTGCCCGGCCGGCACAACGTGGCCAACGCGCTGCTCGCGATCGCCGCGCTCGTCGCCGTCGGGGTCGACATCTCGGTCGCCGCGAAGGCCGTCGCGCGGGCCCCCGGCTCGCCCGGCCGGATGGAGCGGGTCGACGCCCCCGGCGACGTGCTCGGCGTCGTGGACTACGCGCACAAGCCCGACGCGATGGTCGAGGTCCTCGCCGCGCTGCGGACGCTCGCCGCGTCCCGGGGCGGCCGGGTCATCTGCGTCGTCGGCGCCGGCGGTGACCGCGACCGGGGCAAGCGCCCGCTGATGGGCCGGGCCGCCGCGTTCGGCGCCGACCTGGTCGTCGTCACCGACGACAACCCGCGCACCGAGGACCCCGCGTTCATCCGGTCCGAGGTGCTCGCCGGCACGAAGGGCGGCACCGCCACGGTCGTCGAGGTCGACGGGCGCCGGGCCGCCATCGACCACGCGGTCGGGCTCGCGAAGCCTGGCGACGTGGTGGCGCTGCTGGGCAAGGGCCACGAGCGGGGCCAGGAGGTCGACGGCGAGGTCCTGCCGTTCGACGACCGGGTCGAGCTCGCCGCGGCGCTGCGGGCGGCCGCCGCATGATCCCGTTCACGGTCGCCGAGATCACCGCCGTCGTCGGCGGCACCCTGCACGGCGGCGACCCCTCCGCCGTGGTGGACGGGCCGGTCGAGTACGACTCGCGCAAGGTCGCCCCCGGCGGTCTGTTCGTCGCGTTCGCCGGTGCGAAGGTCGACGCGCACGACTTCGCCGCCAAGGCCGTCGCCGACGGCGCCGTGGCGGTCCTCGGCAGCCGGCCCGTCGACGGCGTGCCCACGATCGTGGTCGAGGACCCGCGCGCCGCCCTGGGGCTGCTCGCCCGGGCCCTGGTCGACCGGCTCGGCGACGCCCTGACGGTCGTGGCGATCACCGGCTCGTCCGGCAAGACCAGCACCAAGGACCTCATCGCGGCGCTGCTGCGCACCGCCGCGCCCACCGTGGCGACCGCCGCGTCGGACAACAACGAGCTCGGCACGCCGTACACGGTGCTGAAGGCCGGGGCCGGCACCCGCTACCTGGTCCTGGAGATGGGGTCGCGTGGGGCCGGGCACCTGCGGTACCTGTGCGACATCGCGCCGCCGGACGTGTCGGTCGTGACCAACGTCGGCACCTCGCACATCGCCGAGTTCGGCTCGCTCGACGGCACCACCCTGGCGAAGGGTGAACTGGTCGAGGCGCTGCGCCCGGACGGCCTCGCGATCCTCAACGCCGACGATCCACGCGTCGCCGGAATGGCCGCCCGCAGCGCCGCCCCGGTGCAATTCGCGGGCGAATCGGAAATATCCGATGTGCGGGCCACTGAAGTCGTGCCGCTCGGCCGCGGCCGGTTCGGGTTCACGTTGCACGTCCCGGGTACCGCACCGGTCGCGGTCCGGCTCGACGTCGCCGGGCGGCATCAGGTCGGCAACGCGTTACTCGCCGCTGCCGTGGCGTCGCACGCCGGTGTGGATCCGGCCGGGATCGCCGCGACACTCGGCGATCTAGATGGCTTGTCGACCCGAAGGATGGATGTCTTCGACCGTGCCGACGATGTCACGGTCATCGACGACTCGTACAACGCCAATCCGGCGTCCATGGCGGCGGCGCTCCACGCGCTCACCGCGGTGGCCGGCGGCCGGCGGATGATCGCGGTGCTCGGCTTCATGGCGGAGCTCGGCGAGTATGAGCGAACCGGTCATGAGGAGGTCGGTCGCCTTGCCGCTGAGCTCGGCGTCGACCGTCTCGTGGCCGTGGGCGAGCAGGCCGCGCCGATCCTGCACGGTGCGTCCGTCGTGGCGAGTTGGGGAGGAGACCCGGTGCTCGTGACCGATCAGGAGGCCGCCGTCGCGCTGCTGCGCGCCGAGCTGCGGCCCCGCGACGTGGTCCTGGTCAAGGGATCCAGGTACCGGACGTGGGACATCGCCGACGCCCTGCGGACGGCGTCGAAGTGAGGGCGGTCTTCGTCGCGGCGTTCGTGGCGTTCCTCATCTCGCTGTTCGGCACGCCGATCGCGATCAGGTACTTCACCCGGCTCAAGGCCGACCAGCCGATCCGCGCCGACGGGCCGCAGGGTCACCTGGGCAAGAAGGGCACGCCCACGATGGGCGGCGTGGTGTTCATCTTCGCCACGCTCATCGCGTACACCGGCGGGCACATCGCGCTGACCACGCTGCCGGACCAGCAGCTGCGCCCGAGCGGGCCGACCGCGACCGCGGTGGTCCTGCTGGGCCTGTTCGTCTTCACCGGCCTGCTGGGCTTCCTGGACGACTACCTCAAGGTCGCCAAGCGCAACAGCGACGGGCTGAACAAGCGCGGCAAGCTCATCGGCCAGGCGCTGATCGGCGCGGTCTTCGGCGCGATCGCGCTGTACGTGCCGGCGGAGAAGACCGGCGACGCGGTCGTCACCACGGTGGCCAGCCCGAAGCTGTCGTGGGTGCACGACATCGACTGGCTCAACATCACCAAGATCGGCGCGGTCGTCTTCTTCGTCTTCGTGGTCATGTCGATGTCCAACGCGGTCAACCTGACCGACGGCCTCGACGGCCTCGCCACCGGCACGTCGATCCTGGTGATCGGCAGCTACATGGCGATCGCGTTCTGGCAGTACCGGCACTGGTGCGCCGACCCGGAGTACAACGCCAACTACTGCTACGACGTGCGCGACCCCCTGGAGATGGCCCTGATCGCCGGCGCCGCCGTCGGGGCGCTGGTCGGCTTCCTGTGGTGGAACACGTCACCGGCGCGCATCTTCATGGGCGACACCGGCTCCATGGCGCTCGGCTCGCTCATCGCCGGTCTCGCCGTGGCGACCAAGACCGTGCTGCTGCTGCCGCTGATGGGCCTGCTGTTCTTCATCATCGTCGTGACGTGGATCATGCAGATCGGCTCGTACCGCACGACCGGCAAGCGCATCTTCCGGATGGTGCCGCTGCAGCACCACTTCGAGCTGGCCGGCTGGAGCGAGGTCAACATCGTGGTCCGGTTCTGGATCATCGCCGGAATCGGCATGGCCGCGTCGCTCGGCCTGTTCGCCGCGGACTTCCTGCGGGTGATGAGCGGCTCCGGCTGACGCCGCGACACATCGATGCCCGCGACACGCCGGGATCCCGTGGTCGGCGGACCGCGCGGGTCCCGGCGGCATGATGGTCCCCATGCGGGGCGATGGGGAGCAGGACACGGCGGCAGCACCGGCACCGGCGCCACCGCCGGTAGCCCCGTCTCCGGCCCCGGCCCCGGCGCCGCCCGGTAGCGGGATCCTCGGCTGGGTCGACGCCCTGCGGGGGCTGCTCGACCGGCCCCTCGCCTCGTACTATCTGCTGCTGTCCAGCGTCGGGCTGCTGGTCTTCATCGGCCTGGCGATGGTGTTCTCGGTCACCGGCATCGACAACTACGCCACCACCGGCAGCCCGTTCGGCTCGGTGCTCAAGCAGGCGATCTTCGCCGTCATCGGCCTGGTCGCGTTCTGGGTCTGCCAGCGGCTGCCGGTGCGCACGTTCCGCGCCGTCGCCGCGCCGCTGCTCATCGCCGCGTTCGTGCTCATGGGCTTCGTCGACCTGATGGGCTGGCTGTCGGCCAGCCGCACCCCGCCGGGGGCGAAGGAGACGCAGTGGATCCACCTCGGGCCGATCTGGGCCGAGGACCTGTGGCTGCACCTCGGCGGTGTGCAGATCCAGCCGGCCGAGCTGGCGAAGGTCGCCCTCGTCGTCTGGGGCGCCGACCTGCTGGTGCGCAAGGGCCGCACGATCCTGTCGTGGCGGGAGCTGTTCATGCCGCTGCTGCCGGTGACCGTGGCGCTGCTGCTGCTCGTCGGGTACAACGACCTCGGCTCGATGATCTGCCTCGTGGTCCTGTTCACCGGGCTGCTGTGGGCGGCCGGCGCGCGGCTGCCGGTCTTCGGCTGGCTCGGTGGCCTCGTGGCCGTCGGCGTGCTCGCGCTGATCCTGCTGCCGGCCGAGAAGGACTACCGGCTGGCCCGGATCAAGGTCTTCTTCGACCCGTCCATCGACCCCAACGCCGAGGGCGGGCGGTACCAGTACCTGCGCGGGCTCTGGGCGATCGGCAACGGCGGCTGGTTCGGCGTCGGGCTCGGTGAGAGCCAGCTCAAGTGGGGCCGGCTGCCCAACGCGCACAACGACTTCATCTTCGCCATCGTCGCCGAGGAGCTCGGCGTGGTCGGCTGCCTCGTCGTGCTGGTGCTGTTCGGCATGCTCACCTATACCGGCCTGCGCATCGCCCGCCGGGTCGAGGACCCGTTCCGCCGGCTCGTCGCCGCCGCGATCACCATCTGGTTCGTCGGGCAGGCGATCATCAACATCGGCGGCGTCGTCGGGCTGATGCCGATCACCGGCCTGCCCCTGCCGTTCATCTCCGACGGCGGCAGCGCCCTGGTCGTGGCCCTCGGCGCGGCCGGGATGCTCAGCTCCGCGGCCCGCGCCGAGCCCGACTGCGCCAGAGCCATGCACGCCCGTCCGCCGCGAAAGTGGGTGCGACTACTCTGGGCGCCGTTGCCACCGCTGCCGCGCGCACGCTCGGAGAGCGACGGCGACGTCCCCTCGACACGCGCGACGGGTCGTCCCCTGGTGCCTGAGGGCAGCAGCCGAGGGCGGACCCGCGGAAGGAGCTCCTGATGGCAGCGCTGCGCTCGGTGGTGCTGGCCGGCGGAGGCACCGGCGGGCACATCTACCCGCTGCTCGCCTTCGCCGACTGCCTCCGCCGGCACGACCCCGGCCTGCGGATCACCTGTATCGGTTCGGAGCGCGGGATGGAGGGTGAGATCATCCCGCAGCGCGGCTATGACCTGCGCACCGTCCCGGCCTTCCAGCTGCCCAGGTCGGTGAACATGAACCTGGTCCGCACCCCTGACCGGATGTACAAGTCCGCGAAGGCCACCCGCGAGATCCTCGACGAGGTCGAGGCGGACGCGGTGGTCGGCTTCGGCGGCTACGTCTCCGTCCCGGCCTACATCGCCGCCTGGCGACGCAAGACGCCGACGATCATCCACGAGGTCAACGTCCCGGTCGGCGTGGCCAACAAGATGGGCATGCGCTTCACCAAGCACATCGTGCTCGGCTTCCCCCACCAGGCGCAGCAGATCCCGTCCGTGGCGCACGCCGAGGTGGTCGGGGTGCCGCTGCGGCAGAGCATCGCCACCCTCGACCGGGCCGCGCTGCGGGAGCGGGCCCGCGCGCACTTCGGCCTCGACCCGCACCTGCCGACGCTGTTCGTGTTCGGCGCGTCGGCCGGCGCCCGGTCGATCAACCTGGCGGTCTCCGGCGCGGCGAAGCAGATCACCGGGTCCGGGGTGCAGGTGCTGCACATCATCGGCGCCCGCAACGACGACGTCGAGGTGCCCAGCGGGCTGCCCGCGCCGTACGTGAAGATCAAGTTCCTGTCGGAGATGGAGCTCGGGTACGCCGCCGGCGACCTGGCGTTGTGCCGGGGTGGCGCGATGACCTGCGCCGAGACCGCCGCGGTCGGGATGCCGGCGATCTACGTGCCGCTGCCGTGGGGCAACGGCGAGCAGCGCCGCAACGCGCTGCCGGTGGTCGAGGCGGGCGGCGGCCTGATCGTCGAGGACGGCGACCTGTCCCCGCAGTGGGTCACCGACACGGTGGTGCCCCTGGTCCGCGACGGTGCGCGCCTGGCCGGCATGAGCCGGGCCGCCGCCGGCTACGGGCGCCGCGACGGCGACGAGGCCCTCCGCCGGTACCTGCTGAAAGTGGTGGGAGCATGACGGAACTGACGGCCGAGGACCTCGGCACGGTCCACCTGGTCGGGGTCGGCGGGGTCGGCATGAGCGGGCTGGCGCGGCTGCTGCTCACCCGCGGCATCCCGACCTCCGGCAGCGAGCTGCGCGAGTGGCCGCAGCTGGCCGCGCTCAAGGCGCTCGGCGGCACGATCTTCCGCACCCACCAGCCGTCCAACCTCGACGGGGTCGACACGGTCGTCTACTCGACCGCCATCCCGAAGGACCACATCGAGCTCGTCACGGCCCGGGAGCGCGGGCTGCGGCTCATGCACCGTTCCGAGGCCCTGGCCGCGACCATGGTGGGGCGCCGCAGCATCGCGGTGGCCGGTACCCACGGAAAGACGACGACCACGTCGATGATCACGCTGATGCTCCAGCACGCGGGTCTCGACCCGTCGTTCGTCATCGGCGGCGAGATCTCCGAGGTCGGTTCCAACGCCCACCACGGCAGCGGTGAGCTGTTCGTGGCGGAGGCCGACGAGAGCGACCGCTCGTTCCTGCTCTACAACCCGCACGTCGCGGTCGTCACCAACATCGACGCCGACCACCTCAACACCTACGGCGACCTGCAGGGGCTCGAGGACGCGTTCGTCGAGTTCTGCGCCCGCACCGAACCCGGCGGCTTCGTGGTGACCTGCGCCGACGACCCCGGCGCCCAGCGGATGGCGGTGCGGGTCCGCGCCGCCGGCGGCGACGTCATCACCTACGGCACCGCCCCCGACGCCGACCTGCGGCTGTCGGAGGTGCGCTCCTCCGCGCAGGGGGTGCGCTACGTGGCGCACCACGACGGCGTGCCGCTCGGCGAGGTGTACCTGCCGATTCCCGGCGCCCACCTCGGCCTCAACTCGGCCGGGGCGCTGCTCACCGCGCTGCGGCTGGGCATCTCCGCGGAGTCGGCGATCGAGGCCCTGGCCACGTTCCCCGGCGTGCGGCGGCGCTTCGAGTTCAAGGGCGCCGAGGCCGGCGTGCGGATCTACGACGAGTACGCGTATCACCCGGTCCCGATCGACGCGGCGATGCGCACGCTGCGCGAGGTGGCCGCGGGCGGCCGGCTGATCGTGGTGTTCCAGCCGTACCGGATGTACCGCACCCGCGACTTCCAGGCCGAGATCGCCGCCGCGCTGTCCCTGGGCGACGAGGCGATCGTGATGGAGGTCTTCGGCCCAGGCGAGGTCCGGGAGCCGGGGGAGGGCGGCGTCGCGCTGACCGCGGCCGTCGACCTGCCCGAGGACCGCAAGGTGTTCGTGCCGTCGTGGGAGGACGTGCCCGGCGAGGTCGTCGCCCGCGTCCAGGAGGGTGACGTCGTCGTCACGATGGGCGCGCCGCCGATCTCCCTGATGGGCGACGAGCTCCTCGCCGCGCTCAAGGACGCCGGCGCCGGCTACGTCGGCCGGCACAACCGGCCCGAGGAGGACTGAGGCGCCCTTGACCTCCACGCGCGGCTGGCGGCTCGTCCTCGCGCCCCGCTCCGCGCCCGCCGGCTCGTCCCAGCGGCGGTTCGCGAAGCGGGCCCGGCAGCACCGGCTGCGCGTGCTGCTGTCGTGGCTGGTCGGGCTGGGGGTCGTCGGGCTGCTCGGCGGGGTCGTCGCCATCGTCTACGCCACGCCGGCGCTCGGGGTCCACGGGATCCGGGTGACCGGCGTGTCGGCGCTCACGGTCCAGGACGTCCGGTCCGTGGCCGCGGTCCCGGCCGGCACGCCGCTGGCGCGGCTCGACCTGGGCGCCGTCGAGCGGCGGGTGCGCTCGCTGCCGCCGGTGCGCAGCGTGGTCGCGTCGAAGGACTACCCGCGCACCCTGGTGCTCACCGTTCGTGAGCGGACTGCGATCGCCGTGGTGCCGCGGGCACTCGGCTTCACCCTCCTGGACGCCGACGGCGTGGCGTACCTGCCGGTCAGCTCGGCACCGGCGGGGCTGCCGGTGCTGCGCCTCGCCGCGCCCGGGGCCGGCGACGCCGCGACGAAGGCCGCGCTGACCGTCCTGGCGGCGCTCCCGGCGTGGCTGCGGGACGCCATGACGGCCCTCGTCGCCGACGCGCCGACCCGCATCCGGCTCGAGCTCACCGAGTCCCGCGTCGTGGTGTGGGGCGACGCGGCCGACAACGACGCGAAAGTCCGGGTGCTGCAGTTCACGAAGATCGAACCCGGCAAGACGCTCGACGTGAGCGCGCCCGGGGTGGTGCTGGAGCGGTGAGCGGCCAGCGAAGCGGCCCGGGCCGCTCATCATGTGACAGGTTGAGCTTCAGCTCGGGCCGACGCCGGAGCGAAGCGGAGGCGGCGGCATGAGCGGCCGCGTCGACGTGCCCTTCCTGGGTGACGAACGGTCACTGCTGCTCGGCTGGCTCGACTGGCACCGCGAGACGGTCCACGTGAAGTGCGCGGGCCTCTCCGACGACGACGCGTGGCGCACGCCGCTGCCGGCGCCGTCGCTGACCAGCGCAGCCGGGCTGGTGTCGCATCTCACGGCGGTCGAGTCGTTCTGGTTCGAGGAGATCGTCGCCGGGCTCACCGTGCCGGCGCGGTGGACCGCGGAGGACCCGGACCTGGAGTGGCGCAGGGGCTCGACGCTGCTGGAGACCCTCGCGGCCTACCGGCGCCAGTGCGACCGTTCGCGGGCGCTGCTGGCCGGTGTTGATCTCGGTTCGGTGTGCCTGGGGCGGCGGCGCGGGGCCGAGGTGTCGGTCCGCTGGGTGCTTCTGCACATGATCGAGGAGACCGCCCGTCACAACGGGCACCTCGACGCCGTTAGGGAATTGGTCGACGGCATCGTGGGCGAATAGCCGACACGCCGGGCGGCGGTCCTTGGATCGCGACAGTCGGGCCCTTACCTTGCGATAAGGCATTAGTTGACATAACTATAAGCCTCTAGTAAAGGGTGAGGGTTTGCGGGACCCACATCCAGTGCGTCTGCACGGCGGACGCCGCCCGTCGCGGGGTCGGGCTTCACCAGTTCGACGGCTCCGGGAAGGATCGGCGCTCGCCAACCTCGAAAGGAAAGGCAGTCCGATGACACATCCGCACAACTATCTCGCGGTCATCAAGGTCGTCGGCATCGGCGGCGGCGGGGTCAACGCCGTCAATCGCATGATCGAGGTTGGCCTCAAGGGCGTCGAGTTCATCGCGATCAACACCGACGCCCAGGCCCTGCTGATGAGCGACGCCGACGTCAAGCTCGACGTCGGCCGGGAACTGACCCGGGGGCTCGGCGCGGGCGCCAACCCCGACGTGGGCAAGAACGCCGCCGAGGACCACCGCGACGAGATCGAGGAGGTGCTCAAGGGCGCCGACATGGTCTTCGTCACGTGTGGCGAGGGCGGCGGCACCGGCACCGGCGGCGCGCCGGTGGTGGCGAACATCGCGCGGAAGCTCGGCGCGCTGACGATCGGCGTGGTCACCCGGCCGTTCTCCTTCGAGGGCAAGCGCCGGCAGGTCCAGGCCGAGGCGGGGATCGAGGAGCTGCGCAACCAGTGCGACACGCTCATCGTCATCCCCAACGACCGGCTCCTGGCGCTCGGCGACCGCGGCATCTCGATGATGGACGCCTTCCGGCAGGCCGACCAGGTGCTGCTGTCCGGTGTCCAGGGCATCACCGACCTGATCACCACGCCCGGCCTGATCAACCTCGACTTCGCCGACGTCAAGAGCGTCATGAGCGGGGCCGGGAGCGCCCTCATGGGCATCGGCAGCGCACGCGGCGACAACCGCGCCGTGGAGGCGGCCGAGTCGGCGATCTCCAGCCCGCTGCTGGAGCAGAGCATGGACGGCGCGCGTGGCGTGCTGCTGTCCATCGCCGGCGGCTCCGACCTTGGCCTGTTCGAGATCAACGACGCGGCGCAGCTCGTCACCGACGCGGCCCACCCCGACGCCAACATCATCTTCGGCGCGGTCATCGACGACGCGCTCGGCGACGAGGTCCGCGTCACGGTGATCGCGGCCGGGTTCGACGGCGGCGCGCCGGCCTACCGGCCGGTCGAGGCCCGCCCGCCGCGCTCGCACCACCAGCCGAAGGAGCCGGCGCCGGTCGAGCGCCAGGCACCGCCGCCGCCCCGGCGGGTGCTGTTCGACGACGTCGACGTGCCGGACTTCCTGAAGAACGGCGCCTGAAAGAATCGGGTGGGTCCCTCGGGACCCACCCGGTTTCGTTTCGGCTCTTGTTCGGAGGACCCACGTGAGCGACGCACGGACCGAGGAGATCGGGCGCAACCTCGCCGCGGTCCGGGAGCGGATCGCGGCGGCCTGCAGGGCCGCCGGACGGGACCCGGCCGAGGTGACCCTGGTCGCGGTCACCAAGACCCACCCCGCTGACGACGTGGCCCGCCTGGCGTCGCTGGGCGTCCTGGACGTCGGGGAGAACCGTGACCAGGAGGCCGCGCCGAAGGCCGCCGCCACGCCCGCGGAGCTCCGCTGGCACTTCATCGGACAGCTGCAGCGCAACAAGGCCCGCTCGGTGGTCTCCTACGCCTCCGTCGTGCACTCGGTGGACAGCCTGCGCCTGGTCGACGCGCTCGTGGACGCCGCGGTCAAGGCGGAACGGGAGACCCCGCTCGGCGCGCTCGTCCAGGTGAGCCTCGACGACGACGAGCATCGCGGCGGCGCGGTCACCGGAATTATCGAACATATGGCCGAATCAATCGCGGCCAGCCCCGTTCTGACACTCAAAGGTGTGATGGCGGTCGCGCCACTGGGGTGGGAACCAGACGCCGCATTCGCGCGACTCGCCGACGTATCCGCGCGGTTGCGCGTCGCCTTTCCCGGCGCGGACTGGATTTCCGCGGGCATGAGCGACGACCTCGAATCGGCGATTTCACACGGCTCGACACATGTCCGTGTCGGTAGCGCATTGCTCGGAAATCGACCCCCGCTGGGGTAGCCTGGCCGCGGGAACGGAAAAACTACACGGGTGTGGTTCTGCGCCGGCGGGGCGGTGGAACACCATGTGATCGGTGGCACCGACAACGGGGGGAAGTGCCGCATGGCGGTGGACGGAGGAGCGCGCATGGGTGCTCTGCGCAGGGCGGGCGTATGGCTCGGACTCGTCGAGGACGAAGACGAACGGGGCTACGACGACCGTCACTACCGGGGTTATGGTGACGACTTCGCCGACGACGAGGACGACGTCGACGATGTGCCGGCGCCGCGTGCCCGCACGACGTCCGACCGCCTCTCCGGGTCGGACCGGCTGGCCGACCGCCTCGCCGGCTCCGAGCGGCTCTCCGACCGCCTCGCCGGGTCCGAGCGGCTGGCCGACCGGCTCGCCGGGTCGGAGCGGCTCACCGCGTCCGAGCGCCTGGCGGCCTCGGAGCGCCTGACGGCGTCCGAGCGGCTGTCGGCGGCGGAGCGGGACGCGGCCGCGAGCCGCAGCACCGTGCGCTCGATCACCCGGCCCACGACCGTCAGCTACCCGACACGGGACAACCTGGCGCTGGCGCCGCAGCCGTCGACGAGGGAGCGGCCCGTGGCCGAGGAAGACGCCGAGGACCGTCGTTACGCCATCACCACGCTGCACCCCACCACGTACAACGAGGCCCGCACCATCGGCGAGCACTTCCGCGACGGCCACCCGGTGATCATGAACCTCACCGAAATGGACGAGGCGGACGCGAAGCGACTGGTCGACTTTGCGGCAGGACTCGTATTCGGCCTGCGTGGTAACTTCGAGCGGGTGACCAACCGAGTCTTCCTGCTCTCTCCGGCAAATGTCCAGGTCACCGCTGAGGACAAAGCTAAGATCGCCGAGGGCGGGTTCTTCAACCAGAGCTGATGCGAGGACTCAACGGCCGTGGTGTCCATCACCCTGCAGATCGTGCATCTGCTGCTCTACCTGTTCTTGGTGGTGCTCCTCGCGCGCTTTGTGATGGGCTACGTGATGCAGTTCGGCCGCCGCTGGCAACCGGGCCGGGGTGCCGCGGCGGCACTCGAAGTGGTGTGGAGCGTCACCGATCCGCCGCTCAAAGCGTTGAGGCGGGTGATCCGTCCGCTGCGTATTGGTACCGTGGCCGTGGACCTGTCTTCGCTTGTGCTGCTGGTTATCCTGTTCGTGCTGATGAACGTCGTGGTAAGGCAACTGATCGTGGTGTTTTCGTGACCCGCCCCGATCGGCGGCCACGCGGCCGCAACTGACCCGAGGAGTTTCGATGCCGCTGACCCCGGCCGACGTCCACAACGTCGCCTTCAAGAAGCCCCCCATCGGTAAACGGGGCTACGACGAGGAGGAGGTCGACGCCTTCCTCGACGAGGTCGAGCGCGAGCTCGCCCGGCTGATCGAGGAGAACAACGAGCTGCGCGCGCAGCTCGAACGCGGTGGTGGCGGTCGTGCCCCCGCCGGCCCCGGCGGCGGCGGTGACCCGCGCCTGGCCTCGGAGCTCGCCGACCTCAAGACGCAGTTCGAGCGCGTCCAGCGGGAGAAGCAGTCCGCCGAGCAGGCCGCCCGCGGCATGCAGCAGGAGCTGGACCAGATCCGCTCCCAGGGCGGGCCGGTCGGCGGCGACGGCGAGCAGCAGGCGCTCCGCGTGCTGATGATGGCCCAGCGCACCGCCGACGACCACGTGTCCGACGCCCGCCGCGAGGCCGACAAGCTGCTGTCCGAGGCCCGCACCAAGGCCGAGGAGGTCACCCGCGACGCGCGGGCGAAGGCCGACGCGCTCGAGCGCGACGCCCGCCAGCGCCACCAGGAGGCGATGGGCGGTCTCGACGCCAAGCGCACCGCGCTGCAGAAGCACATCGAGGAGCTCAAGCAGTTCGAGCGGGAGTACCGCACCCGCCTGAAGGCCTACCTGGAGAGCCAGCTGCGCGACCTGACCGGTCGCGAGCAGAGCCTCGAGGCCGAGATGGCCGCCCGCAACGAGGGCGCGACCCGCGCCGCCGCCGGCGGTGCCGGCCTCGCCACGGCAGGTCTCTCCAGTGGCTACGAGGGCGCCGGACGCTGACCCCGTCCAGCAGGTGACCAGCACAGAGCACTGATCCGACACGCCGGTCAATGCGACACGCGGCGCCCCAGCCGATTTCGGCTGGGGCGCCGGTCGCTATCCGGCGTCTCGTTCGTTGTACGGGCGAAAGACACACTCGCCCGGGTATGTGTGCACCATGTGCCTGGATCGCAATGCGGAGGGGTAGGCCGTGATCGTCGGAAGTCTGCTGCTGATCGTCGTGGCCGTGGGCCTGCTCGTGGTGGGCCTGCTGCAAGGTGCCGACGCCCTGCTGGTGGCGTCGATCGGGGCGAGCCTCCTCGCAGCGGTCGCCCTCATCGTCGGTGGACGCCAGGCCGCCGCCGCCCGCTCGTCCCGGGCCGGCCGCATCGGCCGTCAGGTGCCCTCGGACGAGCGCTACGACCCGTTCGAGTCCCGCCTGGACGGTGACGGTGCGGCCCGCGAGGCCCGCCAGCCGGTCGGCGCGGGCGCCCGCTCCACCGGTGGTGGCACCACCTACGGCCGTGGCGCCGGTGGTGGCGCCGGCGGCGGCGCGACCCGCCTGGGCGGCAGCGCCCGGTCCGACGCCAACCTCCCGCCCGCCGACGAGACCGCGATGATGCCGCCCGTGCGCGACGAGCCCGTCGCGCCCCAGCAGCCGCCGGCCGACGAATACCCCGACGCGCCCGTGGGCGACTGGTCCGTCGACGGCGACGACTACGACGACGAGGACCCGGAGGACGAGCCGCCGATCCAGCCGTCGTCGGCCGCCGACATCGCCCGCGTCTCCACGATGACCGACGAGGTCCTGGTCATCGACGGTCGCCCCCGCTACCACGTGCGCGGCTGCGTGCACCTGCTCGGCCGGGAGAGCGAGCCGCTGCCGATCGGCGAGGCGGTCGAGCTCGGCTTCACCCCGTGCAGCGTCTGCGAGCCCAACGACGCGGTCCTCGCCGGTCGGGCCTGACGCTCGGACATCACAGGTCGGGCGGCGGCTTCCGGTTTCATCACCGTACCAACCGCCGCCTAATCGATCTCCGATGGAGTTACGGCTCGGACACCGAGCGTAGTCGGGGGCGAAGTCTGGTCGGTTGCCGCCGAAGGCTTGCCGGTCCGGGCGATCGTCCTCGATCGGGTGAACCTTCACAATGAGATATGACCACCATCGCGATCCGTGTCAAGCCGGGTGCCTCGCGCACCGCGGTCGGCGGTAGCCACGCCGGCCCGTACGGCCCCGCGCTGATCGTCGCGGTCGGTGCCAGGCCGGTCGACGGCCAGGCGACCGAGGCCGCGTTGCGGGCGCTCGCCGGCGCGTTGCGGGTGCGGCCGTCGGCGCTGCGGCTCAAGGCCGGCGCCGCCAGCCGCGACAAACTGGTCGAGCTGCCCTCCGGGCACGACGCCGCCATCGCCGCGTTGATGGACCCTGCCCGTTGAGTCACGAGTTCAACCTGGCACTGCTGATGGGTGCGGCGGTGCTGCTGGTCTGCGTGGGTGCGGTGCGCCTGTCCGTCCGCCTCGGCCTGCCCAGCCTGCTGGTCTACCTGCTGCTCGGCGTCGTGATCGGCGAGGCGGGTCTCGGCATCGAGTTCGAGAACGCCGAGCTCACCCGCACGCTCGGCATCTGCGCGCTCGTGGTGATCATCGCCGAGGGTGGCCTGACGGCGCGCTGGTCGACGCTGCGCCCGGTGCTCGGCCCGGCCGTGGTGCTGTCCACCGTGGGGGTGGCGGTCAGCGTGGCCGTCGTCGGCGTGATCACGCACTACGCGCTCGGCGTCGGCTGGCAGCAGGCGCTGCTGTACGGGGCGGTGCTCTCCTCGACCGACGCCGCCGCGGTGTTCTCCACGCTGCGCCGGATGCCGGTGCGGCCCCGGCTCGCCGCGATCCTCGAGGCCGAGTCCGGCATCAACGACGCCCCAGTGGTCATCCTCGTCGTGCTGCTGTCGCTGCCGGAGGGCAGCCACGACCCGTGGTGGCAGCAGCTGGGCCTGGTCGGCTACGAGCTCGCCGCCGGCGGCGTGATCGGGCTCGTCGTGGGGCTCGGCGGCGCGTGGGCGCTGCGCCGGGCCGCGCTGCCGTCCGCCGGCCTGTACCCCCTCGCGGCGGTCGGGCTCACGGTCCTGGCGTACGCGGTCGGCTCGGTCGCGCACGCCTCGGGCTTCCTCGCCGTGTATGTCACCGGCGTGGTCCTCGGCAACGCGCACCTGCCGCACCGGCGGGCCATGCTCGGCTTCGCCGACGGGCTCGCCTGGCTCGCCCAGATCGGCCTGTTCGTGCTGCTCGGCCTGCTCGCCTCACCCAGCCAGCTCGGCAAGGCGGTGGTGCCGGCCCTGGTCGTCGGGCTGGTCCTGATCCTCCTCGCCCGGCCGCTGTCGGTGCTGGTCAGCGTCACCCCGTTCCGGTTCGGCTGGCGCGACCAGGCGTTCCTGTCCTGGGCGGGGCTGCGCGGCGCGGTCCCGGTCGTGCTCGCCACGATCCCGCTGTCGGCCGGCCTGCCCGGGGCGCAGACCCTGTTCAACGTCGTGTTCGTGCTGGTGGTGGTCTACACGGCGGTGCAGGGGGTGACTCTGCCACCCGTCGCCAAGCGTCTCGGCGTGACGGCGCCCGGCGAGACCACCGACCTGCAGGTCGAGTCGGCGCCCCTCGAACGGATGGGCGCGGACCTCCTGCAACTGGAGGTCCCGGCCGGCTCGAAGCTCAACGGCGTGCACGTGGACGAGCTACGATTGCCTCTCGGCGCGGTCGTGACGCTGGTGCTTCGCGACGGCGGCGCGTTCGTTCCAGAGCCCCAGACCCGGTTGAAGACCCGAGACAGTCTGCTGATCGTGGCCACGGAGCAGGTGCGTGACGCGGCGGAACGCCGGCTGCGGGCGGTGAGCAGGCGAGGAAGACTTGCCCGCTGGTTTGCCGAACATGGCGAGGATCGGCGCCAATAACTGATCCAATTGGTCGGAATGCGTGTGGCATGTTTGTCGGACGCGTGTACATTCCGTATTCTTGCCAGCCACTGGAGTGCGCGACGGCGCGTCGCGCGCCCATTTTGCATCTGGGGGAGCCATGGCCGAGCGAGCGGGTGGCATGCCGAAAGGCACGTCCGCGAGCACCGCCGGGCAGGATGACGCCGCTGATGTGACGCGAGTGACCACTGTGACAACAGCACAGAAACGCGGCACTCGGCAAGCGGCGGCTCGGGGGAGCAGCAACATGACCACGTCGGCGCAGAGCAAGCGCGGCAACACTGGGGGGCTTGCGGACGACGCGGGCGGCTCAGGCACCACATCCAACACGTCGCCGATCGCCGCTCGTGCGGCCAAGGGAGCCACGATGGCCAAGACCGCCGAACCGAAGACCGCCGCCGCCAAGGCGGCCGTCGCGAAGGCCGCCCGTGGCACGCGCTCCGCTGCGGAGACCGAGAAGATCCGGGTGGCGTTGATCGAGCGGCGCGACGAGCTCAAGGCGGAGCACGACCAGACCCTGGTCGAGATCGCCGAGCTCCAGCAGCACCGGCTCACCGACTCCGCCGGCGACGATCAGGCCGACACCGGCACCAAGACGTTCGAGCGCGAGCAGGAGATCACCCTCGCCAACAACATCCTGGAGCGGGTCAACCAGGTCGAGCGCGCCCTCGAGCGGCTCGACGAGGGCGGCTACGGCTGGTGTGAGAAGTGCGGCAACGCGATCCCGGTCGAGCGGCTGGCCGCGTTCCCGTCCGCTACGCTCTGCGTCACCTGTAAGCAGTTGGAGGAGCGACGCTGACCACCCAGGACGACATCACCACGACCACCCCCCGCGGCAACCGGCGCAGAGCCTGGGGGCTCTTCGCCGTAGTCGGGGTCCTGGTGATCGGCATCGACCTCGCGGTGAAGGAGTGGACCACCTCCGTCATCGCGCACGGCGAGCCGGTGAAAGTGCTCGGCGGCCTGATCTACGTGATCTACGCGCGGAACAGCGGCGCCGCGTTCAGCATGTTCAGCGACCTGACGTGGGTCTTCCCGATCATCGCCACCGCGGTCATCGGATGGCTCCTCGTCATGCTCCGGACGACGGTCTCGGTGCCGTGGGCGATCGCCCTCGGCCTCGTCTTCGGCGGCGCCGCGGGCAACCTCGGCGACCGGATCTTCCGGGCGCCGAAGCCGTTCCACGGGCACGTGGTGGACATGTTCAGCTTCCTCGACGACCACGCCGGGCACTTCCCGGTGTTCAACATCGCCGACTCGGCGCTCACCGTCGGCGTGGCGCTCGCGATCCTGCTGGAGTTCACCGGCCGGCGCCGTGACGGTCTGCGTGTCACGGGGAAGGACACCGCCCCGGATGCGTGAGACCCGATCGATGCCGGTCCCCGACGGCCTCGACGGCACCCGGCTCGACCAGGCGCTGACGCGGCTGTTCGGTTTCAGCCGGACCGTCGCCGCCGGCCTGGTGGAGGCGGGGGACGTGGCCGTGGACGGGCAGGTCCGCGCCAAGTCGGACAAGGTCGCCGCCGGTGCCTGGCTCGAGGTCACCCTGCCCGCGCCGCCGTCCGCGGTCGTCGTCGAGGCGACCCCGGTCGACGGCCTGCGCATCGTGCACAGCGACGACGACATCGTCGTGGTCGACAAGCCGGTCGGCGTGGCCGCGCACCCCAGCCCCGGCTGGACCGGCACCACCGTCATCGGCGGCCTCGCCGCGATGGGGGTCACCGTCGCCACCAGCGGTGCCGCCGAACGCCAGGGTGTCGTGCACCGGCTCGACGTCGGCACCACCGGTCTCATGGTCGTCGCGAAGAGCGAGCTGGCCTACAGCGCACTGAAGCGCGCGTTCAAGGAACGCGAGGTCGAGAAGCGCTACCACGCGGTCGTCCAGGGGCACCCGGACCCGCTGCGGGGCACGATCGACGCCCCGATCGACCGGCACCCCGGCCACGACTACAAGTTCGCGGTCGTCTCCGGCGGCCGGCCCAGCGTCACCCACTACGACACGATCGAGGCGTTCCCCTCCGCGAGCCTGCTCGACGTCAAGCTGGAGACCGGCCGGACCCACCAGATCCGGGTGCACTTCTCCGCGCTGCGGCACCCGTGCGTCGGCGACGTCACCTACGGCGCCGACCCGACGCTGTCGGCGCGGCTGAAGCTGTCCAGGCAGTGGCTGCACGCCCGGGAGCTGGGCTTCATCCACCCGCGCCAGGGCGAGTACGTCTCGTTCGTCAGTGAGTACCCGCCGGATCTCACGCAGGCCCTCGACATTCTCGCGGCCTGAAGGCCCCTGACCGCCGCCTCCTGGGAAACGGCGGTCAGGGGGTCATTTGACGGGTTACGCGAGGGTCACGTCGTCGGCGTAGATCGCGCCCTGGCCGTACCAACCGTGCAGCCAGATCTTGATCGAGGTCGAGCTACCGGTGTTCACCGTGACGGTGAGCTTCGTCCACGTCGAGCCGCCGGGTGTCCAGGTGCTGACGTCACCCGCGCCGGTGGTCGCGCCCAGGAACGCGTAGTTGCCCTGGACCCAGGCGCTCAGGGTGTACGTGCGGTTCGCGGACACACCGACGGTCTGCGAACACTGCGCCGTGTCCGAGCTGCTGGCGGCGGCCTTCAGCGCTTTTGTTCCGCTTTTCACGGGGGTACTGACGACGCTGCCGCTGCCCTGCGAGCAGGTCCACGGGGACAGGGCACCGGTCTCGAAGCCGCCGTTCACCAGCCCACCTTGTGGCGGGGTGCTGGGGCTGGTGCTCGTGCTCGGGCTGGTGCTCGGCGTCCTGCTGGGCGATGGGCTCGTCGTCCCGCCGCCGCTGGTGAACGGGTTGAAGATGTGCGAGAACTGCCAGGTCGACTGCTGGATGCCGGAGCAGTTGTCGGCCGCCGCGCCGCCGGGGCAGCCGCCGTTGTCGCGCTGCAGCGCCCAGAACGACAGCGCCGCGATGCCCTGCTGGTTGGCCCAGTTGAGCACGGTGGTCGCGTCGGCGATGGTGAACGTCTCGGCGGGGCCGAAGTCGTCGACGCCGATCATCTCGGTGACGCCGATCATGGCCCACCGCTGCGCCGCCGTCCTGGCCGGCCACAGCTGCCCGAGCTGCGTGTGCAGGCCGTTGGACGCGGTGATCGTGTCCTGGGCCATCTGGTGCGGCTGGTTGTCGTAGTAGTCGAACGTCATCTGGTTGACGAAGTCGATCCTGGCGTTGTTGGTGACCGCGTTGCGCAGCACCGCCAGGCCGCTGGGGGCGAGCCCGGTGGTGGTGGTCGGCAGCGTGTACTGGAACTGCACGGTCCGGCCGTTGGCGGCGGCCCAGTCCTGGGTCAGTTTGATGGCCTTGTTGCGCCGGTCGATGCCCGCGGTGTTGGTCAGCGAGTTGTCCTCGATGTCCAGGTCGATGCGGGTGACGTCGTACGTGGTGATCACCTTCTGGAACTGCGCGGCTATTGCGTTCACGTCGGTGCAGCTGTCAGCGATCTCGGTGCCGCCGTTGTCGGCCGCGTAGCCGCCGAAGCTCGGGATGACGTCGCCGCCGCGGGCGCGGATCGCGGCGATGTCGGCCCCGAAGGTGGAATTCGCGATCGGCATGGACGTGTCGCCGTTGAACAGAACGGTGCACGAGCCGCGGGTCGCGGTCTGGATGAAGGCCAGGGTCAGATGCTTGACCCCGGACTGCTGGGACAGCCCGTTGAGGCTGTCGCCGTTGTACGCCTCGAAGTAGGGGGCGAAGACGTGGGCGGGGAGCGTGGCGGCCGCCTGGGCGGGGGCGGTGGCCACGAGCGCGACGGCGGCGCCGAGCACGGCTGCGGCACCGAGGGCGGTCGCGATGGTGGGAGCTCTCACGAAGGCACCTTTCTATTAGGAAACCTTCCTGATAGATAGTCTTCACTGGGAACCCTGTCAAGACCCGTGCAAGTTGCCTGTGCGACGCTCGAAGGGCGATGAACTACTTCCAGCGGCTCGACCAGCGGCTGCTCCCCGCTGCCGGCAATGTCCTCGCCCGGCTCTTCCGGGGAGCGGTGCGGCTGCGCGTCTTCACCGCCGTGATCGCGGTGGTCGCGGTCACGGCGACCCTGCTGGTCGTGCACGGCGCCCAGCAGCACCAGCGCAGCGACCCCTCGCTGGGCGACGTGCTGCGCGTCGGCGTCGACGAGGGCGGCTCGATCCCGGTGTACGTCCAGCGCGCCGCCGACGAGCTCACCGCCCTGTCCGGTGACCAGTCCGTGTACGCGCTGGTCTCGTTCACCGCCTATCTCGGCCCCGACCGGCTGACCCCGGTGCTGTCCGGTGTCGCGCTGTCCAGCGTCTTCGCCCGGGTGCCGCTGCCGGGCGAGCAGACGGAGCTGGTCCGCCTCGGCGCCTACGACGTGCCCTCCGACGTGGTCAAGGCGATGGACGCGACCGCCGCCCGCAAGACCGAGGAGGCGGCGCACTACCGGCAGCTGCTGGACAAGGCCGCCAACCAGCCCGGCGACGTGCGTGCCGTGTACCTCGACGGGGCGATCATCGCGGACAAGGAGGCGACCGCGTACCGGGAGCACTGCTCGTGCGTGTACGCCGCCGTGATCTATGCGGCACCCGCCGCGCTGCGCGCCGTCGCGGCCCGTCCGGAGACCCGCGCCGTCGACCCGATCACCGACCTGCGCCGGCTCGACCGGACGGTGTTCCTGCCGCCGCTGCCCGAGCAGACCCAGCTCGCCGGGCCTGTCGCATCTTGAGGGGATATCCCGTCGGCCTGTCGGGCAGTTGATGCAGGGGATGCCCCCGCAGGTGTGGTCCGAATTGTGTTCGGTCCGTAGCCTGGGGTACGGGTGGACGCTGCGGTGTTGAGGGAGGGCCAGCGTGGCAGAGCGGGCCGATGCCAGGTGGGACAGATCGTCGGAGCCGCCCGCCCGTTGGCGCTCGCTGCTGGACCGGGCGCTGCTCGGCCGGTCAAGCCCGAGTGATCTGGATTACGACGGAAGGTTCGAGCGCCCCAGCGCCCCATATCCGCCCGCGCGGCCCTACGATGACGAGCCAATGCATCCCAACGGTTCGCGCCCCCTCGCCGACGCCCCGCCGGTCCGTCGCGCCGACCCTTATGACACTCGTCGAGGTCCCCAGGTGGAATATCAGACCCGCCCGGCGGACCCGACCGAGCAGATGGTGCAGGTCCTGCGCCAGGAGATCCCGAAGCCGAAGGTCCTGGCGTTCGCCAACCCGAAGGGCGGGGTCCACAAGACCACCGCGACCGTGCTGACCGCCGCCACCATCGGCAGCGTCCGCGGCAAGGGCGTCATCGCCTGGGACGACAACGAGCTGCGCGGCACCCTCGGCCTGCGCGCCGGCAGCGCCCGGCACGCCCGGACCATCCGGCACCTCATCGCCGACCTCGTCCGGGTCGAGAACACGTCCGGCTACGACCTGTACGACCAGCTCGACGACTACCTGCGGCACGCGTCCGACGGGTCCTACGACGTGCTCGCCGGTGAGGAGAACCCGCGCTTCGCGCAGCGTCTCGACCCGCACACGGTGCGTCGCGTCCTGGAGCTGCTGCGCCGCACCCACGACGTGATCTGCGTCGACACCGGCAACAACGTGGAGAGCCCCAACTGGCAGACCGTCCTGCAGGCCGCGGACCAGCTGGTCGTCACCAGCGTCCCGCGGGAGGACGCGGCGTTCACCGCCGACTGGATGCTCGACCTGCTCGACGAGGCCGGCATGGACCAGCTGGTCGCCAACGCGGTGACCCTGCTGTCCTGCCCGACACCCAACCCGACACCGCTCATCGACGACCTGGCCGGGCACTTCCGCACCCGGACCAGGGCCGTGGTCGTCGTGCCCTACGACCCGGCACTGGAGAGCGGCTCCAACATCGAGTACACGATGCTGGCGCCCGCGACCAAGCGGGCCTGGCTGCGGGCGGCGGCCGTGATGATGGATCCCTACGCGCGCTGAAGTTCCTCGATCGCCGTATAGAACGTTGTGGCGTGGTCGTCCACCTGCGCGACGGTGGTGGCCGGTGACATCAGGGCCATGTTGTGGAACGGGGTGAGCAGGATGCCCCGGTTCGCCAGGTACACGTGGAGGTAGTCCTCCAGGTCGGCGTCGGCGACCTGCGCGGACTCGGTGCCGGTGCGGGGCGCGGGGTTCACGAAACGGTACTCGACCCGGGCGCCGAGCCTGCTGACCGACCACGGCAGCTGATGGGCGTTGATCACCTTTTGGACGCCGACCTCGAACCGTTGGGCGAGCAACTCCATCCGGGCGAAGGCTTCGTCGGTCAGCACGTGCTCCAGCGTGGCTCTGGTCGCGGCGATCGACAGGGCGTTGCCGGCGAGGGTGCCGCCGACGCCGCCCATGTCGACCAGGTCCAGATCTTTCATCTCATCGAGCCTCTGGGCGATTTCTGATGAAATTCCGTATGCCGCCGCGGGGATGCCGCCGCCGATCGCCTTGCCGATCGTGACCACGTCCGGCTCCAGGCCCCACCGTTTCGTGGCGCCGCCCGGTCCGGCGGAGAAGGTGTGTGTCTCGTCGTTGACCAGGTACGTGCCGTATCTGCGGGTCAGCTCCCGTACCCCTTCCAGATAGCCGGATTCGGGCAGCACGATGCCGATGTTGGTCAGGGCGGGCTCCATGACGACCGCGGCGACGTCGCCGTGCGCGAGCTCCCGGGCGAGGCCCTCCAGGTCGTTGAACTCCGCGACGCGGCTGGTCAGGGTCACGTCACAGGGGGCGCCGACGTTGCCCTCCCGGCTCTGCGGCCCCTGGTCGCCGGTCACGATCAGTGACTCGTCGACGGAGCCGTGGTAGCAGTAGCTGTTGAAGAGGATCTTCGGCCGTCCGGTGACCGCGCGCAGCAGGCGGATGGCCCAGCGGTTGGCGTCGGTCGCGGTGAGCGCGAAGCTCCACTGGGCCACGCCGAACCGCCTGGTCAGCTCCTCGCCCACCCACGCGGCGTCCGGTGTCGGGAGCATGGCGCAGGCGCCGTTGGCGAACTGCTCGTGCACTTTCCGGGTCACCGGTGCCGGCGCGTGGCCGGCCATCGCCGCCGTGTCGCCCAGGCAGAAGTCCGTGTACTCGTGACCGTCGATGTCGGTGAGCGTCGCCCCGCTGGCCGCGGCCAGGTAGAGCGGGAAGCCGGCGGCGTTCTTGTTCATCCAGGTCATCGGCACACGGCCGAACAGGTTTCCCGCCTTCGCGTACTCCTGCGCGGAGCGCGGGTTACGGTCGGCGAAGGCGGCTCGCTCGCGGCGCAGCAGTGCGCCCAGACGGTCACGGTCGATCATGTTGCGAGTCTCGCAAAGTGTCGTACCCCGGGGATAGGTTCTGCGACGTGGGGTCGTTCGTACATCTGCACGTGCACACCGAGTATTCGATGCTTGACGGGGCCGCCCGGCTGGGTCCGCTGTTCGCCTCGGCGGCCAGGCTCGGCCAGCCGGCGCTCGCCATGACCGACCACGGCAACATGTTCGGCGCCTATGACTTCCACCGGCAGGCGGTCGCCGCCGGGATCAAGCCCGTCCTCGGCATCGAGGCCTACCTGACCCCCGGCACCCGCCGGGGCGACCGCACCCGGGTCCGCTGGGCCGGCGGCGGCGAGGACGACGTCTCCGGCGGTGGCGCCTACACGCACCTGACGATGCTCGCCACCGACGCATCCGGGCTGCGCAACCTGTTCCGGCTGTCGTCGCGCGCCAGCATCGAGGGCTACTTCTACAAGCCCCGCGCGGACCGTGAGCTCCTCGCCGAGTACTCCTCGGGGGTCATCGCCACCACCGGCTGCCCGTCGGGCGAGGTGCAGACGTGGCTGCGCATCGGCGACTTCGAGCGGGCCTGCGCGGCCGCCGCCGAGCTGCGCGACATCTTCGGCCCCGGCAACCTGTATCTGGAGCTGATGGACCATGGCCTGGGCATCGAGACCCGCGTCCGGCAGGACCTGCTGCGGCTCGGCAAGCGGCTCGGGCTGACCCCGGTCGCCACCAACGACCTGCACTACACGGACCCCGGCGACGCCGACGCGCACGAGGCGCTGCTGTGCGTGCAGTCCGCGACGACCCTCGCCGACCCGAAACGGTTCAAGTTCGACGCCCGCGACTTCTACCTCAAGACCGCCGAGGAGATGCGCCGGCTGTGGGACGCCGAGGTCCCCGGCGCGTGCGACGCGACCCTGGAGATCGCCGAACGGATCGGCTCCTACGCGTCGGTGTTCGCCCACCGCGACCTCATGCCGCGGTTCCCCGTGCCCGACGGGGAGACCGAGGACTCGTGGCTGCGGGCCGAGGTGCGGCGCGGCCTGGCCCGGCGCTTCCCGGGCGGGGTGCCCGACGGGCATGCCCGCCAGGCCGACTATGAGCTGTCCGTGATCAGCAGCATGGGCTTCCCGGGCTACTTCCTGGTCGTCGCCGACCTGGTCGCCCACGCCCGCGGGTCGGGGATCCGCGTGGGTCCCGGCCGCGGGTCCGCCGCCGGTGCCCTCATCGCCTACGCCCTCGGGATCACCCAGCTCGACCCGCTCGAGCACGGCCTGCTCTTCGAGCGGTTCCTGAACCCCGAGCGGGTCAGCATGCCCGACATCGACATGGACTTCGACGAGCGCCGCCGCGGCGAGGTCATCCGCTACGCCACCGAGCGCTACGGCGACGACCGCGTCTCCCAGATCATCACCTTCGGCACGATCAAGGCCAAGGCCGCGATCAAGGACTCGGCCCGGGTCCTGGGCCTGCCGTTCTCCGTCGGCGAGCGGATCACCAAGGTGGTGCCGCCGCCCGTGCTGGGCCGCGACATGCCGCTCAGCGGCGCCTTCGACCCGGCCCACCCGCGCTACCCGGAGGCCATCGAGCTGCGCCGGCTGTATGAGGCCGAGCCCGAGGTCCGCACCGTCGTGGACACCGCCCGCGGCCTGGAGGGCCTCAAACGGCAGTGGGGCGTGCACGCCGCCGGCGTCATCCTGTCCCGCGAGCCGCTGCTGGACGTCCTGCCCATCCACCGCCGTGAGCAGGACGGCGCGATCATCACCCAGTGGGACATGGGCGCCTGCGAGGACATCGGCCTGCTCAAGATGGACCTGCTCGGCCTGCGCAACCTCACCATCCTCGACGACGCCCTCGACGCGATCCGGCAGAACCGGGGCGTCGACGTCGTCATCGAGGAGGTGCCGCTCGACGACGAGGCGACCTATGCGCTGCTGTCCCGCGGTGACACGGTCGGCGTCTTCCAGTTCGAGGCCGGTCCCGTCCGCGCCCTGCTGCGCTCCATGGTCCCCGACGCGTTCGCCGACCTCTCCGCCGTCGCCGCGCTGTACCGGCCGGGGCCGATGGGCGCCAACGCGCACAACGAATACGCCGACCGCAAGAACGGCCGCCGCCCCGTCACCCCGATCCACCCCGAGCTGGCCGAGCCCCTCGCCGACATCCTCGGCGACACCTACGGCCTGATCGTCTACCAGGAGCAGGTCATGGCGATCGCGCAGCGCGTCGCCGGCTACTCCCTCGGCGCCGCCGACCTGCTGCGCCGCGCCATGGGCAAGAAGAAGAAGGAGATCCTCGACCGGGAGTTCGCCCCGTTCAGCGCCGGGATGCACGAGCGGGGCTACTCCGACGGGGCGATCCGGACCCTGTGGGACCTGCTCGTGCCCTTCTCCGACTACGCGTTCAACAAGGCGCACAGCGCCGCCTACGGGCTGGTCGCCTACTGGACCGCTTACCTGAAGGCCAACTACCCCGCGGAGTACATGAGCGGGCTGCTCACCTCGATCGGCGGCGACAAGGACCGCTCCGCGTTCTACCTCGCCGAATGCCGGCGGATGGGCATCCGCGTCCTGCCGCCCGACGTCAACGCCTCCCAGGGCCGCTTCTCCGCGGTCGGCGCCGACATCCGCTTCGGCCTGAGCGCCGTGCGCAACATCGGGCCGGCGGTGGTCGCGGCGATCGTGCGGGCCCGGCCGTATCGCGACTTCCACGACTTCCTCGCCAAGGTCGACCAGGTCGTGTGCAACAAGAAGACGGTCGAATCACTGATCAAGGCGGGCGCGTTCGACTCGCTCGGCCACACCCGGCGCGGCCTGCTCGCCGTCCACGCCGACGCCATCGAGGCCGTCATGGTCACCAAACGCAACGAGGCGATCGGCCAGTTCGACCTCTTCGGCCACACCGCCATCGTCGCCTCCCCGCCGATCCCCGCCATCGAATGGGACACCGCGGAGCGGCTCGCCTTCGAGCGCGAGATGCTCGGCCTCTACGTCTCCGACCACCCGCTGCGCGGCCTCGAAACGGCGCTGCGGCGCGCCGCCGACCGGTCCATCGCAGCCCTCGCCGACGAGAGCACCGTCCCCGAGGGCACGACCGTGACCCTCGCCGGCATCCTGTCCGGGGTCCAGCGGCGGGTCACCCGCCAGGGCCGCCCGTGGGCGTCGGCGACCCTGGAGGACCTGGACGGCGCGGTCGAGGTCATGTTCTTCCCCAACACCTATGAGCTGGTCGGGCAGTATGTCGTCGAGGACGCCGTGGTGGCCGTCCGCGGCCGCGTCGACCGCCGCGAGGAGGCACCCCGCGTGATGGCGAGCGACCTGGGCATGCCCGACCTGACCGTGGCCGACCCCGCCGGGCCGGCGGCCGCGCCCGGCCCGTTGCTGCTCACGCTGCCGCCGGAGCGGTGCACGACGCCGCTCGTGCACCGGCTCCAGGAGGTCCTCGGCCGGCACCCCGGCGACACCGAGGTGCAGGTCGAGCTGGTCAACGGGGACAAGCGGACCCTCCTGGCGATCGGCCCGCAGTGCGTCACGGTCACGCCCGCGCTGCTCGCGGACCTGGCCGCGCTGCTCGGCCCGGACGCGGTGCCCCGGTCCGTGCCCGCACCGGCACCTCCGCCGGTGCCGCCGTCCGTGCCGCCGTCCGCGCTGCCGTCCGCGGCGGCGGGGTCGGCGGCGGGCGGCACGGGTCGGGGCACCGGCGCGGCGCCTGGCAGGATGGGATGGTGAGCATCGCCCCGATCGAGCCGATCGACCAGCCGAAGCCGTCCTCGCCGCCGCGGCGCCGGTCACCGGGCCTGGAGGCGCTGTTCGGCCTGATCGTCGCGGCGGTCGTGGCCGTGCTCGGCGCGCCGGTCGGCCTGCTCTGGTCCTGGATCGCCCCGAAGGTCGAGCTGGTCCAGACGCAGTACGGCCCCTACCCGATCGATGGCGAGCCCGAGGGCTACTTCGCCGACGACGGCTGGTTCGTGATCATCGGGGCGGGCGTCGGGATCCTGATCGCGGTGGCCGCCTGGGTCATCCTGCGCCGCTACCGCGGCCCGCTCGTCCTCGCCGGTCTCGTCGTCGGCTCCGCGGCCGGCGCGGCCCTCGCCGCCTGGCTCGGCAACAAGATCGGCTACGCGCACTACCTCGACCTCGTCGAGCACGCCCCGGTCGGCACTCACATCTTCCGCCCCGCGAAGGTCCGGGCCGGCGACTCGGGCCTGCTGTATGGCTTCATCCCGTGGGTCCAGGGCTCGCTGCTCATCCAGGCGGTGCTGGCCGCCGTCGTCTACACGGCCCTGGCGGGCTTCCACGCCTCGCCCACCCTGACCTACGACCTGGACCCCCCGCCCCTCGGGCACGACTACGCCTACCACCCCGCTTACTCCGGCTACCCGTACGGCGACCCGAACCAGCCGCCCCCCGTCCACGGCCCTTGGCCGGCCGGCGCACAGCCGGGTGCGGGCCCTTGGCCGGAGGGTGTGCAGCCCGGGTCTGGGCCTTGGCCGGAGGGTGCGTTGCCGGGGTCGTGGCCCGGCGGCGGTCAGGCCGGGGCCGGTTCCTGGGCGGAGGGTGGCCAGCCCGGTCCGGCCGGAGACGACCAGGTGCCGGTTGGACCACCGGTGAACGGCCAGCCGCACGAGCACCCGGCACCCGCCCGGCTCGACCTGACCAAGCCGGCGCCGGGCACCTCCGCCGCCGACCCCTCTGCCACGGACCCCGCCGTCACGGACACCGCCGCCGCTGGCGCCTCTGGCGCGGGTGGGTCCGCGGGGCCGCCGCTCACCCACCCGGACGGCGCCGCCGCTGCCGGGCCCGCCGCCGCTGCCGGGCCGGCTCAGCCGGCTGCGGACCCGGCCCGCGAGGAATGGCGATCGCCCTGAGCGCCGGACGGCCACCCGCTCAGGGACGGTAACGGCCCGCGCGTCACTGTCCTGCTGGTTTGCCGTTCCGTCGTTGCTATCTCTGCGGTTGCCCGTTCCGCCGGTCTCGCTGTCCGCGCGTTGCCGTCTGCGGTTGCCCGCTTCCGCCGGTC
>NZ_BONQ01000151.1 GCF_016862795.1 Dactylosporangium siamense | reverse complement strand
TCCTGCCTTCCGCGGGCATGCGTCGGCGACTTTCCGGAAGTGCCCGTGCGGCCGGACCTGCCCGTTGCGGGCTACGGGTTCCGTGTCTGAGCCACCTGTCACTCCGTGGCAGCGCCCGCAGCGTCCGTGCGTGACGTCGCCGCACGAACCGGCACACCGGACCCGGGTGGGTGCCACGTCCTGCACGGCGATCTCCGTCCTTCGCTCGTGATCAAAGGACGACTGCGGCCGCCCGGACAGCCGCCCCGGTGCTTCGATCAAGAGCTGGGGTGATCGAAGTCGTCCCGTGGTCGCCCGGGCCGGAGTATGGAGGTCCCGTGGGTGGCCGGAACCCGGTCGAGCAGCTGGTGTCCGGCGGAGTGCTGCGACATGCCGGCCCGAGTTGGCACCCGGCCGTGCGGCGGGGTGCAGCGGTCCACCGGGGCTGGCGCGCGGGGTCCGGTCGACGCCCGGCTGGCGCCGCGCCCGCCGGGCGTCGACCGGTGTGGTGGGTCAGTTGGGGCTGGAGGGGACGGCGAGGTCCGACAGTGCGACCGGCACCGCCCGCACCTGTCCGAGCAGGGCCGCCTCGCGGCGCAGCAGGGCGCGTTCGGCCTTCAGGCGGCTGATCGTGTCCGGCTCGGCGAGCAGCGACTGGCGGTCCTCGAGGGTTAGCGACGCCGTCGCCGCGACCAGGTGCGACAGCACCGTCGGGTCGTCGGGCAGCTGCTCGCCGTCGCTGTCGTCGTCGCTGCGGACCGCCTTCAGGTACTGCTGGAACGCGGCGAGGACGCCCGCCGCCAGCTCCTCCTCGCGGTCCGGCTCGCCCTTCGGCTCGGGGAGCCACTCGACCTCGCCGGTCAGGTACGGGGCGTCGTTGCGGGCGAGTCCGAGCAGCCGGAAGCGGCGCCGGCCGACGGTCATGAGGTCGAACCGGCCGTCGGGGAGCTCGGTCAGCTGGCGGATCTCGGCGGCGCAGCCGATCTCGTACAGCGAGAGGGCCTCGCCGGCGGTGATCGCCGCGTCGGTCGACTCGCCCTGCTCGCCCTCGACCCGGCCGACCTCCCAGCCGCGGCGGATCGCGATCACGCCGAACTCGCGGGGGAGGCTGGCGGGCAGCTCGGCGAGGTGCTGCACGAGCGTGCGGTAGCGGGGCTCGAACACGTGCAGGGGCAGGACCAGCCCCGGGAACAGCACGGTGCCGAGGGGGAACAGCGGCAGGAGGGTCCGCTCGGGTTCGTTCGCTTCCTCCACGGGGCGAAGCCTAGCCGAGCGGACCCGGTTTGCCGCACGACGCGGGTCACTTCAGGGTGGCGAAGAATTCGCGGATGTCGTTGACGAGGAGGTCGGTGGCCTCGTGCGCGGCGTAGTGGCCGCCGGCGTCGCGGCCCTGAGGGCTGGGACGGCCGGCGTCGTACGAGTGCCAGCTCACGATCTGGGCGTGGTCACGCTCGGCGAACGGGCGGATCGACTGGAAGTCGCCGGCGAACATGGCCAGGCCGGTCGGCACGGTCGTGGGGCCGTCGGCGGTCTCGTCGGCGTGCGCGTCCTCGTAGTAGAACCGCATCGCCGAGGCCGCGGTGCCGGTGAACCAGTAGACGGCGACGTTGGCGAGGATGAAGTCGGCGTCGAGGCTGCTGCCGAAGAGCTGGGAGTTCCAGGCCAGCAGGCCGACGGGTGAGTCGGCGAGCGCGAACGCGAGGGTCTGTGGCTGCTGGCTGTGCAGGGTGTTGAACGACATGAGGTTGTCGTAGAACCACTGGAGCTTCGCCAGGGCGGCGTGGCCGGTCTCGTCGAGGGCGGCGAACTCGGCGGGGTCGCCGCTGGGGAACGAGAAGAGCTGCGTGACGTGGACCCCGATCACCCGGTCGGGGGCATTGCGGCCCTGCTCGGGCGCGATCATCGAGCCGGCGTCGTTGCCGACGGCGCCGAAGCGGTCGTAGCCGAGTCGGCGCATCAGTTCGTTCCAGGCGCGGGCGGTGCGGTGCCGGTTCCAGCCGCGGGAGCGGGTCGGGCCGGAGAACCCGAACCCGGGCAGCGACGGGATGACCAGGTGGAAGTCCTGCGACAGGGGTTCGATGACGTCGAGGTACTCGATGATCGAGCCGGGCCAGCCGTGGGTGAGGATCAGCGGGACGGCGTCCTCGCGGGGCGAGCGGACGTGCAGGAAGTGGATGTCCTCGCCGTCGATCTCGGTGACGTACTGCGGGTGCCGGTTGATCCGGGACTCGACGGCGCGCCAGTCGAAGCGCTCCAGCCAGTGCTCGGCGAGGGCCCGGACACGGTCGGCGGGCACGCCGTAGCTGTCGCCGACGCCGGGCAGCTCGTTGGGCCACAGCGCCCTGCGGAGCCGGGCGTGCAGGTCGTCGATCGCGGTCTGCGGGACGTCCACCGTGTACGAGCGGATCATGGCCAACCTCCGAGTTTGAGAACGGAATGCTTCGTTCCGTTCTGACGATAGCAGACCGGAACGATCCGTTCCAGTCTTGGGGTACAGTGGTGCCATGACGACCAACCTGTCCGGGCGGCGCGTGCAGGCGGCCCGCAACGACGGCGTGATCCTCTCCGCCGCGCGCGACGTGTTCCTGGAGGACCCGAAGGCGCCGATCGCCGCCGTGGCCGAACGTGCGGGTGTCGGGATCAGTGCGCTGTACCGGCGGTACAAGAGCAAGGAAGACCTGCTGCGGACCCTGTGCCACGACGGTCTGCGCACCTTCATCGCCGAGGCCGAACGGGCCGCGGAGGAGGAGGACGGGTGGGTGGCGCTGGTCCGGTTCCTCGGCGGCGTCGTCGAGGCGGACGTGCACTCCCTCACCGTGCACCTGGCGGGCACCTTCACCTCGACGCCCGAGATGATCGCCGACGCCGTGCGGGCCGGCACCCTCGCCGGTGACCTCGTCGCCCGGGCGCACGGGGACGGGACGCTGCGCCCGGACGTCGTGGTGGCGGACGTCACGCTGGTGCTCGAGGCGTGCGCCGCGATCCGCGTGCCGGACCGCGACCGCACCGTCGAGCTGCGGCGCCGCCAGCTGGCCCTGATCCTGGACGGGATGCGGCGCGGCGACGGCGACGCGCTGCCCGGCCCGCCACCGGACGCGGCCGAGCTGAACTGGCGCTGGGCGCAATCCCGACAGCCCGCACAGCGGGATACGACGGAATAATTGTCAGCGGTTCCGCCTAGACTCCCAAGCGTGTTGAACCGGATCGACCTGCGCGGCTCCACCAGTGATCCGCGCCGTCTGCTGCCCCGCGCCGCCATGGATGTCTCCGTCGCCACCGAGCAGGTGCGCCCGATCGTCGAGGCGATCCGCGAGCATGGGGCGAGCGCGGTCCGTGACGCCACCCGCCGCCTCGACGGGGTGGAGCTGACCGACCTGCGCGTGCCCGCCTCGGCGATCGCCGAGGCCGAGGCCGGCCTCGACCCGGCGGTGCGGGCCGCGTTGCTCGAGTCCATCAAGCGGGCCCGCAAGGTCCACGGCGACCAGCGGCGCACCGAGGTGACGACACTGCTGAGCACCAGCGGCACGGTCACCCAGCGGTGGGTCCCGGTCCGCCGGGTCGGGCTCTACGTGCCGGGCGGCCTCGCCGTCTACCCGTCGAGCGTGATCATGAACGTGGTGCCGGCCCAGGTCGCGGGGGTGCCGTCGATCGCGGTCACCAGCCCGCCGCAGAAGGGCACCGGCCTGCCCAACGTCAACATCCTGGCCGCGTGCGCGCTGCTCGGCATCGACGAGGTCTATGCCGTCGGCGGCGCCCAGGCGATCGCCATGTTCGGCTACGGCGACCAGGAGGGCTGCGAGCCGGTCGACATGATCACCGGCCCGGGCAACATCTGGGTCACCGCCGCGAAGCGGATGCTGCGCGGGATCGTCGGCATCGACGCCGAGGCGGGGCCGACCGAGATCGCGATCCTCGCCGACGACACCGCCGACCCGCGGCACGTCGCCGCCGACCTGATCAGCCAGGCCGAGCACGACCCGCTCGCCGCGAGCGTGCTGGTCACGCCGTCGCTGGAGCTCGTCGAGGCGGTCGAGCAGGAGGTCGCCCGGCAGGTCGCGGCGACCAAGCACCTGGAGCGGGTCACCGAGGCGCTCAGCGGGACCCAGTCCGCGACCGTGATCGTCGACGACCTGGAGCAGGGCCTGCGGGTCGTCGACGCCTACGGCGCGGAGCACCTGGAGATCCAGACCCGCGACGCGCGGGCCGTGGCCGAGCGCGTCTGGAACGCGGGGGCGATCTTCGTCGGGGCCTGGTCGCCGGTGTCGCTCGGCGACTACTGCGCCGGCTCCAACCACGTGCTGCCCACGGGTGGCTGCGCCCGGCACTCCTCGGGGCTGTCGACGCAGACGTTCCTGCGCGGCGTGCAGCTGATCGAGTATGGACGTGACGCCCTGGCCGAGGTCGCCGACCACGTGGTCGCGCTGTCCGAGGCCGAGGACCTGCCGGCGCACGGCGCCGCCGTGAAGGTGAGGTTCGCGCAGTGACCGGCCTTGAGGACCTCCCGCTCCGCGACGAGCTGCGCGGGCTGACGCCCTACGGCGCGCCGCAGCTCGACGTGGCCGTGCGGCTCAACACCAACGAGAACTCCTACCCGCTGCCCGAGGCGGCCGTCGCGGAGATGGAGAAGGCGCTCTCCGCGGTCCTGCGTGACCTCAACCGCTACCCGGACCGCGACGCGGTGGCGCTGCGCACCGACCTGGCCGCCTACCTGCGGCACGGGCTGACCTGGCGCAACGTGTGGGCGGCCAACGGCTCCAACGAGATCCAGCAGCAGCTGCTGCAGACGTTCGGCGGTCCCGGCCGCACCGCGCTCGGGTTCACCCCGTCGTATTCGATGCACCCGCTGCTCGCCGCCGGCACCGGCACCACGTGGGTCGACGGGCGGCGCGACGAGGACTTCACGCTGACCGCCGAGCACGCGGTCGCGAAGGTTCGTGAGCACCGGCCCGACGTGGTGATCCTCTGCTCGCCCAACAACCCGACCGGCACGGCGCTGCCGCTGGACGTGGTCCGGGCCGTCGCGGAGGCCGCCGACGGGATGGTGCTGGTCGACGAGGCGTATGCGGAGTTCGCCCGCCCCGGCACGCCGTTCGCGCTCTCGCTCATCGAGGAGTTCCCGCGGCTCGTCGTCACCCGCACCATGAGCAAGGCGTTCGCGCTCGCCGGCGGGCGGGTCGGCTATCTGGCGGCCGGGCCCGCCGTCGTCGACGCCGTGCAGCTGGTGCGGCTGCCGTATCACCTGTCGGCGTTGACCCAGGCCGCCGCGCGGGCCGCGCTCGCGCACACCGACGCGCTGCTGTCGACCGTCGACGCGGTCAAGGCCCAGCGCGACCGGATCGTCGCGACGCTGCGCGGCTGGGGGCTGCGGGTCGCCGACAGCGACGCCAACTTCGTGCTGTTCGCCGCGCCCCGCGACGACAGCAAGGGGATCTGGCAGGCGCTGCTCGACCGCGGGGTGCTGATCCGCGACGTGGGCGTCCCCGGCTGGCTGCGGGTCACCGCCGGCACGCCGGAGGAGACCGACGCTTTCCTGAACGCACTGGAGGAGTTGCTGTGAGTCGCACCGCCAAGATCGAGCGGGTCACCAAGGAGACCAAGGTGTCCGTGGAGCTCGACCTCGACGGCACCGGGGTCGGCGAGATCTCCACCGGCGTGGGCTTCTACGACCACATGCTCAACCAGATCGCCAAGCACGGCGGGTTCGACCTGCGCGTGCACACCGTCGGCGACCTCGAGATCGACGCCCACCACACGGTCGAGGACACCGCCCTCGCGCTCGGTGCCGCGTTCGCCGAGGCGCTCGGCGACAAGGCCGGCGTCACCCGGTATGGCAACGCCCAGGTCCCGCTCGACGAGGTGCTCGCCTCCGCCGTCGTCGACCTGTCCGGCCGGCCCTACATGGTGCACGACGAGCCGGCGAACATCGCCCCGCACATCGGTGGCAACTACCCGACCAGCCTGACCCGCCACATCTGGGAGTCCTTCGCCCACTCGGCGCGGGTGACGCTGCACGTCAGCATCCTGCGCGCCGGCCGGCACGGCGCCCAGCCCGACGCGCACCACATCGTCGAGGCGCAGTTCAAGGCGGTCGCCCGGGCGCTGCGCCAGGCGTGCGCGCTCGACCCCCGCAACGCCGGCATCGTGCCCAGCACCAAGGGTGCCCTGTGAGCATCGTCCTGCTCGGACTCGCCGGGCTGCTGGTCGGCGGCGCCATCCAGCTGCGGCAGCAGAGCACGTCGAAGGTCCCGTTCGTGATCACGCTGCTGCTCGCCGCGCTGTCCGCGGCCGGCGGCCTGCTCTGGCTGTAAAGGGGACGGCATGAAGAAGGTGGTCATCCTCGACTACGGCTCGGGCAACCTGCGCTCCGCCGAGCGGGCCGTCGCCAGGGTCGGCGCCGACGTCGAGGTCACCTCCGACCTCGGCAAGGCGGCCCGCGCCGACGGGCTGGTCGTGCCGGGCGTCGGCGCGTATGCGGCGTGCATGGCCGGCATCGACGAGCTCGGCGCCGGGCCCACGATCGCCGAGCGGGTCCGGGTCGGCGCGCCGGTGCTCGGCATCTGCGTCGGCATGCAGGTCCTCTTCGAGGAGGGCGAGGAGCACGGCGTCGTCACCAAGGGCCTCGGCCTCGCGCCCGGCTCGGTGACCGTCCTGCACGCCCCGGTGGTGCCGCACATGGGCTGGAACACGGTGGATTGGCCCGCCGACACCGTCCTCGGCGCCGGGCTGCCCGCCGACACGCGCTTCTACTTCGTGCACTCCTACGCGCCCACCCCCGTCGACGCCCAGCGCGCCGCCGGCATCAGCGTCGCTACCACGGTGCACGGCGAGCCGTTCGTCGCCGCGTTCGAGTCCGAGGTCCTGCGCGCCACCCAGTTCCACCCGGAGAAGTCCGGCGACGCGGGCGCGACCCTGCTGGCCAACTGGCTCGGCAGCCTTGTCTAAGGAACGCGCCCGGCGCCGGGCGGTGCTGGAGGCCGAGCGGGCCGCGCGCCTGAACAAGGCCGAGCAGCGCCGCCGCCGGCGCATCGCGGTCCGCCGGCTGGTGCCGAAGGTCAAGATCGGCCGGACCGGTAAGCTCTTCGCACGTCGTTCCCGGGGCCAGCGCTCCGTCATCGTCCTGCTCGTCCTGCTGGCACTCATGCTGATCTGGCTGCTCGTCGACACCGTCGCGGCACGCATCGGGCTCAGCGCCCTCGTCATCGTCGCCACTCCGGCGCTCACCGTGCTTGTCCTCGACCGCCGGCTCTGACCGCCGAATCTGACCGAAGGATCTTGAACCATGGCCCTGCAGCTCCTGCCCGCCGTCGACGTCGCCGACGGCCAGGCGGTCCGTCTCGTTCAGGGCGCCGCCGGCAGCGAAACCACCTACGGTGACCCGCTCGAGGCCGCCCTCGCCTGGCAGCGGCAGGGTGCCGAGTGGATCCACCTCGTCGACCTCGACGCCGCCTTCGGCCGTGGCTCCAACGCGGAGCTGCTCGCCGACGTCGTGCGCCGGCTGGACGTGCAGGTCGAGCTCTCCGGCGGCATCCGCGACGAGGCCTCGCTGCGGGCGGCCCTGTCGACCGGCGCCACCCGGGTCAACCTCGGCACCGCCGCGCTGGAGAACCCCGAGTGGTGCGACCACGTCTGCGCCACGTATGGCGACCAGGTCGCGGTCGGTCTCGACGTCCGTGGTCACCAGCTGGCGGCCCGGGGCTGGACGAAGGAGGGCGGCGACCTGTTCGAGGTGCTCGACCGCCTCGAGCGGGCCGGCTGCGCCCGGTATGTCGTCACCGACGTCATGCGCGACGGCACCCTCACCGGCCCCAACCTGACCCTGCTGCTGGAGGTCACCGGCCGCACCAAGAAGCCGGTCATCGCCAGCGGCGGCGTCTCCAAGCTCGACGACCTGCGCCAGCTCGCCGCCCTCGAGCCCGCCGGCGTCGAGGGTGTCATCGTCGGCAAGGCCCTGTATGCGGGCGCCTTCGACGTGACCGAGGCCCTCGAGGTCCTGAAGGAAACGGCGTCATGACCGACCCGCGGCGCGGTGGACGGGCTGTGACGTGGGCGCGCGGTGCCGGCTCGGGGTGCGGTGCGGCGGAGGTGGCGGCATGAGCGTCGCGGTGCGGGTGATCCCGTGTCTGGACGTCGACGCCGGGCGGGTCGTCAAGGGGGTCAACTTCGTCAACCTGCGCGACGCCGGTGACCCGGTGGCGCTCGGCGCCGCGTACGACGCCGCGGGCGCCGACGAACTGGTCTTCCTCGACGTGACCGCCTCGTCCGACGGGCGCTCGACCATGCTCGACGTGGTCCGCCGCACCGCCGAGACCGTGTTCATCCCGCTCACCGTCGGCGGGGGCGTCCGCGCGGTGTCCGACGTCGACACGCTCCTGCGCGCAGGCGCGGACAAGGTCGGCGTCAACACCGCCGCGATCGCCCGCCCCGAGCTCATCGCCGAGATCGCCGAACGCTTCGGCAACCAGGTCCTGACGCTCTCCCTCGACGTGCGCCGCGCCGCCGGCCAGCCCAGCGGGTTCGAGGTGACCACCCACGGCGGCCGCCGCGGTGCGGGCCTCGACGCCGTCGAGTGGGCCGCCCGGGTCGCGGAGCTCGGCGCCGGCGAGATCCTGCTCAACTCGATGGACGCCGACGGCACCAAGGACGGCTTCGACCTGGAGCTCATCACGGCCGTCCGCGCGGTCGTGACGATCCCGGTCATCGCCAGCGGCGGCGCGGGTGCCCTGGAGCACTTCGCCCCGGCGGTCGCCTCCGGCGCCGACGCGGTCCTCGCCGCCAGCGTCTTCCACTTCGGCGACCTGTCCATCGCCGACGTGAAGACCTCGCTGCGCGAGGCCGGCCACCCCGTCCGCTGACGCCGGCAGCGGGTAACCGATGTGATCACCCGCTGCCGAACGGTCTAGTCGCCGCGTTTGCCGGTGGTGACGGCGATGCCGACGATCCAGCCGACGAACAGGCCGTAGCCGGAGGCGGCGGCCGCCGCGGCGAACGCCCCCAGCAGGGTCGGGTCGGCGAGGATGAAAACGGTGACGAAGGCGGCGAGGGCCGCGCCGAAGATCAGCGCCGCCCAGCCGATGATGAAGGCGCCGCCGCCGGTGCCGATGGATTTGCCGGCGACCGCCAGGATCAGGGCCGTGAAGAGGATGAGCAACAGGGCTTTGAGGTCGTTCGCGAGGAGTTCGCGGGCGGCCTTGCCGGAGTCGTCGCGGGGGACGAGCCACCAGCGTGGCCAGGTGAGCATCTTCAGGAACCAGCCCCACACCGTGTTCGTGTCGGCGTGCCGGTCGACCCATTCCGTGAAGATCTGGTTGCCGAAGAGCAGGACGAGGAGCAGCGTCGCCAGGACGCCTGCGCCGGTGGCTGTGCGGGTGCGTCCGAAGATGGCCATGACATCAATGTAAGGGGCGGCGCCAAAACCCGCAGAAGTGAATGAGTGAGTGAGCGTTTAAACCGGAAAAGACCGTTTGAGCTGCAGTTATACGACATGAATGGACAGGTCGCCGGCCCAGTGGTCACGGTGTGACCAGGCCTCACGCAGCGCACGGACGGTCGCGCCGATGGCCGGGCGGTCGCCGGCGGCGGCGCGCCAGACGGCCGTGACGCGGCGGGCCGCCTCGGGGGTGATGGGGCGGGCCACAACGCCCGGTGGGAGGGTGCTGCGGGCCAGGCGCGGGACGAAGGCCACGCCGAGGCGCTCGGCCACGAAGGTCAGCTGGGTCTCGAACTCGTTGACGAGGATCGTGGGACGGGCGCCGGGCAGCATCCGCTGCAGCCACTCGTGGCAGACGGTGCCGGGCTTCGAGGCGATCCAGCGTTCGCCGCGCAGGTCGTCGAGGCGGACCGGGCCGGACTCGGCGGCGAGGGGATGGTCGACGGGCAGGATCAGGTCGCCGACGTCGAGGCCGAGCTCGAGGCTGGCCAGCCCGGCGGGAAACGTGGCCGGCATGTCCAGCCACTCGTCGATGACGGCCACGTCGACGGTGCCGCGCAGGATGCCGTCGAAGCCGGCCTGCCGGTCGGTCTCCTGCAGGGTCGGCTCGAGGAGCGGGTGGTCGACGGCGAGGCTGCGCAGGGCGTGCGGCAGCAGCCCACGGCACGCGGTCGGAAACGAGGCGATGCTCAGGTGCCCGGACACCGTCTCCTGGTGGGCGGCGAGGGCGGCCTCGGCCTCCTCGACGACGGCGAGGATCCGTCCGGCGTGCTCGACGAGGACCCGGCCGGCGCCGGTGAGCCGCAACCGGCGGCCGTCCTTCTCCACGAGCGTGTTCCTGGTCTCCCGTTCGAGCTTCGCGATGTGCTGGGAGATCGCCGACGGGGTGCAGTGCAGGGCTTCGGCGGCGGCCGTGACCGTGCCGAACACGGCGACGGCCCGCAGCGCCTGGAGCCTGGGCAGGTCAAGCATGAAGTAATGCTACAACGATGTTGTAGAACCTTTCGATGGTGCTTCACGGTTTCAGCGGCGACCGTGAGGCGTATGAAGCATCGTGACGTCGCGCTGGCCGTCCTCGTCTCGGCCGTCTGGGGCGTGAACTTCGTCGTCATCCACGTCGGACTGGACAGCATGTCTCCGCTGCTGTTCTGCGCGCTGCGGTTCGCGGTGGCCGCGCTGCCCGCCGTGCTGCTGGTCGGCCGGCCGAAGGCCCCGTGGCGGTGGGTGATCGCGACCGGCGTGGCGCTCGGCGTGGTGAAGTTCTCGCTGCTGTTCGCCGGGATGGCGGCCGGGCTGCCGTCGGGGCTGTCGGCGCTGGTCCTGCAGAGCCAGGTGGTGTTCACCCTCGTCTTCGCGGTGGTGCTGCTCCGCGACCGGCCGGGCCGGCGCCGCCTCGCCGGGGTCGCGCTGTCCGGGGCGGGCATCGTGCTCATCGCCTCGCAGCTCGGCCTGGACCGGCCGCTCGGCGCGTTCCTGCTGGTCGTCGCCGCCGGCGCGGCCTGGGGCCTGGCCAACATCGCGATGCGCAAGGCGAAGGCGACCGACATGCTCAACTTCATGGTGTGGGTCAGCGCCGTCGCGACCCCGCCCCTCGTCGCGCTGACCCTCGCCGTCGACGGGCCGGCCGAGGTCTGGCACACGCTGCGTGGCCTGGACCTGACCGCGGTCGGCGCGATCGCGTACATCGCCTACCTCAGCACGCTGTTCGGTTTCGGCGTGTGGGGCCGGCTCATCGCCCGCTACGACGCCGGCACGGTCGCGCCGTTCGCGGCCCTGGCCCCGGTGTTCGCGATCGTGTCCTCGGCGCTGCTGCTCGGTGAGCACATCCACTGGTACGACGCCGCCGGCGGCGCCGCGATCATCGGCGGGGTCCTGCTGGGCGCGGTGCGGGTCAGGCGAGGGCCGCAGCCGCCGGAGCCGCCGGTGCCGGCCGTGGATCCCGGATCGAGAACAGTGGCAGGAACAGCTGCGTGAGCGGGCCGATGCCGAACGCGTACAGCACGGTCGCGACGCCGACGGAACCGCCGAGCAGGAACCCGGCGGCGAGCACGGTCACCTCGATCGAGGTCCGCGCGACCCGGACGGACAGCCAGCCGAAGCGCTCCGACAGGCCGGTCATGAGCCCGTCGCGCGGGCCGGGTCCCAGGCGCGCGCCGATGTACAGGCCGGTGGCGGCCGCGTTGAGCACCACACCCGCGACCATGAGCGCGCCGCGCAGCCACCACGCCTCGGCGTCCGGCACGACGCGCAGGGCGAGGTCGGCGACGGCACCGATGACCACGACGTTGCTGATCGTGCCGAGCCCCGGCCGCTGGCGCAGCGGGATCCACAGCAGCAGCACGAGCGCGCCGACCGCGCAGACCACGGTGCCGAAGCTCAGCCCGGTATGTCGGGAGATGCCCTGCTGGAACACGTCCCACGGATCGAGTCCCAGGTGGGCCCGCACGAGGAGCGCGAGGCTCACGCCGTACACCAGCAGACCAAGCTGCAACTGGACGAATCGGCGCACGAAGCGGTGGCGCAGTGGCATTGCCAGGCGCGGTGGCGTGGGATTGGTCTTGCCTGAGGCGGCCATGCATGCCACCCTAGGGCCAATCCGGAACGTGCAAAGAGCCAATTGAGGGGGACTGGCCTTGTCAGCGATCGTCCGCGGTGCCCAACTGGCCCGCATGCTCAACGCCTGGCAGGTCGCCGTCGGCGTGCGCGGACCCGCCGGCCGCCGCCCGGAGTACGTGGTGCTCGCCGGCGCCGTCCGTGGCCTGCTCATCGACGGCCGCCTCGCGCTCGGTGTGCGGCTGCCCGCGGAGCGTGAGCTCGCCGCCGCGCTCGGGATCAGCCGGACGACCGTCACCGCCGCCTACCGTGAGCTGCGTGACAGTGGTCACCTCAGCAGCCGCCGCGGCGCCGGCAGCTGGACCGCGCTGCCCGCCGGCCACCGCGTCGGCACGTCCGGGCTGTGGACGCCGAGCGACGACGCCGACCTCATCGACCTCGGCTGCGCCGCGATGCCCGCCCCCGCCGAGCTCGCCGAGGCCGCCACGGAGGCGGTCGCCGACCTCGCCCCTTACACACTCGGCGCCGGGTATCAGCCGATGGGGCTGCCGGTGCTCCGCGAGGCGATCGCGCACTGCTACACCGAGCGGGGCCTGCCGACCGACCCCGACCAGGTCATGGTCACCGGTGGCGTCCAGCAGGCGCTCGACCTGCTGCTGCGCCTGCTCGTCGCGCCCGGCCAGCGGGCCCTCGTCGAGACGCCCACCTATCCGAACGCGTTGAGCGCCTTCACCGCCAGCCGCGCCAGGATCAGCGCCTACGCGATCGGTCCCGACGGGTGGGACGAGGATCTTCTTTTGTCCACGGTACGGGCAGCGCAGGCGCGCGTGGCGTACCTCATCCCGGACTTCCACAACCCGACCGGCCACCTCATGCAGACCGCCCTGCGGGAGCGGCTGCCCTCCGCCGCGCACGCCGCCGGCACCGACCTGATCATCGACGAGTCGTTCGTCGACCTGGCCCTCGACGACGTCGACATGCCGCCGTCGGTCGCCACGTTCGACCGCAGCGCGCGCGTGCTCACGATCGGCGGCATGAGCAAGCCGTACTGGGGTGGCCTGCGCATCGGCTGGGTGCGCGGGGCGGCGCCGCTGATCGCCCGGCTCGCCGCGGCCCGGGTCGGCGTCGACATGGCCTCGCCGGTGCTCGACCAGCTGGTCGCCGTGCAGCTGCTGCGCCGCCGTTCGGCGATCGTCTCGGCCCGCCGCCGGCAGCTCCTGTCCCGCCGCGACACCCTGGCCGCCGCGCTGCGCGCCGAGGTGCCCGAGTGGCGGTTCGTCCTGCCCGGCGGCGGGATGGTGCTGTGGGTCGAGCTCGACGCGCCGGTGTCCAGTGCCCTCGCCCGGGCGGCGGAGGAGCTCGGGGTGCGGGTCGCGCCGGGGCCGCGGTTCGGGGCGGACGGGACGATGGAGCGGTTCATGCGGCTGCCGTACACGCTGCCGGAGGCGGATCTGGTCGAGGCGGTGCGGCGGCTCGCGGCCGCTCGTGCGGACCTGGACCGTCCTCGCCGGCATGCCTGGTCGTCGCCGGTGGTCGTGGCCTGACCCCTGTTTTCCGTGATCCGGAAGAGTTTGGGTACCCCTGGGTGCACAAGGTCTTCCGGATCACGGGGTGTGGCCCTGGAAAAGCGTCATGGCCTCCGGGATGGCGGATCCCGGAGGCCATGACACTGTGGGGTGTGATCAGAGTTCGGCGAGCGACCCCGCGTACATCCGGTCGATGTCCGATGCGAAGGACTTCTCGACCACACGGCGCTTGACCTTGAGCGACGGCGTGAGCTCGCCGTCCTCGATGGAGAGGTCGCGGCTGAGGATGGTGAACTTCTTCACCGTCTCCCAGCGGTTGAGCTTGGTGTTGAGCTCCTTGACGTAGCCCTCGATCAGGGCGTTCGCCTCGGTCGACGCGGCGATCTCACCGTAGGACTTCCCGGCGAGGGGGGTGCCGTCCGCCCAGCCCTTGATGGCGTCGGGGTCGAGGCTGACCAGCAGCGTGACGTAGTTGCGGGCCTGGCCGACGACGATGCACTGCGAGGTGTACGGGCAGACCGACTTGAACAGGCCCTCGATGTGGCTCGGCGCGACGTACTTGCCGCCGGAGGTCTTGATCAGGTCCTTCTTGCGGTCGGTGATGCGCAGGTAGCCGTCGGCGTCGAACTCGCCGATGTCGCCGGTGCGGAACCAGCCGTCCTCGGTGAACGACGCCGCGGTCTCCTCGGGCAGGTTGTGGTAGCCGCGCATGATCGGGGTGCCCTTGAGCAGGATCTCGCCGTCGCTGTCGAGCTTCGCCTCGAGGTCGCCCAGGGCCGTGCCGACGGTGCCGATGCGGGGACCCTTCTCCCGGTTGACGAACGAGCCGGCCGAGGTCTCGGTCAGGCCGTAGCCCTCCAGGATCGGCAGGCCGGCGGCGAAGAAGAACTCGCCGATCTCCTTGGCGAGGGGAGCGGAGCCGGACACCATGGCGCGCATCCGGCCGCCGAGGCGGGCGCGGAGCTTGCTGAAGACCAGCTTGTCGGCGATGCCGGCCTGGATCTTGAGCGCGCCGCCGGGCTGGCGGCCGGCGAGGCGCTCGGCGGAGGCCTGCTTGCCGACCTTGACCGCCCAGGTGAAGATCTTCCACTTGGCGCCGCCGTCGGCCTGGGCGCCGGTGACGACCCGGTTGTAGACCTTCTCGAAGACGCGGGGCGCGGCGCACATGATCGTCGGCTGGATCTTGCCGAGGTTGTCGATGAGCTTGTCGACGCGGCCGTCGACATACGTGGGGAGCCCGACGTACACGATCCCGCAGAGCAGGGTCTTGCCGAACGAGTGCGACAGCGGCAGCCACAGGTACTGCAGGTCGTCGGCGGTCAGCAGGCCCATGTCGACCTGCGTGTAGCCCTGCCAGACCCAGCCGAGGTGCATCAGCTCGACGCCCTTCGGGCGCCCGGTGGTGCCGGACGTGTAGATCAGGGTGGCGAGCTGGTCGCCGGTGATGCCGGCGACGATCCGCTCGATGAGCTCGGGGTCTGCTTCGAGGGCTTTTTTGCCTTCGGCTTCCAGTTGCGCGAGGGAGAGCGTCTTCGTCCGCTCGGCGCCGTTGGGGACGCCGTCGATGAGCACGATCGCGACCAGGTTGGGCAGGTCGGCGCCGTCGAGCTTGGCGGCCTGCGCGGCGTTCTCGGCGAAGAGGACCTTCGAGCCGGAGTCGGCGACGATGTAGACGGCGTCCTCGGGCTCGGTCGTCGGATACACCGTGGTGGTGGCCGCGCCGGCGAGCATGATGCCGAGGTCGGCGAGGATCCAGTCGAGCCGGGTGTTGGCCAGGATGCCGACGCGGTCCTCGGGCTGCACGCCCAGCGTGGTGAGGCCGGCGGCGATCGCACGGGCCTGCGCGTCGACCTCGCGCCAGGTGAGCCAGACGGGGTCGCCCGCGTCGTCGGCGGCGGGCTTGCCGAACGCCCGCTTGTCCGGGGTCTCGGCCACGCGGTGCAGGAACATGTCCGGGATCGAGCGGTAGGGCAGTTCGAGCCGCTTGGTCATGTGGAGGGCCTCCCGGGCTGGCGTGGACGTAACGGTGACTGGCATCACGTCCCGTCGGTTACTGGAGGGTAAATGGTCGGTCGCGTTACCGGCTAGACCCGAAACCGAAACGTAGTAGATGCTGGATCCCTTGCCTGGAACCAGATTCAAGACTCAGCGCCCTGCTGTTACAGCCCGAGTCGCGCGCTCTTGAGTCGCTCCGCGAGCTGACCCGTCACGGTCACGTCGGCGACGCCCTGCCGCCCAGTGAAGAACAGGAGGAGTTCCGAGGGTTTCCCGTGTACGTCCAGCGCGTCGCCGCCCTTGCCGACGGTGAACGGGGTGCCGTGTTCCGGGTGCACCGTGATCGCGGCCGGGAACTTCCGGGTCGACAGCCGGGCGGACTGCTTGACGCGGCCGGCGAGGGCCTGCTCGTATGCGGCGTCGAGGGTGCGCGGGGTCCAGCCGGGTGTGGCGCGGCGCACGTCCTCGTGGTGGACGAGGAACTCGGTGATGTTGACGGCCTCGTCGGCCGCGGCCGGGCGCACCCAGAGGGCCGGCGTGCGGACCTTGCCGACCAGCGCCGCGTAGTCGCCGTTCGCGAGCCTGTCCTGGACCTTCTTCGTGTGGGCTGCCACGTTTTTCAGCAGGATGCCGACGGCGGCGTCCGGGCGGCGCTCCCGCAGCACGAGGTGCGCGGCGAGGTCCCGGGTCGTCCAGCCGGCACAGAGCGTCGGTGCGTCGGGGCCGGCGGCGAGGAGGGTGTCGGCGAGCGCCAGGCGCTCGGCCCGTGCGAAGGAAGTCATGAACGTAACGCTAGTGGGGTTCCGGCAGGGCCGTTTTCTGTCGGACCCCGTCGGTAAGGTTGCAGACGGTCGGAGCGACTTACCGGCCTTTCCAGCGGAGGGTGGGTTGTGACCAGCGGCAAGGTGCTTCTCAAGGGGCTGTGGGTGCTCGGCCGTGCCGTTCGTGACGAGCCTCACATGTTCGCGATCTCGGTCGCCGGCAGTGTGGTGTTCAGCCTGCTCACCATCGCCACCGCGTTCGTCTCCGGCTGGGTGGTCGGCGAGATCGCCCTCCCCGCGATCGACGAGCGGCACGTCACGTTCGGCACGCTGCTGCTCGGCGGCGTCGCGATCCTCGCGGTCAGCATCGGCAAGATCATCGGCATCTTCGGCCGGCGGCTCGGCGCGGGCGCCATGCAGTTCCGCCTCCAGGCGCGCTACCGGCAGGCCGTCACCCGGCGTTACCTGCGGCTGCCCCTCGAATGGCACCAGCGGCACGCGACCGGCACCCTGCTGTCCAACGCCAACGCCGACGTCGAGTCCGCCTGGTATCCGATCGCGCCGTTCCCGATGGCGGTCGGCACCGTGGTCATGCTCGTCGCCGCGATCGCCTCGCTCTTCGCCACCGACTGGGCCCTCGCACTCGTCGGCGTCGCGATCTTCCCGACGCTGCTCGGGGTCAACGTCGCCTATTCGCGCCGGATGGCGCCCCGCGTCGCCCGGTCCCAGCAGCTGCGGGCAGAGGTGAGCGCCGTCGCGCACGAGAGCTTCGACGGCGCGCTCGTGGTCAAGACGATGGGCCGGGAGGCCGCCGAGACCGAGCGGTTCGCCGCCAGGACGGTCGAGCTGCGCGACGCCACGATCCAGGTCGGGCGGGTGCGGGCGGTGTTCGACCCGGTGCTCGACGCGCTGCCGAGCATCGGCACCCTCGCCGTGCTCGTCGTCGGCGGGCTGCGCTTCCGGCAGGGCGCGGTCGAGGTCGCCGAGGTGGTCAGCGTCGCGTTCCTGTTCACGGTCCTCGCGTTCCCGGTCCGGGCCATCGGCTGGGTCCTCGCCGAGCTGCCCCGCAGCGTCGTCGGCTGGGAGCGGATCCGGCACGTGCTGGACGCCGAGGGCGACATGGCCTATGGCTCGACCACGCTGCCCGAGGTGCACAAGCCGGCGGCGCTGCGCTTCGACGACGTCCACTTCGCCTACACCGACGCCGACGGCGAACCGGGCGGCGACGTGCTCAGCGGCGTCACGTTCGAGGTGCCGGCCGGGCGGACCGTCGCCCTCGTCGGCTCGACCGGCTCCGGCAAGTCGACGGTCGCCGGCCTCGCCGCCCGCCTCGTCGACCCGCACACCGGTGTCGTCCGGCTCGACGGCGTCGACGCCCGCGACCTGACCCAGGAGGCGCTCGTCGGCACGGTCGCGCTGGTCGCGCAGGTGCCGTTCGTCTTCGACGACACCGTGCGGGGCAACGTGACCCTCGACCGGCGCACCGCCGCCGGGCATCCCGTCGACGACGAGGCGGCCTGGTCGGCGCTGCGGCTCGCCCAGGCCGACGGGTTCGTCGGCCAGCTCGGCGAGGGCCTCGACACCAAGGTCGGGGAGCGGGGCACGTCACTGTCCGGCGGGCAGCGGCAGCGCCTCACCATCGCCCGGGCCCTGGCCGGCGCGCCGCGGCTGCTCGTCCTCGACGACGCGACCAGCGCCGTCGACCCGCGCGTCGAGGCCGCGATCCTCGCCGCGCTGCGCCGTGACGAGGACCGGCAGGCGTCGATCCTCGTCGTGGCGTATCGGCGGGCGACGATCGCCCTCGCCGACGAGGTCGTCTATCTCGAGCGGGGCCGGGTCGCCGCCCGCGGCACCCACGCCGACCTGCTCGCCACCGTGCCCGGCTACGCCGACCTGGTCACGGCCTACGAGAAGGCCGAGGCGGAGAAGGAACGGGAGCACGTGTTCGACGACGAGGAGAGCGTGACCGCATGACCACGGCCACCCCTGATCTTGCCAAGGCGGGCGTGCTGCGGCGCGGGCTGAGCCTGTCGCCGGAGCTGTTCACCGGGCTGGCCGGCACCCTCGGTCTCGCCGTCCTCGCCACCGCCGGCCGGGTCGCGATCCCGGTCGCCATCCAGCAGGGCATCGACAAGGGGCTGCGCGCGCCCGGCGGCCCCGACGTCGGCGTGCTCACGGTCATCGTGTCGATCACGGCCGGCGTGCTGTTCCTGACGATGCTCAGCGCCGCGCTGATGAACGTGCGGCTGTTCACCGTCAGCGAGACCGCGCTCGCGGGCATCCGCACCCGCACGTTCCGGCACATCCACGACCTGTCGATGCTGCACCAGCAGTCGGAGCGGCGCGGCGCCCTCGTCTCCCGGGTCACCGGCGACGTCGACCAGATCAGCCAGTTCCTGCAGTTCGGGGGCCTGATCTTCCTGATCAGCCTCGGCCAGCTGATCGTCACCACCGCCGTGATGTTCTTCTACTCGTGGCAGCTGACGCTGGTCGTGATCGTCGCGTTCGCGCCGCTGGTCTTCGTCGTCCGGCACTTCCAGCGCCGGCTCAGCGTCCTCTACCTCGACGTGCGGGAGAGCATCGGCGCGATGCTCGGCGCGATCGCGGAGAGCGTCGTCGGCGCGCCCGTCGTGCGGGCCTACGGTGTGCAGCACCGCACCGCCGAGCGGCTCGACACGGCCATCGACCGCAGCCGCCGCGCCCAGTTCCGCGCGCAGACCAACAACGTGATCAGCATGAGCTTCGGCGAGTTCGCGGCCGGCCTCGCGCTCGGCAGCGTGATCGTCATCGGCACCCTCCTCGGCGTCGACGGCCAGCTGAGCATCGGGCAGCTGACCGCGTTCCTGTTCCTCGCCACGCTGTTCGTCCAGCCGGTGCAGGTCGCCACCGAGGTGCTCAACGAGGCGCAGAACGCGATCGCCGGCTGGCGCCGCGTCCTGGACATCATCGAGACGTCGCCGGACGTCGCCGACCCCGGCGCGGCCGGCCGGGACCTGCCCGAGGGCGCGGTCGACGTGCGGTTCGACCATGTGCACTTCGCGTATCCGGACGGCCCCGAGGTCCTCACCGACGTCGACCTGACCGTGACCGCCCGCACCCGCGTCGCCGTCGTCGGCGAGACCGGCAGCGGCAAGACCACGTTCGCGAAGCTGCTGACCCGGCTCATGGACCCCACCACCGGCGGCGTGCTGCTGTCCGGGGTGCCGCTGACCGAGGTGCGGTTCGACTCGCTGCGCAGCCGCGTCGTCATGGTTCCGCAGGACGGGTTCCTCTTCGACGCGTCCGTCGCCGACAACGTCCGCTTCGCCCGGCCCGACCTGAGCGACGTCGACCTGGAGCTGGCGTTCACCGAGCTGGGCCTCATCGACTGGGTCGACGGGCTCAGCGACGGGCTGCAGACCCAGGTCGGCGAGCGCGGCGAGGCACTGTCCGTGGGTGAGCGGCAGCTCGTCGCGCTGGCCCGCGCGTATGTCGCCGACCCCGACCTGCTGGTCCTCGACGAGGCCACCAGCGCCGTCGACCCCGCGACCGAGGTCCGCCTCCAGCGCACCCTCGACGCGGTGACCCGCGGGCGGACGACGATCGCGATCGCGCACCGGCTGTCGACTGCACAGAGCGCCGACGAGGTCATCGTCGTCGACAAGGGGCACGTGGTGCAGCGCGGCCCGCACGCCGACCTCGTCACGGACCCCGACTCGATCTACGGCCGGTTGTACGCGTCCTGGCTCGAACAGACCCGCTGACCTCGCCCACCCCGCGGCCTCGTCCACGCCCACAGATGGCGTCGAGGGCCGCGGCGAGGTGGGCGATGCTCGTCGACTCGCGAGGGTCGCCCGCCGCCTCAAGCGCCGGACTGTTCCGCGTAGACCACCTCTCCACCCGTTTGCGGCGCACCCCGGAGAACCTCATCGTGCTGGCCGGGTCGAGCCCGGGCCGCGTCTGGCGGCGCACGATCCCGATGGCCGGCATCGTCCGCGGCGCCATCGCGGAGGTCGAGGACTCCGCGCGGGTCACGGTGTACCCGTTCGGGCCGGTCGACCTGGCCGGCCGGGCGGTCAGCGACGTGAGCCACCTGCTCGCCGAACTGGTCGAGAACGCGCTGTCGTTCTCGCCGCCGCACACCGAGGTCCACATCAAGGACCAGCTGGTCGGTGCCGGCTACGTGCCGGAGGTGGAGGACCGGGCCTGGGCATCGCGCCCGATGAGCTCGCCGAGCTGAACCAGCGCATCGCCAGCCAGCCCGAGTTCACCCTGGGCAGCGCCGCGCGGCTGGGGCTGTTCGTGGTGAGCCGGCCCGCCGAGCGGCACGGGATCCGGGTCCAGCTCAAGGAATCGGCGTACGGCGGGACGACGGCCGTCGTGCTGATCCCGAAGCCCGCAACCCCGGGGGTTCACCTGGGTGTCAGGTGCAGCCACACCGGGTGGCGTGGTTTGAGGGCCGCGGACACCATCGGAGCGACGCCCTTGGGGGCGTCGACCCGTACATCGAACCGGGCGAGCATCGCAGCCAGCGCAAGTTTCGCCTCGTAGGCGAAGAAATGCCTGCCCAGACAGCGATGCACGCCGCCGCCGAACGGAAACCAGGCATAGGGGTGTTGCTTGGCGGCGTCGGGCGCCCACCGCTCGGGGTCGAACCGGTGGGGATCCGGCCACAGCGACGCCATGCGCTGCGTCAGGTACGGGGAGACGATCACGGTGTCTCCGGGGACCATGGGGACGCCGTCGAGGACATCGGCCTGGACGACACCGCGGGGAAGCATCCACCCCGGCGGCCAGAGCCGCAAGGTCTCGTTCAGCACCATCTCGGTGTAGGCGAGGCCGTCCAGGTGTTCCGGCGTTACCCGCTGGCCGTGGCCCACGACCGTGTCGACCTCGGATTGCACCCTCGCGGCGATCTCCGGCCGGCCCGCCAGAGCGATCAGTGCCCAGGTCAGCGTGAGCGCTGTCGTTTCTGTGCCGGCGATGCTGAGGCCGACGAGGTTGTTGCGGACGAGCTCGATGTCGACATGGTCGCCGGCGGCGTCGGTTGCGTGGGCGAGCAGAGAGATGACGTCGGTGCTGGCCGGCTCCAACCGGGCCCGTTTCGCCACCGGGTACACGACGCTGTCGACCATGGCCCGGAGCTGGCGGAAGCGCCGATCGCCGGGCATCGGAAACCAGTCCGGAGCACCCGGGACCGCGATCCGGGACTGGATCGCCCGGAACGAGGCGTCGATGCCCACGCTGACCTGCCGGGCCTGCGACACCGACATCCGACTGCCGAAAAACGTCGCACCGAACACGCGGTGGGTAACTTCCATCATCTCCGAAACGAGCCTGACCGGCTGGTCGGCTCGTACCGCCAGGTCATCGAGTGTTGCATTGACCGCAGCGGCAATCGTGGGGATCATCGCCCTGATCGTCGGGCCGGTGAAGATGGGCATCAGAACGTCGTGACTGAGCCGCCAGGCCTCGCCCTCCGACGCGATTCCCGAGGTGCCCTGTAGCCGATCCATCACCTCCCACATCATGCCCTTGCGCAGGTACGTCTCTCGCGAGCCGTGCCAAACCTGCTGGACAAGGTCGGGATCCCCGACGAGGTACGGAGCGAACCCTGGCCTGAGCTGTAGCGACACCACGCCGCCCTGGTGTTTTTCGGTGACGTTCTCCAGGAAGGTCAACGGGTCTCGCAGCGCGCGAATGTTCGAATAGAGGCGGACCTTCGGCACCTGCGTCATCAAAACCGCCATTACGACGCCTTTCAGATCTGCCCGGTTGGCGCCCATGTTTGCCCGCAGCACCGCACAGCAATATAGATCGCAGCGCCTTGCCCGCAGTTGCCTCGTCCTCGCCCGGAGTCGCATCTGATCCGCGCTGGCAACAAGGTGACGCTGAAAGGCAACACGCGGGGCATCAGACGTCCTGGGACGCCCGCTGACTACAGATCTTGAAAGATGGGGTTCGATCGGCGTCGTCGGGAGGCGTCAGTCGATGCGCGAGCGTCCTGCCGGCAGGATCTACTGCTGGCGATACTCGGTGGGCGACATGCCGTATTTAGCAATGAATGCCCTGTTGAAGTGGGATCTGTCGGGGTATCCCCAGCGCGCCCCGATGGCGTGGGCGGGCTTACCGCGCAGGGCGGGATTGGCCAAGTCACGCCGGCAGCGTTGCAAGCGGCGCGTGCGGATCAGCTCGGCGACCGGGGTCATCTCGGTCCGGAAGAGGCGATGGAGCGTGGACGTTGAGATGTTGTGCGCAGCAGCGATCGTTTGCGGGCCCAACGTCGGGTCCCCGATGTTGTCATCGATGAACGCGTCGATGCGGGAGCGCAGCAGCCCGTGCCGGACATCGCTGGGCAGGGATCCCACGGCGTTCAGTTGCTGGGCGAGCATGGCGGCGATCAGGTCGAGGGTGGTGTTGCCGAGGAAGCCGGCTTCAGACGTGTCGAACTGGTCAGGGTGCGCGGCGATGTGTTGCAGGTGTCGCGCGAGCAGGGCGCCCATCCCGCTGTCCGATGGCAGGGACGCACCGAACAGGGCGCTGACCTTGTGGTGAGGGATGGGCAGGTGCGAGTGCGGGATGACGGCGACGACGGAGCTCACGGGTTCCGGCCGCACGGCTGGAATGCCGTGGGACGCCTCGTACGGGCGGGAGCTGGTCAACAGTGTGAAATGTCCCGGCTGGATGGCTGCCTCGCGGCGGTCCTGCTGAACCGTGCCGACGCCTGACGTCAACAGCGCCAGGTGGTACTGCTCCGGGTCGGATCGACGAATCAGCCGCGTCGTCCTACGAGTGGTGAGCGACGGGAACGAGAGCGACGTAAGCGTGAGCGGCCCCAAGCCTGTCAGTCGCATTCGGGCGTCGAAGTCATGGGCGTGCGTGCTGGCGATCTGGTTGGGTGCGATCTCTTTGGCCACGAGTTCCGACCAGTAGTCGAAGCGGTCAGCTGGCGGGAGTGGTGACAGGTCCACAGTGTGCGTCGCCAGCATCTCCGATCACACCCCCGTACTCCAGGACCGTTCCCGGTGCTCCAGGACAGTTCCTGGCGGACCGCAGCCGTGAGGCCGTCGGCAATGGACACCGACCAGCCCGGGCGCGCCGGTGCCCGTGACGCGAGCACATTCGCCGACGTGAGCCTATCCAACGCGGCCGATGTGCGCTGACCCGGAAGTCTCGACCAGGCAGGAGATCGCGCGCCGGCATAGTTCCAGGAGGCGACCATGACGAACTCGACCTGCGGCCAGGACAACCCCGTCCGGCTCTTCAAGGGGTACTTGAGGCGCATTGGCCACAGGGTGATCCGGATTGGCAACGTCCGAGGCGGCACATGCTCGCAGACTGGCCATCGATCGTCCTGATCGCGGGCGGAACTGTGAATCGGGTGAACGGGGGTGCGATGAAGCGGCCGCGGGTGCCATCTCATCGCTCCGCTTCGCCGGTCGCCGTTGGGCTGCTAGGCCGCATGCGGCCCAGCGACGACCCCGCCCGACGCTCCTCGTCCCCAGGTACACACCGTCCCGGGGACGAGGAGCGCTCACGGCACCGACAGAGCTTCGAAGCCGAGTCGTTGTGCACTGAATGGTCGCGCCGCCGCCACGTCGATGATCAAGCGTCCGTAGGCGACATCGCCGCCACCAAGAAGGACGGGGGCAATTGATGGTGTCGACCAACATGGGTGAGAGCCTCATCCACGATCGGATCTGGCATCACGCGCAGCGCCGACCGGACATGCCTGCGGTCATCGACGGCAACCACATCTTCAGCTACCGGGAGTTGATCGAGCGGGCGGAGCGGGTGGGCGGATATCTGCTGCAGCTCGGTGCTGGCCGGGATCAGGTCGTCGGCCTGTCGTTCCCGCGGTCGATGGCCGGTCTCGTGCACCTGCTGGGCGTTTTGTGGTCTGGCGCTGCCGTGCTGTACCTCGACCCCGACTGGCCCCAACAGTGCCTGGACCAGATGACGGCTGCCTGCGACGTGTCGCTCATCCTGAGCGAGCAGGGGATCCGCGTACTCGACGCCGAATACTCTCCGTCGGCAGCGCCAGGGGTGCTGGCGGGGATCGACGGTGACTCGTTGTGCTACGTCGTGTTCACCTCCCGCTCGACCGGCGTGCCGCGGGGAGTCCTGGTCGAGCACCAGGGTGCGGCGAACATGGCCGCAGCGCTGGCCGAGACCTTCGGCGTGGGCGTGGGCACCCGGGTGCTGCAGTTCGCGGCCCTCAGCTGGGACGCGGCGATGTGCGAGATCTTCTTGACCCTCTCCGCCGGTGGCACGCTGGTCCTGGCGCCCGACGCGGCCCGGGTCCGTGGTGCAGCGCTCGCCGGAGTGCTGCGACGCCACGCGGTCGAGGTGGTCACGCTGACGCCGTCGGTGCTGGACGCGGTTCCCGTCGTTGACCTGCCAGCGCTGCGCACCGTCGTGTCGGTCGGGGAGCGCTGCCACCCCGACCTGGTGCGGCGATGGACGTCAGCGGCCCGGCGCGTGCTCAACTGGTACGGACCCACCGAGGCGACCGTCGCCGTCACCGTCGGCGTGTGCGTACCCGGCGAGGACATCGACATCGGCGTGCCGCTGCCCAATGTGCTCGTGCGGGTCGTTGACGGCGACGGGCGTGACGTGCCGGCCGGTGTTCCCGGCGATCTGCTGGTCGGCGGTGTCGGTGTCGCCCGCGGATACGCGAGGCAGCCCCAGTTGACGGCGGCCCGGTTCGTCGTCGACGACCAAGGGTGCCGGTGGTACCGCACCGGTGACCTCGTCTCCCAGCGGCCCGACGGCACGCTGACGTACATCGGCCGCGACGACAACCAGGTCAAGCTCCGGGGACACCGCGTGGAGCTCGGCGACGTCGAGCAGATGCTCCGCACACATCCGTACGTGCGCTCGTGCGCGGCCACGATCGTCGGCGACAGGCTCGTCGCGTTCGTGGTCGGCGTCGACACCAGCGTCGATGCCCGCCGTGCGGCCATCGACCACGCGCACGTCTGGCTGCCGGCCTACCTGCAGCCCAGCGAAGTGCATGCGGTGGCCGCACTCCCGCTCACGGACAACGGTGAACTCGACCGGCCCGCGATCGCCCGATGGGCAATGACCTACCTGACCGCCTACCCGGCAACGGCCCGACCAGCGTCCGGTGCGACGCCGCGGCGTCAATTCCTGCGGTGCTCGAGCAGGTGCTGCAGATCGTCGGGCGGATCCTGAAGGTCCTGAAGGTCCCTGTCGCAGCCGGAACCGACGTTCTTCGACCTCGGCACATCAAGGCCCAGCAAGGCATCGTGACAACCGGCAAGCAGAGCACGCCGCGCGGGCGATCAACCAGCTGCCGATCCGCGGTCCGAGATCATCGCCACCGCACCGGAGGCACCTGGTGCCGGTCTGGTCGGAATGCCGGTATGGATCTGGACAACCGTCAGCCCCGGGCGATCGATGGAACCGCCGCGCGTCGGGGTGGTGACGTGCGCCTCAGGACCTAGAGTGGCTGATGTGCCAGCCGGGGGGCGTCGATATGTGCCGATGCAGGTCCGGGTCGCGGTGACCGGGTTCAACGCGATCGGCGGCGTCATGTTGACCCTCGCGCTCACGGCGCTCGGGGTGCTGCTGTCGGGGATGCAGGTCGACCCGGTCAACCAGGGTGGCACCGGCTATCTCGACTTCGTGCTGTTCTTCAATGCGGTGCTGTTCCTGTTTCCGCTGGCGGTGGTGCTGGTGTTCCTCGGCACGCGGATCAAGCGCGGCGAGCACTGGGCCTGGCTGGCGAGCCTGGTGTTCTGGGCGTTCGTCGGCACGATGGCGCCGCTGCTGACGTGGCTGCTGCCGGCGCCGCTGCCGTTCGCGGTGGTGCCGGTGTGCTGCGCCGCCGGGCTGGTCGGTCTGCTCCTGACGCCGCAGGCCAGGATGCACTGCGCCGACGTGGACGACTAGTCGGGCGCGGGCGAGTACAGGGGCTCGGAGAGGTATCGCTGGATCGTCGGCGCGATGCTGTGCACGAGCTCCTCCTGGGACATCGAGGCCATCGGCTCGACCTTGAGGATGTAGCGGACCATGACGATGCCCGCCATCTGCGACGCGACCAGGGCGGCGCGGCGCGGGGCCTCGGCGGGGTCGAGCTGCAGGTGGCCGATCGCCCGGCGCAGGACCTGGGTGACCAGGAACTCGCGCAGCATCCGCGCGGACCACTCGTGCTGCAGGGCGCTGCGGAACAGGGCCGCCGCCGAGGAGCCGGCCGGGGAGTCCCACACGCCGAGGAACGTGCGGACGAGCCGCTCGCCGACGCCGTCGAGGCCCGCCTCGAAGATCTTCGGGATCACCTCACCGGGGTCGATCGGCGCTTCCATCGTGGCGAGGAACAGCTTGTCCTTCGCGCCGAAGTAGTGGTGCACCAGCGCCGGGTCGACCCCGGCGCTGGTCGCGATCTGGCGGATGGACGCTCCGTCGTAGCCGCGCTCGGCGAACGCCTGGCGGGCGGCGCTCAGGATCGCCTGGCGGGTGTCCTGGTTGCCGGGGCGTCGTCCGGTGCGAGCCATGTGCCTCTTTCCGTCGTTCCGGGGGCCGTCGTTCAGGGGGTACGTCGGCGCAGCGTGGCCGCACCGAGCAAGAGTGCCACGATGACGCACCCGACGATGACGCCGAGGTCCCGCCACATGACGCCGGTCGGTTCGGTGTTGGCGCCGAGTTCGGTGAGTGCCTGCACCGCGTAGGACATGGGCAGGACGTCACTGATCGCCTGCAGCCAGCCGGCCATCTGGTCGCGGGGCTGCAGCAGCCCGCAGAGCAGCACCTGCGGCAGGACCACCGCGGGCATGAACTGCACGGCCTGGAACTCGCTGTTGGCGAACGCGCTCACGAGCAGACCGAGCGCCATGCCGAGCACCGAGTTGCCGACCGCGATCACGCCGACGAGCCACGCCGGTCCGAGGGTGTCCAGGCCGAGGAGGAGGTACGCGAGCGCCGACGCGATCGTTGCCTGCACCGCTGCGGCGACGGCGAACGCGATGCCGTAGCCGAGCAGGATGTCGACCTTGCCGATCGGGGTGGTGAGCAGCCGCTCGAGGGTGCCGGTGGTCCGTTCGCGGAGCATCGCCACGCTGGTCAGCAGGAACATGATCACGAGGGGGAACACGCCCAGCATGATCAGGCCGATGCGGTCGAACAGCAGGGGATTGTTGTCGTACAGGTAGCGCAGGAGCGTCAGCAGCACCGTCGGCACGACGAGGATCAGCGCGATCGTGCGCCGGTCGTGCCGGAGCTGCCGCAGGATGCGGCCGGCGGTCGCGAACGTCAAACGGGCGGACATGGCTCAGGCCACCTTCTCTTTGTCTGATTCCTGGACGGACTCCTGGGCTTGCACGAGTCGCAGGAACGCCTCTTCCAGATCGTCGGTGCCGGCCCGCTCCCGCACGGCGGCGGGCGACTCGTCGGCGATGAGCAGTCCCTCGCGGACCAGCAGGAGCCGGTCGCAGCGCCCCGCCTCGTCCATCACGTGACTCGACACCAGCAGCGTCGAGCCGGCCCTGGCCAGGGCGTGGAACCGTTGCCACAGCTCGTTGCGCAGCACCGGGTCCTGTCCGACGGTGGGTTCGTCCAGCACGAGCAGCTGCGGCTTGCTCACGATCGCGCAGGCCAGGGAGGCGCGGGCCCGCTGGCCGCCGGAGAGCGTCCCGACGAGCTGGTCCTTCGCCTGGCTCAGCCCCACGTCGGACACGGCCGCGTCGGCCTCGGCGGCGCCCAGCCCGTACAGGGAGGCGAAGTACCGCGCGTTCTCCTTGACGGTCAGGTCGGCGTAGACGCTCGGCGCCTGCGTCAGGTAGCCCACCTTGTCCCGCAGCGGCTTCGACCCCGCCGGGTGCCCCAGCACCGTCACCGTGCCGCTGACGATCTGCTGCACGCCGACGACCGCGCGCATGAACGTGGTCTTGCCGCTGCCGCTCGGTCCGAGCAGCCCCGTGACGCTCCCGCTGGGCACCGAGCAGGTGAAGTCGTGCAACACCCGTCGTTTGCCGCGCGCGACGACGAGGTGCTCGACCTCGATCGCGTTGGTCATCTTCGATTCCTCCGGTCAGGAAATAACTCAACGGCTGATGAACTCAACGGTAAATGAAATCTTGGAGGTGCGTCAAACACGAAATCGGGGCGGACCGATACCTCGGTCCGCCCCGTTCTCCCCGTCGCCGGGTCGTGTCGCTCTTCGTGGCTAGAGCGCCAGGACGCGCTCCAGGAACTCCTTGTACTGCCGCAACGCCACCCGCAGCGCCTCGGTGTCCGGGTGCTTCGCCGTCCGGTGCGGGTCGATCGCGAGCTGCTGCTCCTGCAACTTCTCCGCAAGTGTCTCGATGGCGTCACTCACCACCGCGGACGCCCGCGTCAACGCCTTCACCGGGTCGTCGACGAACTTCGACTCCGCCTTCACCAGCCGCGACCGGAACTTGTCCGCCCGCTTCGGCTTCCACAGCACGATCCGCTGCTCGTTCACGTCACCGGGGCGGAGGGGGAGGGCTGCGACGGCCGCGTACTCGAGCTCGTCGTCCTCCTCGTCCACCTCCTCGTCGGCGTCGTCGTCGCTCGCTTCGGCGACAGGCTCGTCGTCCTCGTCCTCGTCCTCGTCAGCCTCGGCTTCGGCGGTGGGCTCGTCGTCTTCGTCGTCTTCGTCCTCGTCGGTGTCGGCCTCGGCTGCGGGCTCCTCGTCGGCCTCGGTGTCGGCCTCGGCGTCCTCGGCTTCGGCGGTCGGCTCCGTGGCCTCGTCGTCCTCGTCATCGTCAGCCTCGGCTGCGGCGACGGGCTCGTCGTCCTCGTCGTCGCTGTCGGCCTCGGCGACGGGCTCGTCGTCGTCGCTGTCGGCCTCAGCGGTGGGCTCGGCCTCGGCTTCGTCGCTGGTCTCGACGGCGCCGGCGGTCAGCTCGTCGACGTCGGCAACCAGGTCGACGTCGTCGGCGCCGCTGTCGTCGCTGTTGTCGACGCCGCTGTCGATGGCCTCGGCCAGGACGTCTGCCGGGGTCTCGTCCTCCGCGGCCGGTTCGGTGCCGTCCGCCTCGTCCTCCGTGTCGGCGGCGTCGGTCTCGTCGTCGGCCTCTGCCACGGCGTCCTCGGCAACGTCGCCGTCCGCGTCCTCGGTCGCTGCGGCCTCCGGCTCGTCGTCCTCGCCGGCCGCCTCGACGTCCAGGTCGGTCTCCGCGGCGGCCTCCTCGACTTCAGCGTCCGGCTCGTCCTCGGCGGTGGCTTCGGCTTCCGGCTCGTCCTCGGCGACGGCTTCGTCGGCGGCTGCTTCCTCGGTGGTGTCTTCGGCTTCAGCGTCCGGCTCATCCTCGGCGGTGGCTTCGGCTTCCGGCTCGTCCTCGGCGACGGCTTCGTCGTCGGCTGCTTCCTCGGTGGTGCCTTCGGCCTCAGCGTCCGGCTCGTCGTCGGCCGTCTCGGCCACCGGCTCCTCTTCGACCGTGGCCTCAGCCTCGGGCTCACCAGCCTCGTCGTCGGCCGCGGCTTCGTCGGCAGCGGCCTCTGCGTCGGTGTCGACCGCGGCTTCGGCTTCCGGCTCGTCATCGGCGGCGTCGTCCTCAGCGACCGCTTCGTCGGTGGTCTCCTCGACCACGGCCTCGGGCTCCTCGTCGGACTCCGACTCGGCCGCCGGCTCCTCAGCGGCGGCCTCGTCCTCAGCCTCCGCGACCGGCTCGTCCTCGGCGACGGCCTCTTCGACAGCCTCGTCCTCGATGGCCGCCTCTTCGACAGCCTCGGGTTCGTCGGTGGTGTCAGCTTCCTCGGCGTCGGCGTCGGCGTCGGCGTCGGCGTCGGCGGTCGAGTCCTCGGCGGCAACCTCTTCCAGGGCCTCGGGCTCGCCTTCCTCGGCCTCCGCGGTCGGCTCGTCCTCGGCTGCGGCCTCTTCGACGGCGTCGGCCACTTCAGCGTCGGCCTCGGCGGCCGGCTCCTCGTCTACGGCGTCCGCCTCGTCAGCGTCGGCCTCAGCGGCCGGCTCCTCGTCTACGGCGTCGGTCTCCTCGGCGGAGACCTCCTCCAGAGCCTCGGGCTCGTCGGAGGCTTCGGCTTCGTCGGCCTCTGCGGTGGGCTCGTCCTCCGCGGCGGCCTCTTCGACGGCGTCGGTGGTGTCGGCGGCGTCAGCGTCGGCTTCGGCGGCCGGTTCTTCGTCTGCGGCAGCTTCCTCGGTGGGGACCTCTTCGACTGCTTCGGGCTCGTCGGTGGTCTCGGCTTCCGCGGCGGGCTCGTCCTCGGCGTCGGCTTCCGCGGCCGGTTCCTCGTCAGCGGCTGCTTCCTCGGTGGGGACCTCTTCGACGGCTTCGGGCTCTTCGGCGGTCTCTGGCTCGGCTGCGGCCTCGTCGACGGCCTCTGGCTCTTCGGTGGTGTCGGTTTCCTCGGTGTCGGTTTCGGCGGCCGGTTCCTCGGCAGCGTCGGTCTCTTCGGCGGAGACCTCTTCGACGGCCTCGGGCTCTTCGACGGCTTCTGGCTCGGCTGCGGCCTCGTCGACGGCCTCTGGCTCTTCGGTGGTGTCGGCGGCGTCAGCGTCGGCTTCGGCGGCCGGTTCCTCGTCAGCGTCGGTCTCCTCGGCGGAGACCTCTTCGACGGCCTCGGGCTCTTCGACGGCTTCTGACTCGGCTGCGGCCTCGTCGACGGCGGCAGCTTCCTCGGTGTCGGTTTCGGCGGCCGGTTCCTCGGCAGCGTCGGCTTCTTCGGCGGAGACCTCTTCGACGGCCTCGGGCTCGTCGGCTTCCACGATGGCCTGGGCCTCGTCGACGGCGTCGGTCTCTTCGGTGTCGGCTTCGGCGGCCGGTTCCTCGTCTGCGGTGGTCTCCTCGGCGGAGATCTCCTCCAGGGCCTCAGGCTCGTCGGTGGTTTCAGCCGCGACCTCTTCGACGGCCTCGGGCTCGTCGGCGGTCTCCGACCCGGCCGCGACCTCTTCGACGGCCGAGTCGGAGAGCGCGTCGGCCTCCGTCGCGTCGAGGGCCGCTTCGGCCGTCTCCGGGTCGTCAACGGTGGTGAGGGTGTCGGTCGCTTGGAGGTCGGCGGTCGGGACGGACTCGGCGGCGTCTGCGTCGACCCCAGCGGCCGGCTCCTCGTCGGTGGCGGCGGCATCCTCGTCGGCCGGGCCGACGATGTCGGAGATGTCATCGGGCACGGCGACCGTGATCGCCGCGGTGTCCGCCAGTGCCGGCTCGGCCTCCTCCGCCGAAACCGAGGACTCCGGGGACTCCTCAGCCACCGCTGCGGAAGCGGCGGATTCCGGGGATGCGTCGGCAGCGGCCTCGACCGGTGGGGTGATGTCCTCGACGGGCTGGCGCTGCTCGGGGACGCCCGGTGGGGTCGTGACTTCCGGGGAGGGGCTCGACTGGTCGTTCGGCGGGGTGAAGTTGGGATACATGGGCGGGGTCCTCCGTCCGCTCGGTCCGAACGGGGGGAGGGGCCACCCGCTCAGACTGCTGTGGGCTCAGCGCTGGGGTCGCGGACGCCGGGAGGCCGAACGGCGCCCGGCCCGATGCCGCCGAGCCGACGGCAGGCGGGACCCCCGGGCGAGGAGGGTCGGCCGACGGCAGGCGGGGAGGGATGAGCGACCGCCCAGACTTCCGTGCGGCGCACCGTCAAGGTACTCCGCAAACACGACCAGCCATAGACCCCAAACCGGCGAGAGAGGGCCGTGCGGGAGAATTAACGACGTGTCGTCGAACCTTGATCCAGAAGTCGCGGACCGTCTGCTGCGTAACGAGGCCGGGTTGGTGCCTGCGATCGTGCAGGAGCACGGGACCGGGCAGGTGTTGATGTTGGCCTGGATGGACGACGAGGCGTTGCACCGGACGTTGACGACGGGTCGGGCGACGTACTGGTCGCGCGGCCGCAAGGAGTACTGGGTGAAGGGCGAGACGTCCGGGCACGCCCAGCATGTCCGGTCGGTCGCGATCGACTGTGACGGCGACACGCTGCTGGTCACGGTCGAGCAGACCGGGTCGGCCTGCCACACGGGCAACCACACCTGCTTCTACACCCCGCTGAGCTTGGAGAGCGCACAGTGACGACCGGTGCCGTGGCGCCCGACGAGGCGACGTTCCGTGAGCTCGCCAGGACCCGGCGGGTGGTGCCGGTGACGCGGCGGCTGCTCGCCGACGGGGAGACGCCGGTCGGGGTGTACCGCAAGCTCGCCGGCGGGCCGGGCACGTTCCTGCTCGAGTCCGCCGAGCAGGGCGCCGGGGCCGCGGGTGCGGTCTGGTCGCGGTACAGCTTCATCGGCGTGCGCAGCACGGCCACCCTGATCGAGCGGGACGGCGGCGCGCACTGGCTCGGCGACCCGCCGGCCAACATCCCGACGGAGGGCGACCCGACGCACGTCCTCAGAAAGACCGTCGAAGCGCTCACGGGGGACGACGCCGACCTCGGACACCTCAACCTGCCACCGCTGTCGGGCGGGTTGGTCGGGTTCCTCTCCTATGACGCGGTCCGGCGGTTCGAGAAGCTGCCGGAGCTCGCCGAGGACGACCTGCACCACCCCGAGCTGGGCATGATGCTGGCGACGGACCTGGTGGCCCTGGACCACTTCGAGGGCGCGGCGCTGCTCATCGCCAACGCGATCCTGCCGGACAGGGGCGCCGACGAGGCGACCGTCACGGCGGCGTACCACCAGGCGATCGGCCGCCTCGACGCGATGACGAGCGCGCTGTCCAGGCCGACCCCGCCGATGGTGTCCACAGTGGACAAGGTAGCCAGCGGCGAAACCGTCAGCCGGACCGAAAAGGGGGGTTACCCGAAGGCGGTCGAGGCGGCCAAGGAGGCGATCCGGGCCGGGGAGTGCTTCCAGATCGTGGTCGCCCAGCGGTTCGAGCGGGCCACGGACGCCGACCCGCTCGACGTGTACCGGGTGCTGCGCTCCACGAACCCGAGCCCGTACATGTACCTGCTGCGCTTCGAAGGCTTCGACGTCGTCGGCTCGTCGCCGGAGGTGCACGTCAAGGTCGACGGGCGGCGCGCGCTGCTGCACCCGATCGCGGGGACCAGGTGGCGGGGCGCGACACCCGAGGAGGACAACGCCCTCGCCGCGGACCTGCTCGCCGACCCGAAGGAACGCGCCGAGCACGTGATGCTCGTCGACCTGGCCCGCAACGACCTGGGCCGGGTCTGCAAGCCGGGGACCGTCGAGGTGCCCGAGTTCATGACGGTCGAGCGCTACAGCCACGTCATGCACATCGTGTCCACGGTCGTCGGCGAGCTCAACGACGACCGGACCGCGTTCGACACCCTGGCCGCGACGTTCCCGGCCGGGACCCTGTCCGGGGCGCCGAAGGTCCGGGCGATGGAGATCATCGAGGAGCTCGAACCGACCCGGCGCGGCCTGTACGGCGGTGTCGTCGGCTACTTCGGGTTCGGCGGCGACATGGACACCGCCATCGCGATCCGGACCGCGCTGATGCGGGACCGGATGGCGTACGTGCAGGCGGGCGCCGGGATCGTGGCCGACTCGGACCCCCTGGCCGAGGAGACGGAGACCAGGAACAAGGCCGCCGCCGTCCTCGCCGCGATCGCGACCGCCGAAACCTTGCGACCGGCCCGATGAACGGACGACGGGGCCTGACCCTCACGACGCTCGCGACCGCGGTCGCGTCGGCGGTCGTGCTGTTCGCCGCGACCCGCAACTGGGACGCGGTCATGACGCATCAGGTGTCGCCGCTGCCGCCGATGACCGACTACCGGACGGGCTCGGAGATGTCGCCGTGGCTGCCGGCGCTCGGCGCGGTCGGTCTCGCCGGCGCCGGTGCACTGCTGGCGACCAGGAGGAAGCTGCGGACCGTCGTCGGCGGCCTCCTCGCGCTCACGGGCATCGGCATCATCGGCGCGGTGCTCGAGACCCTGCAGCACCGCATCGACGTGGGCTGGCCGATCCTGACGCTGGTCGCCGCGGCGACGATCACGGCCGCCGGCGGTGTCGCGATCAGGAGCAGTGACACCTGGCCGGAGATGGGCGCGCGGTACGAGCGGCCGGAGACCACCCCGAAACCAGGACAGACGCAGTTGTGGGACGCGCTCGACCGGGGCGAGGATCCGACCGCCGACAAGTAGGGTCGCCGTATGGCGAGCAGCAGCAAGGAAGTCCTCGAGGTCGCCGGGCGTGAGGTGACCGTCACCAACCCCGACAAGGTGTACTTCCCGAAGTCCGGCCGCACCAAGCTCGACGTCGTGCGCTACTACGTCGCCGTCGCCGAGGGCGCCCTGCGCGGCGCCGGCGGGCGGCCGATGGCGTTGAAGCGCTACGTCAACGGCATCGAGGGCGAGGCGTTCTTCCAGAAGCGCGCGCCGGAGAAACGGCCCGAGTGGATCGAGACGGCGCAGCTGCGGTACCCGTCGGGCCGCACCGCCGAGGAGGTCGTCCTGCGCGACGCCGCCCAGCTCGCCTGGGTGGTCAACCTCGGCTGCCTGGAGCTGCACACGCACTCGGTCCTCGCCGAGGACGTCGATCACCCCGACGAGCTGCGCATCGACCTGGACCCGGTGCCGGGCGTGCCGTGGTCGCAGGTCGTCGAGGTGGCGCTGGTCGCCCGGGACGTCCTCGCCGACCACGGGCTGGTCGGATGGCCGAAGACCTCCGGTTCGCGCGGGTTTCACGTGTACGCCCGGATCCAGCCGAACTGGACCTTCGCCGAGGTGCGGCGGGCGGCGGAGGGCTTCGCCAGGGAGGTGGCCCGCCGGGCCCCGGACATCGCGACCGGCGCCTGGTGGAAGGAGGAGCGGCACGGGGTCTTCGTCGACTACAACCAGAACGCGAAGGACCACACGACGGCATCCGGCTACTCGGTGCGCCCCTCCGAGGAGGCCCGCGTCTCCACCCCGCTCACCTGGGACGAGGTGCCGGGGTGCGACCCGGCCGCGTACACGATGGAGTCCGTCCAGGGCCGGCCGGACGCGTGGGCCGGCATCGAGGACAGCCGCGGGGACCTGACGGCGCTGCTCGAGCTCGCGGCGACCTACAAGAAGCAGGCGCCGGCGAAGAAGGGCACGGGCCGCCGGACGCCGAGCATGCCCCTGATCGAGATCGCCCGGGCCGCGACGAAGGAGGAGGCCCTGGCGGGCCTCGAACGGTGGAAGGCCCGGCACCCGGCGGTGTGGCCGCTGCTGGAGCCCGCCGACGTGCTCGTCGACTCGATGCGCGGCATCAACAGCCTCTGGACCCGCATCCGGCTCAACCTGGTGCACGTGCCGGAGGCGGACCGCCCCGCGCAGGAGCCGCTCGAGGTCGACTACGACCCGTTCGCGAAGTGGAAGGAAATGCAGGCCCGCGGCGAGACCCCGGCCCGCTGGCGACGCCCCACCGACGAAACCGCGGAAGAGACCACCGAAGAATCCGCGGAAGCGACCACCGAAGAAACCGCGGAAGCGACCACCGGAGAGCCCACGGCCGAGCCCACCGAAAGCGGCTAGACCCGCAGCAGGTGGCCGTCGCCGAGGTTGCGCCCGGCGTCGTGCTCGACCGCGCCGCCCCAGAGGAAGAGCAGGTCCGGGCCGGCCACCAGGGTCGCGGCGAACCGCTGGCCGCCGGGCGGGTCCGACACGCGCAGCCAGTCGCCGGTCGCCGGGTCGAGCAGGTGGCCGCCGACGGTGACCCGGCCGCCGGTGCTGAGCGCCGGGTCGATCGGCAGCGAACCGGCCGGCCGCGGCGGCTGCGGCAGCGGCCGCCACTGCCCGGTGGCGACGGTGAGCAGGCCGCCCTCGGGGTAGGCGCGGCCCCAGTTGCCCACCTGCCCGCCGTCGGCGTGGCCGGTGCCGGTCCACACGACCGTGCCGGCCGCCACCGCCAGGCTGGAGTGCAGGACCTCGGTGCCGGTGGGCGCCGCCCACGTCGTCAGCGCCGCGTCGAGGGCGGCCAGCCGCACCAGCGACGGCTTGGTGGCGCCGGGGTCCGGGACGAGGTCCTCCGCGGCCAGCAGCAGCCGGTCGCCGGCCCACACCGCCATCCGGTTGAACGACGGGCCGAGCGGGTCGTCGGGCAGCACCCGCCACGCGCCTTTCGCGGCGTCGAACGCCGCGTCCACGGTCGCGCCGTGCTCGTCGGTGCCGGCGACGAGCACCGGCGTGCCGCCCGCGTCGAGCAGCTGCCCGGCACCCGGCGGCGACGGAAGCGTCGTCCAGGCGGCGCCGTCGTACCCCAGGAACGCCGCGTCACGGGTCAGCGCGTAGAGCCGGCCGCCGGCGGCGACGAGCTGGTCGCCGGGGCCCAGCGGCACGGGGGCCGCGGGGATCGGCTGCCAGGTGCCGGCCGCCGGGTCGTACGCGGCGCCGTCGGTCAGGGCGGGCGTCGGCGCGCAGTCCGCCTGGGGCGGGCACGGCACGCCCGCCGAGCCGCCCACGACGACGAACCGCCGGCCGTCCCACACGCCGAGCGCGTCGTGCCGGGGCGAGAGGGGGCCCGCGGCCACCGCGGCCCAGGAACGGTCGCCCGGCGGCGGGGCGTGGTCGTCCACCGCCGCACAGCCGGTCACGGTCACCGCGACGGCGAGGGTCGCGAGGCTCCTCCGCATGCCAGCAGTATGTCGCGGGACACGGCGCCGGTGGGGGCCGAGACGTCAGACAAGCACGTCGTTGGAGGAGGAGGGGGACGGCTCCGGGTCGTCGACCCAGCCGGCGAACAGGACCAGCCCCGTCGGCCGGTGGACGGTGAGGAAGCCGAACGGCCGGTCGAACGTGACCTCCACCTGGTCGTGCGGGGCGCCGGTCGCGGCGCCGCCGGCCATCATCGCGACCACGGTGACCGCGGCGGCCTTGAACCCGACGGCCGTGAACGTCGCGGTCGCCGCCTGCGCGGCCTGCTGCACGGCGAGGTCCGCGGGGCCGATGCCGGGGAAGTGCCCCCGGCCGGCGTCCGTGGCGCTGCGCAGGCCGAAGAGGTCCGCGTGGTTTAGCAGGTCGTGGTCGCCGCCGACGGTGAACCTGGGCAGCCGCAGGTAGACCCCGGGCCCGGCGGGCCACCGGTGGTGCCGGATCCCGGGCCCTTCCAGGGGCAGCGAGGGCGCGTCGAGGGTGGTGATGCCGGCGGCCACGACGGAGCCGGGCGTCGGGTCCGGCGCACCGAGGAGCAGCACCACGTCGAGGTCGTCGCCGCCGTGCACGGTGACCGTCGTCAGCGGCCCGGCGGGGGAGTCGACGACCCGGACGGTGCCGAGGTCCGGGTCGAACCGGGACAGCTCGGTGAGGCGCCGCCCGGCCCAGGGGCCGGGGGAGGGCCACAGCCAGCCGTCGTTGAACGGCAGGTCCCACGTGGTGGTGACGGCCAGGGCGGAGGCCAGGACGAGGCGCGTGGAGGAGTCGACGGTGACCGGCATCCGCGGCACCAGCCCGCCGGTCCGCTCGGCCGCCCACGCGTCCAGCGGCGCCCGGTCGCCGGTGAGCACGCCCGCGACGAGGCCCGCCGCGGCGGGGCCGAGCGGGACGTCGGCGCGCGCCCACAGCCCGGTCGCGGCCCGGACCGCGTCCCCGGACGGCCACGGCAGCGGCGTCGCGGCCACGGCGAGCAGCTCGTCGCGGGCCGCCCCGTCGGCGGCGGTCGCGAGGAGGTGCAGCAACGGGTACAGCCCGGCGCCGGACAGCACGGTCCCGCCGGTGATGGTGCGGGCCCAGGCGGCGGTCAGGGCGTTGGCGGCGGCGATCGTCACGGGGTCCAGTCTGCCGGGTCGCGCACCCAGCCGGCGACGAGGACGAGCCCGGTGGGGCGGTGCACGGCGAGGAACCCGAACGGCCGGTCGAAGGTGACCGTCACCCGCAGCTTCCGCGCGGTCGGCGGGCGGTAGGCCAGGGGGTACATGGCGAGGGCCGTCACCGTCGCGGCCTGGAAGCCCAGGGCGGTGAAGCTGGCGACGGCCTGCTGCCGGGCCGAGGACACGGCCAGGTCGACGGGGCTGATGCCGGGGAACGTGCCGTCCCGGGAGGCGGTGCGCAGCCCGAACAGGTCCGGGTCGGCGAGGAGGTCGTGGCCCGCGGCCAGGTCGAACGCCGGCAGGCTGACGAGGAGCTCCGGCGCCGGGTCGGTGGCGTCGACCTCCTGTGCGGTGATGCCGGGCCCGGTCGTCGCCGGCGTGGACCGGGCGAAGCCGTCGATCGCGGCGGCGAGGACGGATCCGGGGGTGGCGGCGTCGGCACCGATGGCGAGCAGCACGTCGATGTCGTCCCCGCCCTCGACGGTGAGCAGCGTGACAGCTCCGTCGAGGACCCGCAGTGGCCGCAGGGCGTCGCTGGCGGCGTGCCTGCGGTGCAGGGCGGCGAGGGTCCGGCCGGACCAGGGGCCGGCGGCCGGGGACATGACACCGTTGTCGAACGGCTGGACCCACTCGGTGACGACGGACAGCGCCGAGGCGAGGACGACGCCGGTGTCCTCGTCGACGGCGACGGGCAGCGCCGGGATGCGCCCGCCGGTCTCGGCGAAGGCCCACGCGTCCAGCCGCGGCTGGTCGATTGAGGGGTCCCCGGACAGCCGGGTGCCCGGGTCCCAGCCGGGGGAGAGGGGGAGGTCATGGCGGGTCCAGACGCCGAGCGCCGCGCTGACGCCATCGACCGGCGGAAGGTTCAGGGCGGAGGGCGCGACGGCGCGCAGCTCGTCCCGGGCGGGGCCGGATGCCACCCCGGCGAGCAGGGCGAGCAGCGGGTAGACCCCCGCGCCGGAGAACACCGCCGGGCCGTCCGATGCGGCCGCCCAGCGCGAGGTCAGAGCGTTGGCTCGATCCACGGTCATGCCCGCAACCATACGAACGGCAACGCATTATGCCCTAGTCCATCAGGTGACGTCGGCCATACCCCCACGGCCATCCACTGACCGGGGGGCTCCTAGCATCGGACGCATGACCACCGGAGAGGGGAGCTCCTTGATCAACGCGGAATCTGGCCGTGTGCTCGACGAGATCCTCGCCGGCGTGCGCGAAGACTTGGCCATCCGCGAGGCACAGGTGCCCCTGGACGAGATCAAGCAAGCAGCGGCGCAGGCGTCACCGCCACTGGATGCCTACGCGAAGCTGAGGGCCCCCGGAGTGGGGGTGATCGCCGAGGTGAAGCGCGCGTCGCCGTCGAAGGGACAGCTCGCCGAGATCCCCGATCCGGCGGAGCTGGCCAAGGAATACGCCGCGGGCGGCGCCCGGGCGGTCAGCGTGCTGACCGAGGGCCGCTGGTTCGGCGGCAGCCTTGACGACTTCGCCGCCGTGCGCGCCGCCGTCGACGTGCCGCTGCTGCGCAAGGACTTCATCGTGTCCTCCTATCAGGTGCACGAGGCCAGGGCGTTCGGCGCCGACCTCGTCCTGCTGATCGTGGCCGCGCTGGACCAGAACACCCTGTCGGGGCTCCTCGACCGCATCGAGAGCCTGGGCATGACGGCCCTGGTCGAGGTGCACGACGAGGAGGAGACCGACCGCGCCCTCGAAGCCGGCGCCCGGGTGATCGGGATCAACGCGCGCAACCTGCGGACCCTCGAGGTGGACCGGACCGTGTTCGAGCGGATCGCGCCGGGGCTGCCCAACGACGTGGTGAAGATCGCCGAGTCGGGTGTGCGCGGGCCGCACGACCTGATCCGGTATGCCTCCGCCGGGGCCGACGCGGTCCTGGTCGGTGAGGGCCTGGTCACCCACAAGAGCCCGCGCGACGCGGTCGCCGAGCTCGTCACCGCCGGTAGCCACCCGGCGACGCCGAGGCCGGCACGGTGAACGCGTTCCTGTCCGCCGCCGGGCTGCTGCCGGACCAGTCGGGGCACTTCGGCACCTTCGGGGGCCGGTTCGTCCCGGAGGCGCTGATCGCGGCCCTGGACGGCCTCGACGCGGCGTACCGGCACGCGCAGGCCGACGAGGCGTTCCAGGCCGAGTTCGGCCGGCTGCTGCGCGACTACGCCAACACGCCGTCGCCGCTGTACCGGGCCGACCGGCTCTCCGCGCACGCCGGCGCCCGGGTGTTCCTCAAGCGTGAGGACCTCAACCACACCGGCGCGCACAAGGTCCGCAACGTGCTCGGCCAGGCGCTGCTGACCAAGCGGATGGGCAAGCCGCGGGTCATCGCCGAGACCGGCGCCGGCCAGCACGGCGTCGCCAGCGCCACCGCCTGCGCCCTGCTCGACCTCGAATGCGTCGTCTACATGGGCGAGGAGGACACCCGTCGGCAGGCGCTCAACGTCGCCCGCATGCGGATGCTCGGCGCCACCGTCGTGCCCGTCACGACCGGCTCCAAGACGCTCAAGGACGCGATCAACGAGGCGCTGCGCGACTGGGTCACCAACGTCGACACGACCCACTACCTGCTCGGCACGGCCGCAGGCCCGCACCCGTTCCCGGCGATGGTCCGCGACTTCGTCAGCGGGATCAGCGTCGAGGCGCGCCGGCAGATCCTGGAGCAGACCGGCCGGCTGCCGGACGCGGTCGCCGCGTGCGTCGGCGGCGGCTCCAACGCCATCGGGGCGTTCCACGCGTTCGTCCCCGACGAGAGCGTCGCCCTGTATGGCTTCGAGGCCGGCGGCGACGGCGTCGAGACCGGCCGGCACGCGGCCAGCATCACCGGCGGCTCCACGGGCGTGCTGCACGGCGCCCGCACGTATCTGCTGCAGGACGAGGACGGCCAGACCATCGAGTCGCACTCGATCTCCGCGGGCCTGGACTACCCGGCCGTCGGGCCGGAGCACGCCTACCTGCACGACACCGGCCGCGCGAGCTACGAGCCGGTCACCGACGCCGAGGCGATGGCCGCGTTCAAGCTGCTGTGCCGGGTCGAGGGGATCATCCCCGCGATCGAGAGCGCCCACGCGGTCGCCGGCGCGCTGCGGGTCATCCCGAAGCTGGCCGCCGACCTCGGCCGCGAGCCGGTCGTGGTGATCTGCCTGTCCGGCCGCGGCGACAAGGACATGGACACCGCGCGCGACTTCTTCGGGGTGTGAGCACAGTGAGTGTTTCGGTCGCGTTCGAGAAGGCCCGCGCGGAGGGTCGCAGCGCGCTGATCGGCTACCTGCCGGCCGGGTTCCCGACCGTGCCCGGCGCGATCGACGCGATCAAGGCGATGATCGACAACGGGGTGGACATCGTCGAGGTCGGCCTGCCGTACTCCGACCCGGTCATGGACGGCCCGGTCATCCAGCGCGCCACCGAGGCGGCCCTGGCGGGCGGCTTCCGGGTCGCCGACGGCCTGCGCACCGTCGAGGCGGTCGCCGCCGCGGGGGCTCCGATCCTCGTCATGACGTACTGGAACCTGGTCGAGCGCTACGGGGTCGAGCGGTTCTCCGCCGACCTCGCCGCCGCGGGTGGCGCCGGGCTGATCACGCCCGACCTGATCCCCGACGAGTCCGGACCGTGGCTGGAGGCCTCCGACGCGCACGACCTCGACCGGGTGTTCCTGGTGTCGCCGTCCTCGACCGACGCCCGGATCGCGATGACCGCCGGCCGGTGCCGCGGCTTCGTCTACGCGACCAGCGTCATGGGCGTCACCGGCGCCCGCAGCAGCACCAGCACCGCCGCGCCGGCCCTCGTCGAGCGGATCAGAGCCGCTTCGAAGGCGGCGGACCAGCACGTGCCGGTCGCGGTCGGGCTCGGCGTCTCCAACGGCGACCAGGCCGCGGAGGTCGGCGCGTTCGCCGACGGGGTCATCGTCGGCAGTGCCCTGGTGCGCTGCCTGCAGGACGCCGCGACGCCCGCCGAAGGTGTCGCCGCGATCGCCGCGCTCAGCGCCGACCTCGCCGAGGGCGTCCGCCGCCGCTAGGCAGCTCCTGGCAGTCACCGGGCCCGACCCCCGTCGTTGAGCCCGGCGTGCGGCGATTTTTCCGTTTGGTACCTGTAGCGCTCCTGCTCGCCTCGGCGCCTGCCGGCGTTGCCCTGGCCCTACCGGCCGCGCAGCGACCGGGGACGCCGGCGCCGGCCGTGGTCGACGCCGGCTGGCGGCAGGACGGCAACGGGCCCGGCCGCGCCGGGTTCCAGCCGGTCACCCGCGACCTGGGGGTCGCCGCGGCGGGCCGGCTCGGCACCGTGTGGACCGCCCCCGCCGCCCGGCCCGAGGAACAGGTCGGCGGTGCCGTCGTCGCCGACGGGACGCTGCTGCGGTCCTCCGGCGGCCCGACCGGCCAGATCCGCCGCTACGACGCGGTCACCGGCGCCGACCTCGGTGCCGTCGTCGACGTCCCCGGCCGCGTGTTCGGCCAGCTCGCCACCGGGCCGTCCGGGACCGGACCGGGCGGCCTGCTGGTCGAGTCGCAGACGTTCGACCCGGCGACGGGGAGCCTCCTCGAGCGGCACCTCAACGCGTACACCGGCCGCGGCGAAACGGTGTGGGAGACGGCGCTGCCCGACGAGGTGTCCGGCGGTTACACCGTCGCGGGAGACCTGGTGCTGCGCGCCGCCGGCGCCACCCTGACCGCGTTGCGGCTCGCCGACGGCACCACGGCGTGGACCGCGCCCCTGGACGGCGAGGCGGGCCTGCACCCGCCGGTCGCCGACGCCGGCCTCGCCCTGCAGACGTTCGAGACCGGCGGCACCAGCGGCACGGGGTCCACTGCGGGGCTGGCCGCTTTCGACCTGCGCACCGGCACCCGGGTGTGGCGGCAGGACGTGAGCGGGCCGTGGCTGATCGCGGCCGGCGGCATCGCCTACACCACCGGCACCGGCGGGGTCTGCGCCCACACCGTCGCCGACGGCGCCCGGCGCTGGTGCGACACCGGCACCCTGCTCGATCCGCGGTCGGCGACCACCGACGGGCAGACCCTCATGGTCTTCGACGCCCACGGGCACGCCGCCGGGTTCGCGGTCGGCGACGGCGCGGTCCGCTGGACCCGCGACTGGGGCATCGCCGGCGCGGAGGTCGCCACGTCCTACTGGTCCCCGGTCAACGGCGGCGGCGTGGTGTACGACGTCGTCTACCACTTCCTGCTGCGCGACGGCGCCCCCGAGCACCGGGTCGAGCTGCTCGCGCTCGACGCCGCCGACGGGACCGTCCTGGCCCGGCACGACCTCGCGTTCGACGCCCTGCACGGCGCCGAGCCGCTGCTGCTGAGCGGCGACCACGTGTACTTCGCGGCCCTCGAGAAGCTCATCGCGGTCGGGGTACGCTAGTCGCATGTACGCCCGCCGAATGATGCGCCCCGTCATGGGGTCCGTCGGCGTGCGCTAGTCCGCTCACCACTCGCCCCCGCGTTCTGGGGCGAGCCGGATCAGGTCCGTCCCTTCGGGGTCCGCAGACCGGAGATCCGTCATGAGCTTCTACGTCACCACCGCCATCCCGTATGTCAACGCCGCCCCGCACCTCGGCCACGCCCTGGAGCTCGTCCAGGCCGACGTCCTCGCCCGGCACCGCAGGCTGCGCGGGGAACCCGTCCGGTTCCTCACCGGCACCGACGAGAACGCGTTGAAGAACGTCACCGCGGCCGCCGCGGCGGGCGTCGACGTGGCCCGCTTCGTCGCCGCCAACGCGGACCGGTTCGCCGCCCTGCGCGGCGTGCTCGACCTGTCGTTCGACGACTTCATCCGCACCTCCGAGGACCCGCGGCACGCCCGCGGCGTCGAGGAGCTGTGGCGGCGCACCGCCGAGCGCGGCGACTTCTACCGCCGTGACTACCAGGGCCGGTACTGCCAGGGCTGTGAGCAGTTCTACGAACCCTCCGAGCAGTGCGCCGAGCACGACGCCCCGCTCGAAGTGATCACCGAGTCCAACTGGTTCTTCCGGCTGTCGGGGTACACCGAGCGCATCCTGAAGGCCCTCACCTCCGAGGAGGTGCGGGTCGAACCGGCCGCGAAGCGCAACGAGGTCCTCGCGTTCGTCCGGGCCGGGCTGCAGGACATCAGCGTCTCCCGGCCCGCGGCCCGCGCCGGCGGGTGGGGCATCCCGGTGCCCGGCGACCCGTCGCAGGTCATCTACGTCTGGTGGGACGCCCTGGCCAACTACGTGACCGCGCTGGGCGCGCTCGACGGCTCGCCGCATCGCGAGTGGTGGCAGGACAGCGCCTCGCGGGTGCACGTGATCGGCAAGGGGATCGTGCGCTTCCACGCCGTGTACTGGCTGGCGCTGCTGCTGTCCGCGGGCCTGCCGTTGCCGACCGCGATCTTCGTGCACGAGTACCTGACCATCGACGGTGCCAAGCTGTCCAAGAGCGCCGGCAACGCGGTCGACCCGGCGGACCTCGCCGGCCGCTACGGCGCCGACGCGCTGCGCTGGTGGCTGCTGCGGGAGGTGGCGCCGCTGGGAGACACGGACTTCACCGAGGAGCGGCTGCTGCAGCGGTACCACCAGGACCTCGCCAACGGTCTCGGCAACCTCGTGAACCGCACGATCGGCCTGGTGCAGCGGTACCGGGGCGGCGCGGTGCCCTACCTCGCCGGCGCGGACCCGGCGCTGCCCGCGGCGGTCGACCGGGCCCTGGCGGTGTTCGACCCGCGCGCGGCGACCGAGGCGATCTGGGCCGCCGTCGCGGCCGGTAACCGCCTCGTCGAGGCGACCCGGCCGTGGGACCTGGCGAAGCGGGAGGCGGCGGGTGACGCGGGCGCGGGCGCGGAGCTCGACCGGGTCCTGGCCGAGCTGGTGGCGGCGTGCCGGTCGGTGGTGCGGGAGCTGGGGCCGTTCCTGCCGGCGGGTGCGGCGCGGCTCGCCGCCCAGCTCGGCGACGGTGACCGGGTCGGCGTCCCCGACCCGGTGTTTCCACGACGCTGACGCCTGTGGGTGGCGCCGGCCGCTGCTTGTGGCGGCCGGCCGCTCGGTGGTGGCGCTGGCCGCTCGGTGGTGGCGCTGGGTCGCTTGGTGGTGGTGCTGGCCGCTGCTTGTGGCGGCCGGCCGCTTGGTGGTGGCGCTGGCCGCTGTGGGTGGGCGGTCAGCCGCGCAGGGCGGCCCGCCAGGTGTCGCGGACGGCTTCGGCGCCCCACGCGTTGGGTTCGATGTGCCCGCACAGCCACAGGTCCCGGTTGTCCGGCCGGGGCTCGGCGCCGGTCACGTCGCCGGCCTTGGCGCCGTGGCCGAGGAACGCGGCGTGCAGGTCGGCGACCGCGGCCCCGTGCCGGGCGGCCGCGTCGCGGATCGCGGTGTTGAGCGCCGCCAGGACCTCCAGGCCGCCCTCCCAGGCGGGCAGCCCCACCCAGGACAGGTCGCCGGTGCCGTCGGTCGGGTCGTACACGGTGGAAGGACGACCCGGGCGCCGGTCGCGGTGAGGGCCGGCAGGGCGATCGCGTAGTTGGTGGCCACCTGCGCCACGGTGCGGTGCGCCGCGTCCAGATCCGGTGGCAGCCCGACCTTCGCGGGCGCGAACAGCGTCGTGAGCAGGTCGTTGCCGCCCATGGTCAGCGTGATCAGGGCGGGCCGGCCCTCGACCCGGTCCAGCTGGTGGCGCACGACGTCGTCGCTGGTCGCACCGTCACGGGCGAGCATGGTCAGGTCGATGCCGAGGTCGTCGGCGAGCAGCGAGGCGGCGCCCAGGCCCGGGCCACCGGCATAGTCGTCGATCGAGATGGAGTCGCCGAGCGCGTAATAGGCCACGCGACCAGTAGATCATCCGGCCGCGACCGTATTTTCACGCGACCGCGACCTCCTGCGGGGCCTCCTGCCGCGCCTCACGCAGGTCGTCCCGGGTGATTTTGCGGATCACCCCGGTGCGGCCGGCGCCGGCGTCGGCGATGGCGGTGCGGGTGGTGGCGGTCAGCGGCTCCGGCAACGACGCCGGGTCGTGCCATGCCAGGCGGCTGATCCGGCCGGGCGCGTTCAACGCCGGCCCGCCACCCTCCAGCCGGCCGCCCAGGCGGCCGCGGAACACGTGCACGAACAGGTCGGGGACCGCCTCGCCGCAGCCGTCGCCGGTCACCTCGTACATGCCGACGAGCTCCACGATCTCGGCCTCCAGGCCGGTCTCCTCGAAGATGTCGCGGACCGCGGCGTGCACCGGGCTCTCCGCGGCGCGGACCCGGCCGCCGGGCAGACCCCACAGCTGGTGGCCGCCCGCCTGCTGGCACAGCAGCACGCGGCCGGAGGCATCCTCGATGATCGCGGCAACGGCAGACGTGACTTCGTAGCTCATATTCGCACTCTAGGCGCCATAGCGGACCGTTGCGATAGCTTCGCTGGTGGTGATCTTCGCCGGTAGGAGGGTATGTCCGCGCGTCGACGGGTGGCGAATTGGGCGAACCCGGAGCATCGCGTTTCAGCCGATCGGCGGTAGCGTGTGCACCCGTGGATGCTGCCCTTACCCCCCTTGCTGTGATCCCCAGCCCCACGCAGGGCGTGTGGGACCTGGGACCGGTGCCGTTGCGCGCCTATGCGCTGTGCATCGTGCTCGGCATCGTCGCCGCGTGCTTCATCGCCGACCGGCGGCTGCGCCAGCGCGGCGCGCCGCCGTGGGTGATCCTCGACATCGCGGTGTGGGCGGTTCCCGCCGGCATCATCGGTGCCCGGATCTATCACGTGATCACCTCGCCCGAGGCGTATTTCGGTGAGGGCGGCGACCTGATCAAGGCGTTCAAGATCTGGGAGGGCGGCCTCGGCATCTGGGGCGGCATCGCGGGCGGCGCCGTCGGCGCGTACATCGCCTGCCGCCGGCTCAACCTGCCCTTCGCGATGGCCGCCGACACCCTGGCCGTCGGCCTGCCCGTCGCGCAGGCACTGGGCCGCTGGGGCAACTGGTTCAACAACGAGCTCTACGGCAAGCCGACCGACCTGCCGTGGGGCCTGAAGGTCTACAACTGGGACGCCAGCGCCGGCCACGCCCAGATGGCCAACGGCAAGGCGCTCGAGCTCGGGACCTTCCACCCCACGTTCCTGTACGAGTTCCTGTGGTGCATCGGTGTCGCCGCCGCCGTCTGGTACGTGGACAAGCGCTGGACCCTCGGCCGCGGCCGGGCGTTCGCGCTGTACGTCGCGCTGTACTGCGTGGGCCGGTTCTGGATCGAGGCGCTGCGCATCGACGAGGCTCACCACTTCCTGGGTATGCGGCTCAACAACTGGACCGCGCTGGTGGTCTTCGCCGCGGCCCTGGCCTACTTCGTGCTCGTGCGCGGCCCGCAGGAGCGGGTCACGTATGACGAGAACGGCCGCATCACCGTCGTCACCGACGGGGAGCAGCCGGCGGTGGGCGGCGACGCCGCTGACGACGCCGCTGACGATGCCCCGGCGGCGGCCGACGAGTCGGCGGTCGAGGAGCCGGTGGCCGACGACGAGCCTTCCCCGGAGAACGTCCCGGCCGAGGACGGTGAGGCACCGTCCGAGGACGCGTCCAGCGGTTCGTCGAGCCCGTCGCTGAACAAGGGCTGAGGTAGCGAGCGGATGCGCACCGCTGTCGTGGTGGGCGCCGGCATCGGCGGGATCGCCGCGGCCGGCGCGCTCGCCCGGACCGGCTGGCAGGTCACCCTCCTGGAACGTGACGACCGGCTCCGCCCGGGCCGCGGCGCGCTCGTCCTGTGGCCCAACGGGGTCCGGGCGCTGCGTGGCCTCGGGCTCGCCGGCGGTCTGGACGGCATCGCCACGCCCGTCCCGCCGGTCGGCATCCGCCGCCCCGACGGGCAGTGGCTGGTCCGTCCCGTCGCCGGGGCCGGCACCGGCGCACTCGACGGCGGGGACGTCGAGTCGCCGCCGGTGGTGGTGCACCGCGAGGACCTGCACGACGCGTTCATCGCCGGCCTGAGCGACCAGGTCGACATCCGCAACGCCATCGAGGTGCAGCCCGCCCGGGTGCGCCGCGAACGCCCCGCCGTCGGCGACGGCCGCACCACGTTCGAGGCGGACCTCATCGTCGCCGCCGACGGCGTGCAGAGCGCGATCCGCCGCCGGCTCGCGCCGGCGACCAGCTTCACCAGCGGCGGCTTCGCCGCGTGGCGGGCCGTCATCCCGTGGTATCGCATCCCCGACCTGCCACCGGGCCTCCCGCCGCACGGCGAGACCCTCGACGGCGGCCACCGCTTCACGTTCGCCTCCCTCGGCGAGCGCGGCTCGTCCGGCGGCTCGACCCGCGGCGGCATCTCCTGGGTCGCGACCGTCCCCGGCGCCCTGCGCCCCGAACCTCCCGCGGGCCAGCTGGCGCTGCTGCGCCGCTGGTTCGCCGGCTGGCACGCCCCGATCCCGCAGCTGCTCGCCGCGACCGAACCCGACGACCTGGTCCAGGATCCGATCGGCGAGCTGGCCCCGCTGCCGGAGACCTTCGGCGTGCGGGCCGGCACCGGCGGCTACGCCCTGATCGGCGACGCCGCCCACGCCATGCCGCACCACCTCGCTCAGGGCGCCTGCCTGGCCCTGGAGGACGTCGCGACCCTGCAGGCGGTGCTCGCCAACGTGCGGGGACCGCTGGGGCCCGCCCTGGACGAGTACAGCCGCCTGCGCCGCCCCAGGGCGACCCGGGTCCTGCAGCAGAGCCGCAAGGCGTCCGCAGTCCTGCAACCCCGGGGCGGCCTCACCAGCCGTGCGATGGGCGCCGCGCTCGGCCGGGCCAACCCGCGCACCCTCGACCGGGCGGCCGCCGCGGCCGCCGAATGGGCCGGCCCGACGTCCTCCTGACGAATCGCTCATGATCCGGTGGACCTTGCGCACTCAGGGCTGCACGAGGTCCACCGGATCAGGGGACGGGATCAGGCGGGGCCGGTGGTGCCGTGCTCGACGCAGGTGGCGGACCAGCCCTTCGGCAGGACCTGGACCTTCATCCGGCGGCGGCACCGCGGGCAGAACCGCGGCGGCTCGAGCTCCCGCGCCGCCGCGCACGCCTCGTGCGGCGCCGTGCCGGATGGCGCCGCCCCGGTCAGGGGCTCGCCGCAGCGGTCGCACCAGACAGTGGTGTCCGTGCCGTTCGGGGCGTTCACAGCGTCGCCGAGAGCGCCTTGACCGGCATGCGCAGCTCGTCGAGCAGGGCCAGGTCCTGGTCGGGGGAGCGGCCCAGGGTCGTGAGGTAGTTGCCGACGATCACCGCGTTGACGCCGCCGAGGAGGCCGTCGCGGGTGCCGAGGTCGCCGAGGGTGATCTCGCGGCCGCCGGCGTAGCGCAGCAGGGTGCGCGGCAGGGCCAGGCGGAACGCGGCGACGGCCCGCAGCGCGTCCTTCGGGTCGAGCACCGGCTGGTCGCTCAGCGGGGTGCCGGGGCGCGGGTTGAGGAAGTTGAGCGGGACCTCGTGCGGGTCGAGCTCCTGCAGCTGGATCGCGAACTCGGCCCGCTGCTCGACGGTCTCACCGAGGCCGAGGATGCCGCCGCAGCAGACCTCCATGCCGGCGTCGCGGACCATGCGCAGCGTGTCCCACCGCTCCTCCCACGTGTGGGTGGTGACGACCTGCGGGAAGTGCGACCGGGCGGTCTCCAGGTTGTGGTTGTAGCGGTGGATGTCCAGGGCCGACAGCCGGTCCACCTGATCCTGGGTCAGCATGCCCAGCGACGCGGCGATGTTGATGTCGACCGCCTCGCGGATCGCCGCGACCCCGTCGGCGAGCTGCGACATGAGCCGCTCGTCGGGGCCGCGCACCGCCGCGACGATGCAGAACTCGGTGGCTCCGGTCGCGGCGGTCTGCTTCGCCGCCTCGACCAGCGACGGGATGTCGAGCCAGACCGCCCGCACCGGGGACGTGAACAGGCCGGACTGCGAGCAGAAGTGGCAGTCCTCGGGACAGCCGCCGGTCTTGAGCGAGACGATGCCCTCGACCTCGACCTCCGGGCCGCACCACGTCATCCGCACCTCGTGCGCGATCGCGAGATATTCGGGCAGCTCCTCGTCGGAGCAGCGCAGCACCGCGAGGACACCGTCGAGGTCGAGCCCGACGCCGGTGTCGATGACGGCCTTGGCAGCAGCAAGCATGCTCGTACCTTACAAAACGTTAGGGCCGGGCGGGGAGACGGTGAAATTGTGCACATCAGACAATCGACATGGTAGGAGTTCCACAACGGCGGTGCGAGGATGTGGCGATGGAAGACGGATCGTGGCTGTCCACACTGGACGGTGAGGCCGCCGCGCGGCAGGCCGCCGGGCTGCGCCGGGAGCTGCGCCCCCGCGACGCCGGTGACGACGTGATCGACCTCGCCGGCAACGACTACCTCGGCCTGTCCCGGCACCCCGAGGTCCTCGCCGCCGCGGCGCGGGCCCTCGCGGACTACGGGCTCGGTGCGACCGGGTCGCGGCTCGTGCGGGGCTCGACGGGTGTGCACCAGGCCCTCGAGGACGGGCTGGCCCGGCTGCTCGGCGCGCAGACCGCGCTCGTGTACTCCTCCGGCTACCTCGCCAACCTCGGCGCGATCCGGGCCCTGGTGCGCCCCGGCACGCTCGTCGTGTCCGACGCGCACAACCACGCCTCGATCGTCGACGGCTGCCGGCTCGCCTGCGCCGGCCGCGCCGCCAGGGAGGGCGCCGGCACCGTCGTCGCGCCGCACGCCGACCCCGGCGCGGTCCGGGCGCTGCTCGCCGCCCAGCCGGACCGGCCCGCCGTCGTCGTCACCGAGAGCGTGTTCTCCGTCGACGGTGACCTGGCCCCCCTCGCCGAGCTGCACGCCGCCTGCCGGGCGCACCCCGGCGGCGCGCTGCTGCTCGTCGACGACGCCCACGCCCTCGGCGTCATCGGGCCCGGCGGCGCCGGTGGGGTCGCCGCCGCCGGCCTGGCCGGGCGGCCCGACGTGATCGTCACCGCGACCCTGTCGAAGTCCCTGGGCGCGGCCGGCGGTGTCGTCGCCGGCCCGCGGCAGCTGCGCCGGCACCTCGTGGACACCGGCCGCACGTTCATCTACGACACCGCCCTGCCGCCGGTCGTCGCCGCCGGTGCCCTCGCCGCCCTCGACCTGCTCGCCGCCGGCGACGACCGGCGGGCCGAGCTGGCCGCCAGGGCCGCCCTCGCCGTCGCCCGGCTGCGCGCCGAGGGCCTCGAGGTCTCCGACCCCGACGGCGGGGTCATCTCCGTCGCGGCGCCCAGCGCCGACGAGGCCTTCGCGTGGGCGGCCGCCTGCCGGGACCGGGGCGTCGCGGTAGGCTGCTTCCGCCCACCGTCCACACCGGACGGTCGGTCGCGCCTCCGGCTCACCGTCAACGTCGGCGTGCCACCGGCGGCGTTCGAGCACGCGCTCGACATCGTGGTCAAGGAACGCCCGTGAGGACCGGCCCGAGCGGGCCGTAGACACGGCAATGACCCGGAAAGGCACTGAGAGGCAGCCGTGAGCGACCCGCGACCCGCCGAGCCCCGTGACGTCCTGCCCGCCGAGGCGCTCCTCGCCGAGGCGCTGCGGTCCGAGGCGCTCCTCGAGGAGGCCGCGACCCCCGCGGCGACCGAGCCGATCTCCGGCGCCGTCATCGTCACCGGCACCGACACCGGCGTCGGCAAGACCATCGTCACCGCCGCCGTCGCCGCCGCCGCGACCGCCGCCGGGCGCCGCGTCGCGGTGGTCAAGCCCGCGCAGACCGGCACCGCCGACGGCGACGAGCCCGACGCCGCGACCGTCCTGCGCCTCGCGGAGCCCGTCACCGTGCGGACCCTGGCCAGCTTCCCCGACCCTCTGGCGCCGCTCGCCGCGGCGCGGGTCGCGGGGGAGGACCCGCTGACCGCGGTCATGGCGCAGCTCGCCCTGCGCACGATCGTCGAGGACCACGACATCACCCTCATCGAGGGCGCCGGCGGCCTGCTCGTGCCGATGGGGGAGGGCGGATGGACGGTCCTGGACCTCGCCGCCGCGCTCGGCGCGACCGTCATCGTCGTCGCCCGGCCCGGTCTCGGCACGCTCAACCACACGGCGCTGACGCTGCAGGCCCTCGCCCACCGGGACGTCCCGGCCGCCGTCGTCCTCGGCTCGTGGCCGGCCGAGCCCGAGCTGGTGCACCGCACGAACCTGCACGACCTCGCCGGTGACCTGGTCGGGGCCGTGCCCGAAGGGGCCGGCGCGCTCGCCCCGGCGCTGTTCCGGCGGGAGGCGCCGCACTGGCTCGCGCCGCTGCTGCACGGACGGTTCGACCCGGTCGCGTTCCGCTCCCACAGTCGCTGAACCCGGCGCTTCGGGGGACCGCGTCGGTCGATGTGACGCGGTACGGTCACGCCATGACCGAGATCGACCCCGAGCCGGCTCCCGCATCCGACGAGGAGCGCCGCGCCCGGGCCCGCAAACGGCTCGACGACGCCGGCGCGCACGTCACCGCCGAGGCCCGCACCGAGTCCCGTGAGCAGGTCCGCGAACTCATGGGCTGGTCATGAACGACCGGCCCGAGCCGACCCGCCTGGTGCTCGACGCGTCGGCGGTGCTCGCCTACACCCAGGGCGACACCGGCGTCGACGAGCTCGTCAGCACCGTCCTCGCCGACGGCGGCACCGTCGTCGTCCCGGCGGTGGCGCTCGCCGAGACCCGCAGCGAGCTCGCCTATGCCGAGGAGCTCGCCCGCCTCGACGCGCTGCTCGGCACGGTCACGGTCGCGCCGCTCGGCGGTGCCGACGCGGTCGGCCTGGGGCGGCTGGCGTCCCGGCTCAACGGCAGCCTCGGCCTCGCCCACGCGGTCGCCGAGGCGCACCGCCACGAGGCGCGCCTGCTCACCGCGCACGCCCCGGCCGTCCGCCGCGCCATCGGCGAGCTCGACGGCCTCGTCGAGCTCTGAGAACCGGTGACCACAGCGGTCACGGGGAACCGGTGACCACAGCGGTCACGGGGAGCGGCGGCTCGCCGTGGCCAGGACGCTCGCCGGCAGGGTGAGGCGGAACGACGTCTCGTCGAGGCGGACCTCGCCGCCGCACAGGCTCGCCACGGCGCTCGCCACCCGTAGGTCCGCGGGTTTCTGCGGGTCGCTCGGCCGGGGCTGCGGCGCGGTCAGCTCACCGTGCCCGACGATCCTCGCGTCGATCGCCGGGACCGGGTCGGCCCGCAACGCGATCTCGATGTGCGCGCGGCTCGGCGCGGCCGTCGCCAGCCACAGCACGAGCTGCCCGACGAGGTGCCGGCAGACGAGGTCGTCGACGGCGACCGGCACCGTCGCCGGCGCGTCCGCGTGGATGCTCACCGCACCCGCGACCGCGACCCGGCGGGCCAGGTCGACGGCGTCGCGGAGCACCGCGACCAGATCCGTCGCGCCCTGCCGGTGCGGCCCGTCACCGGCGCCGGCGGCATCGGTGGGGTCGGTGGCGGCGAGCGGGAGGACGACCCCGTCGACGTAGCGCTGCAGCCGCACCGCGTTGCGGTCGATCGCGTCGAGGCACGCGACGCCCTCGGTCAGCGCGTCGGCCGCGGGAGCGCCGGCCAGGTCGTCGCGCAGCAGCCGGGTGTACGCGAGGATCGACGTCAGCGGGGTGTGCAGCTCGTGTCGCAGCCGTGCCGCGGGATCGTCGCCGGTGGAGAACACGCGCGTTCCTTTCGCCAACCCCGGTCGCGAACCTCAGCTGCCCGCGTGACCCGAGACATCGACGCTAACCGGCGTCCGGCCGGTCGCGTCCCCGACCGGCGACCAGGTCACCCGATCGGGAGCAGGTGCTGCGCGGCGCGGGACGGGTGGCGGCGCGCCGAGTCCGGCAGCAGGTCGCGCTGCACCGCCTCGCGCAGCTGGGTCTGCACCGCCGACGGGTCCGTGCCCGCGTCGACGACGGTGAACCGGCCGGCCTCCGGCAGTCCCCGGTACGCCGCGTCGCACGCCGTCAGGTAGTCCAGGTCCTCGTGGTCCTTGCCCCGCGCGTCGACCCGGGCCTGCGCCACCAGGGGCGGCACCGCCAGGTAGAGGACCAGCTCGGGCTGCGGCAGCAGCCGGAACAGCAGCCGTGCGAGCCGGGGGCGCCCGCCGCGGACGGTGATGCTGGTGTACTGGCAGTAGGTGTAGCGGTCCATGACGGCCACGGTGCCGGTCAGCCGCGACAGGAGCAGCGCGCGGGTGATGACGAGCCCCCGCAGCAGCGTCTCCACCAGCAGGAACAGCCGCACCCCGAGCAGGTGCTCGGCGTCGCGCCGGCCGAGTCGCTGCGCCAGCCGGCCGAAGAAGACCCGTCCGGCGGCGTTGCGGTGGTAGCGGGCGGGCACGCCGCTCGCGTCGAGCCAGTCGGCGAGCCACCGCGCCTGGGTGGACTTGCCGGCGCCGTCGATACCAATCAGTGCCACTGTACGGATCACCCTCCCAACGGTAAACCGTCGGCGGTGAAGCGCCAGTGAAGGGGATGATTCCCGACCGACGATCAGGGCAGGACGACGACGCTGGTGCCGCTGGCGACCGAGTCGAGGAGGACCTTCTGGGCCGCCGGGGGCATCCGGACGCAACCGTTGGACTTGCGGAAGCCGAACTCGTTGCGGTACCAGGCGTGGATGCCGGTGTGCGCGTCTTCGAGGCCGTCGGCGACGGCGCCCTTGTCGTCCGGGACGGCGCCGAGCGCGAGGACGTCGAGCCCGGCGTAGACCTGGCTGGACAGGCGCGAGCGGCCCAGGACGAACGTGCGCCCCAGCGGGGTCTGGGTCGCCGCCGCGCCGACGGTCACGGTCCACGTCTGCTGCGCGACGCCGTCGCGGACCCAGGTGAGCGTGAACGCGCCGCGGCGCACGATGACCTGGTCGCGCAGCGGCACGGTGGTCCAGTTGCCGGCGGGGAGCCAGCCGACGCTGCGGTTGATCGTCGGCAGCAGCACCGCGACCCAGCCGGCCTGCTTCGCCACGATCGGCATCACCAGCTGCACGCCGCTGATGTCGGGGGTCAGGTAGGCGCGGGCGGTGCCGCCGGGCGCGTCGTAGGCGGCGAGCTTCGCCGTCGGGTGCAGCCCCTCGGTCAGCGGCACCGTCGAGGACTGGTCCGGGTCGGCGGGGAACCCCGCGGCGCCCTTCGTATACGTGATCGTCGGGATGCCGGCGGCGGCCGGGGCGGCCGGCGGGGTCGTCACAGGAGCGGCGGGTGAGGCGGGCGCGGACTCCGACGGGGCCGCCGACGCCGGTGACGTCGTGGCGGCCGGCGGCCGGGCCTGCGGTTTGGCCTTCCCGCCGCAGGCGGTGACCCCACCGGCGAGACCGACCGCGAGCGCGGTGAGGGCGGCGACGCGGCGCACGAGCATCCGTACACCGTAGCGGGCGGCGCGGGCCGCGCTGTCACCCCAACGGGCGGGAGGCGCGGTCCAGCAGGTCCAGGGCGGCCGGCAGATCCCCGGCGGTGATCATGCCGTACCCGATGACGAGGCCGTCCGCCGGCGCGGCGGCGGTGTAGAAGCCGGCGAGCCCTTCCACGGCGACGTCCGCGTCCCGCAGCCGGGCGAGGGTCCGCGGCACGTCGACGTGGGCGGCGGCGAGCAGCGTCACGTGCAGCCCGGCCGAGGACGGCACCGGCGTGAACCGGTCGGCGAGGGGACCCCGTGCGGCGGTGGTCACCAGTTCGTGGCGGGCCGCGTACACCCGCGTCACCGTCCGCACGTGCCGCCGCAGGAGTCCCTCGTCGATGAAGTCGGCCAGGGCCGCCTGCGCGGCCGGCTCGACGTGCCAGTCGGCGAGACGCTTCGCCGCGACCAGCGCCGGCCGCAGCGACGCCGGCGGCACCAGGAACCCGAGCCGCAGCGCGGGCAGCAGTGTCTTGGCGAACGAACCGACGTAGACGACCCTGCCCGCCCGGTCCAGGCTCTGCAGCGGCTCCAGGGGCCGGTCGGAGAAGCGGAACTCGCTGTCGTAGTCGTCCTCGACGATCGCCGCGCCGTGCCGCTCCGCCCACCCGAGCAGCGCCGCGCGGCGGGTCAGTGACATGGGAACGCCGAGGGGGTACTGGTGCGACGGCGTCACGTACACCAGCCGGGCCGAGCGGGGCAGCGCGTCCACGACCAGGCCGTCGCCGTCGACCGGGACCGGGACCACGCGGGCGCCGAGTGCGGTGAAGGCGAGCCGCGCCGGCGGGTAGCCGGGCTCCTCGACGGCGACCACCGACCCCGGCTCGATCAGCACCCGGCCGACGAGGTCCAGGCCCTGCTGCGCGCCGTTGGTGACGATCACGTCCGCCGCGGCCGCCCGCACGGACCGGGACAGCCCCACGGCCCGCGCGATCGCCGCGCGCAGCCGCTCCAGGCCCGCCGGGTCGGCGTACTCGGCGTCGGCGCGCAACGACCGCGTGAGCAGCCGCCGCCAGGTCGCGAGGGGGAACAGGCCGCCGTCGGGGTGCCCGGCCCGCAGGTCGTAGCGGGCCTTCCTGGTCGGCGGCCGGGCGGAGAGGTCGGCGGCGAGCTCACCGGCGAGCACCGCCCAGCGCGGTGACGGTCGCAGCGCCCCGACCGGCGCCCGCCGCGACCCGCCCGGTGCCGGCATCGCCACGAACGTGCCCGCGCCCGCCCGGCCCTCCAGGAACCCGTCGCCGACGAGCCGGTCGTAGGCGGCCGCGACCGTGTTGCGCGACACCGCCAGCTGCCGGGCGAGGTCCCGGCTCGGCGGCACCCGGTCCCCGGCCCGCAGCCGCCCGTCGAGGATCGCGTCACGGACCTGCCGGTAGATGCGGGCGGCCTGGTCACCGCGGCCTTCGAGGCTGATGTGCAGTTCCAACTTGGCCCAATGCAACCCGTGATCAATTGGCACTTCAACCGGGCCAAGCCCGGGTTTAGCGTCATCGTATGCTCACCGTCAAGCAAGGCGCCGCCCTGTCCGTCGGTGCCGTCCTCGGCACCGGCGTGATCGCCCTGCCGGCCCTCGGCGCCCAGATCGCGGGCCCCGCCTCGCTCGTCGCGTGGCTCGCCCTCGTCGTGCTGTCCGCGCCCCTCGCGGCCACCTTCGCCGCCCTCGGCGCCAGGTATCCCGACGCCGGCGGGGTCTCCACGTATGTCGGCGCCGCGTTCGGCCCGCGCGCCGCCGCCGTCGTCGGCTGGATCTTCTACGTCGCGGTGCCCGTCGGTTTCCTGCCCGCGGCGAGCTTCGGCGCCGCCTACGTCACGGCGGCCTTCGGCGGCGGCCACCGCACCACGCTGCTCACCGCCGGCGCCCTCATCGTCGTCGTCGCCGGGCTGAACTTCGGCGGCGTGAAGGTCTCCGGCAAGGCGCAGCTCGTCCTCGCCGCCGTCCTGGCCGGACTGTTGCTGCTCGCCGTCGGCACCGCGCTGCCGCACGCGGACCTCGCCAACCTGCGGCCCTTCGCCCCGCACGGCTGGCTCGCGGTCGGCCCCGCCGTCGCCGTGCTGGTCTGGGGGTTCGCCGGCTGGGAGGCCCTCACCTCGCTCGCCGCCGACTACCGCGACCCCCGCCGCGACGTGCCCCGCGCCACCTGGATCGCGGTCGCCGTCGTCGGCGTGCTCTACCTGCTCGTCGCCACCACCAGCCAGCTCGTCCTCGGCCCCCGGGCCGGCGCCGTCGAGGCGCCCCTCGCCGAGCTGCTCACCATCGGCCTCGGCCGCGACGTGAAGGTCCTCACCGCGGTGGTCGCGCTGCTGCTCACTGCCGGCGCCGTCAACGCCTACTTCGCCGGGGCCGCCAAGCTGGGCGCGGCGCTGGGCCGCGACGGGGCCCTGCCCGCCTGGTTCGCCAGGGGCGCCGGAGCCGGCGAGGTGCCCCGCCGGTCCCTGGCCGTGGCGGCCGGGCTCGCCGGCGCGACCGTCGTCGCCGCCGGGCCGCTGGGGGTCGGCACGAGGCCGCTGATGCTGGCCACGACCGCGTCGTTCGTCGTCGTCTACGTCCTCGGCACGGCCGCGGCCGTGAAGCTCCTACCGGCCGGCACCTGGTCGCGGCGGACCGCGATGGTGGCATTGCTGTGCGTAGTCGGGCTGCTCGCCCTCACTGGATGGTATGTCGCGTGGGCGGCGGGGGTGGCGGTGGTCGCTCTCGGTTATCAGGCGGCCACCGCCCGGCGTGCCCGGCGTGTCCAGGTGCCTCAGCGCTCGACGTCGATGATGTGCATGGCGGCCTCCTCGGCCGACGCGGCGCCGCCGTCGATGCCGACGTCGGAGCCGATCTCGTCCTTCTCCTCGTCCTCGCCCCAGCCCTCGTCCGGGGCGACGAGGCGGCCGGCCCGCCGGTCGCCGACCTCGCCGGCGTCGAAGAACTCCCCGGACTCGGTCGTGGTGCCGTAGTCGTCCAGATCGGGCCGGGCCGTCGGGTCCGGCTCCTCCTGCGCGATGCGCTGGTCCCAGGACTCGCCCCGCTGCGCCTCGGCCTGGGTGACGCCGAACGTGTTGAGTCCCAGGGGTTTCTCCGGCGGTGAGTACCCCTCGTCCAGGGCATCGGCCAGGCCGCGGTCCGACAGGGTGTCCTCGACGGAGAGCTGGCCCTCCTCGTCCGGTGCCGGGTCCCAGCTCGCGGTGTCAGAGCTCATGATCACGTCTCCTCGGTGGCAGGTCCGGTGGTGCTCCCGGTCCCCTTACCCGGCAGCACCCCACATCGACCCTAGATCACCGAATCGTGAGAAACCGGATGGGCGGCGCGATGGGCTCTGATCAGCTCCGCGTACCGGTGCCCGCTCGCCTTGATCGTGCGCTTCTGCGTGTCGTAGTCGACCCGGACCAGACCGAACCGCTTGTCGTAGCCGTAGCCCCACTCGAAGTTGTCCAGCAGGGACCAGGCGAAGTAGCCGTCGACCGGCGCGCCCCGCACGACCGCGTTGCGGACCGCCTCCAGGTGCTGCTCCAGGTAGTCGACGCGCTCCTTGTCCTGCACCTCACCGCTGGGCTCGACGGTGTCGGCCCAGGCCGAGCCGTTCTCCGTGATCAGGATGCTGCGCGGCCGGTAGGTCTCCGCGACCCGGACCAGGATGTCCTCCAGGCCCTTGGCGTGGACCTCCCACGGCATCGCCGTCTCGATCGACCCCGGCACCGGGATCTGCCGGATGAACGGCGCCCGGCTCGCCGGGTCGTCGACGATGACCTGCCGGAAGTAGTAGTTGATCCCGAGGAACTCCGTCGGCGCCGCGATCAGGTCCAGGTCGCCGTCGCGGACCGGCAGGTCCACCTGGTAGGTGTCCAGCAGGTCCGCCGGGTAGCCGAGCCCGTGCAGCGGGTCCAGCCACCAGCGGTTGATGTGCCCGTCCGCGCGCCGCGCCGCGGCCACGTCCTCGGGCCGGTCGGAACCCGGCTCCGTCGGGCTCAGGTTCAGCACGATCCCGACCGCCGGCGGCAGCTGCGCCGACGCCCGGATCGCCTGGTTGACCAGGCCGTGGCCGAGCAGCACGTGATGCGACGCGTGCACGGCCCGGGTCAGGTCCCGCTCGCCCGGCGCCATCCGGCCCTCGAGGTGGCCGATCCAGCACACGCACAGCGGCTCGTTGACCGTGTTCCAGTCCGCGACCCGGTCCCCGAGCCGGCCCGCGACGATCGCCGCGTAGTCCGCGAACGCCTCGGCCGTCTCCCGCCGGGGCCAGCCGCCGGCGTCCTGCAACGCCTGCGGCAGGTCCCAGTGGTACAGCGTCGCGAACGGCCGGATGCCCGCCTCCAGGAGACCGTCGACGAGCCGGTCGTAGAAGTCGAGACCCGCCCCGTTCACCGCGCCGGTCCCCGCCGGGAGGATCCGCGGCCACGCCACCGAGAACCGGTACGCCTCCAGGTTCAGCCGGCGCATCAGCGCGATGTCCTCCGGCCAGCGGTGGTAGTGGTCGCAGGCCACGTCGCCGGTGTCGCCGTTGTCGACGTTGCCGGGCGCGTGGCTGAACGTGTCCCAGATGGACGGTCCACGGCCGTCTTCCGTGACGGCGCCTTCGATCTGGTACGCCGCCGTGGCGGAGCCCCAGATGAAGTTCGATGGGAGGTCGGACAGATCCAGCACGGGGCGGTTCTCCTCTGTGAAGCTGCGATGAGGACGGGTTTCGGCAGTGTTGCCCGGCGCTACTTGACGGCGCCGGCGGTCAGACCGGCCACGAAATACCGTTGCAACGCCAGGAAGCCGGCCACGACCGGGATGCTGACGACCAGGGACGCGGCCATCACCTGGTTCCAGTACACCTGGAACTGCGTCGAGTAGGCCTGCAGGCCGACGGCGAGGGTGCGGCTGTCCTGGTCCGTCATGATCGAGGCGAACAGCACCTCGCCCCACGCGGTCATGAACGCGTACACGGTGACCGCGACGATCCCCGGCACGGCCGTGGGCAGGATGACGGTGAACAGCGTGCGCATCGACCCGGCGCCGTCGACCTGCGCGGCCTCGTCCAGCCCCCGCGGGATCGAGTCGAAGTAGCCGACCAGCATCCAGATCGAGAACGGCAACGAGAACGTCAGGTACGTGATGACCAGGCCGAGCCGGGTCTGGTACAGCTCGATCCCGGTCGCCGTGCCCAGGTTCACGTAGATCAGGAACAGCGGCAGCAGGAACAGGATGCCGGGGAACATCTGCGTCGACAGCACCGCGACCGAGAACACGCCCCGGCCGCGGAACCGGTACCGGCTGATCGCGAACGCCGCGAAGACCGCGATCGACACCGAGAACACCGCCGCGACCGTCGACACGATCACGCTGTTGAGCAGGTAGTTGCCGAGCGGGACGGTGCTCCACATGTCGACGAACGCCTGGAACGTCAGCGTCGAGGGCAGCCAGGTGAAGTCGTCCTGGACGTCCTGCAGCGGCTTCAACGCCGAGCTCACCATCACGAACAGCGGCGTCAGCACGAACAGCGCCAGGAGGCTCAGCACGATCCAGCGGGCGATCCGCTCGCCCCGGCCCTCACGCATGGATCCTCCTGCGGTTCGTGATCATCAGGTACACCGCGGTGACCAGCAGCAGGAACAGCAGCAGGACCACGGACATCGCCGAGCCCATGCCGAAGTCCCAGGTGCTGAACGAGCTGTTGTAGATGTGGATCGAGATCAGGTCCGCCTCCGGTGGCGCGGACCCGCCGAACAGCACGTACGGGGTGTTGAAGTCGTTGAACGTCCACAGGAACAGCACCAGCAGCAGCACCTGGTTGACCGGGCGCAGCGACGGCAGCGTCACCGAGCTCAGCCGCCGCCAGAAGCCGGCGCCGTCGATCGCGGCGGCCTCGTACATCTCCGTCGACACGTTCTGCAGTCCGGCGGTGATGCACAGCAGCGCGAACGGCCAGGTCCGCCACACCGACACGATCAGCAGCGCCCAGAAGCTGTTCTCGCCGATGAGCCAGAACGGCCGCTCGCCGTCGACGAGCCCGAGCTGGTCGACCAGCACGTGGTTGATCAGGCCGGTGTCGCGCTGGAACAGGAAACCCCAGGTGATGACGGCCGCGTAGACGGGCAGCGCGTACGGGGTCAGGAACAGGGTGCGCAGCAGCGCCCGGCCCTTGAACGGCCGCTGCATGAACACCGCCGCGGACAGCCCGAACAGCCACGACAGGAACACCGACAGCGACGTGTACAGCACGGTGATGCCGAACGACTTCAGCAGCGCCTTGCCGGTCTCGCTGTGGAAGTTGACGGTCGCGGCGTAGTTGTCGATCCCGACGAACGGTGCCGTGGACCAGTCCTGGATGTGGAACTGGGTCAGTTCCAGCAGGCTCATCCACACGCCGACCAGCATCGGCACCACGTGGATGCCGATCTCCAGGACCACGGCCGGGGCGACCAGCAGGTACGGCAGGTACTTCGACCGGATCCGGCGGCGGCGCCGCTGGCGCTGGCTGCGCTGCTTCGGTGGGGCGCCCACCGCGCGGGCGTGGTGCTGGCGCACGTCGGGTGCGGCGTGCATGGGCCGGCGGACGGGCACCGCCGCGGACCCCCGCGCCCCCATCGGGCGGGTCATCCCTTCATCCGTTGCTCGACGGCCTTCAGTTTCGCCCGGATCGCGGCGGCGGTGATCGGTTTGCCGTTCGCGGCGTTCGCGAACTGTTCCTTCATCACGGCGCCCACCAGGGTCTCGAACTGGCTCTCCGTGGTGACCTGCGGCAGCGGCGACGCCGTCGAGTTGAGCACCTCGGCGAGGACCTTCTGCTCCGGCGCGGCGAACGCCGGGTCCGCCAGGGCCGCCTTCACCGACGGCAGCGAGCCGTACACCTTGTTGAGGGCGACCTGCTCGGCGTCGCTGGTCATGAACTTCACGAACTCCATCGCCCCCTCCAGGTTCCTGCTGTGCCGGAAGACCGCGATGTTGATCCCGGCGACCATGCTGTTGACCTTCTTGCCGCCGGCCGGTGGGTTCGCCGGGAACGGCACCTGCGCGATGCCGTACTCCTCCGGGCTCATCCCCTGCGCCTGGAACGCCGAACCGGCCGCCTGCCACAGCAGCATCGCCGCCTTGCGGTTGGCGAAGTCGGACAGCGACTCGTTCTTCGCGTACTCGGCGTTGCTCGGGTTGACGATCTTGTCCACGGCCATCAGGTCGATGTACCGCTTGATCGCCGCGACGTTCTGATCCGTGTCGAACGTGGGCTTGCCGCTGACGTCGAACCACTCGCCGCCGTACTGCTGGCTGAACGTGAACGCGTGGTGCGCGTTCTCCGACGGGTTGGCGCCCTCGATCGCCAGGCCCCACTGCTTGCCGTTGGTGAGCTTCTTGCCCACCTCGACGAGCTCCTCCCACGTCGCCGGGGGCTTGCTGATGCCGGCGTCGGCGAACATCTGCTTGTTGTAGTAGAGCGCGTAGGACAGCGAGTACAACGGCACCGCCGCCGGTGCCTTGCCCGGCGCGCCCGCCGCGGCCAGGGCCGCCGGCACGAACCGGTCCTTGCCGCCGATGCGGTCGAACGCCTGCGGGTCGAACGAGATCAGCGCGTTCGTCGCCTGCAGCGACGCCGACCAGGTGTTGCCGATGTTGACCACGTCGGGGCCCCGCCCGGACGTGGCCGCGGCGAGGAGCCGGTTGAGCAGGTCCGACCACGGCACGACCTCGACCTTGACGTGGATGCCGGTCTGCTGCTCGAAGCGTTCGAGGACCGGCGCGAGGGTCTGCTTGTCGAACTCGAGACTGCTGCCCTGGTTGCTCGCCCAGTACGTGAGGGTCTTGGCGTCCGCCACGGGTTCGCCGCACGCGGCGAGCGAACCGGTCAGCAGGGCGGCCGCCATCAGTAATGCGAGCCTTCGTCGTCCCGCCACGGTGTCTGCCCTTTCGATGGGTGCCGACCGGCGTGCCGAGGCGACCGCAGGGGTTGGGGCTGCGGTGTGACGGTCGCGCGCTCGACAGGGGGTGGGGTGGTGCTGGTCCCAGCCGAACGGGGGGTGTGTTGCCGCGACCAGTTTCTATCGAGACTTAAATAATGTCGTCATTAAAGTGGGGCGCTTTCAGGACGTCAAGGTCGGGCCCGTTCCACAAAAGCCGCATAAGGGGATTGTTCACGTCGCGATAGAAGTTTGTCTTGACGGCGACGCAACCCCGGCGTAACACTCGTGGTTCTGAGAGAGCGCTCTCTCATTGCACCACGGTCGGCACGCCCATGCCGACGACCGTCGATGCCCCGCCTGGCTTCGGCGTGTCTGTTGTCCACCGCTCACCGCCCAGATCACGGACCGGGAACCGCCAACCAGCCCGGTCTGGATCCCCGCCACGTCCCCCGACTGACAGGCAGGATCATGAAATTTCCGCGTATGTCGCGCTATGCCTCGGCGCATGCCTCGGCGGATGCCGGGTCCGCACCCGGGGGGAGGCGTCGCTCTGCCCTGCGACGCTGGCTCCTCGGTGGGGCCGCCACGCTGATGCTGTCCACCGCCGTCGCCGCGATCGCGCTGCCCAACGCGAGCGCCGCGCCGACCCTGCTCTCGCAGGGCAAGCCCACCACCGCCTCGTCCAGTGAGAACGCCGGCACCGCCGCCACCGCCGCCACCGACGGCAACACCGGCACCCGCTGGGCCAGCGCGTTCAGCGACCCGCAGTGGATCCAGGTCGACCTCGGCGCGCCCGCCGCGCTGTCCCAGGTCGTGCTCAACTGGGAGGCCGCCTCCGGCAAGGCGTTCCAGATCCAGATCTCCAACGACGCCGCCACCTGGACGTCTGTCTACACCACGACCACCGGCGCGGGCGGCACCCAGACGCTCAACGTGACCGGCACCGGCCGCTACGTGCGGATGTACGGCACCGTGCGCAACACCGCCTACGGCTACTCGCTGTGGGAGTTCCAGGTCTACGGCGAGCTCTCCCCGACCGGCCAGACCTGCGGCCCGACGAACCGCGCGATCGCCCGCCCGGCCACCGCCTCCTCGACCGAGAACGCCGGCACGCCCGCCAGCGCCGCCGTCGACGGCAACACCGGCACCCGCTGGGCCAGCGCCGCCGTCGTCCCGCAGTCGCTCACCGTCGACCTGGGCTCGGTCCTGCCGATCTGCCGGGTGATCCTGCGCTGGGAGGCCGCGTACGCGACCGCCTTCCAGATCCAGGCCTCGACCGACAACGCCGTGTGGACCTCGATCTACTCGACCACCACCGGCACCGGCGGGGTGCAGACCCTCGACGTGACCGGCAACGGCCGGTACGTGCGGATCAACGCCACCGCCAAGGCGACCCAGTGGGGCGTGTCGCTGTGGGAGTTCGAGGTGTACACCGGCACCGGTGGCTCGACCTCGCCGTCGCCCAGCACGTCGACCAGCACCGGGCCGATCGAGACGCCCGACCCGAAGAACCCGAACTTCGGCCCCAACGTCTCCGTCTACGACCCGTCACAGCAGGCGGCCGCGCAGGCCCGGCTCAACCAGATCTTCGCCGGCCAGGAGACCAACCAGTTCGGCACCGAGCGCTACGCGGTGCTGTTCAAGCCCGGCAACCACACGATCGACGCCAACATCGGCTTCTACACCCAGGTCGCCGGCCTCGGCTTCTCACCCGACGACGTCAACATCAACGGCCACGTCCGGGCCGAGGCCACCTGGTTCGGCGGCAACGCCACCCAGAACTTCTGGCGCGGCGCGGAGAACCTGTCCGTGACCCTGCCGAACACCGGCAACGGCGTGCAGGTCGAGCGCTGGGCGGTGTCGCAGGCGGTGCAGTACCGCCGCATGCACCTGCGCGGCGCCAACAACGAGATCCAGCTCTGGAACGGTGGCGACGGCTGGTCCTCCGGCGGTCTCATGGCCGACACCAAGGTCGACGGCCGGGTCGTGTCCGGCTCGCAGCAGCAGTGGTACACCCGCAACAGCGAGCTCGGCAGCTGGGCCGGTTCCGTGTGGAACATGGTCTTCCAGGGCGTCCAGGGCGCCCCGCCGCCGAACTTCCCGAACCCGTCGCACACGGTCATCAACCAGACGCCGCTGCAGCGGGAGAAGCCGTTCCTGTACCTCGACGGCACCGGCACCTACCGGGTGTTCGTCCCGGCGCTGCAGGCCAACACGACCGGCACCAGCTGGTTCGGCAAGACCCCGGCGGGCTCGTCGATCTCCCTCGACCAGTTCTTCATCGTCCGCCCCGGCCACACCGCGGCGCAGATCAACGCGGCCCTCGCCGCCGGCCGGCACCTCCTGGTGACCCCCGGCGTCTACCACCTGAACCAGGCACTGCAGGTCAACAACCCGAACACGGTCATCCTGGGCCTCGGCCTGGCGACGTTCGTGCCGGACGGCGGCGTCACCGCGATCAAGGTCGCCGACGTCGACGGCGTGAAGCTCGCCGGCATCCTCATCGACGCCGGCACGGTCAACTCCCCGACCCTGGTCGAGCTCGGCCCGGCCGGCTCGTCGGCCTCGCACGCCGCCAACCCGACCTCGCTGCACGACGTGTACTTCCGCATCGGCGGCGCCCACGTCGGCAACGCCACGGTCAGCCTGCAGGTCAACAGCAACAACGTGATCGGCGACCACATGTGGGTCTGGCGGGCCGACCACGGCAACGCCGGCACCTACGGCTGGACCGTCAGCAAGGGCCAGAACGGCATGGTCGTCAACGGCAACGACGTCACGATGTACGGGCTGTTCGTCGAGCACTACCAGCAGTACCAGGTCATCTGGAACGGCAACGGCGGCCGCACGTACTTCTTCCAGAACGAGATGCCCTACGACCCGCCGAACCAGGCCGCGTGGATGAACGGCTCCACCCGGGGCTGGGCCGCCTACAAGGTCGCCGACTCGGTGAACACGCACCAGGCGTGGGGGTTGGGCAGCTACTGCTACTTCAACGTCAACCCCGCCGTCGTCGGCGAACGCTCCTTCGAGGTGCCGGTGAAGTCCGGCATCCAGTTCCGCAACATGGTCAGCGTCTCGCTCGGCGGCGTGGGCACGATCAACCACGTCATCAACAACACGGCGGGACCCGCCAACACGGCCAACCAGATCATCTATGTGACGGCCGGGCCGTGACGCTCCGGTAACTGTTCCTTGTTCAGGTAACTGTTCTTTGTTCAGGTAACTGTCGAGCCGGGAGACCTACCCGCCCAGGTCTTCCGGCTCGACGCCTGTCCACCGTCGGGTGGACAACCGTCGTCCGTCCTCCGGTCGTCCCGTGGTAGCAGGTGCACCGGCTTCGATGTGCCCATGACACCGATCGAAGTGCATGGGTTGCGCAAGGTCACCTCCGCGCTGGTGGTGTAGGGGGCGGTCAGCGCTGGTCCGTTGTGGTTGATGTCAGACGGCGGCCAGTTGTGTCGTGGCTGGGTCGACAGGGGCGGCCGGGTCGACGGGACTGCGGTGCCGCCCGTGCCGCCCGTGCCGCCCGTGCCGCCCGTGCCGCCCGTGCCGCGCGTGCCGCGCGTGCCGCGCGTGCCGCGCGTGCCGTCGGGGTTGCCCGTGCCGTGGGGGTTGCCCGGGCCGTGGGAGCCCGCTCCCGGAATTCACCAGGTTCGACGCGTCCGTGACCGTTGTGGTCTCACCGCGACGTGTCGCCCGCGGTCACGGACCCCCACGTGCCTGGCGCGCAGGGCGAGCACGCTCCCGTGGCGAAGATCGCCGTCCGGCGCGTGGGGGTTTCCGGTCCGGACGTGTCAGCGGCCGAAGTCGTGAATGGCGGTGGTGTGCTCGACGCGGACGGTCTTCAGGTCCCTGGCGATGACCGCAGCCGCCATCACGACCAGGATCGCGGTGAGCTGAGCGACGGCCCGCCAGTGTCCGAGCGGGATCACCGCCAGGACGCCGGCCGCGGCGGCCACGCGATACCAGGCACCGGGCACCTTCAGGATCGATAAGAACGCGGCGTGGCCGAGCAGGAACGTGGCGGCGCCGGCGCTCAGGACGATGGCGCTCGGCCAGTGCAGCGGCTCGAGGGCGTGACCCACCGACAGCTTCACGCCGACCGCGGTGAACACGATGCCGGCGATCAGGAAGTAGTGCGCGTAGCCCCAGGCCTGGACTGCGACGCGGGCCTTGCGGGTGGGGTCGGTGATGGCGTGCAGTGCGTGCTCGGCGCGGGTCTCGTCGCCGGAGAAGTAGTTCCAGTACAGGTAATACGCGATGCACAGGCCCAGCAGCGCCACGATGAGCGTGGACGGGTCGAGGTGCATGCCCTCGAAGGCCAGGCCGATCGCGATCACCGACTCGCCGATGGCGACGATGACGACCAGCCCGTGCCGCTCCGCGAAGTGTCCCGCGTTGATCGTCCAGGTGCCCATACGCTGCAGGTGCGGCGCGGCGATGACCAGCGCGAGTGCCGCCGTCCACAGCCCGTAGTGCCACGGCCCGTCGAGGAATCCGCCGACCAGCACCAGGAGCGCGGCGGTGCCGTTGATCGGGGCCAGCCCGGCGATCGCGGCACCGATGGAGGCGTTGTCGTCGGCCTGCAGGAACAGGGCGGAGTGGACGGCGGTGACGATGACATACCCGACGCCGAAGGCCCATCCGTCACCGTCGAACGCGTAGGGGATCGACAGGGCGATGACCATGAACCCGGCCATGCCGGTGAGCAGCAGGGTGCGGCGCAGCGTGCTGCTCGGGGCCACCGCGTTGGTGAGCCAGGCGTAGCCCGCATACATCCACCAGATGATGCCGAGCATCAGCAGCACCCGGAGGGCATGAGTCACGTCGACGTGCTTGACCAGCACGGTGGCGAACTGGGTCACGGTGAAGACGAACACGAGATCGAAGAACAACTCGATGGTGGAGACCCGGGGTCCCCGCACCTGGGATGTCACAGCGGTCACTGTAGCGACGAGCACTGACAATTTTTCCTGTCTTGACAGGGGAACTTGTCGGCGGTTACGGTTCTCGCATGTTCGAAGTGGGTGTCATCGAGGAGTCAGGCGCCGCCGAGGTAGCGCTGGACCCGATCCGGACGCGGCTGCTGGCGTTGCTGGTGGAGCCCCATTCGGCGACCAGTCTCGCGGCGATCGTCGGACTGCCCCGGCAGAAGGTGAACTATCACCTCAGGACGCTCGAGGCGCACGGCCTGGTCGAGCTGGTCGAGGAGCGGCGCAAAGGAAACGTCACGGAGCGGGTGCTGCGGGCCGCCGCCGCCTCGTTCGTGATCTCGCCGACGGCGCTCGCGGCCGTCGCCCCCGACCCGGCCAGATCGCCTGACAGGTTGTCCGCGCGATGGCTGCTGGCGGTCGCGGCCCGACTCGTCAAAGAGGTCGGCACGCTCATCACCGGGGCGGCCCGGGCAGGCAAGCCGGTAGCCACCTTCGCCCTCGACGGGACCGTGCGGTTCGCGTCGGCGGCCGACCGGGCGGCGTTCACCCAGGAGCTGACTGCGGCCGTGGCCGCGCTGGTCAGCCGCTACCACGACGAGCACGCCGAAGGCGGCCGGGACCACCGGGTCATTGTCGCCCTCCACCCCAGCCTGCGTCCGGAAGTCACGCGTCCGATGGACGCGGCGGCCGTCGACGCCGACCTCGACGTTCAGATCGAGATTCAGCACCGTCCCGAGACCAAGGAGTCCTGACATGTCGCACGAATTCGAGCTCACCCACGACATCGACATCGCGGCAACGCCCGAGCAGGTCTGGGAGGCCATCGCCACCGGGCCCGGCATCGACTCGTGGTTCATGGGCAAGAGCGAGGTCGAGCCCCGGGTCGGCGGTCGTGGGTCACTCACGATGCCCGGCTTCACCGCCGAGTCGACGGTCACCGCGTGGGAGCCGCCGCACCGTTTCGCCTACCAGGGCACGCCCGACGAGAGCGGCGCGTTCATGGCTTTCGAGTACCTGGTCGAAGGCCGCGACGGTGGGAGCACCGCGCTGCGGCTGGTGCACAGCGGCATCCTGACCGGCGACTGGGAGGAGCAGTATGACGCGCTGCGCAAAGGCAACCCGCTCTACCTGCGCACGCTCGAGCAGTATCTGGTGCATTTCCCTGGTCGCACCGCGGTGCCGGTCACCGCGTTCGGCCCGCAGCAGTCCGACCAGGAGCGGGCGTGGTCCGGTGTCATCGCCGCCGTCGGCCTGACCGAACCCGTCGTCGAGGGCGACAAGGTGCAGTTCACCATCGAGGGGCAGGACGTCACCGGCGTGGTCGACGTGGTCGTGGAGCCCGGTTTCCTGGGCGTGCGCACCGACGACGCGCTGCTGCGGTTCGTGGGCGGCGGCGGCATGCTCTTCACCGGCCATCACGTGTTCGCCGACATCGACCAGGAGGCGGCGGCGCGGACCTGGTCGGAGTGGCTCGCCGCCGCCTACGCCTGACCGCGTCGGAGGAGCCGGCGACGACACCCCGGGGGAGCCGGCGACCGGGCCGGCTCCTCCGCACTGGCAAGGAGCGCAGCGTGCACACTGCCGAGTATTCGATCACCCGCAAGCTCGCCGCGGAGCCGCAACGGGTCTACCGGGCGTGGACCACGCCCGCCGGCTTCAGTCGGTGGTTCGGCCCGCGGGAGTTCACCATGCCGGAGGACCGCATCGTCATGCAGACCCGGCCGGGCGGCGCCTGGCAGGTCGTCATGCTCGACGACGCCGGTAACGAGCACGCACTCGGTGGTGTCTATCGAGAGCTCGACGCCCCCGCCCGGCTCGTCATGACGACGGGCCACCCTGACGACACGACCAGCGGCACCGCCTCGACCGTCAGCGTGATGTTCAAGCCGACCGGTGACGGCGGCACCGAGATGACCATGCGGCAGCAGGGGCTCACCACCGACGCCGCCCGCGCTGAGGATGCCGTCGCCGGTTGGCGCCAGTTCTTCGACCGGCTCGCGGAGCACCTGGGGCAGCGATGAACCGCGCCTGTGCCGTCCCCGCCGTCCTGTTCTCGGCACCGCCGCAGGGGTCGCGAAGCTGCGGCCTACGCCGCGACGAAGAGCTGGCAGCCATTGCGGCGGAGGCGTTTGGTTTCGTACATGGCGAGGTCCGCCTGGCGGAGCAGGTCCTTGGCGTCGACACCGGGCGTGCTCATCGCGACGCCGATGCTGCAACCGACGCGGACGCGGTGTCCGGCGACGGACAGGTCGCGGTCGATGGCGGTGACGATGCGGCGGGCCACGGCGAGCGCGGCGGCCGGGTCGGCGACGTGGGGGAGCAGGACGCCGAACTCGTCGCCGCCGAGCCTGCCGACGACGTCCCGCGGGTTCGTGGCGGAGCGGATCAGGTGGCCGATCTCGGTGAGCAGATCGTCGCCGACGTGATGCCCGAGAGTGTCGTTGACCTGCTTGAAGCCGTCCAGGTCGAGAAACAGCAGGCCGAGAGGGCCGGCGTGGTCGGCCAGGGCGCGTTCCAGGGCGGGCACGAAGGTCTGGGCATTGACGAGCCCGGTCAGAGCGTCGTGGGTCGCCTGGTATTCGATGCGTTCGCGGGCGGCGCGGCGTTCGGTGATGTCACGGTGATGACCGACGATGCCGCGGACCGCCGGGTGGTCGAGGAGATTCCGGGAGCTGATCTCGTGCCAGCGCCACTCACCGCCGGCGGAACGGACGCGCAGCTCGCCGCGCTGGCTGTCGTGGGGCCCGGCGGCGAGGACCCGGGTGTGCAGGGCGCGGGCGGCGGCGACGTCGTCGGGATGGATGAGGGACCAGAAGCCACGGCCGAGAAGCTGCTCTGCGGGCACGCCGACGACGTGGTCGGCGGCGGAGCTGACATAGGTGATGTCGCCCTGCGCGGTGCTGACGGTGATGATGTCGGACGAGTCCTGGACGAGGACCCGGAAGCGGTCGGCGTTGCTGCGCAGGGCGGCCTCCGCGCGTTCCTGCCGCGCGACGGATCGGCCGAGGGTCCGCCCGGTCGTGGCGACCCCGACGATGACCAGGGCGGCGACACCGTGGACCTCCGGCTGCGGCAGGTAGCTGTGCAGGCCGGCCACGATCGCGAGCTGGCCGAGCCCGATGCAGACCGCGCTGGACACGACGGCGGGGCGCCACGCCCGGGCGCCGGACCACTCCAGATGCATCGACATGATGTGGAAGTGGGCCATGGCGAGCAGCGACCCCCAACCGAGCAGGTACATGGCGGCCGAGGTCATCAGCATGTGGAGCGCGAGCCGGGGCCACAAACGGCGGGAGAGGTCACCGGCGGCGAGGCGACGCTGGACGGCGGGCTGCTGATAGGCCATGCCGAGCAGCAGCGTCAGCGCCAACAGCCAGAAGGGCGCGGTGCCGGCGATCCCGACGTGCCGCAGCACGGCGATGACGAGCAGGACGAGGACGGGCTCGACCCCGTCGCGGACGTACCGCAGCACACCAGCCCATTCGGCAGCAGCACACCGGAATCAAGGCCGAACACCAGCAGATCTCCACCGATGCCCGCCAGACCCGCTACCCACAGGCCCGGCCGCCAGGTGCGGGCCCAACCCGGCCGGGGCATGGCGGCACGGTGCGGTGTCCCGTTGTCGCGAGGGGCGGTGCGGTGGCCCGGCGCGGCGCGGCGCGGCGCGGTGCGGCGCGGTGGCGCAGTGGCCCGGTGCGGCCCAGTGGGGTGCGGTGACGTACTGGCCCGGTTGCCCAGTGCGACGTGGTGGCCGAGCGCGTGCGGTGGCCCAGTGGCCCAGTGCCGTGCGGTGCGGTGACGCAGTTGCCCGGTGGCCGAGTGCGTGCAGTGGCCCAGTGCGGTGCGGTGGTGCGGTGCGGTGCGGTCGGGCAAAGGGCGTTGCGGGCGGGGTACGGCGCCGCGGGCCGACCCGGGCGCTGCGGTGGGGGTACAGGGCATGCTGGCCGGGTGACCGGGTGACCGGGTGACCGGGGGCGAGGCGGCCGGGTGGGGGTCCCGCGGGCGGGGGGTGACACGTCACAATGCTCACGTGACGTTGCCCATCCCGTACAGCGGCGGCGGTGATCTTCCCGCCTACACCGGGCCTGATGTGCAGATCGGTGACGTGCGCGTCGACGGTCGTGCCATCTACACGCCGGTCGGGGTCTGGCCGATCCACGGCAGCCGGTGGATGGTGGTCTCGCAGCCGGTGCCGATGACGACGACGGCGGGCTGGGGGATCGGGCTGGGCGTGGCGTGCGCGATCCTGGCCGTGATCATGGTGCCGTTCACCTGTGGGCTGAGTCTGTTTCTGCTGTTCGGGTTGTTTTTCCTGACTGCGAAGACGCACACGATGTCGGGGCCGATGATCGTGTCGGTGCAGGCGGGGCAGTTCCACTACCTGGCGCGGGAGGTGGTGTACTCGCCGCAGCACGCCGCCGAGGCACTGCAGCGGGTCAACTTCGCGCAGGCCCTCGCGTCGCGGTACTGAGCGCGGATCGGGAAACGGCGGCCGGGAAGCAGCGGCCGGGGAACGGCGGCCGGGAAGCATTCAGACGGAAGGGTCCGCGTCGTAGCCGGCGAGCAGCTGCGCCCTGGTCCCGACCAGGTGGGGCTCCAGGTCGCCGACCCTGGCCAGCCGGATCTCCGCCGGTGCCAGGTCCGACACCCGCAGCAGCAGCCCCGGCACCTCGTCGAGGACCGCCAGCCAGCCCTTCCGCGCCGGCAGCACCTGCTGGTCGGGCCAGCGCTGGAATGGCTTCGGGATGCCGTCGACCGTGATCCCGACCCGGTGCGGGGCCGGCGTCGACGCGGCGCGGAGGTTGCGTTCGTACGTCTTGCGGTCCTCGGGTGGCTGCGGCATCACGGCCGCGACCCGCATGTCGATGAGCAGCGGCAGCGGCGGGCCGGCGGTGGTGACGACCTCGACCCAGCCGCCGGACGCCGGGTCGCCGAACGTCAGCCCCGCGTGCACGAGCCGGTCGTCGTCCCAGGCCCAGCTGCCGATCCGGCACGGACCGGTCCAGCCGGCCATCCCGTACAGCGGCAGCGCGGCGGCGCTCGCGCGGATCCGGTTCGCCCGCTGGTCGATCAGCGCAGTGAACTCGATGCGGTTCAGCCGCCCCCCGTATCGCATGGGATCGATCGTGCAGCATCACCGGCGTCCGTGGCGGCCTGCCGCCCCTCGCGCGAACCCCCGCTGTTTACCTCGCGGCGCCGGACTCGACGGCCGAACCGGAAAAGGCTCAGCGGGACTCGGGGTCGGCGCCCCTGGCGGCGCGGCCGCCGTCGACCGGCAGCACCGCCCCGGTGACGAACGACGCGGCCGGGGAGAGCAGGAATGCGACCACCTCGGCGACCTCGTCCGCGCCGCCGGGCCGCCCCAGCGGGTGCAGCTGGGCGAGCTGGTCCACGATGTGGGCGGCCTCGTCCGGTGGGCGGGCGGCAAGGTACGAGGCCGAACGTTCGGTCCCTATCGACCCGAGGGCGACGGCGTTGACCCGGATGCCGTGCGGGCCGTGGTCGACGGCGAGGGCGCGGGTCAGGCCCTCGATCGCGGCCTTCGCCGTCGCGTACGGCAGCGCGCCGCGCACCGCGCGTTGCGCCTGGTGGGAGGAGACGTTGACGACGGCGCCGCCGTGGCCGGCCGCGCGGAAGCGGCGCACGGCGGTGGCGCTGCCCGCCACGGCCGGTGCCAGGTTCGCCGTCACCAGGGCGAGGAGCTCGCGCGCCGGCACCGTGTCGATCCACGCGTCGCGGAAGACGGCGGCGTTGTTGACCCAGCCCGCGAGGGGTCCGCGCGCCTCGGCGAGGTCGGCGGCGCGCTCGGTGACCGCCTCGTCACCGGCGTCGCCGGTGAGTCCCACGAGCCGCCCCGCAAAAACCTGGTCGTCGACCCAGGTCAGTGCCGCCGGGTCGTGCTCCAGCACGACGACGGCGGAGGCGTCGTCGCGGAGCAGCCGGGTCACGACCGCGCGGCCGACTCCCCGGCCGCCGCCCGTGACAACGAAGGACCGCACCGGGGTCAGTGCACCTCTTCGATCTTCGCGGTGCCGACGTCGAAGATGAACCCGCGCACGTCTTCCCGGTGTGGCAGCCAGGCGCATTCACGTACCGTGGCGATCGAGGAACGCATGGTGTCGTGCAGGTCGCTGAAGCCGGGCACGTCCCAGCCCGGCGTCCGGCCGGTCTCGGCGGACAGCGTCGCGCGGAACTCGTCGTCGTCGAACCCCTGCATGCCGCACTCGGTGTGGTGGATCAGGACGACCTCGCGGGTGCCGAGCCGGCGCTGGCTGATCGCGAGAGAGCGCAGCACCTCCTCCGTCGGCAGGCCGCCGGCGTTGCGGATGAGGTGCGCGTCGCCGATTTCCAGGCCGAGCGCGCCGAAGAGATCCAGGCGCGAGTCCATGCACGTGATGACGGTCAGCCGCAGGCGCGGGCGCAGCGGACGCGGGCCCGGGAAGGTGCTCGCGTACTGCTCATTGGCGTGGATGAGATGGTCGATCGCCGACATCCCGCCAGTGAAACAGATCGGTCACTCATTCGGATGACGTCTGCATCACACGAGGCCAATCTCACCTGTGAAAGCCGACCTCCTAGGCTGCTCGGGTGAGTGAACCCAAGCAGCACTGGGACGTGGTCGTCGTCGGCGGGGGACCGGCCGGACTGTCGGCGGCGCACGCGGCGGCGGCCGGCGGGGCGAGGACGCTGGTGCTGGAGAAGGCGGTGCACCCCCGGTACAAGACCTGCGGCGGCGGGCTGATCGGGTTCACCCTCCAGGCGGTCGCGGACCGCATCGACATCCCCGCCGACGACCACATCACGCGGGTCGACTTCACCCACGACGGCCGGCGGGCGTTCGCCCGGTCCGGGCGCCGCGGGCGGCCGCTGCTGCTGATGGTGCGCCGGCCGCAGTTCGACGACGCGCTGCGGGTCGCCGCGGAGAAGGCCGGTGCGGTCGTCCGGCAGTCGGTCACGGCACGGTCGCTCGAGCAGACCGGCGACGCGGTCGTGGTACGGCTGGCGGACGGCGAAACCGTCACCGGACGGACCGTCATCGGCGCCGACGGCTCGTCCGGGATCACCGCCCGCCACGCCGGCGTCGAGTACGGCCAGGTCGACCTCGGCCTGGAGGTCGAACTGCCGGTGCCGGCCGGCGTCGCCGCCCGCTGGAAGGGCCGGCTGCTCATCGACTGGGGCCCGCTGCCGGGCTCCTACGCGTGGGTGTTCCCGAAGGACGACGTCCTCACCGTCGGCGTGATCGCCGCCCGGGGCCAGGGCGAGCGCACGAAACGGTACCTGCGCGACTTCGTCACCCGGCTCGGCCTGGACGGCATCGAACCCGTGCACGACTCCGGGCACCTGACCCGCTGCCGCACCGCGACGTCGCCGCTGCGGACCGGCCGGGTCCTGGTGGCCGGTGACGCGGCGGGCCTGCTGGAGCCGTGGACCCGCGAGGGGATCAGCTTCGCGGTGCGCTCCGGCAGCCTCGCCGGCGCGGCGGCGGCGAGCGGCGACCTCGACGGCTACGTCACCGCCGTGCAGCGGACCCTCGTCCCGGCGATGACCGCTGGGCGGCGCCTGCTGGACACGTTCAGCCGCCGGCCCGGGCTCTTCCACGCGATGCTGAGGACCCCGCCGGGCTGGCGCATGTTCGAGCGGTTCTGCCTGGGCGAGACGTCCTTCGAACACACCGTGGAGCGCCTGCCGGTCAGGACGGCGCTGAAGCTGCTGCAGTGACAGCTAGCGGGACATGAGGGCGTTGAGGTCGCCGTACCCGTCGGCGCCGTCGAGGCTCGTGTACGTGCCCGCGGTGAAGGCCTCCTCCGCGACGCGCCGGGCGACGGTGTAGGCCGCCTCCGCCACGCCCGAGCCGAGGCTGACCCTGGCCACGCCCAGCTTGGCGAGCTCCGCGACGGACGGCGCGCCCGGGCCGACGAGGATGTTCAGCGGCGCCGGGATGGCGGCGGCGAGCGCGGTGATCGTGGCCGCGTCCACGACGCCGGGCACGAAGATCCCGCTCGCCCCGGCGTCCAGGTAGGCGCGGGCCCGCGCGAGGGTGCCGTCGAGGTCGTCCGCGCCGCGCAGGTACGTGTCGATGCGCGCGTTGATGTAGACGTCCGGCGCCGCGGCGCGGGCGGCCGCGATCCGCTCCGCCTGGTCGGCGACGTCGCGCAGCCCGGGGCGGTCGCCGCGCAGCGTGTCCTCCAGGTTGACGCCGACGGCGCCGGCCGCGGCGACCCCGCGCAGCGTCTCGGCGACGGCGTCCGGGTCCGTGCCGAAGCCCGACTCGACGTCCGCAGTCACCGGCACGTCCACGGCGGCGACGACCCGGGCCAGGTGCACGAGCATCGCGTCCCGGGTGAGCGCGTCGCCGTCGGGCACCCCGAGCGTCCAGGCGACCCCGGCGGAGGTGGTGGCGACCGCTCGGGCGCCGGCGGCGGCGACGATCCGCGCGGACGCGGCGTCCCACGCGTTGACGAGGACGAGCGGGTCGGCGGCGTTGTGCAGGGAACGGAACAGCGTGGCGTCGGTCATGCCGCCATCCTTCCGGCGCCGGCGGTGCCGCTCCAACGTTTTAGTCTGGACTGCATGGTCGCCATCGGACTGTCCGCCGGCGGGGTCGCCCGGGTGCGGTTCGCGATCTCGCCGCTGTGGGAGACGATCGCCAGCATCCGCGTGCTGCGCGACCCCGGCGCCCACGCGATCCACCTGCCGTGGGTCCGCCGGGTCAGGCCCCGGCTCGGCCGGCTGACGGAGAGCGAGCTGTGGCGGCTGGTGCCGCCGGGCCCGGCGTACGTGCCGGACTTCCTGACCCCGGCGCCGGCCGGGCTGTTCGCGGAGCTGCCGGCGGAGCTGGAGGCGTTGCGCGCCACCCCGGAAGCGGAGGTGGCGGCGCAATGGCCCGGAGCGGCGCCGCTGGACAAGCCGCTGGACAAGTCGCTGGACAAGCCGCCGGACGGGCTGCTGGAGCGGCTCGCGACGCAGCTCGGCGACTACTTCGACGTGGCACTCGCCCCCGACTGGCCACGGATCCGGCGGCTGCTCGAGGCGGAGGTGTTCACCCGCGCGAGGGCCCTCGCCGCGGACGGGGTCGGCGGCCTGCTCAACGACCTGCACGAGCAGGTGCGATGGGCCGACGACACGCTGTCGGTCGCGCAACGGTGGTGCACGGCGGACGACGTGCCCGACGGCGGCGGGCTCGTCCTGATCCCGTCGGTGTTCGTGTGGCCGTCGATTCTGACCGTTTCGACGGGGCGGCTCGCCCAGTTGGCGTACCCCCCACGGGGTACGGGCGGGCTGTGGGAGCGGCCCGCCCGCGCGCCGGACGGGGTCGCCGCGGTCCTCGGCAGGTCCCGGGCGCGGCTGCTGGTCGAGCTGTCGGCGCCGGCGTCGACGACGGCCCTCGCGGCGCGGACCGGGTTGACCGCCGGCGGCGTCTCCCAGCACCTGGCGGCGCTGCGCGCGGCCGGCCTGGTCACCGCGCACCGCGACGGCCGTACTGTGCTCAACATCCGCACCGACCTCGCCGACGCGCTGCTCGGAACACCACGAAACGCGGAACGCCGGCCCACGAGGTAGCGGGCCGGCGTCCAAAGAGCGAAAGCAGACGATCAGCCGGCGGCGATCGACGGCGGGGTGTCGGTGTCGATGACGGTGGCCTGCGAGAACGCGGAGTCCAGCTGCGCCTGCAGCGCGTCGAGCTGCGAGAACTCGGCCTGGTGCGACGACTCGCTGCCCTCGGCGGCGAAGACGTGGTCCGACTCGGCGGCCGAGTGGTCGTAGGACGTGAAGTCCGACTCCTCGTAGTGCGCGCCGTCCGGGTTGCTGTACTCGACGTGGTGGCCCTGGTCGAACGAGGTGTTCTCGGCCGACGCGTGGTCCTGCTCGTAGACGTTGAACTGGTTGTTGTAGTCGGACTCGCTGGCGTCGACCTGGTGCAGCTGGTCGAGCGACTCGTGCTCCTGGCCGGTCTCGACGTGGCCGTAGTCCGCGCCGGTGTCGCCGCCGTCGTACTCGCTCATGGTGGGTCCTCTCGGTATGGCGGGGGGTGTGGATTTGCGATTCAGGTGATGACACTAGGAGCGCCCTGGTGGCGTCGAATCCCCGGAACGTGCCAGTGGCGGGAGCGTATACCGTGGTCAGGGGCCTGGACTATCCCCGAAACGACAGTTGTCCTCCTGCCGGACACCCGACAGAACGGGCCCGCCATACTGCGTGCCGTGCGTAAACATTGCTGCGACGGCATGCGTGCTCAACTGGCCCTGTCCGAGTCGGAGGACGGCGAGGACGACCCGGACGTGGTCGTGGTCTACGACGCGAAGTTCGACGAGTACGGGCTGCCGGTCCGGGACGGCGGCACGTCGATGACGGTGATCGGGTACTGCCCGTGGTGCGGCGGGCGCCTGCCGGCGTCGCGGCGCGACGCGTGGTTCGACGCGATGGAGGGCCTCGGCCTCGATCCGTGGGAGGACGAGATCCCCGAGGAGTTCCACGGCGACGGCTGGTGGGCCGGGGACCTGGTCGAGGAGGCCGTCAACCGCGAGCACCTGACGCCCGAGAAGGTGATCAGCCCCGTCTGAGCAGCTCGACCACGGGGATCTTCCGCTCGACGCCGTTCTGGTGCTCGGTGAAGAACGGGTAGCGCTCACAGATCCTGGTCCAGAGCACGGGCCGGTCCTCATCGGCGACGGGGCGGGCGACAGCGGCGTACTCCTCGCCCTCCGCCTCCACGGTGACGGCCGGCTCGGCGACCAGGTTGCGGAACCAGTCCGGGTCATTGACGGCGCCCGCGTTCGAGGCGATGACATACATGCCGTCGTCGACGCGGATGTACATCATCGGCGTCGTGCGCGGCTGCCCGCTCCTGCGGCCGGCGGTGGTGAGCAGCAGGAGCGGCCGGTCCTCGATCCTTCGCCCGGAGGCGCGGAACTCGGCGATCAGCTTGCGGTTGTACTCACGCTGGTCGACGGGCAGCTCAGTCATGTCCCCAGCCTAGGCGGTGGCCGGCAGCGGCGCCTGCCGACCACCGCCGGGGCACGGACCTCAGGAACGCACCCGGGGTCAGACGGGCTCCAGCAGCTTCGACTTCTGCACGATCGGCACCGACAGCGTCTTGTACCCGACCTCCTCGAACAGCACGACGACCCGGTCCTGCTCGTAGGCCATGACGGTGCCGGTGCCCCAGGCGGTGTGCCGGACCTCGCTCGACACCGGGAACGGCCGCGCCAGGTCGACGACCGGGATCTCGTCCGCGGGAAGGGTCGTCGTGGTCCTGCGGAAGATCCGCCGGTACCACGGCACGTGCGGCACCACCGGGTCGACCACGACGGTGCCGTTGGCGCAGTTGTCGCAGTGCCCGCACGCCCGTTCGGCCTGTTCGCCGAAGTACGCGAGCAGCGAGTTGCCGCGGCAGTTGGCGCTCTCCGCGTACTGGCGCATCATGTCGATCCTGGATCGCCGCAGCGTCTGGTGCCGCTCGAACTGGGCGAGGGCGAGCCGGGACGCCTCGGCCGGGGTGGGCGCGTAGCGGGGGGTGCCGATCTTGTTGCCGGACAGCACCTCGACGGCGCCGACCTGCTCCAGGAGGCTCAGCAGCGAGGTGACCTTCCGGGCCGGCAGCCCGCTGCGGGTGGCGAGGGCGGTCCGGCTGACCGGGCCCTCGCGCAGCGCCGCGGCGAGCTGGGTGAGCTCGTGGCCGTCGGGGGCGCCGGCGGCGAAGAACCGTTGCAGCGACACGTCCTCGGGCCGGAAGAACAGCACCGTGCGCGACGCCTCGCCGTCCCGGCCGGCGCGGCCGATCTCCTGCAGGTAGCTGTCGGGGGAGTCCGGCAGCGCCACGTGGTGCACCCAGCGGATGTTGGGCTTGTCGACGCCCATGCCGAAGGCGCTGGTCGCGACCATGACCGGGATCTTGTCGGCCATGAAGTCGGTGTACCGGCGGGTCCGCTCACCGGACGCGAGCCCGGCGTGGAACGCGACCGCCTCGACGCCGTGCTCGGTGAGCCGGGTCGCGTACTGCTCGGCGATGGCCCGCGTCGGCGCGTACACGATCCCGGGCCGCGGCTCCTTCCGCACCTGGGCGAGCAGCCGCTGCCAGCGCTGCTCGTCGCTGGTGCAGTGCACCGTCGCCAGCTCCAGGTTGGCCCGGTCGAGGCCGGCGACGTGCGTGAACGGGTCGTGCAGCCCGAGGGACTCGGTGATGTCCGCGCGCACGGGCGGCGACGCCGTCGCGGTGAGGGCCACGATCACCGGCCGGCGCTTCCCGTCGCCGAGCTCCCGGATGAGGTGGCCGAGCTGCAGGTAGTCGGGGCGGAAGTCGTAGCCCCAGGCGGAGACGCAGTGCGCCTCGTCGACCGCCACCATGCTCGGCTTGAGGTCACGCACCTCCGCCAGCCTGGCGGGGTTGCCGAGCTGCTCCGGCGTGATGAACAGGAACCTGGCGGTGCCGGCGCGCAGCGCCTCCAGGGCGGCCTTCTGCTGGTTGGGCGTCTCCGCCGAGCTGATCCGGACCGCCTGACCGTCCTGGCGGCGGTTCAGTCCGGCGATCTGGTCCTGCTGCAGCGCGAGGAGTGGTGAGATGACGACAGTGGGTCCGGGCAGCAGCATCGCCGGGACCTGGTAGATCGCGGACTTTCCGCCGCCGGTGGGTAACACCACGAGAGCGTCCCGCCGCTTGAGCAGGGCGCGCATCGGCGGAAGCTGTCCTGCGCGCAGCTGTTCCCAGCCGAAGTGCTGGCGTGCGACGCGGCGTAGGCGGGGTGCGAGCGGTACAAGATTCATCGCGGGCGACTGTACCGGTGTTCGAATGCCACGGCGCGCTGAGCGAGTTTCTGCGACACGCCGAATCTGAGCACTCTCACCGTCTCGCAACCAAAAGGCACCCGAAAGTGACGGCGCCAGCACCCTTCGTAGCCGAAAGTTCTTCGTGTCAGCAGGTGGACCGCCTGCACGGGGTTCACCACAGACACGAGGGGGAACCGATGACAGCGACCCTTGAGGGTGCCACGCTCAAGGTCCAGTTGGAAGGCCGCGAGCTCGAGGATCTGATCCGCGAGCACCTGCCACTCGTCGGGCATCTGGTGCGCCAGACGCTCGGACGCCTACCCGCCCACGTCAGCCGCGAAGACCTGGTCTCCGCCGGCATGGCGGCCCTGGCCGGCGCCGCGAAGGCGTTCGACCCGAGCCGGGGCATCCCGTTCGGCAGCTTCGCCACGACCCGCATCCGGGGCGCGATCCTCGACGAGCTGCGCGGGCTGGACTGGGCGAGCCGGTCGGTGCGGGCCAGGGCCAGGCAGGCCGACGCGATGCAACAGGAACTGACCGCGGCGCTCGGACGCACCCCGACCAACCATGAGCTGGCCGAGGCGCTGGGCGTCAGCGTCGACGAGCTCCAGTCGATCGACGACGACGTGCAGCGGGCCGCGGTGCTGTCCCTGCAGGGGTTCGCGGCCGGCAGCGCCGAGGACATGGTGCCGGAGCGGGCCGCCGGCCCGGAGGACCTGATCCTGCACCGGGAACGGATCGGCTACCTGCACAACGCCGTCGAGGCGCTCCCCGAACGCCTCGGCAAGGTCGTCAAGGGGTACTTCTTCCAGGAGCGCCCCATGATGGAGATCGCCCACGACCTCGGTGTCACCGAGTCACGGGTCTCCCAGCTGCGCGCCGAGGCGCTCATGCTGCTGCGCGACGGCCTCAACACGCACCTCGACCCGGATCTCGTCTCGATCAGCGACAAGCCGACGGGCTGCGTGGCCCGCCGGCGCGAGGCGTACCACGACAAGATCGCCAGCGCCGGCAACCTCAACAGCCGCCTGGCGCAGACGAACCACCACGGCATGCCGTTCCTGCAGGCCGGCCGGCACGCCTGAGGGCTCTGTCGCAACAGTCCCTTGTACCCTCGGGCGGTGCTGATCCTGCTGCCACCGTCCGAGGGGAAGGCCGCCGCCCCGCGCCGCGGCGCGCCCCTGGACCTCGACCGGCTCGGCCTGCCGGCGCTGTCCGCCGCCCGCACCGCGGTCATCGACGACCTGGTGAAGCTCAGCGGCGACCCGGAGCTCGCCCTCGCGACGCTCGGACTGACCCCGGGCCTGGCGGACGAGGCGGCCCGCAACGGGCACCTGCGCACCGCCCCGGCCGTGCCGGCCGCCGCGCTGTACACCGGCGTCCTCTACGACGCGCTCGACCTGGCGTCGCTGACCGGCCCGGCGCTCGCCCGCGCCCGCAAGCAGCTGCTGATCTTCTCCGGCCTGTGGGGTGCGCTGCGACCCGCCGACCGGGTCCCGACGTACCGCTGCTCGATCGGCGTGCGGCTGCCCACCACCGGCGCCCTCACCGCGCACTGGCGCTCGGCGCTGCCCCCGGTCCTCGACGAGCTCGCCGGCGACATGCTCGTGCTGGACCTGCGGTCCTCGGCGTACACCGGGATGTGGACCCCCCGCAACGCCGTCAGCGTCCGCGTCCTGCACGGCGGCAAGGTCGTCAGCCACTTCAACAAGGCCACCAAGGGCCGCCTGGTGCGCGCGCTGCTGCTCGCCGGCGCCCGCCCCCGCACCCCGGCCGCGCTCGCCGCCGCCGTCCGCGACCTCGGCTACGACGTCCGGGTGCGCCGGCCCGCCGAGCTCGACATCCACGTCGCGGCGCTGTAGTCACAGCTTGCCGATGCGTTCCTCCAGCTCCGCCGTGCGGGGGTTGGCGTCCATCTCACGGCTGATCCGCAGCGCCTGCGCATAGGTCTCCCGGGCCGCGTCGCGGTCGCCGCGCGCGGCGAACAGGTCACCGAGGCCGCGCAGCGGGAAGACCTTGCCGAAGCGGTCGCCCGCCTGGTCGAACAGTTCCAGCGAGCGCCGGTAGTGCCCGGCCGCCTCGTCGAGCCGGCCCAGGCTCAGGCAGACCAGCGCGATGCTGTCGAGGGTGTACGCGGCGCCGTGCCCGTCGCTGGACGCGGACTGCAGGTCCAGGGCCCGCTCGAGGGGGACGAGCGCCTCGTCGAACCGGCCGAGCAGCGTGAGGGTGTAGCCGTACGTGTTGAGCCCCTGCGCCTGGTCGACCGGCCCGCCGTGCGCCGTGGCGAGCTCGACCAGTCGCCGGGCGTGCTCGAGCGCCTCGGGGAGGCGGTGCGCGGTGAGCATCGCGGCGGCGATGCTGCTGTGCGCGTCGGCCTCGGCGACGGGCAGCCCGGCGTCGCGGTACAGCTCGGCGGCCCGCAGCCCCGCGTCGCGGGCCGCGTCGGGCCGGCCGAGATACCCGTTCGCCCGGGCGATCCCGTGCGCCGCGTACGCCTCGCCGAGCCGGTCGCCGCGCTGCCGGGCGGCCCGCGCCGCGGCGTCGTGCGCGGCGAGCTCGTCGCCCCAGCGCCCGGTGCGCTGCTGATAGTCGATCAGGGCGCGGGCCAGCCGGGCCGGATGCAGGGCGAGCCCCGGGTCGTCGGAACCGGCGGTCAGGGATACGGCGGCCATGAGCGCGCGGTACTCGGCGGCGAACCACGCCGTCGCGTCGTCCTGACCGGTGAACTCCTCCGGCACCGTGCCGGGTGCGACCGGCGGCAGCGGCACCCTCCCGCGGAACGGGTCCAGCCGCGGCGCGGCGTCGGCGGCGCTGTGCAGGTAGTGGTCGAACAGCCGGCGCAGCGCCGCGGGCGCGCCCGGGTCGCCGGCCGCCTGCTCCTGGGCGAAGGCCCGCAGCAGGTCGTGGAAGCCGTACCGGCCGGGCTGCGCCTCGGTGAGCAGGTGCACCTCGGCGAGCTCGGCCAGGACCGCCGCGGCCCGCCGCGCCGGCGTGCCGGTCAGGCTGGCCGCGACCGGTGCCGTGACGTCGTCGCCGGGGTGCAGCCCGAGCAGGCGGAACATCCGCGCGGCGGCCGGGCTCAGCCGGTGGTAGGACCACGAGAACACGGCCCGCACGTCGGTCATGGCGTCGGTCCCGGCGAACGGGTCGAGCCGGTGTTCGGCGTCGGCGAGCTCGCGGGCGACGTCACCGAGGGCCCGCCGCGGGTCGGTGGCGACCCGCGCGGCGGCGATGGCGAGCGCGAGCGGCAGCCGGGCGCACCGGTCGACGATCTCCTCGACCGCCTCCGGCTCGCGCGCCACCCGGTCCGCGCCGAGCCGCCCGGCCAGCAGCTCGCGGGCCTCGCGGCGGCTGAGCAGGTCGAGCGGCAGCGGCACCGCCCCCTCGCCGGCGACCAGGCCGGTGAGGCTGTCCCGGCTCGTCACCAGGACCAGGCAGCCGGGCGCTCCCGGCAGCAACGGCCGGACCTGCCGGGCGTCGCGGGCGTTGTCGACGAGGATCAGCATCCGCCGGCCGGCGATGGCGCTGCGGTACAGCGCCGCCTGCGCGTCGATCCCGGCCGGCACCCGCTCGGCGGGCACCCCGAGCCCGTCGAGCAGGACCCGCATCGCCTCGTCGGCGCCGGCCACCGCACCGGGCGGCCCGAACCCGCGCAGGTTGACGTACAGCTGGCCGTCGGGGAACCGGCGCGCGGCCCGGTGCGCCCAGTGCACCGCCAGGGCGGTCTTGCCGACCCCGGCGGTCCCGGACAGCGCCGAGATCACCACGGCCGTGCTGGTCACGTCGGTGCCGTCGGCGAGCGCGTCCAGCTCCGCGATCGTCGCCTCCCGCCCGGCGAACCCGCGCACATCCAGCGGCAGCTGCGCCGGTACCGATGGCGCCGTCCCGTCGTTTCCGGCGGACCGTGGCTCCGGCTGCGCCGCGGGAGTCTCCCCGAGCAGGATCGAGCGGTGCAACGCCTGCAGGGACGGTCCCGGGCTGGCGCCGAGCGCCCCGGCGAGCCGTTCGCGCAGCTGGGCGTACACGTCGAGGGCCTCCGCGTAGCGCCGCTCGGCCTGCAGCGCCCGCATCAGCCGCTCCACCGGCTGCTCCGCGAGGGGGTGCGCGGCGACGACCGCGGCGAGGGGTCCGATGACCGCCGGGGCCCGCCCGCGCCGCAGCTCGTCGTCGGCCCAGGCGACCGTCGCGTCGCGCTGCTCCTGCCGCCAGTGCGTGCGGGTCGCCGCCGCCCAGGCGCCCTCCACGTCGGCGAGCGGCGTGCCGTGCCACAGGTCCAGCGCCGCGCGCGGTGCCGTGGCCGCGAGCCGGCGGAACCGGTGCAGGTCGACCACGTCCGGGTCGACGTCCAGCACATACCCGCGGGCGCGCCGGACGATCGGCACCACGTGCCGGAGCCGGGCGACGTAGGCGTAGACGGACTGGCGGACCTGGTCCGGCACCTCCTCGCCCCAGACCCGGTCGACGATCTGGTCGACCCGGACCGAAGCGCCGGCGTCGACGGCGAGCGCCGCCAGGACCGCCCGCTGCCTCGGGTGCCCGATGGCCGCCGGGTGCCCGCCGGTGCGGACCTCCACGGCGCCGAGGAGCCGGATCTCGAGCCGTTCATGATCGTGGGACATCGACCTCAAGCATTCAGCAAGGTTTTCGTTCGGGGCAACCGTGATCCTTGTCGGTGGACGGCGCTCCGGCTCGGCAACGGGGGAGGCGGAGCGCCGTACAACGTTGCGTTTTCGCTGTTCCGCTGCGGTACGCGCGGCAAGGCGGGCAAGGTCGGAGGGTGGATACGGGGGTTTCCCGGCGTGGCGTGCTGCTCGCTGCCGCCGCTGTGCCGGCTGCGGCCGCGCTTCCGGCTGCGGCTGCTGCTGCGGCTCCGGTTCCGCGGCCGGTCAGCATGGCGACGCACATCCATGGGCCGTTCAGTGAGGGCGTGGCGAGCTACGCCGCGCACCTGGACCAGGCCCGCAAGCACAAGGTCGACGTGGTCTGGTTCACCGACCACGACTTCCGCATCGCCGCGGCCGGGCACCGGCAGGCCGTGCACTTCGACGGCACCGCCGAACCCGAGCACGGGCTCGCCTGGACGTGGAAGCAGCACGTCGTGGGCAAACCCGGCAGCCACGGCGCCGACTTCGTCGCGGCCCCGCACTCGCCGCACGACGGCCCCGGCAAGGCGCTGCGGCTCACCGCCACCGGCGCCGGCGCGGTCCGCTTCGAGGGCGTGGCGTGGAACGCGATGGCGAACGCCTGCGTCGACGACACCACACTGACCCTGGACGTGCTGCCGGAGCAGATCGGCAGCGGCGGGGCACTCACACTGGACCTGCAGCTGTCCAACCAGCCGGGGAAGGGGATCCTGCGCGTCGCGTACCAGATCGGCGACGTCGACAAGGTCACGCACAAGGCCGACGGAGCGCAGGGCACGGTCCGGCTGCCCGTTCAGCCGGGCGCGTGGCAGCGGTTCACCTTCGTGCTCCGCGACGACATCGCCAAGCTGTGGCCCGACATCGTCGCCGGCGACAACGCGCTGACCGGGCTCGCGCTGGAGGTCCGGCAGGGCCGGTTCGTCGCCGACCGGCTGACGTTCAACCGGAGCCGCCGCGCGGGCCAGGCCGGCGAGCAGCTGCGCGCCTCGATCATCGACGCGGTCGCGCTCCGGTATCCGGACGTGACGCAGTACCGGGCCCTCGAGGTGTCGATGGTGCGGCACCTGAACTGGTTCGGCGGCGACCTGACGCTGCCCGCCTTTCCGAGCCCGCCGGTGCGCGACAACGACGCCGCGCTGACCGCGTCCATGGTCCGCTGGCTGCACGCGCACGGCGGTCTCGTCTGCTGGAACCACCCGATGGACGTGGCGAAACGCGACGAACTGGCGAACCTGGTCGTGACGCGGGGCGCCCTCGGCGTCGACCTCGTCGAGATCGGCCGGGATCCCCTGGAGGACCTGCTGTGGGTGTTCGACGTCGCGGCCCGCAACGGCGTGTTCTTCACCGCCCTGGGCTCCAGCGACGACCATGACGCGACCGACTGGGCCGCAAACGAGGAGCACTTCGTCAGCCACGTGTGGTCGCCGTCGAAGCGCCGCGCGGACCTGCTGCGGGCGCTGTCGGCGGGCGCCGCCTGGTTCACGGACCTGACCTCGTACCGCGGCGCCATGGACCTGCGCGTCGGCGACGTCTCCTACATGGGCGCGGTCCTGGTCGGCTCGGCACCGGTGGCGCTCGACGTGTCGGCGACGAAACTGCCGAAGGGCGCGACCCTGGAGATCATCACCGGCAAGCTGGGCACCGGCCTGCAGCCGTCCACGTCGGTGGTGTCCGTGAAGACCGGGACCGCACGGACGACGGTCAAGCCGGGCACCTACGTGCGGTCACAGGTGCGACTGAAGGACAAGACGGTCGCGGGGGTCTCGAATCCGCTGTGGCTGCTCGCGAAGACACCGGCAACGCCGATCCCGGCGGCCCGCCGTAGGGCGCTGCCCTACGGCGTGTGACCTGCTTTTTGGAGCGGACGACGAGATTCGAACTCGCGACCCTCACCTTGGCAAGGTGATGCGCTACCAGCTGCGCTACGTCCGCGTTGCACGTTGTTGCTGTTGAACCTTGGTGCCGTTCGACTGTAGCGCATCGTCGTGTTGCGTTCCCGGAGGGGGGCGTCACCCGTTAGCGTGATCGCCGTGAGGCGAATGGTGCTCGTGATTCCGCTGCTGCTTGCCGGCTGCTCCTCGGCTGCCTCGCCTGCGCCTGCGCCTCCTCCGTCCTCGGCTGCCGCGTTGCCCGCGGTCCCTTCCTCGCCGGCCCCGGTCGACCTGACGCTCGTGTTCGCCGGGGACGTGCACTTCATGGACCGCACCGCGAAGCTGCTCAAGGACCCGGCGACCGCGTTCGGCCCGGTCGCGTCGCAGCTGTCCGGGGCGGACCTCACGATCGTCAACCTGGAGACCGCGATCACGTCCAGGGGGACCGAGGAGCCCAAGACCTATCACTTCCGCACCACTCCCGTCGCGATCGACGCCCTGAAGGCCGCCGGCATCGACGCGGTCAGCATCGCCAACAACCACACCCTCGACTACGGCCGCGTCGGCCTCCTCGACACCCTCGACGCGCTGCACGCGGCCGGCTTCCCCGCGTTCGGTGCCGGCGCGGACGTCGACGCGGCGTACCGCCCCTGGCTGACCACCGTCCGCGGCGTGAAGATCGCCGTCCTCGGCTTCAGCCAGGTCGGCGAGCTCGCGTCCAGCTGGGCCCCCGGCCCGTCGAAGCCCGGCGTCGCCATGGCCTTCGACACGACCCGCGCCGTCGCCGCCGTCACCGCCGCCCGCCAGCAGGCCGACCTCGTCATCGTGTTCAACCACTGGGGTGACGAGGGCAACAGCTGCGCCAACAGCGCCCAGAAGACCTTCGCCGGCAAACTCTCCGCCGCCGGCGCCGACCTGATCATCGGCGCCCACGCCCACACCCTGCAGGGCTCCGGCTGGCTCGGCCCCACGTTCGTCGCGTACGGCCTCGGCAACTTCCTCTGGTACGGCACCTCCAAGAGCGTCGAGACCGGCGTCCTGCGCCTCACCGTCCGGGGCCGCGCTGTCACCCGCCGGGAGTTCCTCCCCGCTGTCGTCTCCGACACCGGCCAGCCCACCCTGCTCACCGGCGCCGCCGCGACCAAGCTCAGCCAGCGCTACGCGGGCCTCTCCACCTGCGCCGGCCTCACCGCCTCCGCCCCGTGACCTCTGTGTTTCTTCCGTTGACACGCCGGATCGGGATACCGGTTTGGCATGGGGGATGAGGGTCGGCTAGAGTTTGCATCCGTCGCCGGGTGCACAACTGGCCGGGCGGTGCGGACGTAGCGCAGCTGGTAGCGCATCACCTTGCCAAGGTGAGGGTCGCGAGTTCGAATCTCGTCGTCCGCTCGGGAAAAGTGACCACGGTGGGGTGGCCGAGAGGCGAGGCAACGGCCTGCAAAGCCGTGTACACGGGTTCAAATCCCGTTCCCACCTCGAGAGGCCACACCACGGTGGGGCACCTCAGCTAGGGCGATTGGCGCAGTGGGAGCGCGCTTCCTTGACACGGAAGAGGTCACTGGTTCAAACCCAGTATCGCCCACCAAGTAACACCAGGTAAGGACCGGTAAGCCCCACAAGGGCGCCGGTCCTTTCTCGTTCTCCTGACCCCCTGGGGAGAATTCTGGGAGAAGATCTTGGTCGTTCCTCACGACTTCTCCCGCAGGAGTCGATCGAGCACCGTCACCGGTGATCCGGGTCGCATCCGGCGGCGGGCGTCGAGCGCCTCGACCCAGAGGTCGGTCAGGCCATCGAGGAGGGTCGCGACCATCTTCGACGTCGAGTGGGAGTAGCGGGCCTGGATCGAGCCGTCCTCGTGGCCGATCTGGTCGTCCATCAGCGGCGCCGGGGTGCCGAGTTCTTCCATGACCGTCTTGTAGGTGTGGCGGAAGCCGTGCGGGGTCAGGCCCGCCGCGATCGGCAGCCAGCATGCGTCGGCGTGCAGGGTGCTGTTCCGTCCCCGGATCGGCACGCCCGGCCAGGGCTCGCCGAGGATCGGCACGGGCCGGGGGAGCAGGGGTGCCTTCTGCGGGTACCTGCCGGTCACGGCGGGCTGGAACAGCCACATCGCGAACCCGCTGCGGCGCTGATGCGCGGCCAGCTCGCCTCCTGCGGCGCCCCGTACGTAGCCGAGGTCCTGGATGGCCGACTCCACCTTCTCGCGGGTGCCGTCGGAGACGGAGACCCGGCCGTTGAGGACGTTGGAGACGGTGCCGACCGCGACGCCGGCCCGCCTGGCGACGTCGACCAGCTTCGGTCCCGGTCGCTGCGCTGCCTTGTTCGCCGCCCGGTGACCGCTGAACGTGTAGACGTACCCGTGGCACGTGCACGGCTTCGGTGCCGCGTGCGCGATGTGCTCCCGGACCAGCTTTGCCAGCCAGGCCGGGATGAACACGGTGCGGTACGAGTCGTCCTTGGGCGGGCAGCGGACCAACTCGCCGGTGTCGAGCTCGTAGAGCTGCCACTCGATCCGGATCGCGTCGTGCCGCACGAACCGGGTCTCCAGGCCGACCATCTCACCGAAGCGCATCCCGGTGAACGCGAGCAGGACACAGACCACGAACTCCTCGTCCCGGCCCGACAGCAGCGCCAGCCGCTCGGCGATGAGCAGCACCCCGAGGACGGTCGTGATGGTCTTCTCCGGTGCCCGCTTCTGTGACCGCCCGGCCCGCTTGCCCCGGCCCCGGCGGCGGGTCGCCGGGTTCGCCGCGATCAGGCCGTCGCTCTGCGCGTCGGCCAGGACCAGGTGCAGCAGCGCCCGCCAGGACTTGATGCTCGACTCGGCGTAGACCAGGGCACGTTCCCGCTGCTCCCACGCTCGGACCTCGTCCTCGGTGATCGCGCGGAGGTCATGGTGCTCGAACGCCGGCAGCAGGTGCTCCTCCAGGCGGTTGCGGTAGTTCTGCATGGTCGACGGGGCTAGGTCGAGGCGGTCGTACCAGCGGTTCGCGTACGCGCCGAACGTCATCGGCGCCGCAGCCAACTGCTGGAGGATCCCGGCGCGCACCTTGGCCTCGGCTTCGTCGGCTGCCTGCTCCGCCTTGCGGCGGGTGCTGAACCGGACCGTGCGGCCCGCCTCGTCCTTGACCGATTCGTACTTGCCGGTTGCTCCCTTGTACCGGCCACGCCAGTAGTCGGTGCGCTTCTCAGCGAACCCCATCCCGATCAGTTCCTTCCTGTTGTGTGCGCGTCATGCCGCTGATTGCGAGACGTCCCGCAGCGCCCGCCGGGGTGTCCTCGCCCGGAGTCGGGTCACCGGCTCGACCGCTGCCACCGGCTCAGGCCGGCGCGTCGGCGCGGCGATGACCTGGACGGGTGCCGCGTCGCCCGGGAGCACCTCGGCCCCACGGATGATCGCGGCGACGTGCTCATCGGTGAACCGGTAGCCGCCGCCGATCCACGCGTACGGGATCCGCCGCTTGCGGGCCTGCTCCTTGACCCACCACTCAGAGCAGCGCAGCATCGCCGCCACGTCAGCCGGGCGGTGCAGCACCTGAGCCGTGCGACCTCGGTCCGGGTCGGCGGGCGTCATGCCAGTTCCTCTCATCGATGTGGTGTCAAGCTGTCCTTGACGGGGGATCGACGTTCATGCGGCGATGCTGGTCAGGTACTCCCGTGCCTTGTCCTGGTGCTCACGGGCCATGGCGGCGGAGGTGTTGGCGAGCATCGCGTCAGCGGGGGAGAGCCACCCGGCGCCGACGAAGGCGAGGAAGTTGACGACGAGGGTCGTCGGCTCGTCGAGGGTCTGGCCGGCGGTCTGTGGGCCGCTGGTTTCGGTGCGGCGGAAGACGACGCGGCGGTTGCGGAGGAACGCGAACGTCGCGGTGTACCGGCGGGATTTGGTCAGGAAGTGGCCGCCGAAGCCGAGCATGTGGGCCCATCGGCGTAGCCGTCGCCATGGTGCGGCGGGGTCGGTGGTCGCGACGCGGATCGTGGCGCAGCTGCGGTGGCCGCAGGCGCCGACCTTGTGGTTGAGGCTGCAGAGCGGTCCGGCCAGCGTCGGCCGCCACGGCGGTGGTTGCAGGATGGCGGTGCAGCTGCGGTGCAGGCACGGCCGGCCGCAGGTGGGGCCCTGCACCGGCCAGCGGGGGCCGCCGAGGGTCCAGCAGGCGTCGACGAGGCGTTCGGTGTGGGTGCCGTCGGGGTCGGCGTACACGTTGATGGTCGTGTCGGTGAGGCGGCTCGAGGTGTGGCCGGTGACCTCGGTGGATTTGGTGGCGTACTTGGCGAGGTACGCGGCGACCATCCCGTCGGTGACGTCGCCGTCAGCGGCAACCGTGATGATTTTCGTCAGGAGCTGCTCGCCCCACGTCATCCGCCACCCGTTCGGGACAGCAGGGTGCGGCGGCGTGGTGAACCGGGTGACGCGGGCGGCGTGTTCGACCGCGGCGACCAGGTCGTGCGCGTCGATCCCAGCCGGCGGTGGAACGGTCGCGCCGGGGTCGTCGGGGTTGTCGGGGTCGGTGCCGTCGAGGCGGATGATGGCGTGGAAGTGGATGACGCCCCGGCGTTGCATCTCGGCGGCCTTGCCCATGGCGAGCCGGAAGGTCTTGGGGTCGAGGCCTCTGGCCCGGGCGAGGCGGCGGATGTACTTGCGGATCGCCTCAGCCGTGCGCCGCCACAGTTCGGTGGACTGCAGGTTCCACACGACCTGCGCGGCGTGGTCGTAGCAGTCCAGACACATCGGGGTGCCGAGGTTCTGGTCGGTGAGGTCGTGCCGGGCGAAGCAGACCAGGCGCCGGCCGTGCGGGCAGACGCTGAGGTCGCGGCGGGCGTGGCACGGGTCGGGGCGGCAGTCGCAGGTGGCCCGCCTGCCGCAGGTGTGGCGTTTGACGACGCGGGTGTGGACCTCGCCGAAGCTGGGCGCGGTGAACGTCGGGAACACCGCTGGGTGTTCGGTGACGTGCTCGGGGACGCCGAGGCCGCCGACGAGCCCGGCCCGGATCAGCTGGTACGCGTCGCGTTTGTACGTCTGCGAGCAGGACGGGCAGACGCTGTCACGCCGGTTGCCGCACGCCTTGTAGATGACCCCGTCGGGCATCCGGGCCGTGTCCGCCGACGCGAGGAGCCGACCGGTAGCCGTCTCGATGGTCAGCATCGTGCCGGCGAGCCGGACCGGACGGGTGCACCCGGACGCGGCCTTCACGTGCGACAGCCACGCCGGGTAGTCGGGTCGGGCGGCGCGGGCGATCGCCTGCAGGCGGACGTCCGTCGAGCGGGCCATCAACGCCAGCGCACCCGGCGACGCGGCAGCGGTGGAGGTCACCACAGCGTCCGTCCCGTGGCACCGGATACCGTGACCTGATGAGCTTCGGTGTCGGTGTCTGGTTCGAACCCGGACCGGTCACGGAGCAGCAGGTGGCTGAGCGGTACCGGAAGCTCAGCGTCGCCGGTGTTCATGGCGTCGCCCCGACGCAGCCACAGGTTGCAGCGTTCTACCGGCAGCTGATCGGGCTCTATCCCGAGCTGGGCACCGTCATCGGTGAGGAGACCGACCGGCGATCGCCGTGGGCGGCACGCTTCGCCACGACACCGGTGTCCGTATGCATGTCCATCGCGGCGGCCGAGGCCGATGACATGCCCGCGCACGTGCGGGAGCTTGCCGACTACCACCAGTTGGTCTGCTACTCGCCGCAGACCGGTGCCACGAGCATCCCGGATGTCGCCAACGACGGCGAAGGACATCTCCTGGGGTCCTGCGACGGTTCCCGGTCGGTGAATCCCGCGCCGGCACACATCGAGCAGACCCTGCGCAGGCTGTCGGCTGAGAACTCCTTCGTGCTGCTGCGGCATCGCGACAACGGCACGAGCCTCCAGGTCCTTCCCACCGACCGGACCGGCGACCCGGAGGGTCTGTACCGTCTGACGCTCGTCACGACCGGTGTTGGCACGTTGCGCATCACCTGGGCCTCGGATCTCAGCGATGTGATCGAGGCGTTCCAGCGGTACGTGAGCGGCGATGGCACCTGGACTGACCGCTTCATCTGGGTGTAGCCGGGTCGGCTCGGCGGCCGGGGCCGTGCCCGAGGCAGAAGCTTCGGGCGCGACGCTGGACGTCGAGACAGTCACCGGGTCGCCTTTGCGGGGCGGTGGCCGTTGACGGTCGGGTGGTCGTTGCCGATGACGGTGAGGATCTGCGTTGCGGTTTCCGAGGACACGCGCAGTCGCAGCGCGAGCTGTCCGGCGATGATCGGCATGCCGGTGTCGGCGAGGTACTGCCTGGCGATGGTCCGGGCGCGGTCGAGCAACGCCGGGTCCACCAGCGGCTGCTGGTGTTGTGCACTGGCCGGCGAGATGACCGGTGGGTCGCTCGCGGGCGGTGCCAACGGCTGGGCCGGGGTGGTCGGGCTGGTCGGCCGGGCCGGGCCAGGACGGGCAGCGGGGCCGGGTACGGCGGCCGGGGCCGTCGGTGTCGCGTGGATCGGGCGTGGCCGGACCCGCTCGGCGAGTTCCGCCGGGGTCGGCGTGACCGCCTGGGTCAGGGCCGGTGCCGCCACGGAGGCGGGTTCGGCCGGACGGTTGTCGTCGTCAGAGGTCGTGCCGGGCGGTTGCTCGGGCACGGTGTTGGCTGCCAGGCCATATGTTGACGCCGCGTCGTGCCCCGGGGTCCGGGTCGCATCGTGCGGTGTCACGACAGTTTCGTTGGTGTGTTGGGTGTCGAGTGGTGCGGCTGTTCCGCGTTCTCGACGGATGAGTGCGCGCATGTGCACGGCGAGCCCGGCGACGGTCGGCGGCAGCGCGCCGATGACCGCCGCGAAGACCGCGCGCCAGAGGATTTCGGTCTCGGTCCAGATCGTCAGCGCGTGATACGCCGACTGGGCCGCGATACCGATACCGGCGGCACCGTAGGTGTTCTTCTTCGCGAACGCTGCGACCTTCGCCGGGACCGACGACATCCACAGCACCAACGCGATGACGACGTAGCCGTCGACCGCGAGCGGCAGGAGCCACGATTGGTGCAGCGTGACCTCGCCGATGGTGGCTTTGCCGGTGAACCCGGCCAGGACGGCGAGCGCGATCCAGGTCCCTGTGGACAGCCCGAACGAGGCTGCCAGCACGAGCCAGGACGCGAACGACGCGAGCCGGGGTTCTCCCGTGACCTGCTTATCGGCCATCAGGCACCGACCGGGCTGCTGTGGTACTTGGCTGCGGCCCGCATGGCCTGGACCACCTCGGGGGTGGTCACTGCCGGGTCGGTGCACCAGGACAGGACCTGGTTGAGGCCCTCCCGGTCCTGGATGGTCAGCCGGCCGGACGCGGCGAGGTAGTCGCGGAACATGTCCACGATCTCGGCGAACTCCGGGTCGGCGGCGTACAGGTCCTTGCAACCGGCCAGGTTGCGCCAGTACCGGTCGCCCGACGCGATGACGGCGAGCGTTTCGATCACGCCAGCTGGACGCGGCGAGACCGGGTACTGGAGCCAGTACCGGTGTCCGTCAGCGATGCGTTGCGCGCTGTGACGCAGGACCTGAGCAGCACGAGCAGCGTTGTTGTACATGGCGGTCAGCCCTTTCCGTTGACGAGGTCGAACAGGGTCGGTACGTCGCGGGCCGGGGATGGCGCCGGTCGGGACGCCTGCCTCGCCGCTTGGCGGCTCTTGCGGGCCGTCTTGCGGTCGTGCAGGTCGTCGAGCTGATCGGAGGTCAGGCGGGCAACCGCCTGCTTGTCCTCGGCGCGCCTGCTGAACAGCAGCGGACGCACGGTGGACAGGGACGGGCACTCGGTCGAGTCGCCCTGGTACCGGTGACCACACCCCGGGCACGCCGAAGGAACCGGCGAACCGGGGTGATGGGCGGCGAACACGTCGACGAGCGTCGACACCGACACCGTCAGGCCCGCTTCGGTGAGCCGACGGTCCAGACCGGGACGCTCCGACTTGTCGCCGTAGCGCATCTGGACCGCTTGCCGGGACACGCCGAGCCGGGAGCCGATCTCGTCCCACGAGTACCGGTACGGCACCGCACGAAGACCGCGAACGGCCTCCCGCACCACCGCGTCGACCTCGCCGGACAACATCGCCAACCCAGCGAGCGCCTCGATGTCGCCGGCCGCGACCCGACGGGCGTAGGCCCGCAGGATCCGCCGTGCGAACGCGTCGAACTCGCTGGACTCCACGACCCGCTTGGCCCGCTTCGCCCGCTTGCCCGACTTCACTGTCAAGCCGGGCTTGACGCTCCGCGCGCTCATTCGGCACCACCCAGAGCCGAGCCCTGACCGGTACCGAACTGCGGGTCGCCGGGCACGTGCCACGGCGACGGTTTCCCGTCGTCGTACTCGTCGCCGTCCTCGCTGTAGTTGCCGGTGTGGTACGCGCACTCGTCGAAGCCGCTGTCGCAGTGGCAGTGCTCGACGCAGGCGTCGCAGTCCTCCGAGGTGCCCGCGACGTGCGGGTCTCCCTCGTGCGGGAGCTGCTTCAACCAGACCCGGTGCAACGCCCGGACCACCACCTGGTCGTCCGGGTTGTCCACGCCGGCGGACTCGTACAGCCCACAGGCCCGGCACGTGTACATCCGCGACACGTGGAGCTGGTCCGTCAGGCCGTCGCCGATCGCGCTGAACGGCTTGTACTGGCTGAGGCGCATCGTCTCGTCGTTGCACTCGCACCATGGCGCGGGCATCGGCAGCGCCACTTCCCACAGCACCGCGAGGACTTCCCCGACGGTGCGGCCGTCCACGTCGTTGAACCCGTACACGCCGCCGATCTCGCCGAACGTGTCGTCGGCGTAGGTGTTCAGCTGCTGCACCGCCGTGGCGAACGTCGGCCAGCACGGGTGCGTGACGTTGCCCGACGGGTCCGCTGCGGGGTAGCCGTAGCAGACCATCGACAGGGCACCGACCAGGCACGCCGCAGGGTTCACAGCGTTCGGGTCCGCGTAGTACTCACGCTGGTTCCAGCCGTGCTCCGACAGGTACTTCCCGGCGGCCAGCAGCGCGTCACGGACCGAGTCATCGGCACCTGACGCCTTACCAGCGGCCGGCAGGCCGGTGACACGGGCGGTGATCACGGTGTCCGTGACCTGAATTTGGGTAGGGTGCATCGCAACCGTCTCCTTCCATTGGAGGGCTGTCGGTGGTTAGGACCGGCGGCACCGGAACGCTTCTCAGGGCGACTGATCCGGTGTCGTCGGCTGGCCCTGGCGACCACCGCCCGAGCCGCGCACCCCTCAGATCTGGGGGTCGCGGCCCGCACGGAAGCGGCCAGGCGCCGCAGTGGGCTATTCGTGCCAGTGCTGCACGACCGTCACGCACCGCCGCCCGACCGTGCCGCCGAGCGCGACGAGCACGGCCACAGCGACGACGGCACCCACGACCGTTGAGGTCGAGATCGCGGTGATCGTGATCTGTGCCAGCAGCCAGCCACCGGCCGCGAGACCGCCGAGCACGGCCGGGGTCGCGATGAGCAGCGCCCGCCGGACCTTGCGGTCGTGCCGGCGGATCTCGTCCTGGCGGCGCTGCCAGGCCGCGTACTGGTCCCGCCGCTGCATGCTCTGCCGGTGCTGGCGGCCCATCGCGTCAGCGAGAGCCAGGGCGAGGACGGCCGGGGGGACGTTGGTCAGGTCGGCGCCGCCGGGACGCGTGGCGGTGTCGACGTAGTGGATGACCCGAGGGGTCTGGGCGGGCAGGTTCTTGGTCATGACAGGGCTCCTAGTTCACGCTGCGACGACGTCGAGCGGACGCCGCTTCTTGGCGTTCGGGTCAGGGATCGTGATGCGCAGCTCGCGCGCCTCGGCGCGGCGGCCAGCGGCGTACGTGGCGATCCGGCCGCAGGTGTCGTCATCCAGCCACGCGGTCCGCATCAGCAGCGGCACGCCGCCCTCGGCGATGAGCAGGTTCGTGCCCCGGCTCGTCGGGGGAATCGACGTCGCGGACCAGCCGCGGTTCGCCCACCCGTTCGCCAGGATGATGTCGGAGGACGAGTCGGTGGTGCAGCGGAACGCCGCCCGGTACGCGAACAGGTCCCGCAAGCTCGTGGGGATGATGTCCGACGACGGCCGCTGCGTCGCCGCGACCACGATGATCCCCACCGCCCGACCCCGAGCCACGAGGTCCCGGACGAGGCCCGAGAAGTCCTCCCGCTGCTTCTTGTCGCCGATCGTCGCCGTGTAGTACGCGAGTTCGTCGATCGCGATCAAGATCGGGGAGAACTTGTCGTTCGGGCGGATCTTCCGGCGCAGCCGCCACCGCAGATACCGGTACCGGTTGTCCATCACGATCTGCAGCCGCTGCAACGTGGCGATGGCGTGACGGATGTCCGGGCCGACGAACACGTCCGCGCACGACTCCCACTGCCCCAGTTCGACTTGCTTGCCGTCGAACAGGCACAACCGACAGTCCAAGCTCAGCGCCGCATGCGCGACGATCACGTTGAGCAGGCTGCTCTTCCCGCCACCCGGCTCCCCGCCGATCAGCAGGTTCCGATAGATCAGCGGGACGCTGACCGAGGCGCCGACGTCATCGATGCCGAGGAACACCCGGTCGAAGATGGACATGTTCAGGTCGCGCACCCCCGCCGGGACCGTGATCCCGGCGGGTTCCGCTTCCTCGAACAGGTCATCCAGCGTCTCGTCGACATCGGACCGGACCTCAAGCAGCCGAAGCCAGGGCCGGGCGCTCGGACGACGCCGACGCCCACGCGTCGTCACCGTCGAACGCCGGCGCGAACCCGTCCCCAGTGGAGGCGCCGGAGCGGGTGAGCTTGGCGACCTTCGCGGTCGCGAACCGCAGCGACGGCCCGACCTCGTCCACATCGAGCTGGATCATCGAGCGCTTCTCGCCCTTGTCGTCCTCCCACCGCGACTGCCGCAACCGACCGACCACGACCACCCGGGCGCCCTTGGTCAACGACTCCGCCAGATGCTCGGCGAGGGTCCGCCACGCCGTGCAGGTCAGGAACAGCGGCTCCCCGTCCCGGTACTCGTTGCTCGCCTTGTCCCGCACACGGGGCGTGGAGGCCACCGTGAACCGGGCCATCGCGACACCCTTGTCCGTGTACCGCAGCTCCGGATCGGCGGTCAGGTTCCCGACCACCGTCATCTCGTTCGCCACAACGTCACTCCCTCAGCTACGTCCAGCACGCCAACCCCTGGCGGCCACCGCACCCACCCGACCGACGCCGGGCAGGACGGAACCCGTCAGCGACTACTCAGCGACGACCCCTCGGCTGTTCCACCGGCTCAGGCGCCGCCACGTCCTCCAGGTCCAGGGCCCACGCCTCCGCGTGGCCGGTCTCAGCCGGGGCGGTCGGGCCGGGCATGTTCGCGAACAACGCGGCGAGCGGTGAGACGTGGTCACCGGCCAGGGGGTCACGGCGGGACAGGTCGACCCGGATCAGCGCCGCGAACCGCGCCGACGCCCGCACCACCCGGACCTCAGACGCCCAGCACGCCACCGCCAACTGACCCGCCTTGCCGTCCAGGGCCGCCAGGTCGAGACCGGGCCGCAGCCACACCCAGACCCGCTCACCCGCAGGGGTCGGCTTCGCCCACAGGATCAGCGGCAGGCTCCCCGCCCGGGCCTGGCCGGCAGTGCGGATGACCTGTGAGAAGCACAGCCGCAGCCGATGCCGCACGATCACGCACCACGCCCACGCCACCACCTGGCGCCGCAGCCCTGGCACGGCCGCGACGGGACCGGCGACCAGCAGCACCAGGACCAGCGACACCCACGCAGAAGTCGCGTGCGCCAGCCACGTCAGCGGCGCCGCCACCCCGAGCGCTGCACCGATCTCGATCGCCCACCACCACAGCGCCCGTAGCACCGGCCACGCCGCCACGAACACCGCCAGCGTCAAGCCGAGCACCGCACCGATGACGAGTCCCAGCGGCACCGCCGCCCAGCCGGACATCCCCGCCACGAACAGCGCGGCTGCGGCCGCAGCAGCACCGACAGCGCCACCGGCGAAGAACGCCAGCCGGGCCTTCTGCGCATACGAGCGCGACACCGGCGCGTCGACAAGCGCGATCGTGCCGACCCTCCCGCCACCAAAGAGCCTGCTCAGACCCATCCGAACCTCCACTGCTGTTTGCAGGTTTGTGGGTTTGTGGACAAACTTTCTAATGGTGAGCGTAGATGTGCGGAGCGTGAGTCACAAGAGGTTCGTCCACAAACCTGCAAAGATGGAGAGCATGGAGCCGCGTCCCACCGCCGTCCGCCCGCCGATCCACCTCCGGATCGCGGACGACATCCGCATGCAGATCGAGCGCGGCGAGCTTCCTCCCGGCGCGGCGCTGCCCACGCTGGCCGAGATCAGCGCCAAGTGGTCATGCGGCATGAACTCCGCACGCGGCGCGATTGCCCTGCTCAGAGCGCAGGGCCTCATCACCTCGGGACGCGGCAAGGCGCCCGTCGTACGCATCCCGCCCCGGCGGGTGATCCGCTCCTCGGAGCGGCATCAGATCGAGAAGGACCTGGCCCTCCAGCCGGAAGCCGAACGCGGCGCCATCGGCGAGGCCGAGACCAACCTCAACATGTCCATCGGCGCCCAGCGGTTCTCATCGCAGTACGACCGGGTCCAGGCAGGACCCGAACTGGCGAAGGTGTTCGACGTCGAGCCCACGACGCTCATGCTCCGCCGGCAGTGGGAGGCGACCGACCCGGACACCGACCTACGGTTGTCGTGGAGCGTCTCGCACATCCCGCTCGACATCGTGAAGGGCAACCCGGCGTTGCTCGACCCGAACAACGAACCCTGGCCAGGCGGTACCCAACACCAGCTGTCGACGGTGGGCGTGGAGATCATGAAGATGGTCGACGAGGTCACCGCCAGGATGCCCACGACGGTGGAGGCCCAGCTCTGGGGGCTTTCGGCAGGCGTACCGCTCATCTTCTGCCGCCGGATCTCGATCGACGCCGACGGCCGGGTGATCGAGACGTCTGACGCCGACTACCCGGCGGACCGCACCGAGCTGCACTTCGTCACGCCACTTCGCCCATGGCCGAAGAAGCGTCAAGCCTGACTTGACGCCGTACCCACGAACCCTTCAAAGGACAGGACCCATGCAGGTAAGCCTCAGCGCGACCGACTCCGAGTTCCTGAGCCGCGCGATCGACATCTCCCGCCACGCCCTCGAAGACGAAGGCAAGACCCCGTTCGGCGCCATCATCGTCATCGACGGCAAGGTCATCGCCGAGGGCACCAGCAGCGTCGTCGAGCTGATGGACCCGACCGCCCACGCCGAGGTCATGGCCCTGCGCAACGCCGGCCAGGTCCTCCAGCGTCACATCATGACCGACGCCGTCATGTACGCCAGCAGCGAGCCCTGCCCGATGTGCCTGGTCGCCTGCTACTGGGCGCGCATCCCTCGACTTGTGTACGGCGCGTCGAGCTACGACGTCGGCACGTACGGTTTCGAAGACTTGCAGCTCTACCGCGAGCTCACGGTAAAGTCCGACCTGCGCACCCTCCGCGTCGAAGCCGCCGCCGGTGAACTCCACGCCCAAGCCGCTGACGTCCTCAATTCTTGGGCCGCGCAACTCCCGGCACCGGTCGTGCCGAAGCTGTGACGTCCATAGCGGTGCGGGGTAGCGATGCCAGCATCCAGTAGATCGCATCGCGTATCAAACAGGAGCCAAAGATCATATAAGACGCCGAACTATAGACGGTTGCACCAACCGTCCGGGAATCTACAGATTTACATACTTTCGCGAAGATCACTTGCCGCTGCCGTTGCGCCAACGTCCTACGTTGAAGTCAGACCGGGCGATACGGAGGGCGTTCATGGACGTTACAACCCTGATTGCAAGCGCGCTGGGCGGGGCGTTCGTACTTATCGGCGACCTAACATCTAGGATTTCCGCGCGACGCCAAGCCGATCGTATTCGCCAAGCCATGCTCCAGGACGCAGAGCGGAATCAGGCTGTTCAGGACACACGCGACAGGAAGCGTGAACTCAGAGAGCGCGAGCGACAGGCAGCCGAGACCATGCTCTCCTATATCCGCGAGCACAATGTCACACTAACTGACGCCACCGACGACGAAGCGAAGCAATTTGCGAGTGGCCTAGCCAAGGTAATTTCCTTCGAGTCTATTTACGTCTCCGATCCGACAGTGCGTCGGTACCTTTTCTTGAGCTCAGAGATCATGGACATGGTCTCAGCGGGAGAGCTACACGCCAAAAGCGCCGTGTTTGCGGTACGCTTTAATTGCTACATCTGGCTTGGCGTCTGGATCAGGGAAGAACGAGATGTGCCACCACCAACCGAAACCTGGGCGAGGATGGCCGCGCAGCTTGCAGACGCTGGAGCGAGATTCCGATCCAGGATGCAATCAGAAGGATGCGAGATAGAGGACCCTCTGCAGTATCTATGACGGATGTCCGCTGTCACTAGGTCAATTAGCAGGTCGGCCTATCACGTCATGATGCCGACCCACAATGGGTTCCGATCGCTGTACGGGCCGACGACATTCTCCTCGTGCGGATCCAACGCGATCAGCCCTTCGCCGGCCCACGCTTCGAGGACAACGTCAGGCGGTGGGGTGTCGATCCAGATGCCGTCCGGGGGCGTCACCGCCGACTGCCGTCCCGCCCTGGGCAGGATGACCAGACGGATCAGGTAGTCGCAGTCCGGCGTGCCACTGCGGTCCATGCTTCCGGCCGCACCGACGTACGCGAGCTGCCGCCGCACCCTGGCCAACCAGTCCTCATGCTCCAGCTTTGCCCGCTCGTACCCGACCGCGCCGCCGAGATCGCTCGGCGGGTCGTAGTGCAACAGCCGGCGAACCGTGATGCGCTCCGGCGACCGCAGCAGCCGCTTCGCGACGGCCAGGTCCAAGGCATCCCGCACGCCCGCCGACGCTGGGTCGAGGAGCCAACGATCGGCGAGCTGGACGACCCAGACCGTCTCGGCGGCCTCGATCGCGCCGGGCGCGGCGATCCACTGCGCGTCCACGTCGTCAGTCACGAGCCAGTACCTCCCCGACGATGCTCAACAGCTCCCGCTCCTGCTCCGGCCGTGGTGGCAGCAGCCGTCGCGCCGACACCGTCCACATGGACGCCACCGGTTCGGCGGGCGTGGACGCTCGCAGGCTGAACCGCGCCTGCTGCAGCGCCCCGCCGAGCAACGGCGCCGGCAGCCGGCCGACGAACGCCTCTGCCTGCGCCGGGCGGTGCATGGCCAGCCGGACGAGCGCCGCGAGGACCACCGCGCCGGGACGCTCGCCGAGGGAGCGTCTGGGTATCCGGCTCGGCTCGGCATGCTGGACGTACGCGTCCCGAACCACGTTCTCCACGCAGCGCCGCGTCGGCGCGCTGAGCAGCGCCTCGGCGACCCAGTCGAGTGCGGCGTGCTCGTCGGGCAAGCAGTCGTACGTGGCGAACATCGTCAGCTGGCTGCGCAGGTACCGCTTGTCGGTGGAGTAGCTCGCGTCCGACTCCCACCCGGCCGGCGGCACGAAGTTCCGGTTCCGCAGCCCCGCGATCACCGTGGCGGCCAGGTCGAGGCTGACCGTACCCAGGCCACCGCACGCCGATACGAGGCCACCCGCGGTCGTGGAGCGCTCCCCATCCCTGCCGATCCGCCGCTCGATCTCGGTGAACACGCAGGCGTCGTCCCAGTAGTTGCCGAAGAACTTTTCCCCGGTCAGCACCTCGCACAGGATGTACAGGCCGACGCCCGCGTGGCTTCCGCCGAACTCGCACAGCGCGGACAGCCACAACAGGACGGCGCGCGGGTCGCTGAACCCGTACGGCCAGGGGTCGCTCTCCGCCCGGAAGAAACCCGGCGGGTCGGGGTCCACGAACAGCACGATCTGCTGGCGGCCCTGACTCAACGCGATGCCGATCTGGCGGCTCGCCGGGTCGTTCGGATCGGTCTGCAACCGCTCCTGCGCACATTGCTGCAGCCAGGCGATGACGCGGCAGACCTGGCCGAGCGCGACCGCAGCGGCGGCCTCGTCTCGCTCGGCGGTCTCCCGGTTCGGGAAGGTCAGCTCGCTGAGCCGCCAGCTGGTCTGCAGCACCCCACGTACCAACGGCGGCATCGCCACCCGCGCTGCGTCGCCGGTCAGCGACTCGAACAGCACCGACCGGCCGAGCCGCTCCGTCAGGTGCGTCAGCAACGCCAGGCGGTGGCGTGCCTGATCGGCCGTCTTGTCGTCCTGGCAGCCGTCCACGATCTCTGACACGCGGGCCGCGATCTCCGCAACGTCACTTCGGTCAATCGAGTACTCGATCTCGTCGTTCAGGTCCGCCAGCTCGTGATGCTCCACGCTCGGCAGCCCGGCATCCGCCGCCCGGTGCAACCTCCGACTGGTCAGCCGGACGAGGATCTTCCGCCGCCCAGCCGCCGACCGGAACCGCATCAGCACCCACAACGAGTCGAGCCCGAACCCGAGCTGCACAACCGTGAGCACGGCGCCCGCTGCCGCAAGTCCCGAGTGCGACCAGATGTCCCCGGCCGCCGCGCACATGATGCCGACTGTCGCCGTCGCCAGCCAGGACAACGCGGCCATCGCCCGCATGAGGTCCCCGAACGACGGCCAGCGGGTCTGCGGTGTGATCGTGACCGCGAACACGATAGTCACCGCGGTCAGCATCGCGGAGAACAGTCCGAGGTCCACCTGCCACACGACGTCAGCCTTGTCAGACGGCGGCCCCGCGTCCTGCAGCACGTACGTCGCGCTCATGCCGACGGCAACCGCCACGATCGCAGCCCGGATCAGTTGCCGCCGACTGGGTACGAACAACAATCGGATACGCGGCATGCAGTCTCCGTGGCTGACGCTGAGCGAGGGTGCTCAGAACCTATCAGCGTTGATCGCTTTCCGGCCGT
>NZ_BONQ01000150.1 GCF_016862795.1 Dactylosporangium siamense | reverse complement strand
ACGGGTGCCGGCGCCGCCGCGGGTGCCGGCGCGGGGGTGATCGCGGCGATGCCACGCCGGCGCGCGAGCCGGGCGATGACCGCGGCGTAGGCGAGGGGCACGACCACGTTCACCACGACGTTCTGCCACGGGGTGTCGTCGTAGGGTCCGGAGTAGGTGAGCCAGCCGTACCACGCGTCGTAGCCGAGACCGGTCACGTAGAGGCACGCCATCAGGGCGATCCCCGACTCCAGGCCGCCGGTGCGGACCGCCAGCCAGCCCAGCACCGCGCCGGTGACGAGCCAGTCCGCGAATTCCCACGGCCCGCTCGTGCCGAGCAGGGCGGCGTAAAGGAGCGCCGGGAGCACGATCGCCGGCCAGGGCCCGCCGCCGAACGCGCCGGCGGCCTGCAGCAGCCAGCCCCGGTGCACGTACTCCAGGGCGGCGGCCAGCAGCAGGGTGGGCGGGAAGAAGGCCAGGAAGGTGAGCACGAACGCGCCGGCACCGACGGGCGGACCGTTGTCACCGTCGCCGATCGCCTCGGCGAGGAGCTCTCCCGCGACGGTCTGCACGACCAGCGCCGCCGCCGCCACCGGAAGGCACGCGGCGAGCCAGCGCCACCGGATCCGGCCGGCCACCGAGGCGAGCGTGCCCGGCGGGCGGGCCTGAGCGTCGCGGGTGACCAGCCGCGTCGCCGGCAGCAGCAGGCCGGCCACCAGAACGAACAGCCACGCGAAGGTGGTGTCGGGCAGCCGGTCGAAGAGGTCGCCGGCGTGGGCGTCGAGCAGGACGAGGACGCCGAAGCCGATGGCCGCCAGGATGGCCAGGGCGACCGTGCCGGCGATCGGTCGCCACCAGCGGTGCGTGGCGGTGCGAGCGAGGCGGTGGAACGGGGATCCTGGCGCGGGCAGGCTCAGCATGCGCTGATTAGAGCAGAGCTCAGCGCCAGCCGCGGGGGTGGTTGGCGGTGCGGGGGCCGCTGCCGCGGGTCGCGGCGCCGGCGGCCTCGGCGAGGATGTCGGCGAGGTCGTCGAAGCCGTCGCGGACCAGACCGGCGGTGATGCGGACGTGGTCGCTGTCGAGGTGGCTGACCTCGAACGGGGCGCCGGGTGCGACCGCGATCCCGTGCGCGGCCAGGGTCAACATCGCCACCTGCTGGTTGGCCACCGCCATCCAGAGGTTGATCCCGTCGCCGGCGGTCGCGGTCACGCCGCGCGCGTCGAGGGCGTCGAGGAGCAGGGTGCGGCGGCGGGCGTACTCGTCCCGGGCGTGCGTGATCTGGTCCACTGTGGACGGATCGGTGAGGAGCTCGACGAGCACGGCCTGCAGCAGGCGGCTGGACCAGCCGGGGCCGAGCAGGCGGCGGTCGGTGACGGCGGTGACCACGTCGGCGGGCCCGCCGATCGCGGCGAGGCGCAGGTCGGGGCCGTGGCTCTTGGAGAAGCTCAGCACGTGCACGGTCCGGTCGGGCAGGCGGCGGCCCAGGCTGACCGGCGCCGCGGTGGCGATGTCGCCGGCGTGGTCGTCCTCGATGACCGTCACCGCGGGGTGGCGGGCCAGGACCCGGGCGAGCTTGTCGGCACGGGCCTGGGTCATGCTCGCGCCGGTCGGGTTGTGGGCGCGCGGTTGCAGGTACACCGCGACGGGCTCGCAGGTCGTCAAAGCGGCGGATAGAGCGTCGGGACGCATCCCGTGCTCGTCGATGGCGACCCCGACGACCGTGGCGCCGACCGCTTCGAGGAGGTCCAGCATCGGCGGGAACGCCGGGTTCTCGACGAGGACGTGGTCGCCGAAGCGGACCACGCAGCCGGTGATCCGGTCGAGCGCGTCCATGGCACCGTCCACGACCGTGAGCTGGTCGGGCGGGAACGGCCAGCGGGCCCGCAGCACGCTCTCCAGTGACGGCAGCACGGCCCCGTCGAGGTAGCTGGTGGTCAGCCGCGCGTCGCCGATCCGGCGCAAAGCGGAAGTGAGCGACGGCAGCAGGTCGTAGTCGGGCACGCCGGTCGAATAGTCGTGGACGAGGCCCGCGCCGAGCTCACCCACGCGACCGCCGAGCTGCGCATACCGCAGGCGCTGGCGGGGTAGGGACGGCGTGGCGACGAATGTGCCGGAGCGGCCCCGGGTCTGGATCGCGCCGGCGCGGGCCAGGCTGCGCCACGCCTCGGACACGGTGGTGGGGCTGATCCCGAGCTCGCGCGCGACGTCCCGCACGGTCGGCAGGCGCGTCCCCGCGGGCAGCGTCCCGGCCGTCACCAGGCGGCTGACGGCAGCGGCGATTCCGCGGGCGCTGCGGTCGTCGACCGCCCCGGCGATGAGCGCGAGCAAATTACATCTCCGAAACATTCTGTAACGCTTGGACCATTGTCCGCCTAGATTTGTGTCGTTAGTGTCCTACGGCATCCGAACCCGCACAAGGTCAGCGCCGTAGAAGCCCAACACCGCCAAAAGCCCAGAGAGGGGCAGCCATGGCAGATGTCATCCGGGCCGCCATCGTCCAGACCAGCTGGACGGGCGACAAGGAATCGATGATCAAGGCGCACGAGGATTACGCGCGGCAGGCCGCCGCGCAGGGCGCGAAGGTGATCTGCTTCCAGGAGCTGTTCTACGGGCCGTACTTCTGCCAGGTGCAGGACAAGGCCTACTACGAGTACGCCGAATCCATCCCCGGCCCCACCACCGAGCGCTTCCAGGCCCTGGCCGCCGAGCTCGGCATGGTGATGGTGCTGCCGATGTACGAGCAGGAGCAGCCCGGCGTCCTGTACAACACCGCCGCCGTCGTGGACGCGGACGGCCGGTATCTCGGCAAGTACCGCAAGAACCACATCCCACAGGTCAAGGGCTTCTGGGAGAAGTTCTACTTCCGCCCCGGAAACCTCGGCTACCCCGTCTTCGACACGGCGGTCGGCAAGGTCGGCGTCTACATCTGCTACGACCGGCACTTCCCGGAGGGCTGGCGGGCGCTCGGCCTCAACGGCGCGCAGATCGTGTTCAACCCCTCGGCGACCAGCCGCGGCCTGTCGGCGTACCTGTGGCAGCTGGAGCAGCCGGCCAGCGCCGTGGCCAACGAGTACTTCATCGGCGCGATCAACCGCACCGGCATCGAGGACCTCGGCGACAACGACTTCTACGGCACGAGCTACTTCGTCGACCCCGAGGGCAAGTTCGTCGGCGAGGTCGGCGACGCGCACAACCCCGAGCTCATCGTCCGCGACCTGGACCTGGGCCTCCTCGCCGAGGTGCGGGATCGATGGCAGTTCTACCGGGACCGGCGCCCGGACGCGTACGGGGACCTGGTGCAGCCGTGATCCTGATCAAGGGCGGGACCGTCGTGGGTCCCACAGGTCCGTACCCGGCGGATGTGCTCGTCGTCGGGGAGCAGGTGGCGGCGATCTTCGCGCCCGATCAGGGGCCGCAGGAGGGCGACTTCGAGACGATCGACGCGACCGGCAAGTACGTCATCCCCGGCGGCGTCGACGCGCACACGCACATGGAGCTGCCGTTCGGCGGCACGTTCGCCAGCGACACGTTCGACACCGGCACCCGCGCCGCCGCCTGGGGCGGCACGACGACCATCATCGACTTCGCCGTGCAGCGCACCGGTGAGGTGGTGCAGGACGGGCTCGCCGCGTGGCACGGCAAGGCGGACGGCAACTGTCACGTCGACTACGCGTTCCACATGATCCTCGGCGGGGTCGACGACGAGTCGCTCAAGGCCATGGACACCCTCGTCACCGACGAGGGGATCACGAGCTTCAAGCTGTTCATGGCGTATCCGGGCGTCTTCTACAGCGACGACGGCCAGATCCTGCGCGCGATGCAGAAGGCCCGCGACAACGGCGCCATGATCATGATGCACGCGGAGAACGGGCCGGCCATCGACGTGCTCGTCAAGCAGGCCCTGGAGCGGGGTGAGACCGACCCGATCCACCACGGCCTCACCCGTCCCGAGGCCCTGGAGGCGGAGGCCACCAGCCGCGCCATCTGGCTGGCCGGCGTCGCCGCCGACTGCCCGCTCTACATCGTGCACCTGTCCGCGAGCAAGGCCCTGGAGCAGGTCGCCGCAGCCCGGGATCTCGGCCGCAACGTGTTCGCCGAGACCTGCCCGCAGTACCTGTACCTGACGCTCGAGGACCAGCTCGGCGCGCCCGGCTTCGAGGGCGCCAAATGGGTCTGCTCGACGCCGCTGCGCAGCAAGCACGAGACGCACCGCGCCGACCTGTGGAAGGGCCTGCGCAGCAACGACCTGTCGGTCGTGTCCACCGACCACTGCCCCTTCTGCTTCAAGGACCAGAAGGAGCTCGGCATCGGCGACTTCTCGAAGATCCCCAACGGCATCGGCAGCGTCGAGCACCGCGTCGACCTGCTGTACCAGGGGGTCGTCGACGGCAAGCTCAGCCTCGGCCGGTGGGTGGAGACGATCGCCACCACGCCCGCGCGGATGTTCGGCCTGTACCCGAAGAAGGGCATCATCGCGCCCGGCTCCGACGCCGACATCGTCCTCTACGACCCGGCGGCCCGCACCCGCATCGGCGTCGAGACGCACCACATGAACATGGACCACTCCGCCTGGGAAGGCTACGAGATCGCCGGGAAGGTCGACACCGTCATCTCCCGCGGCCGGATCCTGGTGAAGGACGGCGCGTATCACGGCGCCAAGGGCCATGGGCAGTTCGTCCGCCGCGGACTCTCCGACTACCTGATCTGAAGAGGCAACACATCATGCGTGAGATCAAGCATTGGCTCGACGGTGCCGCGGTCAGCGGCACCAGCGGCCGTCAGTTGCCGGTCTGGGACCCGGCGACCGGCGAGCAGCAGGCATACGTGGTCGCCGCGACGAAGGAGGAGACCGACAAGGCGGTCGCCAGCGCCCTCAAAAGCTTTCCGGCCTGGCGGGCGGCCTCGCTGTCCCGCCGCGCCGAGGTGATGTTCCGCTTCCGGGAGCTCGTCGACGCGAACCGCAAGGAGATCGCGTCGCTGGTCAGCAAGGAGCACGGCAAGACGGAAGCCGACGCGGGCGGTGAGCTGGCCCGCGGCCTGGAGAACATCGAGTTCGCCACCGGCGCCCCGCACCTGCTCAAGGGCGGCTACAGCGAACAGGCGTCCAGCGGCGTCGACGTGTACTCGATTCGCCAGCCGCTCGGTGTCGTCGCCGGGATCACCCCGTTCAACTTCCCGGCGATGGTGCCGATGTGGATGTTCGCCAACGCGCTCGTCTGCGGCAACACGTTCGTGCTCAAACCGAGCGAGAAGGACCCGTCGGTCTCGCTGCTCCTCGCCGACCTGCTGCGGCAGGCGGGCCTGCCCGACGGCGTGTTCAACGTCGTGCAGGGCGACCGGGTGGCCGTCGAGACGCTCATCAACCACCCCGACGTGCAGGCGTTGAGCTTTGTCGGCTCGACCCCGATCGCCAAGGCGGTCTACGAGGCCGGCACGAAGGCGGGCAAGCGGGTCCAGGCACTCGGCGGCGCGAAGAACCACATGGTGGTGCTGCCGGACGCCGACATCAACGCCGCCGCCGACGCGGCCGTGTCCGCCGGCTACGGCTCGGCGGGGGAGCGGTGCATGGCGATCTCCGTCGTCGTCGCCGTCGGTTCCGTCGCCGACCCGCTCGTCGCGGCGATCAGCGAACGGATCGGCCGGATCGCGGTCGGCCCGGCCAGCGACCCGTCCGCGGAGATGGGCCCGCTCATCACCCGCGAGCACCGCGACAAGGTCGCCGGCTACCTGCAGAACACCGAAGGGGAAGTCGTCGTCGACGGTCGCGACGCGCCGGTCAGCAGTGGCCCGGGCTTCTTCCTCGGCGCGTCACTGGTGGACAAGGTCAGCACCGACGAGGCGCTGTACAAGGACGAGATCTTCGGTCCTGTCCTGTCCGTCGTAAGAACAGACAGCTACGACGAGGCCCTGAAGCTCGTGAACGACAACGAGTACGGCAACGGCACCGCCATCTTCACCCGCGACGGCGGCGCCGCCCGGCAGTTCCAGTACGACGTCGTCTGCGGCATGGTCGGCGTCAACGTGCCGGTGCCCGTCCCCGTCGCGTACTACAGCTTCGGCGGCTGGAAGTCCTCGCTCTTCGGCGACCTGCACATGTACGGCCCCGAAGGGATCCAGTTCTACACCCGCAGCAAGGTCGTCACCTCCCGCTGGCCCGACCCGGCCACGTCCGAGGTCGACCTGGGCTTCCCGAAGGTGCGGTAGCCACATGAACGAAGCTGCGGTGGCCACACTGAACGAAAGGCGGTGACCACAATGGACATTGGCGTGGTGCTGCAGTGCGACCCGCCCGCGACGCAGACCGTCGAGCTGGCGAAGCAGGCCGAGGCGGCCGGGTTCAGTCACGTGTGGACGTTCGACTCGCACGTGCTGTGGCAGGAGCCGTTCGTCATCTACAGCAAGATCCTCGCCGACACCGAACGGGTGATCGTCGGGCCGATGGTCACGAACCCGGGCACCCGTGACTGGACCGTCACGGCGTCGTTGTTCGCCACCCTCAACGAGATGTACGGCAACCGGACCATCTGCGGCATCGGCCGCGGCGACTCCGCGGTCCGGGTCCTCGGATCCCGGCCGCAGACCCTCGCCGAGCTGCGCGAGTGCGTGCAGGTGGTCCGGGAGCTCGGCAACGGCCGGCCGGTCCGCCTGCGGGAGAAGGACCTGCAGTTCGCGTGGGCCCCGGACAGCCGCCTCGAGGTGTGGGTGGCCGCGTACGGGCCGAAGGCCCTGGCACTGACCGGCGAGGTCGGCGACGGCTACATCCTGCAGCTCGCCGACCCCGACATCGCCGCCTGGATGATCAAGGCGGTCCGGGACGCGGCGGAGAAGGCGGGCCGCGACCCGGCCGCGATCAAGTTCTGCGTCGCCGCGCCCGCGTACGTGGGTGACGACGTGGCGCACCAGCGGGAGCAGACCCGGTGGTTCGGCGGGATGGTCGGCAACCACATCGCCGACATCGTCGAACGGTACGGCAGCGACGGCGCGGTCCCGACCGTCCTGACCGACTACATCAAGGGCCGCAAGGGTTACGACTACGCCGAGCACGGCCGGGCCGGCAACACGCACACCGACTTCGTGCCCGACGAGATCGTCGACCGGTTCTGCATTCTCGGCCCGGTCGAGGAGCACCTGAAGCGCCTCGCCGAGCTCAAGGACCTCGGCGTCGACCAGTTCGCCGTGTACCTGCAGCACGACGCCAAGGAGTCGACGTTGCGGGCGTACGGCGAGCACATCATCCCGGCCGTCACCCGATGAAACGGATCGTTGGTGCCCTCGGTGGGTTGATCGTCTTCGCCCTGTTGTGGGAGGGGTACAAGGCGGTCGGCAACCCCGAGGGCACCGCGGTCCTCGGGGTGAAGGTCCTGCCCCGCGCCGACGACCTGTCGATGCCGCACCTGTGGACGGTCGCGCAGCGGCTCGGCAAGCCGGAGCTCACCGGCGGCCGGCCCGTGTGGCAGGTGGTGTTCGACGCGTGCCTGTTCACCTTGGGTGTCACGGCCGTCGGTTTCGTCGTCGGTACGGCCATCGGCTTCGTCCTGGCGACCCTCATGTCTCGGTTCCGGGTCGTCGAACGCGGCCTGCTGCCCTACGTGGTGCTGTCGCAGACGGTGCCGCTCGTCGCCCTCGCCCCACTCGTCGCCGGTTGGAGCGGGGCATTGTCGTTCGGACCCTACCCGTGGCAGGACTGGATGACGGTCGCGGTCATCGCCGCCTACCTCGCGTTCTTCCCCGTCGCCGTCGGGCTGCTGCGCGGCCTGCAGTCACCGACCGCCGCGGGGGTGGAGCTGATGCGCTCCTACGCGGCCGGCTGGTGGCGCACCTACGGCAAGCTGCGGCTGCCCGCCGCGCTGCCGTTCCTGTTCCCCGCGCTGCGCCTCGCCGGCGCGGCCGCGGTCGTCGGCGCGGTCGTCGGCGAGATCTCCACCGGCACCCGGGGCGGGATCGGCCGGCTCGTCATCGAGTACTCCCGGGAGGCCACCTCTGACCCCGCGAAGGTCTACACCGCCATGCTCGGCGCCGCCGTCCTCGGCCTCGTCGTCGCCGGCGTCGTCAGCCTGCTCGAGCTCCCCCTCATGCGTCATCGCCGTAGGGTCGAGGTGAACGTCGTATGACCGCGGTGTCGATCGCCGGTGTCAGCAAGGTGTTCAACGCGGGCCGCCCCGACGAGGTGACCGCACTGTCCGACGTGGACCTCACCGTCGACAGTGGACAGTTCGTGTCGCTGATCGGGCCGTCGGGGTGTGGCAAGAGCACCCTGCTGCGGCTCGTCGCCGACCTCATCGACCCTACCTCGGGCACCGTCACCGTCGCCGGGAAACCGGCCGCGCAGGCCCGCCGCGACCAGGAATACGGCATCGCCTTCCAGCAGGCCGGCCTGTTCGAGTGGCGGACCGTGCGCCGCAACGTCGAGCTGCCCCTGGAACTGCGCAAGCTGCCTCGCGCCGCCCGCAAGGAGAAGGCCGAGGAGATGCTGGCGCTGGTCGGCCTGGCCGACTTCGCGGGGCACTATCCGGCGCAACTGTCCGGCGGGATGCAGCAGCGTGTGGCGATCGCCCGGGCCCTGGCGGTACACCCGCCGCTGCTGCTGATGGACGAACCGTTCGGTGCCCTTGACGAGATGACGAGGGAGCGGTTGCAGGGCGAGCTGCTGCAGATCTGCGCCAAGACCGGCACCAGCACGGTGTTCGTCACGCACTCGATCTCCGAGGCGGTGTTCCTGTCCGACAAGGTCGTCGTGATGTCGGCCCGTCCCGGCCGGATCACCGCGACGATCGACATCGACCTGCCTGGCCGCGACGAGGCGGCCCGGCAGTCCCCGGCCTACTTCGAACACGTCACCGCGGTGCGGAAAGCGCTGCGGGCGTGAGCGGCCAGCGAAGCGGCTCGGGCCGCTCACCATGTGACAGGTCTGGCCGGCGCCGGAGCGCAGCGGAGGTGGCGGCATGAAATACGTCCGGTCGATCCTGCCCCCGGTGCTGGTCGGTGTCCTCGCGATCGCGCTGTGGGAGCTCATCGTCACCGCCGGGCGGATCGCGCCGTTCATCCTGCCGGCGCCGTCGGCGATCTGGGCACAACTGGTCGAGCAGCGCGACAACGTCGTCGACGCGGCCCTCGCCAGCGGCGCCAACGCGCTCGTCGGGCTCATCGGCGGCACCGTCGTCGCGGTCCTCGCGGCCCTCGCCACCAGCCGGTCGAAGCTGCTCAGCGACGTCGCGGTGCCCTACGCCGCGGTCGTCAACGCGCTGCCGATCATCGCGCTCGCCCCGATCCTCAACAACATGTTCGACTCCACCAGCAGCCTGCCCCGGCGGGTCGTGGCCGGCATCATCGCGTTCTTCCCGGTCTTCATCAACACGCTGCGCGGCCTGCGGGAGGTCGACCCCACCCACCGCGAACTGATGGCCAGCTACGCGGCGGGCAGCTGGACGTTCGCCCGGCTCGTGCGCCTGCCGGGCGCGCTGCCCTACGTGTTCACCGGCCTGCGGCAGGCGTCGTCGCTCGCCGTCATCGCCGCGGTCGTCGCCGAGTACTTCGGCGGCCTGCAGGACGGGCTGGGGGCGCGGATCACCTCCGCCGCCGCGTTCACCGCGTATCCCCGAGCGTGGGCGTTCGTGGTCGGCGCCTGCGCCCTCGGCCTCGTCTTCTACCTGACCACGCTCCTGCTGGAGCGTCTCGCAACCCCCTGGAAACATCTCTGAGGAGTGCCCATGCGGATCAGGTCCCTCACCATCGGCGTCGCCGTCGCGAGCCTCGCGCTCGCCGGCTGCGGCACCGCCGACACACCGACAACGACCACCACCGGCGCCGGCGGCGTCACCACCGTGAAGCTGCAGCTGCAGTGGTTCTTCCAGGCCCAGTTCGCCGGCTACATCGCCGCCGTCGACAAGGGCTTCTACAAGGAGCAGGGCCTCGACGTCCAGCTCATCGAGGGCGGCGTCGACATCGTGCCGCAGACCGTCCTCGCCACCGGCAAGGCCGACTACGCCGTCGCGTGGGTGCCCAAGGCCCTCGCCTCGCGGGAGCAGGGCGCCGGCATCACCGACGTCGGGCAGATCTTCGCCCGCTCCGGCACCTACCAGGTCGCGTTCGCCAGCAGCGGCATCAAGTCCCCGGCGGACTTCAAGGGCAAGAAGGTCGGCAACTGGGGCTTCGGCAACGAGTTCGAGCTCTTCGCCGGCATGACCAAGGCCGGGCTCGACCCCGGCAAGGACGTCACCCTCGTGCAGCAGCAGTTCGACATGCAGGCGCTGCTGAAGAAGGAGATCGACGTCGCGCAGGCCATGTCCTACAACGAGTACGCGCAGCTGCTCGAGGCCACGAACCCGGCCACCGGCGCGCTGTACAAGCCTGAGGACTTCAGCATCATCGACTGGAAGACCGTCGGCAGCTCGATGCTGCAGGACGCGGTCTGGGCCAACACCAGCAAGCTCAACGACAAGGCGTATCAGGACCAGACGGTCAAGTTCCTCACCGCGACCATCAAGGGCTGGGCGTACTGCCGGGACAAGCCCGAGGAGTGCCGCGACATGGTCGTGGCGAAGGGCTCCAAGCTCGGCAAGAGCCACCAGCTGTGGCAGATGAACGAGGTCAACAAGCTGGTCTGGCCGGCCGAGAAGGGCGTCGGCCTGGTCGACGAGGCCGCCTGGAACCAGACCGTCACCATCTCGATGACGACGAAGAACCAGGTCGGTGACACGGTCCTGAAGAAGAAGCCCGAGGGCCTGGCCTACACCAACGACTACATGCAGAAGGCGATCGACGCGGCGAAGGCCGCCGGCGTCGACGTCAACGGCACCTCGTTCGCCCCGAAGACCGTCACCCTGACGGCCGGCGGCGCGTAACCCCACGCTGAAGGCGGTCGCCCTTCCCCCGGGGGCGGCCGCCTTCTTGTCTACGCGTTCAGATCGGCGTCTACGCGTTCAGATAGGCGAGGACGGCGAGGACGCGGCGGTTGTCGTCCTCGGACGGGGGCAGGCCCAGCTTCGCGAAGATGTTGTTGATGTGCTTGCCCACCGCCTTGTCGGTGACGAACAGCTGGCCGGCGATCGCGGCGTTGGAGCGGCCCTCCGCCATCAGCCCCAGCACCTCCCGCTCACGCGGGGTGAGCGCCGCCGTCGGCGCGCTGCGGGCCAGGAGCTGGGAGACGACCTCCGGGTCCATGGCGGTGCCGCCGCCCGCGACCCGGCGGACCGCGTCGACGAACTCGCCGACCGTGGCGACCCGGTCCTTCAACAGGTACCCGACGCCGCCGCGACGGTCGGAGAGCAGCTCCCGGGCGTACAGCTGCTCGACGTGCTGGGACAGCACCAGCACCGGCAGGCCCGGCGCCTCGGCCCGGGCGGCGATCGCGGCCCGCAGCCCCTCGTCGGTGAACGTCGGGGGCAGCCGCACGTCGACGACCGCCACGTCGGGCCGGTGCTCCAGCAGCGCGGCCCGCAGCGCGTCGCCGGTGTCGACGGCCGCGACGACCGTGAAGTCGTAGGCGGTCAGCAGCCGGATCAGCCCGTCGCGGAGGAGGGCGAGGTCCTCGGCGATGACAACGCGCACGGCAGCTCCATGGTCAGCACGGTGGGACCGCCGGCCGGGCTGTCGACGTGCAGGCTGCCGTCGAACGCCCCCAACCGGCGGGCGACACCGGCCAGCCCGGAGCCACCGCCCGGCGGGTCGAGCACGGCACCACCGGCGCCGTCGTCGCCGACGGTGATGTAGAGCGCGCCGCCGAGGTGGGTCAACGATACCCAGGCCGCCGACGCGTGCGCGTGCTTGACGACGTTGGTGAGGGCTTCCGCGACCGCGAAGTACGCCGCCGACTCGACCGGCGCGTCCGGCCGGCCGTCGAGGTCGACGTCGACGGTCACCGGCATCGTCAGGGTCAGCGCGAGGGCACGCAGGCCACCGTCGAGGCCGCGTTCGGCGAGGACCGGCGGGTGGATGCCACGCACCAGGTGCCGCAGCTCGGCCAGGGCGAGGCCGCTGGCCTGCCGCGCCTCGGCGATCAGCGCCTGCGCGGCGGCCGGGTCGCGGGTGACGAGGTCCTCGGCCATGCCGAGGCTCATGCCGAGCGACACGATCCGCGCCTGGGCACCGTCGTGCAGGTCCCGCTCGATCCGGCGCAGCTCGGCGGCCTGCGCGTCGACGACCTGGGTGCGGGTCTCGGTGAGCCGGTCGACCCGCTGGGCGAGCGCGGCGCCGCGGGTCGGCCCGAGCAGCGACCGGTCGAACTGCGCCAGGGCCCACAGCAGCCACGGCCCGGCGTACAGGGCACCGGCGGTGACCAGGGCACCCTGCGGCGGGACGCTGATGATGTCGAGCGCGTCCTGGATCGGCCAGGTGACGCCGTAGCCGTACCAGCCCGTCGCGGCATCGATGATGATCGCGATGCCGAGCAGCCCCTCCAGGCCGTACACCAGCAGCACCGGACCGACGATGCCCAGCAGCAGCCCGGTGGGTGCGCCGGCGAGCAGCCACAGCAGGTCCCGCCAGGTCGCCGGGTCGCTCACCAGCCACAGCCACCGGCGCGGGCTGCCGACGAACGCGCCCGCCGGCCGCGGCCGGTACGGCCGGAGGATCTCGACCCCCGACCAGTCCCGGGCGACCCGCCGGTGCAGGTCGGCGTAGGCCCGCACCAGCATCGCCACCAGCGGCGCGAGCACCAGCCCGACCCCGATGACGGTGAGCGCGAGCGACACCACGGACAGCACGAGCAGGGCCAGCTTGACCGGCGGTGACAGCAGCCCGAGCAGGGCCACCCGGCCGATGGCGGTGACACCCGCCCGCACGAACGCCTTCACCCTCATGCCGGCCATTCTTCCGGTCTTTCCGGCCGGGGTCAGTGGGCCTAGCCCTACCCCCGGGCCTTCTGCCGGGCCCTGGTGAAGGCCACGTCGGGGGTCGCCAGGTACGACCACGGCCAGCGGGTCACCCGGTCGCCGAGGACGTTGAAGCGTTCCGCGGCGGCCGGCCGGTCCCCGTTGAGCGTGAACGCCATCGCGAACGCGTTGTCGCCGGTGACCCAGCCGGGCCGCCGCTCGTAGCGGTTGTGCCGCACCGACCGGTCCGCGGCCAGCCGCAGCCGCTCGCCGACCTCGGGGCTCTGCATGTATTCGCCGTCCTCGCCCTCGGGCAGGTCCAGCCAGTGCTCGATGTGTGCGTCGGCGACCAGGACACCCAGCGGCGAGCCGGGTGGCGCGCCGGCGGCCGAGGACTCCGCGAAGTCGTGCATCAGCTCGTGCGAGCCGCTCCACTTGCGGCACAGCTGCTGCAGCATGTGGGAGTGCGCGTCGCGGTGGCAGGGATACCGCCGGACCGCCTCGTCGAAGCGCCGCCGCGTCTCGTCCAGACCCAGCTGGCGGGCCCGGCCGAGGGTCACCAGGCCGGCCCACGGGGTCGGGTCGTCGGCGTCGAGCTCGGTGGCGTCGTCGAGGCAGGCCTCGGCGATCTTCAACCGCCGGAAGAACAGCTTGAACGCCTCTTCGCTGACCGTCTTGGCCATGCCGTTGCCGCGGGCCTGCCACGCCCAGTCGATCGCGTACTGCCCCTTGACCGTGAGCGCCGTCGCCTTGGCCCTGCCGGTCTCCGCGTCGATCCACTCGTCGATCCAGGCGCCGTCGCCGGCGTGCTCGCCGAGGGTGCGGCAGTAGAAGTACCGGTCGTCGGGGTGCTCGACGTCGCGCAGGAACTCCGCCGCCGCCTGCCAGTCACCGCGCTTCGCGGCCGCGATCAGCCGGGTCGCCTCGGGGTCGCCCTGCGCGGGGTCGATCTCAAGCCGTTCGATCCCGCCCGCCGCTCTTCGCCGGAATGGCCACATCGAAACGTTCCTTCCCCCGTTGCGGTCAATGGCCCCCGAACTATAGGGATAGCCCGCCGTGGCCGCTATCGCCCCGGCGCCACAGGTGACGCGTCTGTCTCGGGGCGTCGGGTGGGAAGGAATGACCGATGGCCGTTGCAGTGCGGAACCCCAGCTGGCGGTCGAAGTGCTCACCACATTCGAAGAGCCTCCATGGTGACACCGTGCAGGAGGTCGACGTGACGTCAGTCACCTAATTGCGGGTCCCCGGGTGGACATATGCCGCGGACGAGTGGGTGGCGGCATGCAGTGGGTCTTGCAGCTCCTTCCCAATACCGTCGGTGATCTCTACTGTCCTGCCTTCATGATCGTTACGGGGGGCACGGATGGCGGTCGTCGCGCATTTTCGCTGGACAGGCGGGGGTCTGGTCGGGCCTGGCGGTGGTTGGCGGCTGCCTCGGTGGGTGCGTTGTTCGCCACCGTGCTGGTGACGTTGCCGGCTCATGCCGCGCCGGCCAGCCCGTCTGGGGCGGTGAATCCTCAAGAGCAGTCGGTGCCGGTCGGGTCGGTGCCGGCGAAGCCGTCGGCGATCACGTCACGCGATACCGACAAGCTGTACAAGCCGACGGCGACGGCGTGGCCTGCTGGTGGCTCTGGCGCTGTTGAGGTGGCGCGTTCGTCGCAGGGTGCGGCCCGGTCGGCGACGGTGGCGACGGCGGCGCCGGGTGGGTTGCCGGTGGCGGCTCGGGGTGCGGCGGCGGCGGTGGAGGCGCGGAATTCGCGGGCGGAGCTGGCACAGGCGCAGGTGGCGGAGGCCGGCCCGGCCCGGTTGTCGGTGTCGGTGGCGGCGCGTGCGGTGGCGGAGAAGGCGCATGTGTCCGGGGTGGTGTTCTCGGTGGCGCGGGCGGATGGTGTGGCCGCGCCGGGGCGTGTGGCGATGGATGTGAGTTACGCCGGGTTCGCTGAGGCGTTCGGTGCGGGTTTTGGTTCGCGGTTGCGGTTGGTGTCGATGCCGGCGTGTGTGTTGTCGACGCCGGAGGTGGCGGCGTGTCAGGTGCAGACGCCGGTTTCGGGGTGGGTGAACACCGCTGAGTCGAAGGTCGTGTCGGCCGATGCGCTGAGCGTCACTGCCGACCCGGTGGCGTCGCAGCAGGTAGCGGCGGCTGCCGACACCTCGTCATCGCCGACGGTGTACGCGTTGGCGTCGACCACGTCGTCGCCGGCGGCGGGGAACTTCGCGGCGACGTCGTTGTCGCCGACGTATGGCTGGTCGCAGGGCGGGTCGTCGGGGTCGTTCGGGTTCAACTATCCGATCGCGGTGCCGGACGGGTTGGGAGGTCCGAAGCCGGCGGTGACTCTCGGGTATTCGTCGGCTTCGGTGGACGGTCGCACGTCGGGGGCGAACGGTCAGCCGTCGTGGCTGGGCGATGGCTGGGACTACACACCTGGGTACATCGAGCGGTCGTACGCCTCGTGTCAGGACGACGGCCAGAGCATCCAGGACTTGTGCTACTACTCGCGGTGGAACGCCACGATCATGTGGGGTGGCACGTCCTCGCCGCTGGTGCAGGACACCGTGGGCGGCACGGGGTGGCACGCCGCGGATGACTCGGGGTTGCGGGTCGAGCAGTTGTACGGCGCGACCAACTACACCGCTGACGGTCAGTACTGGCGGGTCACCACGATGGATGGCGTCCAGTACTACTTCGGGGTCGGGAAACGCTACGCGAGCGACCCGAACAACACGTTGTCCACGGCGGTGGTGCCGGTGTTCGGCGACGACGCGGGCGACGACTGCTATCAGGGCGCCCTGGCTGCGTCGTGGTGCAACCTGGGGTACCGGTGGCACCTGGACTATGTCGTGGACCCGCGTGGGAACTCGATGACGTACTTCTACTCGAAGTACACCGGTGCGTACGGGTTGAACAACGGTGCGGTGGTGGCCCCGTATGACGTGACGGTCACCCTGGACCGGATCGAGTACGGCACCCGCGCCGGGTCGGAGGGTGCCTCGAGCGCGCCGATGAAGGTGCAGTTCGGTGCGTCGAACCGGTGCACGCCGTCGGCGGCGAACTGCGCGGCGTGGCCGGATGTGCCGTGGGACATCTACTGCAGCCCGGCGTGGGCGTCGTGCGGGCAGCGGACGCCGACGTTCTGGACGCCGTCGAAGCTGGACACGATCACCACGAAGGTGTGGAACGCGGCCAGCAGCACCTACCGGGATGTGGACCGGTGGGACATGACGTACACGTTCCCGTCGTACGACGGGGTCAACTCGGTGCTGTGGCTCAACAACATCCAGCACACCGGTCTGGCCGGCGGGAGTCTGGCCGAGCCGCCGATGACGTTCGTCGGCACGGCGTTGAAGAACCGGGTGTACGGCACCGAGCCGATGTGGCGGTTCCGGCTGTCGGGGATCGACACCGGCACCGGCGGCCAGAAGGTGATCAACTACGAGGGATCCGGGTGCATGCAGGCGCTGCTGTCGACGTTCAACTGGCGATACAACCCGTACCGGTGCTACCCGTCGTGGAACGGGACCGGCTACGACTGGTACGAGAAGTACACGTTCTCCTGGATCCGTGACATCGACCTGCTCGGCGTCTCGCCGGAGCGGTGGACGTTCTACGGCTACAGCAACGACGGTGGCGGCACCAACCAGTTGTGGGCCTACGACACCAACGAGATAGCCCCGGCGGCACACCGAAACTGGTCCCGATATGTCGGGTACTCCACGGTCACGACCAAACAGGGCCCGGACGATGCGCACTCCACTGCGACGAAAACGCTGTACTACCGGGGTCTGAAGGACGACGGTTTCGAGTACGACGGTGCGACGTATGCGGTGCAGCTGACCGACAGCCAGTCGGTGACCAGCCCGGACCACCGGGCGTTGGCCGGCAAGGTGCGAGAGCAGACGACTCTGGACGGCACCACCGCGCTCTCGTCGACGATCACCGACTACACGGTCACACAGACCGCGAAACGCGTCACCGCCATCCCGTCCGGCACGATCACCGCGTACCGGGTGACCACCGCCGCGACGAAGGGCCGCACCTACCTCGCCGGGTCCAGCAGCTGGCGGTGGAACCGCACGGAGTACAGCTACAACGGTGACGGTCTGTTGACGATAACCCGGGATCTCGGGGAGACGGGCACCGCGACCGGGAACACGCCGACGACCGATGACGTGTGCACCATATTGACCTACACCACCCCGGACACCGCGAAGTGGTTCAAGAGCTACGTGGCTCGTAGTGTCACCACGAACTGTGCGGCGAGCCCGTCCGGAGCGGACTATCTGGCCGGCAGCCAGATGTTCTACGACAACCTCGCCTACGGTGCCGCGCCGACCAAGGGGCTGGTGACCCGCACCGAGTCCCTGGCCACTGTTGCCGGGACCACGTTGACGTGGCAGCAGGAATCCCGCGCCGGATACGACCCGACCACCGGGCGTCCGGTCGACAGTTGGGACGCCGCGAACAACAACACCCACATCGCGTACACGCCGGCGACGGGTGGGCCGGTCACCTCGGTCACCACGACTGCGCCGCTCGGGCAGAGCGGCACTGTCAACCGTGACCCGGTCCGCGGCGTGCCGTCGACCATCGTGGACGCCAACGGCAAGATCACCACTGTGCAGTACGACCCGCTGGGCCGGCTGCTCAAGGTGTGGCAGCCGGGCCGGGCGACCAACCTGACCGCCAGCATCGAGTACACCTACACCGTCGGCACCGCGACCACTCCGTCGGTGATCACGACGAAACGGCTCGGCCCGAAGGGCAACCAGATCGCGTCGTATGAGATCTACGACGGTCTGCTCCAGCTGCGGCAAACCCAGCAGCCGGCCGCAGTGGCCAATGGTGGGCGACGCGTCATCGACACCGCCTACGACGGCCGGGGTCTTGCGGTGAAGACCTCCACCTTCTGGAACACCTCCGCCCCCAGCGGCACCGTCGCCAGCTTCGCTGACACCGATGTCGCCAACCAGGTCACCACCAGCTTCGACCGGCTGAACCGGCCCACCGCCACCGCCCAGGTCTCCAAGGGCACGGTGTTGTGGCAGACGACGGCCGGCTACGACGGTGACCGGACCTGGACCGTCCCACCGGCCGGCGGCACCGCCACCATGGCGCTGCAAGACGTGTCGGGCAAGACCACCGAACTGCGCCAGTACCTGACCGGCAGCCCGCCCGGCGGGACCAGCTTCCACGCCACGACCTACGCCTACGACCGGCTCGACCGGCTGACCTCCACTGCCGACCAGTCCGGCAACACGTGGACCAGCGTTTACAACCTGCTCGGTCAGGTCACCTCCACCACGGACCCGGACAAGGGCACCACCAGCATCAAGTACGACCTGGCGGGGCGGCCGACCACGGTCACCGACGCCCGTACCGGGGGAGTGAGCACGACCCTCGACTACGACGAGCTCGGCCGTCCCAGAGCCCTGTACGACGGGGTCGGCACGACCGGGTTCAAGCGGGTCAAGTGGACGTACGACACGATCGCCATCGGGCAGTTGACCTCATCCACCCGGTACGTCGGCACCGATGAGTTCACCAGCACCGTCACCGGCTACGACGACGGTTACCGTCCGTCGGGTGTCACCACGGTGATCCCGTCGAGCCTGAACATGCCGTGGCTGCCGTCTGGTTCGTACACCACGTCGATGACGTACAACGTGGACGGGTCCGCGAAGACGCTGACCTACCCCGCGGCAGGCAACCTGCCGGTAGAGACGCTCACCAGCACCTACGACGACAACGGCTATGCGCTGACGTTGAGCGGTCTGCAGACGTACATCGCCGAGACGACCTACTACTCGTTCGGCGCTCAGTCCCAGCAGATCCTCGGGTCTGGCAGCAAGCGGGTCCGGCAGACGGCCGACATTGACCAGGCAACGGGTCGGCTCACCAGCAGCAAAACCGAGACTGAGAACGCGGCGAGCCCCAACACCTGGACCGAACGGCTCACCGAGGGCTACGGCTACGACCTCGCCGGCAATGTCAAGAACATCGCCGAGACCCTTGGTGGTTCGACGGTGTCGAACCAGTGTTTCGGCTATGACGCGTTGGGTGAGTTGACCGAGGCGTGGACGACGACTGTTGCGGCGTGTCAGGCGAGCCCGTCCGCCGGGGTGGTTGGTGGGCCTGACGCGTACTGGACCAGCTACCAGTACGCCACCGGCCTCAGCACCTACAACAGTGGTAACCGGACCAAGGAGATCCGTCACGCGATCGGCGGCGGTACGGACACCACCCGCAGCTACACGTATCCCGCCACTGGCAAGAAGCACACCTTGACCAACGTCGTGGCCACTGGCGGCAGCACCGGCACCGACAGTTACACCTACGACAACGCCGGCAACATGTTGACCCGCAACATCGCCGGGAAACCCGGTCAGACCTTGACCTGGGACAGTGAAGGCCATTTGGCCACGGTGAGCGACAGCGCCGGTGTCAGCAGCTACGTCTACGACGCGAGCGGTGCCCGGCTGGTGGCGAAGGATCCCGCTGGGGCGACGGTGTATCTGGCGGGGTATGAGTTGCGGAAGGTCGGTGGGACGGTCACCGGCACCCGCTACTACGGTGTGGCCAGCCGTACCCCGTCCGGGTTGACGTGGGTGGCTGCGGATCATCACGGGACCGGGCAGCTTGCGATCGATGCGGTCACGCAGGCAGTTACCCGTCGGAAGACCGATGCGTTCGGCAATCCTCGTGGTGTTGATCCGAGTTGGCCGAATCCGCGGGGGTTTGTCGGTGGTACCCGGGACAGCACGGGTCTGACGCATCTGGGTGCTCGGGAGTATGAGCCTGGCACCGGCCGGTTCATCTCCGACGACTCGGTCACCGACGTGACCAGCCCGTTGCAGCTCAACGGATACAGCTACGCCAACAACACGCCGGTCACGTTGAGCGACCCCACCGGTCTGGAGCCGCGGCCGTGGCACAACCCGAACTACGACCCGAACACGTGCGCGGGTGGTAAGGGCGGCTACGAGTGTCACCCGCGTGGTGTCAACAACGATCAGGACTCCGGCACGGCGGGCAGCAAGCCGGGGCAGGGCGGTCAGCCGAAGACCAAGGAGCAGTTGGCGGCGGAGGCTGCCGCGGAGGCGGCGAAGCAGAGGCTGATCGCGGTGGCCAAGGAACTCGGGCAGATCGCGTTGGACGAGTTGGGGATCACCGCTGCGTGGGACTGTTTCACCAAGGGCGACATCGGCGGGTGTGTGGAGACCGCGCTCACGGTGGCCACATCGTTCTTCGGCGGGCTGTTGGGCAAGCTCGTGGCGAAGTACGGGTGGCGAGTCAGGGCGGGGTTGAAGGTCGCCGACCGGATCCGCAAACTCCTCGGCGACCTGATCGACGGGGTCCAGACCTGGCTCAAGGAATCCAAACTCGCGAGATTGTTCGCCAAGTCCTGCCGCACTGCTGGGAACAGTTTCGCCGCCGGGACGCTGGTCCTGCTCGCCGGCGGCACCAGCAAACCGATCCAGACCCTGGCCGTCGGTGACTGGGTGATAGCCACCGACCCGGTCACCGGCCACACCGCGCCACGCGAGATCACCTACCTGCACGTCAACACCGACGAACAGTTCACCGACCTCACCGTCGCCGCCGACGGCCAACCGGCCGCTGTCATCCACACTACTCAGGAACACCCGTTCTACAGCGTCACCGATCACACTTGGACCTTCGCCGGGGACGTCAGCCCGGGCGAGCAGCTCTACACCGCGGACGGCACCACCGTGCGTGTGCTGGACCGCACCAACTTCACCAGCACCGCAACCATGTACAACCTCACGGTCGACACCACCCACACGTACTATGTGCTCGCCGGCAACACTCCTGTCCTGGTACACAACGACAACGGTTGGATTTATGTCACGGGACCTGGCGGCGAAAGACTGCCGGTCGCGACAATTGATAGCGTTCCGGGATCCCCGCTGGATTGGGGTTATGGGCGCAGTTATGATGTACCAGAAGGAACGGAAGGCCTCCACAAGAATGTAAAGACGGTTCGCGTAATGTCCCCGTCTCCACAAAACCCCGATGGGTATGTGGTTTACCGAAATGCAGCAGGGCAGACTATGAATCCGGTCACCGGCAAAACGACGGTCGGCAAAGCCGATCCATACGCACACATCTCCGCAAGCACGCTTTCGACATCGCCATGTTAATTCAAGATCTCCTAATGAGTCCTGCACTTGTTGGACTGCCTCGCATTACTGGCAGTCTTGATCCATTGCGGTCGCCTATGCTCCTTCAAGAGAGCCAGGTGCTTGATCTAAGGGTCGACCTACTTCGATCAACAGCGGCAATACTACTTGAGCTGAGGGCTGCGTTCGACCACCTCACGGGCAATACCGCTGTCATGGTGCTTCGCGGTGCCGGGGCCGTGCGGTGGATGGTTGCGGATGAGGTGGGCGAGCCGCTGACTGCATGGGCAGTCGTGGGCGCTTCAATACGGCAACTGACTGGCGGGTTCGAGGTTTCTCTCGGACTATCTCCTAATGCTGAGCTTATGGTCACTGCTCAGGCACTTGAGTACTACTCTCTCGAAGCAAATGTTGGCGAGGTAATCCCGGACTATACAATTGATAGCGAGGAGACTATTCGCTCCGCCGTGGCGGGTTGGGAATCAATTGCAACACCGCGAGAATTCTCGTCCCTGGCACTAACGAAATCTGAGTGAGCTGTGACCAATAATCTGAGCCGACGGGCGAAGTTTGTCGAGGCGGCAAACTGCTGGCCCAGGTTGACAGCGAAGTTTCGCTTCATAAAATGCGGGTAAATTGCAGTTCGCCAATATCTGGCGCAGTTACCGATCTGTTTACGGATCGTGGTTCTTGAGCAACCCTGCGTGCCGGGGGCGTGGGCGTGCGCTCCGGTTGCAGCTGTAAGCACGTATGCCAGCGCTCATCGCGCACGGCAGGCATCGAGCAACCCCGTATCTGTATTCTGACGCGGAGATCCGCGCGTTGGTGCAGGCGGCCGAGAGGTTGCGCACCCGGGTCTACGCAACGACCTATCCGGTGTTGATCAGTCTGCTGGCCGTCGCCGGCATGCGGTTCGGTGAGGCGGTCGCGTTGGACGTCAACGACTTCGACCCCCAACACGCCGGGGCTTGTCAAGTTGTCGGCTCTGGCGCAGAAACGGTGGTCTCGGCCAGTCTCATGCGAGCAGGATTCGTTGGCGTAGCAGAGCGAACCCGGCTCGGCCGTACATCTGCCGTTTCAGGAATTTGACCTTGGTGTTGGCGCCCTCGATCGGGCCGTTGCTGTAGGGCAGGGTCAGCCCGGCGACGACGGCGGGCAGGTCCATGCGCAGGCCGTGGACGAAACCGTGCAGGGCGGGCAGGTCATCGGCGTCGACGGTCGCCATCCAGGCGTCGAGGTCGTGGCCTCGGCGTTCCGTGAGCATGCCGGCGAACTGTTCTACCCGTTCGGCGAGGACGGTCAGGTGCGCGCAGTCGGTGAGCAGATCCCGACGATGCGCCTGATGCTGGGCGAGAAGATCGCTGTTCCTCGACATCAGCCACGAGACCAGCCAGCGCGGCGACGGTGGCGTGCGTGCTGCGTCTGCGCGGCCTTGATTGAGGTACCGGACGAGGAGGTTCGCGCTGCCGGTGTAGCCCAGTTCGCGGATCTCGGCCAGCAGCCGCGTCACCGGCACGCCGGGGTCTTCCGCGCGGCGGCGGCGCAGATGATCCCGGAACGGGTCGACGAGCGTGTCGCGGTAGCGCGGCGGTCGTTGCAGTTGCTCGGCGGAGGCCGCGCGGGCGTAGCGCTTCACGGTGTTCAGCGCCCAGCCGAGTAGCCGAGCGCATTCCAGCAGGCCATGACCTTGACCGAGGAGAACGTGCACGGCCCGGTGCCGCTCGAGGGTGCGTTCGTCCAACGGCTGTTGCGGCCGGACCGGACCGTCACGCCAGCAGCTGCCGTGCGCGATCACCGTCTTCTCCACGGCCTTGGCCAGGTTCGACCACAGATGCCACCGGTCGCTGACCTGCACCGCGTGTGGTGCTCCGGCGCGGATTGCCTCGGCATACGCTGCGGATCCGTCGCGGCAGACGACCTGCACTTCGGGGTGCTGGCGCAGCCATGCGGCCAGGGTGTCCGCCCTGCGGTCGGGCAGGACGTCGACCCGGCGGTGGGTGACCGCGTCGATCAGCAACGTCGCATACCTGCGACCGCGACGCAGCGCGAAGTCATCAACGCTCAGCACCGCCGGAACCGGCCCGGCCGGGACAGGCAAACCGATCAGGACCCGCAGCACGGTGCAACGCGAGATCCGCACGCCGAGGCGGTGCAGCATCGCTGCGCCGGCCCGCCCCGCCGCGACGACGGCGAGGTCGCCGACCAACGCGGTCAGCTGCCGGGTCCGCCGCGCCCACCGGGTCGTCAGCTCGGGCACCTGCTCACGGAACGTCTGCTGCGAGCAGTCTGCGGTCAGGCACCGCAGCCGCCGGACCCGCACCTCGACCACGACCCCACGCCCCGCAACCGGCAGCGCAGCAAGCCGACGGCGGTGATACGCATGCACCCGCCTGTGTCAGCTCGCGGCCATGTTTTCGACCCCGAAGACCACGTGCGGCAACAGTGAGCCATCTTCATCCTGTGCAGCGACTGCTCTCGACGCGGTGTAGGGCGAGGACCCTTGCGGACGAGACCAGGAACGAGGCCGGGTAGTCCCACAGGTCGGCGACCCGGCCGAGCACCGGCTGGGCCTCGGGTGTTTCAGGTGTGGACGTGCTTGGGTGGAAGCCGGCCGACGTCGGCGATCCGGTGTCCGCCGTCGGCGTTGCACCACCACGTCGGTGTTGCCGAACTCGCGTCGGCGGACCACTGTGGTCCGGCGCGGTCAGACCGCACGTGCAGACCGAGATCATGCCTTGGGCAGACGGGCCACAGCGTGCCCAGGACCACCGCCAGCAGGTCCTGCGCTGCTTCGGCCGCCGTCCACAGCGCGGCGGCGTCCTCCCCGCCGTCCAGCTCCGGCCCGCCGCCCCAGGAACTCCCGTCATCGAGGACGACGACGTACGAGCCGTCGACGTCCTCGAGATGGAGTTGCCGCCGTACCCCGCCGGCCTCCAGGTCACGTTGGACGAGCGCCAAGGCGTCACGCAGTCGGGCCGATGGCTCGTGCTCCACGTCAACTCCGTATACGTCGGACGCGACCTGTGCGTGATCACGGAACCGGGCCGGGACGCCCTGCCTGGGTTCCGTGATCACGGGCGGTGGTCAGGGTGTGGCGTAGAGGCCGCGGCTGTAGCGGTCCTCGGCGTAGTACGCCTCGAGGTCCTCGACCGACTCCGGGGTGTCCTGGACGCTCTTGATGAGCTTGGCGTGCGACGGCAGGGCCTCGGGGGTCCAGGTCTCCGGCTTCCAGAGCTTCGAGCGCATGAACGCCTTCTGGCAGTGGAAGTAGATGGTGTCGATGTCGACGACCAGGGCCAGGATCGGCCGGTGCCCCTCGACCACCATTTCGTCGAACCACGGCGCGTCGGAGAAGACCCGGACGCGGCCGTTGATGCGCAGCGTCTCTCGGCGGCCCGGGATCAGGAAGATCAGGCCGACGTGCGGGTTGGACAGGACGTTGTGGAAGCTGTCGGCGCGGCGGTTGCCGGGGCGCTCGGGGACAGCGATCGTGTGCTCGTCGATGACGTGGACGAAGCCGGGCGGGTCGCCCTTCGGGGAGACATCACAGTTGCCGTCGGCGTCGGACGTGGCGACGAGGACGAACGGCGACAGCGCCAGCCAGTCCCGGTCGGTCTGGGTGAGGGTGCTGCGTTCCTTGCTCACGGCCCGGGGCATCGGCGACCCGAGCAGGTCCTCCAGTTCGGCGATCGAGGTGATCTGCATGATCTCAAGGATACGGGCGGTAACAAGCTGTAACAGTGAAGATATTGTACGGGCCGACGTGTGCCATTAGCGTCGGCTCATGACCGGACACACCCCCGAAGCCGACGCGTACCGTGACGACCGCGCGCACGTCTTCCACTCCTGGTCGGCGCAGCGGGCGCTGGACCCGGTCGTCGTCACCGGCGGCCTCGGCAGCACGTTCTGGGACGCCGAGGGCACCAGGTACCTCGACTTCTCCTCGCAGCTGGTCAACCTCAACCTCGGGCACCAGCATCCCAAGGTCGTCGCCGCGATCCAGGAGCAGGCGGCGACGCTGTGCACGATCGCGCCGAGCTTCGCCAACCCGACCCGCAGCGAGGCCGCCCGCCTCATCGCGGAGGTGGCACCCGGCGACCTGTCGCACGTGTTCTTCACCAACGGCGGGACCGAGGCCAACGAGCACGCCGTGAAGATGGCCCGGCTCACCACGGGCAGGCACAAGGTGCTCGCGGCGTACCGCTCGTACCATGGCGCCACCACCGGCTCCATCACGCTGACCGGCGACCCACGGCGCTGGGCCAACGAGCCCGCGATGCCGGGCGTCGTGCGGTTCTTCGGGCCGTATCCCTACCGCTCGTCGTTCCACTCCGACAGCGCCGAGCAGGAGACCCAGCGGGCGTTGCAGCACCTCGAGGAGGTGTTCACGTTCGAGGGGCCGCACACGATCGCCGCCGTCATCCTCGAAACCGTCGTCGGGACCAACGGGATCCTGGTGCCGCCGCCCGGATACCTGAAAGGGGTCCGCGAGCTGTGCGACAAGCACGGCGTGCTGCTCATCTGCGACGAGGTGATGAGCGGGTTCGGCCGGTGCGGCGAGTGGTTCGCGGTCGACCGGTGGGGTGTGGTGCCGGACCTGATCACGTTCGCGAAGGGCGTCAACTCCGGCTACGTCCCGCTCGGTGGCGTCATCCTTGGCGAGAAGGTGTACGAGACGTTCGCCGAACGCCCGTTCCCCGGCGGTCTCACGTATTCCGGGCACCCCCTCGCCTGCGCTGCCGCGATCGCCACCATCGAGGTCATGCGCGACGAACGGATCCCCGAGCGGGTCCGGGACCTCGGCGAGCGGGTTGTCGGGCCACGGCTGGAGAAGCTCCGCGACCGGCACCCGTCGGTCGGTGAGGTCCGCGGCCTCGGCCTGTTCTGGGCGATCGAGCTCGTCCGCGACCGGGAGACCCGCGAGATGCTGGTGCCGTACAACGCCTCCGGTGCCGCCGCCAAGCCCATGGCGGACGTCATCGCCGCCTGCAAGGCCCGCGGGGTGTGGCCGTTCACGCACTTCAACCGGGTGCACGTGGTGCCGCCGCTGGTCGTCACCGAGGAAGAGCTGCTGCAGGGCATCGACGCCATCGACGACGCCCTCGACGCGGCCGACGCGTACGTGGCCTGACCTCACACGTGGCCTGATCGCATGGCACAGTGGCGAGGGTGTTGACGGCATTGCTGGTCCGGCGGACCTACTACCTGCTCACCGCCGGCAACACCCTCGCCGGGTCGCTCATCTGGGGCATCAACACGATCTTCCTGCTGGACGCCGGCCTGTCGAACCTGGCCGCGTTCGCCGCGAACGCCTGCTTCACCGCCGGCATGGTCCTGTTCGAGGTGCCGACCGGCGTCGTCGCGGACCTGTGGGGCCGGCGTGCGTCGTTCCTGCTCGGCACCGTGACCCTGGCCGGCACCACCGGCCTGTACGTGTGGCTGTGGCGCCTGCACGCGCCCTTCTGGCCGTGGGCGGTCGCGTCGCTGCTGCTGGGCCTGGGCTTCACGTTCTTCTCCGGCGCTGTGGAGGCGTGGCTCGTCGACGCCCTCACCGCGACGGGCTCCACCGAGCCCCTGGAGGCGGTGTTCGCCCGCGGGCAGGTCGTCGGCGGGGTCGCGATGCTCACCGGTTCCGTCGCCGGCGGCTACCTGGCCCAACTGACGAACCTCGGCGTGCCGTTCCTGGTCCGGGCCGGCGTGTACGCGCTGATGTTCGCCCTCGCCGCGGTCCTCATGCGGGATCTCGGATTCACCCCCGACCGGAGCCTGCCACCGGTGGCCCGGATGCGCCGCATCGCCGCCGACTCGGTCCGCTACGGCTGGCGCGTCCGCCAGGTCCGCCTGCTGATGCTGGCCGCGCCGTTCACCGGCGGGATCGGCGTCTACGTGTTCTACGCGTTGCAGCCGCACCTGCTCAACCTGTTTGAGGATGAACGCGCCTACGGCATCGCCGGGCTCGCCGCCGCGGCCGTTGCCGGGGCTCAGATCGTCGGGGGGCTCCTCGCCGAACGGATCGGCCGGCTGTTCCCGCACCGGCTGACCGCGTACCTGGCCCTGGAGGCGGCCGGCGTGCTGGCGCTCGTCGGGCTCGGGCTGGCCGGGCAGTTCTGGGCGGCGCTCGGGCTCATCGTGGTGTGGGCGGTGCTGGGGTCGGCCGGGATGCCGTTGCGGCAGGCGTACGTCAACGGGCTCATCCCCTCGCAGCAACGCGCGACGATCCTGTCGTTCGACTCGCTGATGGCCTCGACCGGCGGCGTCGTTACCCAGCCGGCGCTCGGCCGGGTCGCCGATCTGTGGGGGTACCCGGCCTCGTTCCTCGTCTCGTCGGTGGTGTCCGCCTGCGCCCTGCCGTTCCTGGTCAAGGCCCGCAACGGCGACACCACAGACTCAGCCGTACCGGCGACGGCGCCGGACAAACGCGCGGCCGAGCGCCACGAGTAGCAGACGGCAACCGGGGCGGAGATGACATGGAGCACGAGCCACTGACCCGCCTAAAACCACGCAAGATCAAGCGTTCGTCATCGGCCCGAACTCAGTCGGCCGAATTGCCCATTCCTTGAAGCGATCCAAATATCGCCCAACCCACCGTCTTTACGTTCTCACCGTAGAAGCCGTACCTATGATGAAATGCCTTTTCCGACGAGCAATTCAGAAAAGCGAACATCAAGGCGCCACAAAAAGCCCGAAGGTCGATACTGGTCAGCGTCAAATCAATACTCTCTCGTGATCGGAAATCCACTTCCCGCCCCATCAGATCGATGAGTCCGACCGAGACGTCTCCGGCCACGAGGCATGAACGAGTTGCCGCACAGGTCCACAGCCCTATCTCCTGGCAACCAGCAGCCCGTCCAAGGTCATCCCGAGCCGCTCGGCGAATCCAGCAATGATCACGCGAGCGGTCTCGTCGAGTGGAGCGTCCGCAGCGATTTGCAGCATGACCTCCTCGACCAAACCGTCGATGTCCTGAGTGGATACGTCGGCCCGCAACCATCGCATCCACTCCACGAGACTCTCCACGCCGTATCGCACCCGGGCGGCGTGAACGCCTTGGTCTACGGCGCGGCGGATGGTCCGTACCGCTGCCGCGCACCGCTCGACCGGGAAGCTGTGCTCGACCAGGACCACGTCGAGATTCGCCAGCTCCTGGTAGTCGGCGAGTCGGCGGGCCAAGCCGGCCCTTTCGCGCGTCGATGGCAGCCGCTCATCGACCGGATCGAGCACCACCGTTACGACCGAGGCATCCTGTTCACTGTCGGCGCCGACCCGGACGGCCAACGATCCTCCCGGAGCGCAGGCCTGCCACGAAAGGCACGGCGGGCGAAACGTCTCACCCACCACCATCCGCCCCGCCGCCAGCTGAAGCACCGCCGAGGCCACCTCGTGCGCGGTGGGCGGGCCATACGTCCTCCACAGCTCGACCCGCACCGGCCCGACCTGCTGACGCCACTGCACGAAGATCTGCGTCGGTGTCACCTCCGGCAGTTCCGCGGGCGTCGGCCCGTCATCGTCCGGCATCGCCGAGGCACCGATGGTCAACGTGCCGTTGTCCACCTGGAATTCCACGGTGCACAGCTTCACTCAGGCCTCCCCGAATGCCTCGGGATACTGGTAGTAGTTGCCGCACCGGGCCGGGTATGTTGCATGACGCTGGCGCCGTCGCTCACGGTGGCGAGGTGACCTTCGCTGCCCAGGTCCCGATTCGACCAGGTCACCGAGGAGTTTGCGAATCCCCTGATCCGCCACCCGCACTTCACGGCAAGTTGCCCAGCAACCCACCGAAAACGAGGTGGCGACGGTGAGCTCGGTTTCGACACACCTGCCGATATGCCCTGGGTGAAGCAGTCCCACGCGGCGGTGATCCCCCAGCTCATCCATGGCGATCCGGCCGAGCGTCTTCGCCACCGCGATCGGCTACCACCGAACCACCGGCGCGACCAACATCGCCCACGCCACCGGCCACTCACACGAACTGATCACTATCGTGAACAGCCAATACCCGAGAACGCAATGATCCCGAATGGACACGGCCTAATCGGCAACTACCAAGTGCGCCACTCGTCGGTCAGGTCGTCGCGAACAAGGCCGTGACGAGCAGATAGAGCATCGAGGTCCACACCCGATTCCGAGATTGTTCGGTCAATGTACTCGCAGAGCACGTCTCGCTCACCAGTGGCAATTGCATCGGAGTCATACTCATCATTTAGCATGTTGAGCATTGAGACAACCGCTTGAATAACTGCCAAAACATTGGTATCTGACTTTACGGTCAACTCGGAAACGTTTCGCTCGAACGCGTCGAAGACGTCATCAAATCGCTGAAGCAGGTCAGGCGGAAACAACTTCGCCGTGACAGCGAAGTCCTGCTCCAGAGCACCTGAAGCAACAAGTCGGGCCTCCTCGGCTATACCTTCGCGCCACTCACTTGATGGCCTTTTCGCCAATTCAACCCACCTCAACCGCATTTGCCGCCAGGACCTGTTCCAAAAAGCTTGTACATCGCGGGATTCCGCGCGTTGCATGGAAGGTTAGCCTTACCACCAAACTCGTCGAAAACCTCACTTTGGAGCTGATTTAGGCGCTGGCGTCGTAGATGTAGCTGCTGACACCGGCGCTTTCGCTCACCGTGACTTCCGCCCGTGATCACGGAACTTCGGGCGGGGCTTCCCGGCCCGGTTCCGTGATCATGCGAAGTTCGGCACCCTACTCCACAGCGCCGTCCCGTGCCGGTCTCAGCGCTCCGCCGCGCATAGCTGGAAATACGATGCCCGCCAGCTTCCGCTGAACCGATCGTAAACTCTGCACCGTACCTTCATCCGACAAACCGGTGGTCGTCGACCACTCATACCCGGCGCCGACAAGATCGCTGGCGAAGGCGAGCTCGAGCGCGAGCAGCGCCCGCGTCCAATCGCGTGGAGTCAATGCTCCATCTACCCCTAGCGAACGCCGTATCTGCATGCAGTCTGACACCATGCTGGTGGCATCACTAAAGCCCATGGCCACCGCAAACTCGTTCGGAGCATTCGCAGGGCCACCCCATTGCAAGAGGCCAGCCCGCAGCAGGTCGATCTCAATTGCCGACAATTGCAGCTCGTCGACAGAGATACGGCCATCGGAGTCGCTTGCCGCCGAAGTCAACTCAGTCCATTCCAATAATCGTCAAAACCACTGAGAGCGTGGTTAAAGCACTGATTGGACACCACCGACGTACCGAGGGTCTCGGCGATGTACTCGACGTTGCCGGCCTCGTCGTAGCCGTAACCCTCAGTGAGCCGCTCAATCCACGCGCCGGGGCTGGCGGCGTTCTCGGTCTCGATTTTGCTGCTGGTGAGCCGGCCGGAAGCTGGTCAATCGAGGTACGTATCTAGCAAGACATAGCACCGAATCCTGGACATCAACGCTATCATCTCCGCATCCATGACAATTCCATCCTGAGGGCTTCGCGGCGTCCAGCCAATACTGAGATTGACTTCACTATCGGTCATTTCCTCCAGGACCCCCGCTTTGCTCTGAAGATAGTCCTTCGCAATCTGGAGCTGCTCATTCAATGCAACGGCACTGTCCGCGGTTAGGTCTACTGCCCACAGATTGCCTTGCCTAGCCGAACTCGTCCTACTCAGGAGCTGGTCAATCTCCTGGATAGTCAAGCTTGGGCTCACAATTCGCAAGCTCACTCGCGCCCATGTCTCGCCATTCATTAGCGCTCCCGTAGATGGTCGAAAACATTGCCGATTGAGTCGCTGCTCGGACTTTCGTCGGGCAGCTTGACGTACACCTCACCAGTTTGAGGTCGACAACGACATCGGGGTTGCGTTGCGCGCCGTCGCGGGGCATCCCTTTAAGCTTGACGGCATGAATTGCGTCCTTGATCTCCCGGACTGAGTATCCAAGCCCCTCCGCAATTTTCCCACAGCTACTCGCCGCATTCGGACCACACGTGTTGTGGACGAGAACTGGGATGTTGCCGGCAAGCACATAGTACGTGTGGGTGGTGTCAACTGTGAGGTTGTACATGGTTGCGGTGCTGGTGAAGTTGGTGCGGTCCAGCACACGCACGGTGGTGCCGTCTGCGGTGTAGAGCTGCTCGCCCGGGCTGAGGTCCCCGGCGAAGGTCCAAGTGTGATCGGTGACGCTGTAGAACGGGTGTTCCTGAGTGGTGTGGATGACGGCGGCCGGCCGACCGTCTACGGCGACGGTCAGGTCGGTGAACTGTTCGTCGGTGTTGACGTGCAGGTAGGTGATCTCGCGTGGCGTGGTGTGGCCGGCGTCCGGGTCGGTGGCGATGACCCAGTCGCCGATTGCCAGGGTCTGGATCGGTTTGCTGGTGCCGTCGGCGAGCAGGACCAGCGTCCCGGCGGCGAAACTGTTCTTGCAGGACTTGGCGAACAGTCTCGCGAGTTTGGATTCCTTCAGCCAGGTCTGGACCCCGTCGATCAGGTCGCCGAGAAGTTTGCGGATCCGGTCGGCGACCTTCAACCCCGCCTTGATCCGTCACCCGTACTTCGCCACGAGCTTGCCCAACAGCCCACCGAAGAACGACGTGGCCACCGTGAGCGCGGTCTCCACACACCCGCCAATATCGCCCTTCGTGAAACAGTCCCACGCAGCGGTGATCCCCAGTTCGTCCAACGCGATCTGCCCGAGCGCCGGCGCCGGACAAGCACGCTACTGAGCGCGGGTGATTCCTGGGCCAGGGTCTCGGCAAAGTCGTCAGGCGATGCCATGACTCTGGGGTCCGGTGCCGGTGCGGTCTTCGGCGTAGGTGACGTCGCGGGCCCAGTGGGCTTCGCTCTCTCGATGGACCGAAAGAAAGGCCGCACTCAAAACTCCGCGCCACCCAAAGCCCACCCCGGGTAGCGCAGAACACTCCCGATCGAGAGCATTCCGAAACAGGTTCCGTCAGCCGACCTATCGTTCAGCTGCTCAGTCACTGATTACGCCTGCGGTCCCACTCCGAGAAATGCCGCCACCCACCATCACCCAAGACCTCCGTCCTGCGGAGTTCCTTCCGAAGTGCCGTAGTTTGCGGTTAGGGTGGCGGCATACTCAACCGGAACTGCTCGACCCGCAAAGGACAACGGGAGATACGATTCCAGCGCGCCCGATGCATCCAAGAACGGACCGAACTGCGCGCACCAATCCTTTCGGGCGGCCGCATTCGGGAATCCCTGGAAGACCGCAACCTCGGGATCGCGTTCACCCCAGCAACCCCATCTCCCTGAAGGCCCCGTCACGGCAATGACGTTCGCGGAGATCGAGATGGACCCCATGACGTCGCCGCCCGGCTCAAAGCCGATCGCCCCCCAGTAATCGTCCGCGCCGGCTTCGACAGATAAGGACATTGCCGGGTGAATCCGATACTCCGGGAGATAGAATGCATCGGAGTCCGGTTCCAGAACCAGAAGCTCAACCTGCGTGTCGCCATGCCATCGGGCCATCGCGCGAAGTGCTGGCCAGAGATCCGGGGCGAGTACAGCATCAAACTCGCAGAACAGAGCGCCGCTCAAGCCCCTTCTGAACACTTGGTCAGGCAACCTGGCATCAAGATCGAAGACGGCTGCACAATGAGACCGGACAGCTAGATATGCGTTGCGATCTGCAACCAAATCAACCTCTGGCATCAGTCCTCACCCCGCCCAATCTTGAGATCATCTTTCTTCCTGCCCGCCCTTGTAGAAAGTCCGCCGCCCTCCCGGATTGGCGGTCCTGATCCGCCTGAACCTGGAATGTGTACTGCTCTTGGCAACTCGAATTTGAACGCGCGGGCAACGAATGCAATCTCACCGCCGGCCGACTCTCACGAGCTCGGCGGCCGGCAATGAGTTCGGCATGTGGTCCGTAACCCACGCATATTCGATTGCCGAGAGCCTCCCATCAGATATCCAGACGATCAGCTCGCCAAGATAATTCTGATCCGCATCGTAGACGTAAGCGTTCATCGGGAGAGCGCCGTCGTCTAATGGCGCCGCCGGTACGGCCGAAGGCACGTACAGATCAATACTTGGCGAGCCAGATGGAGGCCATGTGTTCGATACCTGCGCAGCGGCAAGCTGGCGTCTCAGCTCACTCACGCTTGGACAGTCATCAGACAGGACGGCGGTGATGACTTGACGCTCCAAGGGCGTGAGCGGGCGACGGGGGGCAGCCCAGTCCGGATCAGCATTCGCGGTCGTCACCGTGCACCCGGGAATCTCGATGAGTCAAGGCTGTACCTGTTCGTGGAACGCCGTCGACCATTTCACCTCGAATGGTTATCGTCTGATCGTAGATCACTCGTTGAACCTCAATATCTCGCATCGCCTCAGAGCGTCCTCCGGCGGCCTGCACAATGTCTTCAAGTCCGTGTTTCGCGGGATCAATGGCATGCCCCAGGTTGTCGGGCGTATTGGCAAGATTGAAGGCCTCACCCAGTGCGTCCTGCGGCAGCGGCGTGCATCCCGTGTGGTGGACGAGGACGGGAGTCCGACCTGCGAGTACATAGTACGTGTGGGTGAGGTTGTACCTGGTTGCGGTGCTGGTGCGGTCCAGCACGCGCACGCTGGTCTGGATCGGTTTGCTCGTGCCGTCGGCCGAGCAGGACCAGCGTCCCAGCGGCGAAACTGTTCTTGCAGGACTCATGTCCACGACGCCGGGCAACCGAGGCTCAGCAATCTGCGGTTCACTCGGAATGCTGTCATCCCACGGCTTCATCGCCGATTGCCCGCAAGACGTCCGCAAGCCAGACGAGTCCGTAACCAAGAGCTTTTGACTCGTCCTCAAGCATTCCTTGAAGATTTGCCAAAGACTCGGAAACCCGGCCGATCGTGAACTCCCCAGGCACGGCGTAGACGTCGTATCGCTCGGACGCCGGTATCGACCAAAAATAATCCCTTGATACTGTCAGTCCTGTTCCCGAATTCCTGGCAACATGGTCAATGAGCAGCTCGAACACCTGCCTGAGCTGGTCTACTGGTACCCGAACGACGGGTTCTGGCATTAGCATGCTCCGCCAATTCCGCTTGAGATGGGACACCTGCCTGCCGACGATCAGCCGGGAACACACGTGCAGGACGAACGCGGCGTGCACCCAGCCGAAACCGGTGCGCACGTCGGTCGGGTCCGCGACCCACGGCTGGTTCGGATGCTCGGCGGTGAGGTCGTGTCTGATCAGTTCACGAGGCCGGTTGGTGTCGACGGCAGGAAGAGGCAAGCGGTTTCACTTCTTCGGCTTCGATTGTTCCGCTTCTCGACGGATCGGCCCAGTGCGCGGGACTAGGTCCCACCACCACTCGCCACCCGGCCTTCCGCCTCCATCAATGCGGCGCACAGCCATGGACTCATCGGTTTCGGTGTAGCTTCTCAACACGGCGTCCACGCCATCAAGCGCCCGCAAAAAGCCGTCCAGGGAATTCGACCTGGAAATCTCTACTCCATGGGCAATGAAGCTTCTGAGGGAGTATGCGGCGATCAAGTCGTACATGCCCCAGACCGTCCTGTCGGAATCGGGCAGCTCTAGCTCTCTCTCGATGCGGAGCACATGAGCACGCCAACCTGCCAGCAGTGTCACCATCCCGAGGGTGCGACCTGCGGAAACTGAAACCGTGACGCCTTCCAGTCGAAGCACCTCCTCTTCCGTCAAATATCGTTCAAGCCATTCGCCCTCGTGCATTTAATTCTCCTGCCCGGGTAATATGACGTGGATTCTACGGAATATCCCGGTTGACGATCACACGAACACCGTCGTGATCAAATCTGACTGAATTCTGCCCTCCAGCTGACGCGGCCGGCGACCGGAATTGAACGCCCTGCTCCGGTGGTCTGCTGGACCCGCTTGGCGCTCGGCCGGGTCGCCGACCTGTGGGGCTACCCGGCCTCGTTCCTCGTCTCCTTCGCGGTGTCCGCCTGCGCCCTGCCGTTCGTGGTCAAGGCCCGTAGCGGCGACGCTGCGGGCTCAGCCGTGCCGGCGGCGGCGCCGGACGAGCGCGCCGCCGAGCGCCACGAGTAGCAGCCCGAACATCGCCACGGCGGCGAGCGGCGCCCCGGTCACCGCGAGCGCCCCGGCGCCGGCGCGGTCATCGACGGCGGCGAAGACGGGGACCTCGCCATTGATGAGGACGAGGGGGTTCCCGGCGCTCCCCGCCGGCGCTCCGGTGCCATTCGTGGCGTTCGTTCCGCCATTTCCGGTTGTACCGGTGCCGCTCGCCGTGCCACTTCCGCTCGCGCTGCCCACCGTGACCGTGGCGCCTGTACCGGTCCCGCCCGCGCCGGCTCCGCTTCCGGTCGCGCTGCCCACCGTGACCACGGCGCCCGTGCTGGTTCCGCCCGTGCTGGTTCCGCCCGTGCTGCCCACCGTGACCGTGGCGCCGACGCTGGTGGATGTGCCCACCCCGACCTGAACGTCGGCCGTAATCGATTGCGCTCCACCGATGCGCACCGTGGCGCCCGTGGATCCGACCGAGCCTGTGGTGGCGGCCGGTTTGCCGAGCACCACGCTGACGCTCGCCGGGACGTTCGCCACCGACACGTCGGCGGCCGCGACCGTTTTCGATGTCGTGCCGCCGGTCGCGCCGCCGACGCTGACCACCGCGTTGGCAGTCGATCCGGCGTTGCTGCTCGCGCCCGAGCCACCGCTCGCGCCCGAGCCACCGCTCGCGCCCGAGCCACCGCTCGCGCCCGAGCCACCGCTCGCGCCCGAGCCGCCGCCCGAGCCCGAGCCGCCCACGTTCACCGTTGCCGCGAGCTGCGGGGCCGTGCCCTGCGCGCCGCCCACGCCGACGTTGGCCGAGACGGGGCCGACGGTCACGGACAGGACGTTGCCCGTGGGCGCTGACCCGCCGTCGAGGAGTCGCAGGTCGATCTCGGACGCCGTCGCCGGAGTGGCCCAGAGCAGCCACATCCCGCCCGCGATCCCCGCGGTGACCAGGCTCCGCTTCACCCATGTGTGCATGTCGCCGTACCCCCATCCCGGCCCGCTCCATTGCGGGCCGACCAAACGGATGACACTCTCCGTGCTTGTGTGAGCACATAGCGTGAGGTGTAGATCCGTTGCGCACAAGGGGTTGTCCGGTTGCAAAAGTCAGGGCCCGAACGGATACGCCCGCAGCACCACCTGCTCGAAATCCGCAGCCGTGGCCCGCAGCGTCACCCAGCCCTTGCCCGAAGGGTGCGCGACCGCGACATGGGTGTCGGTCACGACCGCCGGGAACCAGGTGCGGCCGTCGTCGTAGGACACCTCGACGGCCGGCCGGACGGCGGTGGCCGCCTGGGTCGTCATCCGGAACGGGAAGCGGAACACCCGCCCGGCCGGCGCGGTGCCGTCGGCGCGCAGCGCCGGGTCGAACGACACGGCCCGCAGCGGCACCCGCCGCCAGTCCGGGCCCGGGACATGTTCGGACCGGAACGTCCACGCCACCTGGACGACCGTGCCGAAGGCGACCGGCTCGGCCCGCACTTCCAGGCGGTACCGGCCGGGTGATGGCGGCACGGTGAAGACGCCATCGGCGGTATCGGTTTCGTGGATGAGGACCCCGTCGCGGTACAGGGCAGTGCGCGCCGAGCCGTAGGCGGCCAGCCCGGGATGCCCGGCGCCGTCGCCGTGCAGCCGGGGCGCGACGACGAGCGTGTCACCGTTGCGCGACACCCACTGCTCGGGCAGCTCCTGCGCCGCGAGGCTCGGCCCGGCGACGCCGGTGTTCCAGGCCGCGGTGGTGCGCAGCGGCGCCCGGAACCCGACCGGCGGGCCGGCCAGCGTGACGGTCGGGCCGTCCTCAACCAGCGCCGTGTTCGAGCTTTTCGTCGGCGGTGCGATGGCAAAGGCGGTCAGCTCCTCGAACGACGTGCGCCACGTGATACCTCCCGCGTCCACGTTGTAGTGCTCGACCCGCGAAGCGGGCAGCGGCCCGAGCGGCAGCCCCGCGGCGAAGACGCCCCCGCCGCCCGGCATCGCCGGCCGGCTGTAGGTGGTGCCCTGCCCACCGTGAACCCTGGCCCCGTAACCGTTTTCGACGGTCGCGAGGTGCCCGGTGGTCAACACCCGGGACAGGCCGGCGGGCAGCTGGCCGTACACCATCCAACCGAGCAGATACGAGACGCCGGTGGCGGCCATGGTGACCGCGACCATGACCCGGAACCCGTCGGCCGCCAGTGAAGGGCCGAGCGGGCCGAAGTACACGCCGTGCAGGTCGCCCCTGACCGCGAAACCGTTCTCGTAGGTGTCGCCGCCCTGGACCGGCATCCGGTACCGGACCTCGAGCAGCTCGGGCCGGGCGTCGGCGCGCGGCACGGCGATCGCGACCGGCCGGCCGGCGCGCGCGTCGGCGGTCACCACGACAGGCCCGTCGACCCGCAGCGAGGGTTGGAGCAGCCAGGTCCGTTCGCCGGATCCCTGCACCTCGACGGAGACCAGGTACGTGCCGCGTTCCAGGGGCACGCGGACCGTCCCGGAGAAGGGGAGCCCGACCGGTTCGGCCGGTCGGTCGGTCCGGATCACCTCGACGAACGCCGGCGAGGGTGCGCCGTCCCGGCCGACGGCGTGCACGGTGAGGTCGGCGGTGGCGGCCGCGACGGCGCGCCCCGGCAACAGGGCAGCAGCGCCGGTGGCGGTTGCGGTGGCCGCGAGGAGTGTCCTTCTACGAATCGTCACACTCCTACACGCCGGAGCGTCAGCCGTGGTTCCATTCGTCGATGCCCGGCCAGACAGACTCGGGAAGCGGCTCGGCAAGGAGGCCCGCGGCGAAGTCGTACGGCTGGAACTGCGCGAGGCGGTAGCCGAACTCGTGGCCGATGCCGTCGAATCCCGGGTCCCGGGCCCCGGCCAGCAGCGCCTCGTAGGCCTTCGGGTGCTTCCACGTGACGAGGTCGTCGAGGCCGGCGAGGCGGAGGTCCAGGTCCGCCGACGGGTCCAGCATGACCGTGGCGAGGCGTTCGGCGCGCCAGCCCCAGGCTCGGGTCGACGAACGTCGGCAGCGCCGCCAGGAACGCCTCCGGCGGCCGGTAGCCGTGCGCCTCGATGGAGTGCAGGACCATCGAAGGGGCGGTGTCTACCACCCCGTCGGGGCGTAGAAGTGATGCATGTCGAGCGGGAACGGGTGGTACTCGTACGGCGACAGGTCCGGATACTCCACGGCTACCGCGACGCCAGGATCAGGAACCGGTGCGCGTGCGTGACGATCGGGCCAAGAGCGTGCAGGCGGCGCAGCGCCTCGTCGTAACGGGCGACGGTGAAGTCGGGCACCTGCCACGGCACCATCCGCAGCTGGAACACCAGGGCGCCGACGTCGGTGAACGTCAGCTCCGGGTGCTCCTCGCGGACCTCCACCAGGGTGAACCCGGCCGCGGTCAGGGCCGCGCCGGCGACAGCGGCGTCCCAGCTGCCCGCCGGGTACGCCGGCGGCGCGCCGAGCGCGGTGTTCAGCGAGGCGCAGTCGTCGCTGCCGACCTGCTGGGTGAGCAGCATCCCGCCGGGCCGCAGGACCCGGGCCAGCTCAACAGCGTCGCACGCGCCGTGCCGGTTCAGCACCAGGTCGAACTCATCGTCGTCCGCCGGCAGCGGACCCGTGGACTGCCGGACGATCACCCCGAGCGGGGCGAGCCGGTCCGCGGCGACCTTGACGTTGGGCGCCCACGCCTCGCTCGCCACGGCGTGCGCGGGCAGCGGCGCCAGGTCGGACAGCAGCTCACCGCCGCCGGTGTCGACGTCCAGCAGCGACGAGGCGCGGTCCAACTGCGAGCGGGCGAGGTCGCGGTACGACCACGACGGCTGGCCGCCCTGCGAGCGCCCCACCAGCCAGGCGAAATCCCAGCCCTCGACGGGCGCGGCGAGGGCATCCGCGACGAGTTGCTCGAAGCCGGCGGTCACGGCAGCACCACCAGTTTGCCGACCTTCGTGCCGAGCTCCAGGTCGGTGTGCGCGGCGCGGATGTCGTCGAGGGGATACGTGTGGACCGGGCCGAGCGTCACCTCACCGGCGGCGATCCGGTCCAGGTAGCGCTGCAGGACCGCGGCCGGCAGGTCGCTGGCGTCGCCGCCGTACGCGGTCAGGCGCACCCCGGTGGGCAGGTAGCCGATCGGGTAGAAGTCGTGGACCAGCCACTCGTTGGACAGCATGCCGGTGAAGCAGACCGTGCCATGGATTCGGGTCGCGGCGAGGGTGTCCGGCAGTGTGGGCGTGCCGACGAGTTCGAGGGCCGCGTCGACGCCAGTTGAGTACAGGGCGCGCACCTGCGCCGCGACCGAGCCGTCGTCGACCAACGGGTGGGTGACGCCGACGGCCGACAGCGCCGCGAACCGGTCCGGCGAACGGGTCGTGGACAGCACGGTGGCGCCGAGGTCGCGGGCCAGGGCCGCCGCGGCCAGGCCGACCGACGACGTGCCGCCGCGGATCAGCAGGGTCTGCCCGGCCCGCAGGTCCAGGCCGGTGGTGAGCGAGCCGTACGCCGTCTGCAGCGTCTCCGGCACCGCCCCGATCGCCTCCCACGGCAGTTCGGACACGAACGGGATGATCTGGTCACGGGGCACCGCGGTGTACTGCGCGTAGCCGCCGTCGAAGGTGCGGCCCATGCCGCCCATCATCGTGGCGACCTGCTGACCGGGGGTGAGGTCGGTGCCGTTGGGGTCGTCGACGACGCCGGTCGCCTCGATGCCCGGGACGCGGGGGAAGACGACGCCGTCGGCGTAGCCGAGGCGGGTGTGCAGCTCGGAGCGGTTGAGCCCGGCCGCCTTCACCCGGATCCGCACCCAGCCCGGCGGCGGCTCCGGCGTGGGCACCTCGACGACCTGCAGATTCTCGACCGGACCGGGGCCGGACAGCATGACAGCGCGCACACATCAGCCTAACGCGGGCTACAGTGCGGCGTGCTCACTGTGATCGAGCGGTTGATCGAGCGGTTGCGGGCCGCCGGATGCGTGTTCGCCGAGGACGAGGCGGCGCTGCTCATCGAGGCCGCCGCCGGTGACGCTGCGGCCCTCGACGGGCTCGTGGAGCGGCGCGTCGCGGGGCATCCGCTCGAATACCTCGTCGGGTGGGCGATGTTCGCGGGGGAGCGGTTCGCCATCGCCGACGGCGTGTTCATCCCGCGGCACCGTACCGAACTCCTCGCCACCACCGCCCACGAACTGCTCCACAGTGGACAGACGGTGCTCGACCTGTGCTGCGGCACCGGCGCCCTCGGTGCCACCGCCGTGCGCGGTGTGCCAGAAGTCCGTCTGGTGGCGGCCGACATCGACCCGGTCGCGGTCGCCTGCGCGCGCCGGAATCTCAAGGGTGTCGAGGTGTACGAGGGCGACCTGTTCGACGCGTTGCCGGAGGACCTGCGCGGCCGGGTCGACGTCCTCCTGGCGAACGTGCCCTACGTGCCGACCGCCCAGATCGCGTTCCTGCCCGAGGAGTTCCGGGTGCACGAGCGGCGCGCGGCACTGGACGGCGGCGACGACGGGCTGCGGGTGCTTCGGCGGGTCGCGGCGCGGGCACCGGACTGGATGGCGCCCGGTGGGCACCTGCTGACCGAGGCCGGCGACGGGCAACTGGACGTCGCGCACGGGATCCTGCGTGCCGCCGGGCTCGAGCCGCGCACCGTCACCGACCCGGAGACCGAGACCAGCATCGTGGTCGGCAGTATGAGTCGGACGATATATCCATAGGTATCGAATCGATGGATATCATCCTCCCCATCATCCAACTCGTTGGGGAGGCTCTCGGATGGTACGTAGGCTCCTGGCGGTCCTGACCGCCGTCATCGCCGTGCTCGGGGTCCTGCCGGGCGTGGCGCACGCCCAGCAGGACGTCGTCGGCGGCACCCGCGCGGCGCAGGGCGAGTTCCCGTTCATGGTGCGCCTGTCGATGGGCTGCGGTGGTGCGCTCTACAGCCCGCGGCTGGTCCTGACCGCGGCGCACTGCGTCAACGGCACCGGCACCAACACCAGCATCACCGCGACGCTCGGCGTGGTCGACCTCCAGTCGTCCAGCCGGATCCAGGTCCGGTCGAACTATGTGTACCGGGCGCCCGGGTACAACGGCAACGGCAAGGACTGGGCACTGATCCGGCTCGCCTCGCCCGTCAGCGGCCTGGCCACGCTGCCGATCGCGACGAACACCACGTACAACACCGGCACCTTCACCGTCTCCGGATGGGGCGCGGCGCGGGAGGGTGGCGCACAGCAGCGCTACCTGCTCAAGGCGACCGTGCCGTACGTGGCGGACTCCACCTGCGACAACTCGTATCCCGACCTGATCCCGAACGACGAGATCTGCGCCGGGTACGCGGCCGGCGGCACCGACACCTGCCAGGGTGACTCGGGCGGCCCGATGTTCCGCCGCGACGCGGCCAACGCCTGGATCCAGGTCGGCATCGTCAGCTGGGGCAACGGCTGTGCCCGCCCGAACTACCCGGGCGTCTACTCCCAGGTGAGCACCTTCGCCTCGGCGATCGCCTCGGCGGCCGCGTCTCTCGGCGGCTGAGTGTGGGACCGGAGGAGGCCCGATGTCGGGGCCTCCTCCGGCTGCCTCACACGCTCATCGCCACGCGCTGCCCCAGCTCGTGGCTGATCCGCTCGAACGTGCCGGCGTTCTCCTGCTTCTGCACCAGGTTGGTCTGCAGGATCTGCGCGCACTGCATCTCGCCCATGAGCAGGGCCTTGTCGATCAGCCCGCGGTAGCCGGCGATGCCGTAGTGGGCCAGCTTGGTCTCCGCGTCCACGGCGTAGATCTCCATCGCCTCGATGGAGGGCCGCTGCCCGGTGAACGCGTGGAACTCCGCCCGCATCCCGTCGAGGGTCGCGCACGGCACCTCCGCCGGCTCCATCTCCATCATCGCGAAGCACGTCTCGATGTTCTGGATCTTCTGCTGCCCCTGCTGCTGCTGGGCGCGCAGGATCTGCGCCAGGGGGCTGTGCTCGGCCTGGTTCAGCATCTCGCCCACGAGGTGGTTGCTCTTGCGTTCGGCGTCGTACATGCCGGACAGCTCGTAGAGGAACAGGTCGGACGGGTTGTCGATGGCCATCTACTTCTCCTGCCTGGGTGCGATCCGTGTGGTACGGGGCCGCAGCTACCCGGCGCTGGAAGTTTCACACCGCTCACGCCGCCGACCTGCGCCCCGGACCTGACATCGTTGACGGCCTACTGAAGCGCTTCATATGTTGCCGCCGACCCTTAGGGAGGCAACATCATGAGAACCCGGATCACCCTCGCCGCGGCGGCGGTGCTGGCGGCGGTGGCGGCGGTGCTCGTCGCCGTGCAGCCGGCGCAGGCGGCGACCGGCTTCACCGTCAGCAACGGCAGGCTCTACGACGCCAACGGCGCCGAGTTCGTCATGCGCGGCGTCAGCCACGCGCACACCTGGTATCCGACGCAGACCAGCACCTTCGCCAACGTCAAGGCCCTCGGCGCCAACGCCGTGCGGGTCGTGCTCGCCACCGGCGACCGGTGGACCAAGAACGACACCGCCGACGTCGCCAACGTCGTGTCGCTGTGCAAGGCCAACCGGCTCATCTGCGTCCTGGAGGCGCACGACACCACCGGCTACGGCGAGCAGAGCGGCGCGATCACCCTCGACCGGGCGGTCGACTACTGGCTGAGCGTCAAGAGCGCGCTCGTCGGCCAGGAGAAGTACATCATCGTGAACGTCGGCAACGAGCCCTACGGCAACAACGCGGCCAGCGTCGCGAACTGGGCCACGGACAGCGCCAACGCGATCAAACGCCTGCGCAGCAACGGCTTCGAGCACACCATCATGATCGACGCGCCGAACTGGGGCCAGGACTGGTCGTTCACCATGCGCGACAACGCGGCGACCGTCTTCGCCGCCGACCCGCTGAAGAACACCGTGTTCTCGATCCACATGTACGGCGTCTTCGACACCGCCGCGGAGATCAACGACTACCTCAACCGGTTCGTCGCCGCGAAGCTGCCGATCGTGGTCGGCGAGTTCGGCTTCAACCACTCCGACGGCAACCCCGACGAGGACACCATCATGGCGACCGCGCAGTCGCTGAAGATCGGCTACCTCGGCTGGTCGTGGAGCGGCAACGGCGGCGGCGTCGAATACCTCGACATGGCCACCGGCTTCAACCCCGCGCAGCTCACCAGCTGGGGTGAGCGCATCTTCAACGGCGCCAACGGCATCAAGGCCACCGCGAAGGAGGCGACCGTCTACGGGGGCGTGACCCCGACCTCGTCGTCGCCGTCGCCGTCGCGCTCGGTCTCACCGTCGCCGTCGCGTTCCTCGTCCCCGCCGCCGCCGTCCGGCGGGTGCAAGGTCGTCTACGGAAACGTCGGCCAGTGGCCCGGCGGCTTCCAGGGCGAGGTGAAGGTGACGAACGCCGGTACCACACCCATCAACGGCTGGACCTTGACCTGGAGCTTCCCCAACGGCCAGGTCCTGACCCAGGCGTGGGGCGCCACCTACGCCCAGTCCGGCGCGGCGGTCACCGCGACCAGCGTCAGCTACACGGCGAACATCCCCGCTGGCGGCACCGTCTCGTTCGGGTTCCTCGCGAACTGGAATGGTACGAACACCGCGCCGGCCGCGTTCACGCTCAACGGGACCCGCTGCACATGACGTAGGGTCGCCGCGTGGACCCAGTGGTGATCGTGGGGGCGGGACCGGTCGGCGCCGCCTCCGCGATCCTGCTCGCCCAGCGCGGCGTGCCGTGCCTGCTGCTGGACCGCTACCCGACGCCGTATCCGCTGCCCCGCGCCGTCCACGTCGACGACGAGGTGATGCGGATCCTGCAGGAGCTCGGGATCGCGGCCCGCTTCGCCGAGGTGAGCCGCCCGGGTCTCGGGCTGCGGCTGCTGGACGGCCGGCACCGGGTGATGGCCGAGTTCCGCCGCGACCCCGGCCCCGGGCCGCACGGCTGGCCGCAGGCCAACATGTTCGACCAGCCCGACCTGGAGCGGCTGCTGCGGGACCGGGTCGCGGAGCTGCCGCTGATCGAGTTCCGCGGCGGCGTCACCGTCACCGCGGTCACCTCCACCTCGGTCACCTACACCGCCGCCGACGGGGAGCGGACGGTCGCGGCGTCCGCGGTCCTCGGCTGCGACGGCGCCAACAGCACGGTCCGGTCCCTCATCGGCGCCACCCTCGAGGACCTGGGCTTCGAGGAGCGGTGGCTGGTCGTCGACGGCGTCACCGACCGCGACCTGGCCGCGTGGGGCGGCGTCCACCAGGTCTGCGACCCGCGCCGGGCGGCGACCTTCATGCAGCTGGGGCGGCACCGGTACCGGTGGGAGTTCCGCCTGCACGACGGCGAGCCCGGCCTCGACGAGCCGGCGCTGCTCGCGCCGTGGCTGGACGGCGCCGAGGTGACGGTGGTGCGGTCCGCGGAGTACACGTTCCGGGCCAGGATCGCCTTCACCTGGCGGCGGGACCGGGTCTTCCTGCTCGGCGACGCGGCGCACCAGACCCCGCCGTTCATCGGTCAGGGACTCGGCGCCGGGCTGCGCGACGCCCACAACCTGGCGTGGAAGCTGGCCGCCACGCTGTCGGAGGGCAGCCCGGCCCTGCTGGACTCGTACCAACGCGAACGAAAACCACATGCCAGGGCCCAGATCCGCCTCGCGATCGTGGCGGGCTGGGCGATGACCGGCGGTCAGGACCGGGCGGCGGCGGTGCGGCGGGTCGTGCTCGGCGCGGTGTGGCGGCTGCCCGGGCTGAAGGGCCTGGCGCTGCGCTCCACCAGCCCCCCGCTCCGGCAGGTCGGCCGGGGGCGGCGCGCCGGGACCCTCGCGCCCCAGCCGACCGTGGTGTGGGAAGGCCGCGACGTGCCCCTCGACGACGTGCTGGGCCCCGGTTGGGCGGTGCTGTGCCGCCCGGGCGTTCTCCTGAAACACGGCAGGGCCCGGGTCGTGTGGGTGACGCCGTCGCTGGACCCGACCGGTGCGCTGCGCCGCTGGATGGGCCGCCGGCGCACGGTGCTGCTGCGCCCGGACCGGGTTGTCGCCGGAAATGGCTGGACACCGCTCGCAGAATGAGACTGCTATGGAATACCGCGAGGTCGTCAAGATCAGTAAGCGGATGTCGAAGGCGCTGCGCCACGACCCCGCGCGGGTCGGCCTGACCCTCGACCCCGCCGGCTGGGTGCCCGTCGAGACGTTCCTGGCCGCCATGGGCATCGCCCGGCCCGTCCTCGACGAGGTCGTGGCCGGCAACGACAAGCAGCGCTTCGCGGTGCAGACCGGCCCCGACGGGGTCGAGCGGATCCGGGCGAACCAGGGTCACTCGGTCCCGGTCGAGCTGGGCCTCACCCCGCAGGAGCCGCCGGAGGTGCTCTTCCACGGCACCGGCGCGGCGGCCGTCGAGTCGATCCGGGCGACCGGGCTCAACCGGGGCGGCCGGCACCACGTGCACCTCTCACCCGACGAGGACACCGCCCGCCGGGTCGGCACCCGCCGTGGCGGCGCCGTCGCGATCCTCACCGTCATGGCGGGCGAGATGGCCCGGGCCGGGCACCCGTTCTACGTTTCCGGCAACGGCGTCTGGCTCACCGACGAGGTGCCGGCGTCGTTCATCCTTTTTTGAGGCGCTGCGCGAGGAGCTTCTCCAGGGGGATCGACTCGCCGTCGCGGGCGCCCTCGCCGACGATCAGCCTGGGCCTTTCGGGCTGCGGCGTCACCCCGGCCAGCCAGCCGGTCGCGCTCGGCGGCACCAGCAGCGAGTAGTACCGGCCATCATCACCCACCGCGATCGTCCGGTCACTATTGAGGTACCAGCCGTGCAGGGGCGTACGGTAGGACCGGCCGCTGTACGAGCGGGCCCGCAACGACTCCGTCGGGAGTTGCTGCGCTTTCGCGTCCTCGACGAACGCGGTGATGAGTGCGGTGGCCTGCTCGGCCTCCGCGGCGCGCCGCCGGTCGAGCTCGGCGCCGTGGTGCGCCACCGCACGGGCTCGCTGGGTCTGCCAGTCGTCGTCGGCCACCCGCTCGTTGTACCAGTCAGCCCTGGCACCGGCACCGCCCGGGGCTGGTCGCAGATCACATCCGGACGCACCGCCCCGGCGCCCGGTGGCCGGGCCTGGGATGATAGAGACGCCACGAATGCCACGATTGAGGAGCACCACCGTGACCGCAGGCACCAATGAAGATACCGGCTTCGCCGAACTGGGCTTGCGGGACGAACTGCTCAAGGCTCTGACCACCCTCGGCTACGAGGAGCCGACCCCGATCCAGCGCGAGGCGATCCCGCCGATGCTCGCCGGCCGGGACCTGCTCGGCCAGGCCGCCACCGGCACCGGCAAGACGGCCGCGTTCTCGCTGCCGCTGCTGCAGACCATCCCCTCGCCGGGCGGTGACAACCCGTCGGCGCTCATCCTCGTGCCCACCCGCGAGCTGGCCGTGCAGGTGTCCGAGGCGATCCACCGTTACGGCAAGGACCTCGGCACCCGCGTCCTGCCGATCTACGGCGGCCAGCCCATCGGCCGCCAGCTGCGCGCGCTCGAAAACGGCGTCGACGTCGTCGTCGCCACCCCGGGCCGCGCCCTCGATCACATCAGCCGTGGCACGCTGCACCTGCACGACCTGCGCGTCGTCGTCCTCGACGAGGCCGACGAGATGCTCGACATGGGCTTCGCCGAGGACATCGAGGCGATCCTGCAGGAGACCCCCGAGGACCGCCAGACGGTGCTGTTCTCCGCCACGATGCCGCCCCGCATCGACGGCCTGGCCCGCAGCCACCTCAACGACCCGGTCCGCATCCAGATCGGCCGCGAGCCCACCGCCGCCGGCGAGGCGCCGCTGGTCCGCCAGGTCGCGTATGTCGTCACCCGCGCCCACAAGCCCGCCGCCCTCGGCCGGGTCCTGGACGTCGAGGCTCCCGGCGCCGCCCTCGTCTTCTGCCGCACCCGCGACGAGGTCGACCAGCTCACCGAGACCCTCAACGGCCGCGGCTACCGCGCCGAGGCCCTGCACGGCGGCATGGGCCAGGAGCAGCGCGACCGGGTCATGGCCCGCCTGCGCAACGGCACCGCCGACCTGCTCGTCGCCACCGACGTCGCCGCCCGCGGCCTGGACGTCGAGCACCTCACCCACGTGGTCAACTACGACGTCCCGTCGGCCCCCGAGTCCTACGTGCACCGCATCGGCCGGGTCGGCCGCGCCGGCCGCGAGGGCGTGGCCATCACCCTCGCCGAGCCCCGCGAGCACCGCATGCTCAAGACCATCGAGCGCGTCACCAAGCAGCGCATCAGCATCGAGAAGGTCCCGACGGTCGCGGACCTGCGCGCCCGCCGCCTCGAGCTGACCCGCGCCGCCCTGCACGAGAGCCTCGTCGCCGACGACGCCTCCCTGTCGCAGTTCCGTGTCGTCGTGGAGACCCTCAGCGACGAGTTCGACCTGATGGAGATCGCCATCGCCGCGGTCAAGCTCGCCCACGAGGCGGCCGGCATCGGCGACGGCGACCAGGAGGAGATCCCCGAGATCACCCTCCGGGCGCCCCGTGAGGCCGGCTCTTACGGCGACCGCCCCGGCTCCGGCGACCGCTCCGGCCCGGGCCGTCGCGTCGCGGTCCGTGACGCCGACGGCCGTGGCCGCGGTCGCGAGGCGAGCGGCCGGCGGGTGCCGGCGGGCGGCATGACCAGGCTCTTCGTCGGCGCCGGTCGGGCCGCGGGGATCCGCCCCCAGGACCTGGTCGGGGCGATCACGGGCGAGTCGAGTCTGAGCGGGCGTGACATCGGCGCCATCGAGATCACTGACCGGTTCTCGCTGGTGGAGGTGCCGGAGGGATCGGTCGACGAGGTGATCGACACGTTGCGCCGGACCACGTTGAAGGGCCGGCGCCCGGTGGTGCGCCGGGAACGCTTCCAGCCCTGATGCTTCTCGTGATCCGGTAGGGCTTGTGTGGCTCTTGGTGCACAAGCCCTACGTCAGAGCGCCAGCGCCTCACCGGGAACGCTGAGCACCAGCGACGCCCCCGCCGGCGGCGCGTCAAACGTGAACGTCGAGCTCACCGTGGCCCCGGGCCGCACATCGACCGCGGCACCCGACCGAGGGTGAAGGACCACGGCCCCCGCCGACACGCTGACATCGGTGGAAGCGACATGCCGCACCACCCGACCCGTGTTGCTGAAGCGGACCGTGATGTCCATGTGGTCCACGCCGAGCACCGAGACATCCGTGACCACCGTCGCCGGCGGGCGGGAGCGCGGCGCCGACGGCCCGGCCTCCGCGAACGTGGGGGAGACGACCCCGACCGCGCCGCCGATCGCGAGGCCCGCCGTGGTGGCGAGCAGGACAGCGTTCAACGCGCCGCGATCGAATCCCATGCTGTGTCCCCCTCGTGGCCGCCTTGTGCGGTTGCAGCGTCACACAGCGGTCTGAGGTTCGCCTGTGGTGCGACTGAGGTGCCGTTTCAGCATGTCAGCTGAGGGGTTGAGGACGGGGTCGAATCGGTGGACGTCTTGTCCTCCGAACGCGGGCCCCACGACTCGAGCACCACGGGCGTCGCCAGCTCCGCCGAGATCGCCGCGGGCCAGGACGAAGCCGAGGAAACCGGCACCAGCCGCGGCCGGCTGGCCAGCATCGCGTGGGTCAGCCGTTCCTGCCGGTCCAGGTCGCCGGTGACGCCCCGGGTCGGCACGGTGCCGTCATAGTCGACGCACATCCGCAGGGCCGGGTTCGAAGCCGCGGTGTCGAGGTGGGTGAGGGCGAGCCCGTCGACGCCGCCGCAGACGTCCAGGGCGTAGCGGTGCGCGACGGCGTCGAAGTGACCGACCCGGAACGCGCCCTGCCACGGGTTCGTGGGGTTGTTCGGGTCGGTGATCCGCAGCGCCGGGTCCTCCGTGACGAGCGGCCCGGCGCCGTGGCGGGTGGTGAAGGTGCGCAGCACGCCGAGGCGGTAGGCGGGTTCGCCGCCCAGGAGCGCCTCGGCGTTGGCGAACGTGGTCGTGCTCCAGGTGGTGTACGGGTGGAAGCCGTGCCACTCGTCCAGCAGTACACCTTGCGCACCCTCGAAGACACACGGCCCCTCGATCCGCAGACCGTCCACGATGGACACCGTGGCGGCGAAGGCGACGAACGCCTCGACGCAGGCGTCCACCGGCGGGCCGTCGACGCCCAGGAAGGCGCGGAGCCGCGACAGTTTCGCCCGCAACACCGACGGGGTGAGGCAGTCCGACACCCGCGGCGCATCATCCACATGGGACAGCGCATAGGACATGGCCGCCCCGACGCCCATCCCGCATGAGCCATGACGATCGGCACCGCGGGCGAGCTCCGCGGCCCGGTTGGCCTCGCGGTGATACGGCGTGGACAGCAGCGCGGCACGGTCGACGGTGAGCCGGTCCCAGACGTCGTGGACGCCGAGGCCCACGAGGTGGTCGGCCTCGGCCGCGAGGGCCAGGGGGTCGACCACCATGAACCGGGACAGGTGGGTCCGCACGCCGGGCCGGAACGTGCCCGACCCGAACTGTGCGAACGTGTGCTTGCGTCCATCGCCGAGCACGACGGTGTGCGCGGCCTGGGCGCCCCCGTTGAAGCGGACCACGGTGTGCACGTCACGCGTGGCGCAGAGGTGGTCGACGACGGTCCCCTTGCCGCAGTCCCCGTATCCCAGGTCCACGACGATGACGTGCCCCATGACTACAACCGTTCCACGGCGGTGGTGCCGGTCATCGCGGGCGCCGAGCCGGTGGCGAGCGGCGCCCGGTTGCCGCCGATCCGCGCGAGGGCCTTGCCCACTGAGACGGTCGCGGTCGAGCCGACGTCACGCAGATCCTCGAGACCCTCGTCCAGGTCGATGGTGTCCTCGCCGAGGCCGACGGTCAGTGCGATCGTCTCGCAGACCGCGTCGAGGTCGTCCAGGGCGATGACGTTCTGCCCCAGCAGGTCCTTCCAGAAGTCGAGGATGGCGGTGTTACCCGCGTACGAGGAGCCGGCCGGCAGGATGTAGTAGGTGTCGTACATGCGGCGCACCTCGTCGACCATCGCCCGCAGCCCGATCGGCTCGCCGAGCTTGTCGCCGATGACGTCGCGGACCTCGCCCGGCTTGACCCGGCCGTACGCCTGCTCGTCGCCGATGATGAACAGGTACCCGCGCTTGCCGCGCTTGAAGTAGCAGTCGATGCTGGTGTGCCGGGCCATGAAGTACATCGCGAGCTCGTAGGACTCGGTCATCTGGCCACCGCCGCCGCCCTCGAGGACGAACCGGCCGAGGTCCTCGTCGAGGCGGTTGTCGGACTCGAACTGCCCGACCTGCAGCGGCACGCGGTCACAGGTGGCGTCGCCGATCGCCCCGAACAGGATCTGCGGACCCTTGACGTAGCCCTTGCGCAGGAGCAGACCGAGCAACTGCGGCAGTTTCTGCTGCAGGACCCGGGGCACGGAACCCATCGAGCCGGTGACGTCGAACATGACGGCGATGGCGACCGAGTCGGGGTGCTCGTCCGAGTCGCGGCTCTCCCTCTTGTCCACACCCTTCGGGTCGAGTGCACTGTGGACGGTGCGGGCGCCGGAGTCGCTGTAGGCGAACGCGCTGGCGCCGGTCGAGCGGCGGTAGCGGTCGGCGGCGTCGTAGACGTCGGTCGACCAGATTCCACTTCCCATGGGATTTCCCTTTCTACAGGGCTTCTACAGGGCTCTAGAGGTTGAAGGGGCGGAACTTGCGGGGGCCGTACAGCCGGTGCAGCAGGTCGTCGAGCTCGCCCAGCAGCTTCCAGGCGTCGTCGGGCCGCTGCCGCGGCGAGGTGAGCCGGCAGCCGTCGGCGAAGCGCCGCAGCGCCTGCGGTGCCTGCCCACCCATCAGGTCGGCCATGAGCCCGGCGGCCATGGCCAGGTCGGTGTACGGGCCGGGGGTCTCGCGGGCGAGGACCTCGGCCGGGTAGTGGTCGCGGCGGTGCGGCACGATCGCGGGGATCCGGTCGCCGGGCTCGCTGGTGCTGTAGCACCAGTCGACGAGCACCACGCCGTGGTCGGCGGGTTCGATGAGGACGTGCTCGGGCAGGACCGCGCCGTGCACGACACCGGCGCGGTGCGCGAGGCCGAGCGCGACGAGCAGCCGCCGCCACATCCACGCCGCGTCGCGCGGGTCCAGCCCGCCCGGCCGGCGCCGCGCGACCTCGGCGAGGCTGCTGAGTTGGCGGGTGGTCGTTCCGAGGACGTTGCCACGCCGTTTGACGCCGCCGTCCTGATGCCGGAACGAGTCGACCAGGCGCGGCACGTACGGCAGGTACCGCGGGTCGCCCCGCTCGGCGATCTGGCGCAGCGCGGTCGCCTCCCGCGCCATGAGGTCGTTGCACGCCGGGTCCCGGACCAGTTTCAGGTGCCCTTCCGGCACCGCGTACAGGTTGGCCAGGTCACCCTCGAAGGCGAGGGTCGCGGTCGAGTAGACACCGACCGCGGTGCGGATCGTGCCCCGGTTGCGCCACAGGTCGGCGAGCTTCGCGAACGCGACCGCACCCTGCGGCCCGGCGGTGTCCGGGTGGGTGAGGCGGGCCAGCCGCCGATACGTGCCGGCCGGGTCGTCGCCGTCGAACAGGTCCGCGCCCGCGGACTCGATCAGCGCGATCGCCTCGGCAGTGGTGGTCATCGGACCGTCTCCTCCCGGCTGGGCATGAGCAGGGCTGGGTGCAGCAGCCGGGCGTCGCCGGCGCGGTAGAGCTTGGCCCGGGGGCCGCCGCGGGCGCCGCCGCGCTCGGTGGTCGTGTTGGTGCTCTCCACGAAGCCCGGGACCGACAGCACCTTGCGGTGGAAGTTGCCGGCGTGCAGCGACTCGCCCCACACCGTCTCGTACACGGCGCGCAGCTCGGCGATCGTGAACTCCTCGCCGACGAACTTCGTCGCGAGGGGCGTGTACTCCAGCTTCGACCTGGCCCGCTCGAGACCGTCGGCGACGATCGTGCTGTGGTCGAACGCGAGCTCCGCGGGGCGCTCGTCCATCGGCACCCAGGCGGCCTCGCGGGCGTCGCTGCCGGAGACCGGGTCGGGCAGGTCGGGCGCGAACGCCACGTACGCCACCGAGAACACCCGCATCCGCGGGTCACGGTCGGGCGTGCCGTAGGTGCCGAGCTGCTCCAGGTGCAGCCGCCGGTGCGCGGTGGCGACGCCGGTCTCCTCGGCGAGCTCCCGCGCGGCCGCGGTCGGCAGGTCCTCCCACTGGCCGACGAACCCGCCGGGCAGCGCCCACATGCCCTCGCTGGGTGGGCAGGCGCGGCGCACCAGCAGCACGTTGAGCGCGTTGTTGCGGATCGTGAACGCCACGATGTCCACGGTCACCGCCACCGGCGGATAGGCGTGCGGATCGTAGCTGGCAAGGAAGTCGGCGTCGTTCACCCTAGGAGTCCTTCTCAGATAGAGTAAATCTCGATCTGAGAACAACATACGTCCTGGGCCGGCTGTGACGCAACGAGGTTCTGTTGTCGCGTTTCGGCGTTGGTACGGGTATCGACCGCCCTCGCTCCGCGCCCCACTCCCGCCCAGCGCTGACGCGGTGACGAGCCGGCCGCGCAGCCGTCGGCCCCGTGCGTAGGTCCGGGTGGCGGGCCGGCCGCGCAGGCGGTGCCCGTGCGCCGCTACGCGGTGATGAGCTGGTCGCGCCGGTGCGAGCCCGCGCGCCGCTACGCGGTCGCGAGCCGGTCGCGCAGGTGATGCCCGTGCGCCGCGGAGATCTGCGCCGCGACCGCGGACCTGACCAGGTCGCTGCGGTGCCGGACGCTGCCTCCCGGACCCTCCACGAGCAGGTGCGCGTGCACGAGCCGGTCGACCGCGGCGAGGACCTCGTCAAGGTCCAGGCCTCCGGTCGCGGCGAGCTGCTCGACCCGCAGCGTGCCGAGCGCCGCGGTCAACCGCAGGATCTCCCACGCGGCCGGCGGCATCCACCGGGTCCGCTGCCGGGCCAGGTGCATCGCGACGGCCCCGGCCATCGCGGCGTCGCCCGGCAGGATGAGCGCCGGGATGCCACCGCTGGCGGCGAGGACGTCGGCCGGCAGGTCCCGTTCGCCGAGCGGGTCGAGCCGCAGCACCAGGTCCGCGTCGAGCGCGTGCAGCGGCCGGTCGGTGATCGCCGACGGATACCGGTACGACACCACCACCCGCGGTCCGCGCTCCCGCAGCCAACGCAGCTCGCTGACGGAGTCCGCGTCGAGGTGCTCGGCGTCGTCGACGGCGATGACGCAGCCGCGCAGGTCGCCGGCGATCGCGTCGAGCTCCGCGGGCCGCAACGGACGGCGCTCGCCCATGGCCGCGTCGAGAGCCTGGTCGGCGGGCCGGCCGAGCTGGTGCAGTGCCGTGCGCAACCAGCCGAGCCGAAGCGCACCGCCGGGCCCGGGCCCCCGACCGAGCCCGACGCGCCGCGGCGCCTCCTCACGCAACCGCGCGAGCAGCGCCGACTTCCCGGCGCCGGCCGGCCCGATGACGTGGATGACACCGGGTCCGTCGGCGAGCACCGCGAGCTCGGCACCTCGCCCGACAAACGCCACCGGCGCGGACACCTCCAAAGGCCCCGGCAGTGGCTCCCTGACCACCGCGAGCCGCCGCCGCTCGGCGAACCCGACCGCCCCCGCCACGCCTCCGGCGTCGTGCGCCACTTCCTGCCCCGCAACACCGTTCCGCACGGTTCCGTTCTGTGCGATTTCGGGCTGGCCGGTCTCCGGCTGGGCCGTTGCGTTCCGGGCGGTTCCGGGCTGGCCGGTCTCCGGCTGGGCTGTTGCGTTCCGGGCGGTTCCGGGCCGGGCGGTTCCGGGCCGGGCGGTTTCCGGCTGGGCTGTTGCGTTCCGGGCGGTTCCGGGCCGGGCGGTCTCGGGCTCGGCGGTCTCGGGCTCAGCGGTTCCGTTGCGGCCGGTCTCGGGCTGGGTGGTTTCCTGGGTGGAGGCGCGGCGGTCCGCTTTGCGGCGGTCGCCGCCACGCCGACGCTCGCCAGCCGGCCGGTCCTGGCTGCCTGCGGCCCCCGAGCCGGCCCCCGCGCCGGTGGCGGGCGCGGCGGTGTGCAGCTCGGTCAGGAGCCGGTCGCGCAGCGACGTCGTGTCGGCGGACGGGGCGATGCCCAGGTCGTCGGCGAGGGCCCGGCGGCACAGGTCGAACCAGCGAACGACCTCGTCCGCCCGGCCCAGGCCGGCGCCGGCGAGCATGGCGAGGCGGTACCCACGCTCGGTGAACGGCTCCAGCTCCGTCGCCTCACGCGCCAGGCGCAACGCCCGGGCCGGGTCCACGGCGGCGGCGGGCTCGGCGAGGTCGAGCAGCGCAGCGACGAGGACCGCCTTGACCTCGGCGCGGGCGGGTGCGGCCCAGTCGGCGTACTCGTCCTCGGCGAACGGCAGCTCCGGCGCGAGCTCCACGATCCGCTCCCGCACGTCGAGCTGCCCGGGGCGGCGTTCGGCGATCTTCGCCGCGGCCCGCAACTCGGCGAGGTCGAGGCGGGCCCGGTCGGTGGCGAACACGTATCCGCCGGCCCTGGTCACGATGAACGACCTGGACGTGGGCACGCCCGGCTGCAACGCGCGCCGCAGCACCGAGACGTAATGTTCCAGGGCCGCGGTGGCGTTGCCCGGCAGGTCCGCGCCCCAGACCGCGTCGGCCAGGGCATCCTTGGACTGGACCCGGTCGTGCCGCGCGGCGAGCACCCCCAGCACCTGGCGGGCCCGCCGCGGCAGGTCGTCCCCGGTCATCCGCCGGCCGTCACCGTCGATGATCTCGATCTGCCCCAGCACGCGCACGTCCACAGCCGCCGCTATCGGCAGGGCCCCGCACGGGTTGAGCGGTTCGCCCCAGGTGGACCGCACACCTGGTCGCGCTTTCTCCTGCGGGGCAGTGCCGCGTGGCGCGGATCCGGGCGTCGTCGTCGGTGCTCCAACACCGTGTTCAGTCGTAGAACGAACCCCATCGATCACCAAAGTGGGCAACACCGACGATCTTGCAACTACCTGGAGGTCGGACCTGGCTTGGCGGCTCCTTGACACGGCACGGACCGGCACCACGTTTCCCATTCCGCGCGGCCGGACGCTGCGCGAACCACCGAGCCCCAAGGACCGACACCGGGATTCACTCCAAGCGGATCTACCCTCACCAAGAACCTCAACGATCAGCTGTCACAGGCTCTGGGGGCGACTGCCACCAACAGGTTGGCTT
>NZ_BONQ01000149.1 GCF_016862795.1 Dactylosporangium siamense | reverse complement strand
CGCCGGTTGGCTCGAGGTCGGGGTTTGCTTGAGGGTGACCGCCGGTTGGCTCGAGGCCGGGGTTCGCTTCAGGCGGACCACAGGCCGGCTTCAGGGCGCCGTGGTTTCCTGCGGCGCATGAAGATCATGGCCAGTGTGGTCCCGGCGGCGCGTCTCACCGCGCGCATCGTGTTCGCGGCCTGTTTCGTCGCCGCGCTCAGTGCGGGTCTGGTGACCGTGGTGGTGTCCGCGCTGCGATAGCCCGGCCTGTTGGGCCGGGCGCTGCGCCGCACGCCACCTGTCAGCGTAAAGCGAGATCCAGACGGGCCAGGATCGGCCGTGGGGCGGTCATCCGCCACGCCTCGGTGATGAGGTCACAGAGCTCGTCCTCGTGCGCCTTGCGCAGGCGCACCTGCACCCAGCCGACCCGGCCGGACGCGTGTGCCTTCTTGTAGGCCCGGGGATCGTCCTCGACCAGGGCCGCCTGCTCCTCACGGGACGTCTTGACCAGCATGGTCCAGTCGTCCTCGCACAGATAGGCGAACCCGCGGTCACGCACCCGGAAGCCGAGGTGGTTGCCGTGCACGCGCTGCTCCACCTCGGGCAGCGTCAGGACCATCCGGAGCGCCTCGTCGACGCTCACCCCGCGGCTGGTTCGCAATCCCATGTCTGTAGGTGTAACAGGAGGGTCCGACACTTTTCCCGGGATCCGATTTTCCCCATTTGCTCAATTTCATGATCAAATGCGTTCTTGCAGCGTGAGGCCGCCCCACCGAAATTGTCGGGGGGCGTCGCTATGGTGACGCCCATCCGGATCCGGGTCACGGGGAGGCGACACATGGGCACGGTCGAGGACACGTTCGTCGTGCCGTCCTCCTGGCTGCGAGCCATCAGGCCGCGGCGCGGCGGGGCACCCGCCGGGTTCAGCCCCGCCCCGACCTGGGCCGCCGACATCGCCACACTGCTTGCCAAACGCCCCAGCCTGCGCACGTCGTTCACCCATCCCGCCACCCCCGCCGACCTCCGCGACGCCGGCCTCGACGGTGACACCCCGCTCGGTGCGGCCGTGGTCGTCGCCGCTTATGCCGGCCCGCCCGACACCATCAGCCGGGCCGCGGCCGCGGTGTTCGCGGACGGATGGGTCGCCCAGCACGGGCTGCGCTTCGCCGTCGAGGCTGCGATGGAGCTGCAGGGCCTGGGCTATGGCGCCGAGTGGAACAGTTCCCGGGTGGGGGAGCCGGTGGTCCGCCGCGTGCGCGGCTCGGAAGGCGCCGGCGCCGTGCTGACCAGGGTGCGGGCCGCACTCGCCGCCGCGCCCGAGGAGGAATACCGGTCGCTCGTCGAGTTGCTCGGGTCGTGGCGGGGGCGGTCGGCGACGCATCGGGTCGTGACGGCGTACCTCGCACCGACCGAGACCGCCTGGGTCGAGGAGGAGGTTGCCGGCCACCTCGGCGGCGACGACTGGCGCATCCTGCTGATGCTCTCGTCGGTGACCACCGTGGCGCAGGTCGAGGCCCTCGTCGGAGCGCACCCGCCGTGGGCGCTGCTGGCCGACGCCGGGCTGCTGCACACGATCGCCGACGGGCTCGGAGTGGCCGCCGCGCCGCTGTTCGTGCAGTGGTTGGACCGGGTCACGTCGTCGGCCGACGTCCAGCGCTCCCTGCTGTCCATCATCGCCGCGATGCCGACGGACGAGGCGTTCCAGGTGCTCGTGGACCGGGCGGAAGCCCGCCATGTCGCCGCCGCTCTCACCGAGGCCAGCGGACGGTTCCCGCGGCGGGCGGTGCGGCTCCTCGCGGCGGCCGCGTCCCGGCGCGGCGTCGCCGAGCGGCTGCGGGCCCACGTCGCCGCGCACCGTGACGTCGCCGCCGAGGTGCTGCCGGCGCTGAGCGGTGCCGCCGCCACCCGGGTCGCCGCCGCGCTCGACACCCTCGACCGCCGCATCATCGCGCCGCCGCCGGCGCTGCCGGCGCTGCTCGTCACGCCCCCGTGGCACGCGGCCGGCAAACCGGTCGTCATCAAAGGGCTGCGCTGCACCGACGAGCCCGGGATCGCCTGGCAGCCGGGGGAGCGCGACGAATGGCTCCACCGGTCCGGCACCGTCGGTCAGTGGGGCCCGCTGCGGTCCGACTGGCCCGCGCTCGCCCGGGACATCGATGCGGGCACGTGCTCCTGGTTCGACACCTTCGGGTTCTTCATGCACGCCCCGATCGACCTCGCCGGGCCGGTCGCCGCCCGCTGGCGGCCCAGCCGAAGGTGGGACGGGGAGCGCTGGTCGCCCGCGCTCGTCGCGAGGTTCGGTGTGCTGGTGCTGCCACTGATGCTTGAACTGGGCGCGGCATCGCTGCTGATGCCGTTCACCGGGCCCGAGGTCGCCGCCGTCGTTGCGCGGCGACTGGACGGCGGCCAAGCGTCCCGCCAGCACGCCGTCGACTGGCTGCGCCGGCATCCTGAGGTCGCAGCCCGGGCCCTGGTGCCCGCGGCGCTCGGCCGCGCGGGAGCGGCCCGCCGGCTCGCCGGGCAGGCGTTGCGCGCCGTCGCCGACCTGGGCCGCCGCGACGCGGTCGAGGCCGCCGCCCGTGGCTATGGTGCCGAGGCCACCACCGCGGTGACGGACCTGCTCGACGCCGGCCCGCTCGACGCGCCCCAGGCCCGGCCGCCGGCGCTGCCCGACTGGGCCGACCCGGCCGCGCTGACCCCGATCGAGCTGCGTGGCGGCGCCGGCACGCTCCCGGCCGACGCGGCCCGGCACGTGCTGACGATGCTGGCCATGTCTCGTCCGGCTGAGCCATACGCCGGCCTGAGCGTCGTCCGCGAGGCGTGCACGGCGGCGTCCCTGGCCAGGTTCGCGGTGTCACTGCTGCAACGGTGGGTCGAGGCGGGCGCGCCCCGGGCCGGCTGGGTCCTCGACGCGCAGGCGGTCCTCGGCGACGACGAGACCGCCCGACGGCTCGCCGAGCACATCCGCGCCTGGCCGTCCGAGGGCGCCCTCGCCAGGGCCACCACTGCCGTCGACGTCCTCGCGAGGATCGGCACCGAGGGAGCCCTCACCGAGCTGCACCGCCTCACCACGAAGGTCCGCACGCCGTCGGTGCGGGCCCGCGCCGAGGAGCGCCTGGCCGAGGTCGCCGCTGCGCTGGACCTGTCTCCGGAGCAGCTCGCCGACCGGCTCGTGCCCGACCTCGGCCTCGACGCCGCCGGCACGCTCGTGCTGGACTTCGGGCCGCGCCGGTTCACGGTCGGGTTCGACGAGCGGCTCAAACCGTTCGTCGCCGACGAGACCGGCGCCCGGCGCAAGGACCTGCCGAAGCCCGGCGTCCGCGACGACCCGGCCCTGGCGCCCACCACCGCGAAACGCTTCACCCAGCTGAAGAAGGACGTGCGGACCGTCGCCGCCGAGCAGATCCCCCGGTTCGAGCGGGCCATGGTGTTCGGTCGTCGCTGGACCGGCGCCGAGTTCCACCGGCTGATCGTCGGGCACCCTCTCGTCTGGCACGTCGCGCGGCGCCTCGTGTGGGCCACCTTCGACGCGTCCGGTGCGTCCGGTGCGTCCGGTGCCTCCGATACGTCCGGTGCCTCCGATACGTCTGGTGCCTTCGGTGCGTCCGGCGCGTTTGGTGCTTGTGGTGCGAGCGGTGCCTTCGACGCCTTTGGCGTCCTGCGCGGTGCGTTGCGGGTGGCCGAGGACAGGACCCTCGCCGGGGTCGACGACGCGCCGGTGGAGGTGCTCGACAGCGACCTGGTCGGTGTCGCACACCCGCTGCATCTTGGTGCCACGCTCGGCGTGTGGGCGGAGCTGTTCGCCGACTACGAGATCCTGCAACCGTTCCCGCAGCTCGGGCGGGGCAGCCACGGGCTCACCGACGACGAACGCGACCGTGACGTTCTTGCCAGGTTCATCGGCGTGAAGGCACCCAGCGGCCGGTTCGCCGGGCTGATCCGCGGCGCCTGGCGCCGCACCGACGGCCACATCTACGGCGAACAGGGCTGGATCGCGCGTGACCTGCCCGGCAGCCGCACCGCCGTCCTCGAGTTGGACCCCGGCCTGCACTACGGCAACGTCTCCGTCGACTCGATCCAGACCGTCACCGACGCCTGGGTGCGCCCCCACCACACCGGCGGGCCCGACCAGCCGCGATTGCCGCTCGCCGACCTCGACCCGATCGGCGCCTACGAGCTCGTCCGTGACCTGGAGGAAGCAACCGCATGACCGAGGACACCTACGTCACTCCGGAGTCCTGGCGGCGCAGCATCCTGCCACGCCGCGGCGGGCTCCCGGTCGCATACCGGCCCGCTGCCGGCTGGTCGGCGACGGTCGCGGCAAGCCTGTCCGGCGATGTCGACCCGCGGGCCGCGCTGACGCATCCCGCCACCCCCGCCGACATCCGCGACGCCGGCCTGGCCCACCTCGACAGCGTCGCGCACCTCGACAGCGCCATGCACAGCGTCGCGCACCTCGACGGCGTCGCGCACGGCGTCGCGCCCCTTGACGGCGTCGCGCACGGCGTCGCGCGCCTCGGCGGTGCCAGCACGCCGCTCGGCGCCGCCGCGGTCACCATGACCGCGGTCGGGCCGTCGCAGCACTGGTCCAGCACGGTCAGCGCCGCCCACGCCGACGGCTGGATCGCCACGCACGGGCTGGCGTTCGCGGTCCGTGCCGGGGTCGAGCTGGCCGAGGTGTTCCTTGAGACGCCGTACCGGGCGGACCTCGGGCCGTGGGCGCTGTGCCGGTTCGGCGACAGGTACACGTCGCTGCACCACGACACCGACGGGACCACGATGGTGCTGCACCGGCTGCGGGTCGCGATGGCTGCAGCCGGCGACGACGAGCACGATGCCGCCGTCGACGCGCTCGCCACTCTGCGGGAGGGGCCGCTCACCACCCGGCAGCGGGCCGCCGTGTCGTTCCTGGCGCCGACCATGCGGGACTGGGTCGCCGCCGACGTGCAGCTCGTCGCCGCCGACCGGGGCGCCAACTGGGCCGCGCTGCTGCTGTACGCGTCGATCACCGACCCGGCACACGTCGACCCGCTCCGGTTCGGGCACGTCCTGTGGCACCTGGTCCGCTCCGGTCAGCGCCTGCACACCCTCGCCGAAGGACTTGGCGCCGCCGGGATGCCGGCGTTCCGGACGCTCCTGGACGGTCACGCCGGCTGGGCCGACGGGACGCGGGCCGTTCTGGACCTCGTCGCGGCCGTCCCCACCGACGAGGCGCTGCGGCTGCTGCTCGACTGGCCCGAGCCGCGCATCGCGATGCCGTCCATCATCGAGGCCGCCGACCGCTTCCCGCGCCGCGCCCTGCGCCTCCTCGCCATCGCCGACCGGTCCGCCGACCGCACCACCGGTGGTGCCGCGAGTGCTGCTGGTGCTGTCGTGGGTTCGGGGTCTTCCGGTCTTGTCCGGGTCGGTGGTCCGGGTACGGCTGGTGTGGACGAGGCGGTGCTGCAGGCGGTCGTGAGCCGGCACCGGGCCGTCGCCGGGGAACTGGTCGGCGAGCTGCCGGCGGACGCCGCCGCCCGGATCGCGGCTGTCATCGCCAGGCTCGACGCGGTCCGTGCCGCGCCACCCGAGGCGCTGCCTCCGGTGCTCGCCGATCCGCCGTGGCTGGGCGCCGCCAAGGCCCGCAAGCCGGTTGTCGTCGCCGGGCTCACCTGCACCGACGAGACCGTGCTGCGCTGGGAGCCGGGCGAGCGGCTCCGGTGGCAGCGGCTCCAGCGCTCGGGTGGCGGCTCGCTCAGCCCCGTGGAGACCGAGCAGGTCGCCATGCAGCTGCGGGGCGGTGGCGGGGATCCGTACCGTCAGCTGACCTTCTTCGTCGACGCGCCCGAGACGCTCGCCCGGCCGCTCGTCGCGTCCTGGCGGCCGCACCACCTCTGGGACGCCGAGTCGTGGCTGCGGATCCTCGTCGGCCGGTTCGAGCTGGACGCATGGCCGGTGGTCCTCGACTCCGCCCGGCGCGGGCCGGCCGAAGTGGCGCCGGCGTTGATGGCGTTCGCCGGACCCGAGCCGGCGCGGCTGATGGCCGAATGGTTCAGCCGGTTGAAGAGCCTCCGGTCCGTCGCCGCGCAGTGGCTGCACCGGCATCCGGAGGCGGCGGCCCGGGCCCTCGTGCCGCCCGCCCTGGGGAAGCCGGGACCTGCCCGCCGGCACGCCGAGCAGGCCCTGCTCGCCGTCGCGGCCGCCGGGCACCGCGACGTCGTCGAGGCCGCGGCCCGCGGCCACGGCCCCGCGGCCGCTGCGGGGATCGCGCAGCTGCTGGACACCGACCCGCTGCTGCACCTGCCCGCGAAGATCCCGGCCCAGCCCGACTGGGCCGACCCGTCGCAGCTCGCGCCGGTCCAGCTCAACGGGGACGCCGGCGCGCTGCCCGCGGACGCGGTCCGGCACCTGCTGACGATCCTGGCCATGTCGAAGCTCGGCGAGACGTACGCCGGGCTCGCCCAGGTCCTGCAGGCGTGCACGTCCACGTCGCTCGCCGAGTTCGGCTGGTCGGTGTTCGAGCAGTGGCGGCTCGTCGGCGCCCCGGCGAAGGACGGCTGGGTCCTCGACGCGCTCGCGTTCCTCGGCGACGACGACACCGTGCGGCGCCTCGCCCCGGTCATCCGGGCGTGGCCCGGCGAGGGCGGGCACAGCAAGGCGGTGGCCGCGCTGGACGTCCTCGCCGAGATCGGCACCGACGTCGCTCTCATGCACCTGCACGGCATCTCCGAGAAGGTGAAGTTCAAAGGCCTCAAGGACCGCGCCAAGGACAAGATCGCCGAGGTCGCGGCCTCCCTGGACCTGACTCCGGACCAGCTCGCCGACCGGCTCGTGCCCGGCTTCGGCCTCGACGCCGGCGGGACCCTGACGATCGACTACGGCCCACGCCGGTTCACGGTCGGCTTCGACGAGCAGCTCAAGCCGTTCGTCGTGGACGAGGCCGGGGCCCGGCGGAAGGACCTGCCGAAGCCCTCGTCGAAGGACGACCCGGACCTGGCACCGGCCGGCGCGGCCCGGTTCGCGGCCCTGAAGAAGGACGTGCGGACCGTCGCCGCCGACCAGCTGCACCGCTTCGAGCAGGCAATGGTCATGCAGCGGCGCTGGAGCGGCGCCGAGTTCCGGCAGTTCATCGTCGAACACCCCCTCGTCTGGCACGTCGCCCGCCGCCTCGTCTGGGCAACGTTCCCCGCCGCCCGCGCAGATGCGACGGCAGCCGCTGCCACCACGACGACGGCAGCAGCCGCTGCCCCGACGACGACGGCAGCAGCCGCCGCCACGCCGGCAGCCACTGCCACCACGACGGCAGCCACCACCACGCCGGCAGCCACCACCACGCCGGCAGCCACCACCACGCCGGCGGCAGCCACCACCACGCCGGCGGCAGCCACCACCACGCCGGCGGCAGCCGCTGCCACGACGGCAGCCACCACCACGGATGGCGGCATGCCGCTGCGCACGATGCGGCTGGCGGAGGACAGGACGCTCGCCGGCATCGACGACACGACCGTCACGCTCGCCGACGACGCGGTGGTCGGCGTCGCGCATCCCCTCCACCTCGCCGGCACGCTCGGCGCCTGGGCAGAGGTGTTCGCCGACTACGAGATCCTGCAGCCGTTCGCGCAGCTGGCCCGCGACGCACACGCGCTGACCGACGCGGAACGCGCCGCCACCGACCTTGCCCGGTGGCACGGCGTGAAGGTGCCGACCACGAAGGTCCTCGGGCTGGAGCGGCGCGGCTGGCGTCGTGCGGCGGCCGAGGACAGCGGGATGCAAACGGCGATGGAGCGGGAGTTGCCGGGTGGCGCGCTGCTGGTCGCCGAACTCGAGCCGGGCGTCGTGATCGGCGACGTGACCGAGGTCGCGGAGCAGGCGTTCATCGAGGTGTGGATCGTCGGCGCGGGCGGGTCCAAGTGGACCAGGGACCGGCCGCACGCGTTCGGCGAGCTCGACCCCGTTACCGTGTCCGAGATCATCAGAGACCTGCGGGAGGTCGTGCAGTGAGCGTTGCGAACCCGGCGAATGAGGCGCCGCAGGACGGTGCCACCGTGCAACGGCCGCCGGCCGAGGTCCGGTACGCCGACGAGCTGGCCCGGCTCCGCGACACCGACACCGGTGAACGGCCGCCCGGCTGGGCGTTGAGCCTCACCGCGGCGCGCCGGTTCATCGTCGGTGACCCGTCGGCCGGGGTGAGCCGCAAGTTCGTCGGCGACCCGTCGCTCATCGATCGGGCACTCGTGTCGCTCGCGACCAGCCGCGGGTTGATGCTCGTCGGCGAGCCCGGCACCGCCAAGTCGCTGCTGTCGGAGCTGCTGGCCGCGGCGGTCAGCGGCGACTCGACGCTGACCGTGCAGGGCGGCGCGGCGACGACCGAGGACCAGATCAAGTACTCGTGGAACTACGCGCTGCTCGTCGCCGAAGGCCCCAACCAGCGTTCGCTCGTGCGGGCGCCGCTGCTGCGGGGGATGGCCGAGGGCAAGGTCGTGCGGTTCGAGGAGATCACCCGCTGCCCGCTCGAGGTCCAGGACTGCATGCTGTCGCCGCTGTCGGACCGGGTCCTCGCGATCCCCGAGCTGACCGGGCCGGACGCGATGGTGTTCGCCCGTGACGGGTTCAACGTCATCGCGACCGCGAACACCCGCGACCGCGGCGTCAACGAGATGAGCGCCGCGCTGAAACGGCGGTTCAACTTCGAGACCGTGTTCCCGATCGCCGACTTCGACACCGAGCTCGCGCTCGTCGAGGCGGAGGCCGGCGCGCTGCTGCGCCGCTCCGGGGTCACCGCCGCGCCCCGCCGGGACGTCCTGGAGGTCCTCGTCACCACGTTCCGGGAGCTGCGGACCGGGCAGTCGGCGCGCGGCGACACGATGGAGCGACTGTCGGCCGTGATGAGCACCGCCGAGGCGGTGTCCGTCGCCCACGCGGTCGGGCTGCGCGGCTGGTTCCTGCGCCGCGAGGCCGGCACCGCCGAGGACCTCGTCAGCTGCCTCGCCGGCACCGCGGCCAAGGACAACAGCGACGACCTGGCGAAGCTGCGGCGATACCTGGAGCAGCAACTGACCTGGCGCGGCGGCGCGCAGTGGAAGGCCCTGCACGCCGCCCGCCACCAGCTGCCGGGCTAGGTGCGATGACCACGACGTTCATCGGCGTGCGGCACCACAGCCCGGCCTGCGCCAGGCTCGTCGCCGACACGATCAGGGCGCTGCGGCCCGCGCACGTGCTCGTCGAGGGGCCCGCCGACATGAACGACCGCGTCGGCGAGCTGCTCCTCGGGCACGACCTGCCGGTCGCGGTGTTCAGCAGCTACCGCGACGACGATCGGCAGTCCGGCTCGTGGGCGCCGTTCTGCGCGTACTCGCCGGAGTGGGTCGCGCTGCAGGAAGGTCACCGCGCCGGCGCCCGGGTGCGCTTCATCGACCTGCCGTCGTGGGACCCGGCCCTGGCCGAGCGGCAGAACCGTTACGCCGACGCCGAGCAGCGCTACGCCGAGGTCGTCGACCGGCTCTGCGCCACGTTCGCCGTCGACAACGTCGACGCGCTCTGGGACCACCTGTTCGAGATCCCACCCGCCGACGGGCTCGCCGAGCGCCTCGCCGCCTACTTCGACCTGCTGCGCGGCGAGACCCCGGTGAGCGACGGCGACACGGGCCGGGAGGCGTACATGGCCCGCTGGATCCGTGCGGCTGCCGCCGACGCGGGGGAGCGGCCCGTCGTCGTGGTCACCGGCGGCTTCCACCGCCCGGCCCTGATCCGGCTCACGGCCGGAGCCGCCGAGGACGTGGGCTGGCCGGACGTGCCCGCCCTGCCCGAGGGGGCGGTCGGTGGCAGCTACCTGGTGCCGTACTCGTTCCGGCGCCTCGACGCGTTCGACGGGTACCAGTCGGGGATGCCCTCGCCCGAGTACTACCAGCAGCTGTGGGAGAACGGGCCGAGGCACGCCGCCGATCAGCTCGTCACCGCCGTCGTCGGCCGGCTCCGCGACCGCAAGCAGCAGGCTTCGACGTCGGACCTCATCGCCGCCAGCGCTTCGGCAGCCGGTTTGGCGTTGGTACGCGGGCACCAGCACCCTGGTCGTACCGACATCCTGGACGGACTGGCAGGAGCGCTCGTCCACGACGCATTGGACGAGCCACTGCCATGGGCGACCCGGGGACGGCTGCGGGCTGGCACCCACCCCGTCGTCGTGGAGATGGTCGCCGCGCTCAGCGGGTCACGCGTCGGCCGGTTGCACCCGTCGACGCCGCTGCCGCCGCTCGTCCACGACGCCGACGCCGACCTGGAACGGGAAGGGCTGAACGGCGACCGTACCGTCACCCTTGCCCTGACCACTGACGACGGGCTGCGCCGCAGCCGGCTGCTGCACCGGCTGCGGGTGCTGCGGATCCCGGGGTTCACCCGCCGGCACGGGCCACGGACCGGTGTCGACCCGGTGCTGGACGAGCACTGGGACATCACCGACCACGAGCATCGGCTGGTCGCGCTGATCGAGGCCGGGGCGTACGGTGCGACCCTCGAAGAGGCGGCCGCGGCCGCGCTAGCCGAACGCATCCGTGACGCGGACGTCGCCGCGCTCGCCGACGCGCTCTTCGACGCCGCGCTGTGCGGCACCGTCCGCCTGTCGGGCCAGGTGCTGCGCGACCTCGACGCGGCCGTCGGTGGCGCCGCGGACCTGGGCGCCCTCGGCCGGCTGCTCGCGGTCGTGCTGACGTTGTGGCGCCACGACCGCCTGCTCGGCACCGCTGGTAGCGAACCGCTCGGCGCCGTGATCACCGCCGCGCAGCGCCGGGCGCTGTGGCTCGCGGAAGGGGTACGCGGCGCCACCATCCCGGCGGAACCTGCCCGCATCGACGCGGTCGTCGCCGTGCGCGACACCATGGTGCACGCCGGCCGGCGGCTCGGGCTGGACCCGCTGATCCCTCTGGAGGTGATGCGCCGGGTCGCCGCGGACGTGGACGCGCCACCGGACCTGCGCGGTGCGGCGTTCGGCTTCGCCTGGGCCGCCGACGCGGCCACCGCCGACCCGGAGACCACCGGCAGTCCGCCGGATGCCGTGGACGCGGGCGGCGCCGGTCCCGCGGACGAGGCGGGCGGAATTGGCAACGCGGACCCGGCGGACGATCCGGGAGTCGTCGGCGGTGTGGAAGCCGCGGGCGGTGCCGGCGGTGTGGACCACGCGGGCGGGGTGCACGGCGCGGTGCGTGCGGTGCGTGGGGCGGCGGCTCCGGCCACGGTCGGGGACTGGTTGGCTGGGCTGTTCGCCGTCGCGCGGGAAGAGGTGCTGCACGCGCCCCGGGTGCTCGATGTGCTTGACGATCTGGTCAGCGGTATGGGCGAGGCCGAGTTCCTGATCGCGTTGCCGGCGTTGCGGCAGGCGTTCACGTATTTCCCGCCGCGGGAGCGGGAGACCGTTGCCGGGCACCTGCTCGCCCGCCGTGGCATCGGGGGTCCCGGTCGGGCGCTGCTGCGGCCACCGGCCGTCGACCCCGTCCTCATCGCGGCCGCGAAGGAACTGGAGGCGCGCGTCGACGCCGTCCTCATCCGTGAAGGGCTGCTCGCGTGACGCCTCCCGAACAACCAGCGGCGCCCGAGCAATCAGCGGCGCCCGAGCAGCCAGCGGCGCCCGAGCAGCCAGCGGCGCCCGAGCAGCCAGCGGCGCCCGAGCAACCAGCGGCGCCCGAGCAGCCAGCGGCGCCCGAACAACGAACGGTGCCCGAGCAACAAGCGGCGGCGGAGTTGGAGCGCTGGCGGCTGGTGCTCGGCGAGCCGGGGCAGTCCGTGATGGCCGGTGAGCAGCTCAGCGCGGCGGCAGCCGGGCGGGACGCGGCGCTCGACTGGCTGTACGGGCGCGACGAGGACCTCGAACGCCGCGGCATCAGGCAGACGCGTCACGGTGGTGACGGCCCGTCGGTGGTGACGACCGTGGACTGGCTCGACGACATCACGACGCTGTTCCCGAAGGAGACGGTCGAGCGGTTGCAGCGTGACGCGGTGGAGCGGTATGAGATCCATGACGTCGTCACCGACCCGGCGGTGCTCGCGCGGATCGAGCCGAACCCGACGCTGCTGAAGGCGGTCCTGCGCACCAAGCACCTGATGAACCCGGACGTGCTGCTGCTGGCCCGCAGGATCGTCGAGGAGGTGGTGCGGCAGCTGATGGAGAAGCTGGCGACGGAGGTGCGGCACGCGTTCTCCGGGGCGCGGTCCCGTAGCGCGAGCCGGTTCAAGGTCGCCAGGAACTTCGACATCCGCCGGACCCTGCGGGCCAACCTGGGACGGTACCGGCCGGAGGAACGCAAGGTGTACGTGGAGACGGCGTACTTCGTGTCGAGGACCCGCCGGCACCTGGACCAGTGGCAGGTGATCCTGCTGGTCGACCAGTCGGGGTCGATGACCGACAGCGTCATCCACTCGGCCGTCACCGCGGCGTGCCTGTGGGGGCTGCCCGGCGTCAAGACGCACCTGGTCGCGTTCGACACGGCCGTGGTGGACCTGACCTCGGACGTCGACGACCCGGTCGAGCTGCTGATGAAGGTCCAGCTGGGCGGCGGCACCGACATCGCGAAGGCGGTCGCCTACGGCGCGGGGCTGATCGAGCAGCCGCGGCGCACGATTCTGGCGCTGATCAGCGACCTGTACGAGGGCGGCGACAGCGCGCGGCTCGTCCAGCTGGTCCGGGACGTCGCCGGGCAGGGCACGAAGGTGCTGTGCCTGGCGGCGCTGGACGAGGCCGCCGACCCGGCGTTCGACCGTGAGATGGGCGCCCGGCTCGCCGACGTCGGCGCCGCGGTCGGCGCGATGACCCCGGGGCAGCTGGCGGCGTTCGTGGCCGAGCAGGTGGGCAGATGAACGCCGAGCAGGTGCGGCACATGAACGCCGAGCGGGTGCGGCGGCTGAGCGCTGAGCAGGTGCGGCGGCTGAGCGCTGAGCAGGTGGGGCGGCTGAGCGCTGAGCAGGTGGGGCGGCTGAGCGCCGAGCAGGTGCGGCGGCTGAGCGCCGAGCAGGTGCAGCGGATGAACGCCGAGCTGGTGGGGCAGATGAAGCAGGTGGGCAGATGACCAGGGCGGACCTGCTCGCGCTGACCCCGGACGCGCTCGCCGCGCTCACCAACCGGGGCCTGGTCAAGCGGGCGACCCGAGAGGTCGAGGCCACGCCGCCTGCCGTGACCGTCGACGGGGACGGGACGGTGCGTGGCAGGTACGCCGACGGGCCCGAGACGTCGCTGCCAGCCGGTGGCCTCGAGCGGGGCAGTTGCACCTGCGGCGCGACGGGGATCTGCCGGCACGTGGTGGGGCTCGTGCTGGCGTACCAGTCCAACGAACCCGACACCGAAGCGGTCCCGGAAACGCGGCAGTGGTCCCCGGGTCGGTTCACCGACGAGCAGCTCGAGGCCCGGATCGGGGCACGGCAGCTGGCGGCGGCCCGCCGGACACACCGGGCCGGGTACGCGGCGAGGGTCCACCGTCCTTCAACGGCCGACGCGGCGCCACGGGTGGAGCTCGGCTCGGCCACGGTGCGGTTCCTGGTCCCGGACGACCTCGGGTTCGTGCACACCGACGCCGTCGCCGGCGCCCGCGACGACGTCTTGGCGCTGGCCGTGTGGGCGTTCCGGGTCGCCGACGCGAAGGCGCCCGACGACCGGGACGTGCAGGTCGACGTCGGCGGGCCGGAGACGGCCGGCGTGGAGGGCGGCGACGGATCCCTCGACGCCGCGGTGCGCCTCGCCGACGAGGTCCTGCTGACGGGTGCGACGCACGTGGGTCCGGGCCTCGCGGGCACGGTCGCCGAGGTGCGGCAGCGGCTGGACCGGGCCGGGCTCCGGTGGCCGCTGCTGGCGGTCGGCGACCTCGAGGAGCAGTTGGCGGCGTACGAGCAGCGCGGCAGCACGTACAGCCACGAGCGGCTCGCCGGGATCGTCGCCGAACTGCACGCCAGGCACCGGGCGGTCGCCAACCGCGGGTCGAGCCTGCGGGCCAGGGTCCTCGGCACGCAGGAGGCCGCGGAGACGCCGATGCGCCGGGCCCGCCTGGACGGGCTCGGCTGCCGGGTCCGGGCGGTGGGCGACACGGACCGGCAGGTGGAGATCTACTTCGCGCACGCCGACAGCGCCACGGTGCTGGTCCTGCGGCGGACGTTCGGCGACGCCGTCGAGACGCTGAAGACGCGGCGGGTCGGCGGGGCGACGGTCGCGCAGCTCGCGGCGGGCAACGTCGTCACCGAGTCCGCGATCCGCAGCGCCAGCCGCACGGTCCGGCTCGCCACCAGCAGGGTCGCGAAGACCACCGTCACCCCGTCGCAGGGGGCGTGGACGTCGCTGCCGGACGCGCTCGTGGTGCGGGACCTGCGGGACCTCGCGGCGGAGCTGGACCGGCTCCCACCGCGGGTCGTGCGGCCCCGGGTCGAGGCGGAACTGGTGCGGGTCGTGCAGGTCGCCGAGGTGCGGTCGGTGCGGTACACGCCGGGGGCGCAACGGCTCGACGCGGTGATCGCCGACCCGGCCGGGAACCCGGCGACGATCACCGCGACGCACACGGCGGCGGCACCGGGCGCCCTGGACGCGATCGCGGCGGCGCTGGACGGTCCGGTCCGGGCCGTCGCCGGCACCGTCGGCAGGACGGGTGGCGAGATCGTCGTCGAGCCGCTCGGGCTAGCGGTCGGCGACGACGCCGTGGTGGTGCCGGATCTCGCGCCGGCGGGCGGGTTCCGGGTCGACGGGACCCTCGCGGTCGGCGGCGACCCGCTGCGGCACGTGGTCGACGCGGCCGTCGCCCTGCTCGCCGAGGTGCCGCACCGCGGGCTGAGGATGCTGCCGCCGACGTTCCCCAACCGGTTACGCGACGCGGGGGAGATGCTGACGCGGGTCGGGCTGCACCGGGCGGCCGCGGCCGTCGGCGCGCTGCGGGCCGGGCTCGGGCCGGACCCGGACGCCGTGGCGGCGGGGCTGTGGGTCGACGCGTACCTCCGGCTGCTGGTCACCACCGAGCTGCAGTGAGGTGTCCGTCACGGACCGTCGATGAGCAGCGGAAACTTGTCGGGACAGGGCGACAGGCGGCAGAAATAGGCACATCGTTTTGCCCGGATCTGTGCTCGACGGAAGAGGGATCACATCCCCTCGACGGCGTGTCGATCTTGATCCGTGGCTAGGCTGCTCGCCGGACCTGTAGGGACAGCAAAATAGGGGGCGCAGCATGGCTGACTCGTTCGTGCATCTCCATGTGCACACCGAGTACTCCATGCTCGACGGAGCGGCGCGACTCAAGGACATGTTCAAGGAGGCGACCCGTCTCGGCATGCCCGCCGTCGCGATCACCGACCACGGCAACATGCACGGCGCGTACGACTTCTATAACAAGGCGATCGCGGCCGGGGTCACCCCGATCCTCGGCGTCGAGGCGTATGTCGCGCCCGAGTCGCGGCTGGTGAAGAAGCGCGTCAAGTGGGGCCGGCCGGACCAGAAGGACGACGACGTCTCCGGCAGCGGCGGCTACACCCACAAGACCATCTGGGCGCGCAACCGCACCGGCCTGCACAACCTGTTCCGGCTCAACTCGCGGGCGTCGATCGAGGGGCACTTCGTGAAGTGGCCCCGGATGGACATGGAGATCATCGCCGAGCACGCCGACGGTCTCATGGCCACCACCGGCTGCCCGTCCGGCGAGGTGCAGACCCGGCTGCGGCTCGACCAGTTCGACGAGGCCCTGGCCGCCGCCGCGAAGTACCAGGAGATCTTCGGCAAGGAGAACTACTTCCTGGAGGTCATGGACCACGGCCTGGACATCGAGCGGCGGGTGCGCGACGGGCTGACCGAGATCAGCAAGCGGCTCAACATCCCGCCGGTGGTCACCAACGACTCGCACTACACCCACGAGTCGCAGGCCGAGGCGCACGACGTGCTGCTGTGCGTGCAGACCGCGGCCAACATCAACGACCCGAACCGGTTCCGGTTCGGCGGGTCGGGCTACTACCTGAAGTCCGCCGACGAGATGCGCGCCGTGGACACCTCCGACCTGTGGCAGGCCGGCTGCCGCAACACCCTGCTCGTCGCGGAGAAGGTCGACACGAGCGGCATGTTCGAGAAGCGCAACCTCATGCCGCGCTTCCCGGTGCCCGAGGGCGAGACCGAGGCGTCGTTCTTCCGTGCCGAGGCGCACCGCGGGATGGCCCGCCGGTTCCCCGGCGGCATCGACGAGGAGCACGCCAAGCAGGTCGAATACGAGATCGACATGATCATCGAGATGGGCTTCCCCGGCTACTTCCTCGTGGTCTCCGACTTCATCCTGTGGGCGAAGAACCAGGGCATCGCCGTCGGTCCCGGCCGTGGCTCGGCCGCCGGCAGCCTCGTCGCCTATGCCATGGGCATCACCGACCTCGACCCGCTGCCGCACGGGCTGATCTTCGAGCGGTTCCTCAACCCCGACCGCATCACCATGCCCGACGTCGACATCGACTTCGACGAGCGTCGGCGCGGCGACGTCATCCGCTATGTCACCGAGCGGTGGGGCGAGGACCGGGTCGCACAGATCGCCACCTTCGGCACGATCAAGGCCAAGGCCGCGATCAAGGACTCCGCCCGGGTGCTCGGCTACCCGTTCGCGGTCGGCGACAAGATCACCAAGGCGATGCCGCCCGCCGTGATGGGCAAGGACATCCCGCTCACCGGCATCTTCGACCCCAACCACCCGCGCTACAGCGAGGCGGTCGAGTTCCGCGCGCTGTATGACAGCGACCCCGACGTGAAGAAGGTCGTCGAGACCGCGAAGGGCATCGAGGGCCTGATCCGGCAGACCGGCGTGCACGCCGCCGGCGTCATCATGTCCGCCGAACCCCTCATCGACCACGTGCCGCTGTCGCGCCGTGACGCCGACGGGGCGATCATCACCCAGTTCGACTACCCGACGTGCGAGGACCTCGGGCTGCTCAAGATGGACTTCCTGGGCCTGCGCAACCTCACCATCATCGACGACGCGCTGAAGAACATCGAGAGGACCCACGGCACCAAGCTCGACCTGCTCGCGCTGCCGCTGGACAACAAGGCCGCCTACGACCTGCTGTCCCGCGGCGACACCCTCGGCGTGTTCCAGCTCGACGGCGGGCCGATGCGCTCACTGCTGCGGCTGATGAAGCCCGACAACTTCGAGGACATCTCCGCCGTCCTCGCCCTGTACCGACCGGGCCCCATGGGCGCCAACTCGCACACCAACTACGCGCTGCGCAAGAACAAGCAGCAGGACATCATCCCGATCCACCCCGAGCTCGAGGAGCCCCTCCAGGAGATCCTCGGCCCCACCCACGGCCTGATCGTCTATCAGGAGCAGGTGCAGCGCGCCGCGCAGAAGCTCGCCGGCTACACCCTCGGCCAGGCCGACCTGCTGCGCCGGGCCATGGGCAAGAAGAAGAAAGAGGTCCTGGAGCAGGAGTTCGTGCCGTTCCGCGACGGGATGCGGGGCAACGGATACTCCGACGAGGCCATCCAGAAGATCTGGGACGTGCTCGTCCCGTTCGCCGACTACGCGTTCAACAAGGCGCACACGGCCGGCTACGGTCTCGTGTCGTACTGGACGGCGTACCTCAAGGCGAACTACCCGGCCGAATACATGGCCGGGCTGCTGACCAGCGTCGGCGACGACAAGGACAAGATGGCCCTGTACCTGTCGGAGTGCCGGCGGATGGGCATCGAGGTGCTGCCGCCGGACGTCAACACCTCCGCCGGGCCGTTCACCCCGGTCGGCAAGGACATCCGCTTCGGCCTGGCCGCCGTGCGCAACGTCGGCCACAACGTCGTCGACGCGATCGTGCGGTGCCGGCAGGCCGCGCCGTACAAGGACTTCCACGACTTCCTGTCCAAGGTCGACGCCGTGGTGTGCAACAAGAAGACCGTCGAGTCGCTCATCAAGGCCGGCGCGTTCGACTCGATGGAACACCCGCGCCGCGGGCTGCTCGCCATCCACGCCGACGCCATCGACGCCTACGCCGACATCAAGAAGAACGAGGCCATCGGCCAGTTCGACCTGTTCGGCGACGCGTTCGCCACCGACGACACCGGCAGCGGCGGGCCCGCCATGACCGCGGCTATCCCGCAGATCGAGTGGGACAAGCGGGAGCTGCTCACCTTCGAGCGGGAGATGCTCGGCCTGTACGTGTCCGACCACCCGCTGTTCGGCCTCGAGTCGGTCCTCGCCAAGGCCGCCGACACGGTGATCAGCAGCCTGTCGGAGGAGGGCGCGGTGCAGGACGGCGCCGTCATCACCCTCGCCGGCATGCTCACCGGCGTCCAGCGCCGCATCACCAAGCAGGGCAAGCCGTGGGCGTCGGCGACCCTGGAGGACCTCGGCGGCGCCGTCGAGGCGCTGTTCTTCCCCAACACGTATGAGCTGGTCGGGCAGTACATCGCCGAGGACGCCATCGTCGTGGTCAAGGGCCGCGTCGACCGGCGGGACGAGACGCCCCGCCTGATGGCGATGGACATGTCGATGCCCGACGTCACCGTCGCCGACGAGAACCGGCCGGTGGTGCTGTCGCTGCCGGCCAACCGGTGCACGCCGCCGCTGGTCGACCGGCTCAAGGAGATCCTGCTCAACCACCCGGGCAAGGCCGAGGTGCACATCAAGCTGAGCAACGGCTCCCGGATCACCCTGCTGCGCCTCGGGCCGTATCACGTCGCCCCCACCACCGCGCTCAAGGGCGACCTGAAGGCGCTGCTCGGTCCCAACAGCTTCTCGTAGACGGACCCGCGATAGGGTCGGCGGGTGCATACGCACGCCCTAGCCGACGGCCTGCGCCCGCGTCGGTCGCTCTGGCTCTCGCGGCGTGCCAGGTGGTCGGCGGCCGTCGTCGCGGTCCTCGTCGTCGCCGTGCTCGCGGGCGCCTTCGTGTACCGGCTCAACCAGCGGCCGTATGCGTTCGACCGGCTCAGCCGCATCGGCGTGGTCACGTTCCCGGACGCCGTCGACGACGCCAGCATCCGCGCGTTCCTGGACAGCAGCCGGGCGTTCGTCGGCTACCCGGCCACCGACGGCCACTTCCATCTGCACGCGGTCGACGTCGACGACCCTGCCGCGGCGCCGATGTGGACCAACACGTCGTTCACCGCCGTCGAGTCGTTCCACTTCGCCCGCGGCTCCGTCGTGGTCACCGGCCTGCCGGACCAGGCCGGCCACCGCACGATCACCCTGCTCAACGCCTCCAACGGGGTGCCGTTCATCAGCTTCGACGTCACCGACGACGACCGCTGGGAACTCGTCGGCAAGTACTTCGTCCGGTACCGGTCGGCGGAACACCGACTGGTCATCACCGACGTCGGCACGCAGAAGGAGATCGCCACCCTCGACCAGCCCGGTGGCCCGCACAGCTTCTGGCTGACCGACAACTGGAGCCACCAGCAGGTGCCGACCTCGACCAACGGTGCCGCGCTCGACGAGCCGCTGACCGTCGACCCGCACCTGGTCCGGGCCGTGGCCGGCGGTGGCCTCGAGGTGCTCAGCCTGTCCAGCGGCAAGCCCGACGCCACCGCGCCGGGGATCGCCGGGCCGCAGGACCTCGTGTACCCGTACGCCGAGCAGGTCTTCGTCGCCACGCCCGGGCCCGGGTACCGCATCCGCGCCTATGACCGCATGAAGCTGAGCAAGGCCCAGTGGACCTGGGCATCCCCGGATCAACAGGCGAAGGTCGACGCCCTCGTCGCGTGCGGGGAGCGGCGCGTCTGCGCGGTCGAGCGGGGCCGGCTGACTGCGCTGGACATCCGCACCGGCGAGGTCGAGTTCCGCGTCGACCTCGACGGCCCCGGCACCGTGCTGCCCGTCGGCGACCGCGTCATGCTGCGCGACGCCGGCGGCTCGGTGCTGCTGGACGACGCCGGGCACGTCATGCGGCGCTGGCCCGGCAAGCGGGCCGCCCGCCTCGACGACGGCAGCTACCTGCTGCTGCCGTCCGACGTGCCCGTCGGCGCCTTCCCGTGGCTGGGTGTGCAGGCCGGCAACGGCGTGACCCGCGACCTCGGCTCCATCGACGTGTCACCCGAGACGTGCACCTGGAGCCACACGTATCTGGCCTGCGCCGCGGAGGTCCCGGGACGGTTCGTGTTCTACCGGGTCAGGACGCCCTGGTACTCGGGGCGGCTCTGACGGGTGCGCTTGCGCGCCAGCCGGAACATCGCCACCGCACCGATCGCGACCCAGATCACGTTGAGCACGGCGGACGGCCAGGCGCCGTTGACGGCCGAGTTGAGCGCGAGGGCGGCACCGCCGACGATGTTCAGGACCTGGAACACGCCGCCGTCGCCGGTGATCCGCTTGCTGGACACCAGCGCGTACGCGGCCAGCAGCACGGCCGCACCCGCCCAGCCGAGCAGCGCGATCACGACAGCACCGCGAACGCGCGGACCGTGAACGTGCCCATGCCCGCGATGCGTGGCGGCACCGCGGAGAAACGGAACCCGTCGAGGGGCAGCCGGTCGAGGTCGGTGAGGTGCTCCACGACGTAGATGCCGGCGTCGAGCAGGCCCGTGTGCGCCGGCCGGGTCAGGTCGGCGACGTCGTCGATGTTCACGGAGTCGATCCCGACCAGTGCGGGGCCCTTGCGGACCAGCCACTCGACGGCGTCCCGGGTCAGGAACGGTGCGTCGGGTCCGCCGTAGGCGGGGCTGCCGAAGTGCCTGGACCAGCCCGTGCACACCAGAACGGCGACACCGGAAAGGTCGGTGCCGTCACCGAGTGCCTTGGCGAGGTGCGCCGCGTCGACGGCGCGTTCACCGGCCGCGTCGACCAGGAGGCCGGGCAGGTCCGCCACCCGGTCGAGGGGTACGTCGGTGAGGTCGCTACGGCCCTCGAACCGGTGCGCCGGGGTGTCGAGGTAGGTGCCGGTGTTGGCGATCAGGTCGATGCGACCGATCTGGAAGGTGGTGTCGACGGCATACCGGCCGCGGGAGTCGTCCCGGGACAGATAGTCGGTGATGACGGGTCCCGGCATGCCCGGATAGGTCACCAGACCCGCGTGGATCGGGTGGCTGAGTTCAACGAAGCGGCTCACTCGTCCATCTTGAGGGACAGCACAGCTAACGTGTGAGCGAGAATTCCTACAGTTGCACTGAAGCAGGGCTGCACATTGAACCTGGATCCGCGCCGCCTCGCGGTGCTCGCCGCGATCGCCCGCCGGGGCACGCTCGCCGGCGCCGCCGCCGCGCTGCACGTCACCCCGTCCGCGGTGTCGCAGCAGCTGGCGCAGCTGGAGCACACCGTCGGCCGGCCGCTCGTCGACCGGTCCGGGCGGCGGGCCGTGCTCACCGCCGCCGGCCGGGTCCTGGCCGCCCGGGCCGAGGCAATCGAACGCGAGCTCGCCGAGGCCGAGCGGGAGCTGACCGCGATGTCGGGCCGCGCCGCGGGCCTGGTCCGGGTCGGCGCGTTCCCGACCGTGATCCGGTTCCTGCTCATCCCCGCGATGGCCCGGCTGGCCCGCGACCACCCCGACGTGACCTGCTCGATCACCGAGCTCGACGGCCCGCCCGCGCTGCGCGAACTGCGCCTCGGCGGCCTGGACGTGACGATCACCGAGCGGGACGCCTCGCTGGGTCTGGAGTCGCGCCGGCAGGTGCACGTGGTGCCGCTCGTCGAGGATCCGTACCGGGTGGTCGTGCCGCTGGACTGGCCGCCGGTGCACTCGTACGGCGACCTGGCCGACCGGCCGTGGATCTGCGGGCCGCCGTCCTCGACGACGGGGCAGGTGCTCGACCGGCTGAGCCGGGAGCGTGGCTTCACCCCGCGCCGGGTGCACCTGTGCGTGGACTATCCGGCCGTGCTCGCCCTGGTCTCCGCCGGTCTGGGCGCCACGATCGCGCCGGATCTGGCGCTGCGCGGGATGGCTGACTTCGCGGTGCGGGTGACGGACCTGCCGGTCGCCGGCGCGCGCCGCCTGGACGCCCTCGTCACCGCCGGCAGGACTGCCCTGCCGGCGGTGGAGGCGCTGCTCACGGCGCTGGTTCAGTAGATGGACATGTGCACGTGGTTGGTGTGGTCGCTGCTCGGGTCGCCCTGACCGCTGTGGTACGCGCGCCACCCGGTCGCCGGCGTCCAGATCTGCTTGAACCAGATCACGTACATGACCCCCAGCGCGGTCGCGTTCTTCACCAGCCACGCGGCGAGCTGCGTGCCGTACTCCTTCGACGAGCCGGTCGCCACCCCGCCGAAGTCCTTCGCGTCGGCGGCGAAGTCGCAGGCCCGTCCCTTCGGGTGCTCGTACGGCTCACCCGGCGGCCGCCAGCACGACACGAAGTGCGTGAAGCCCGCCTTCTGCACCTGCTGCAGCGCGTGCAACGTCCTCGGCGTCAGGCAGCCCTTGGTGGTCGGGTCGTCGACGCCGCACGACTCGGTGGGCCACGACCCGTCGGCCTTTCTCGGCGCAGGCTCCGCTGTTGTGCTCGTGGTGCCACCGCTCCAGGTGGTGGATCCGTCGACGGCGTTCTTCGACTGAGCGAGGGCCTTCTCCAGCTCCGCCTTCTGCTTCGCCATCACCGCCGTGCTCGCCTGCTGCTTGGCGACCTCGGCGTCGATCGCCGCCTTCGTCTTGCTCAGCTCCGCCCGCAGCACCGCCACCTGGCGCAGCTGCGCGGCCCGCTCGCGGGCGATGACCTCCAGGGTGCTCACCCGGTCGGCGAACATCCCCGGGGTACCGCTGTTGAGCAGCGTCGCCGCGCTGCGCAGCCCACCGCCGTTCTGATACGCGGCGATCGAGATCGACTGGGTCTCGTCGCGCAGCGTGGCGTACTTCGGCTCGGTTGCCGCCTGTTGCGCGGCCAGGTTCTTCTGGCGCTCCAGCGACGCGGTGAGCGCGTTCTGCGCGTCGATGTACGCGCGGTTGGTCTCGTCGAGCTTCTTGATGAGCGCAGGGTCGCCGCCCTCACCGGCGTTCGCCGGTGAGGACGTGCCGAGCACCACGGTCGGGGTCAGGAGGATCGCAAGCGCCGCAACGACGGCGACGATCCACGGAGGTCTGGACATACTGTTCCCTCCATCGGCCGCCTACCGGGTGAGCTGACGGATTCGGGACGGAACAGTCGCCCCTACCACTCGTTCGAGCGGATTCACCCCAGAAACTTGGTTCCCCGGCCCGTGGGGGCCACGGCTCGGCGGCGACCCGCGCCGGCACGGTCGGTGCCTACGAGCGGGGCTGCCGCCGACCCTAACCACCTGCGATTTCACCCTTTCTGAGACCTTCCGTAACGTCCCGGCGGCGCAGTGCGAGGAGGCGAGGTGAGGGGTGGTAGGCTAGCTTCCTAGGCAGGTTTGGGGGACATGAACCGGGTCACTGCGGGGTATGCGGTGATCTCAAGGAAAGCAACGGAAGGGGTCTCGGACATGTCGAGGAGTGCTACGAGCACACCGGCCACCGTCGAGGACTGCCTGCGCGTCGGTGCCGGCTTCTCTCAGGGAGACAGGGCCTGGATCGCCGAGCAGTTCGCCACGCTCGACAGTCACCTGGCTGCGTATCATGCCGACGCCACCGAGCTCGAGGTGCTGGTGAAGGACCGGGGTGCGCGGGGGCAGAAGGTGACCCTCGAGTGCTGGATCGCCGGGCATCAGAAGATCGTGACGACGTCGGCGGAGGAGGATCTGCACGCCGCGATCAACGACGTCCGCGACGACCTGCGGCGCCGCTTGAACGACGCGAAGACCCGGCAGGAGCCCCGCAACAACCGCCACCTGCGCGAGAGCACCATCACGGACGTCATCTCCCCTGAGCTGACCCCGCCCTTGGACGACACCGAGCCGGCCGACGAGGAGGCTGCCGCTCGGGGCGCGTGACCTTTTGCGAGCGTTGCCCGGTCGCCGATTGTTGGCGGCCGGGCTTCGCTTCGCGGTTGCGGTTCGTGTTCGCGGTTCTCGCTTCGTGGTTGCGGTTCGCGGTTCTCGCTTCGTGGTTGCGGTTCGCGGTTCGCGCTTCGTGGTTGCGGTTCGCG
>NZ_BONQ01000148.1 GCF_016862795.1 Dactylosporangium siamense | reverse complement strand
ATTCGCGCTTCGTGGTTGCGGTTCGCGGTTGCGGGTTGCGGTTGCGGTTCGCGCGTTCTGGTCGTCATGCCCTTCAGATATTCAGCTAACGGCGCGGGGACTTGATGGCTCCGCCCGGCCTTCGGCCGTGCGACAGGGTGGCGTGGGCACCCTGGCAGCCGTCTTGCGGTGATCCCAAGCCAGGTCCGCACTCGCATGATCCAGGTCCGTCGAGGTCATCATTCGGTGCTACAACACCGTTTTCAGTCGAAGAACGAAAACCATGGATCGTGGGAAAGCTGAATATTTGAAGGGCATGACGACAGGAAGCGATGCCTAGGCGGCGTCGCGCAGCAGGGTTCCCGTCGTGGCCTCCGAATCCAGAGCGGCCCGGACGACCAGGCGTTCGAGGCCGTCAAGGAAGCCCAGCGGGCCGCGTTCGCCGAGGAAGCCGTGCTCGGCGCACAGCATCAGCTCCGCCGTGTCGCTGAGGTCGGTCAGGAAGAGGAAGAAGTTGGCGCCCTTCGGCAGCCGGTCGATGACCGGGGCGAGGAGCTTCGTCGCCGGCAACGCGTCAGCGATGGCGGGAGCCAGCGCGGAGGCGGGCAGTGGTGGCGGCGGGGTCTGTTCCTGCACCGAATACCGGGTGTCGTTGAAGAAGCAGTAGCCGTCGGGTGTGATCGCCCGCTGGACGGCGATCTGGGCGAAGATGGTGTCGAGCTTGCGGGGGTCGTACTCGCAGTGGGCGTAGGCCAGCAGCGCCGCGTCGGAGGCGCGGTGCAGCAGGTCGCCGACGGATTCGCCGGACGGCTGTGGGAAGTCGAGGCGAAACAGCGCGTTCTCGTTGAAGGCGCCGACCAGGCCCCGGCTCGCCGGTCGGAAGCGGGTCGACACGATCAGGCGCAGGAGTGCCTCGTTTTCGCCGGTGTACGACGCCAGCAGCAGCGTGACGGCGGCGAGCAGGACGGTCGCTGGGGGCACCCCGTGCCGGCTGGCGAGGCCGTTGGTGGCCAGGGCGAGGGCGGGGGACTGGATCTGTCCCCAGTCGAGGTTGGGCGGCCGGCCGTCGCGGGTGCTCTCGATCATGCGGGTGGGCACCCCGGTGAGGTGCTTGGACCAGTAGCTCAGGGCCTTCGCCTCGCGGCGCAGGCCGATGGGGGAGGTCTCGTATTCGACGCGTTGCAGTGGCTGCTGGCCCGGCTCGACGGCGATCGGTGGGTCCTGCAGCAGGTTGAGCAGGTCGCCGCGGACGATCGCGAAGCTCCAGCCGTCGACGGCCATGTGGCTGGCGGCGAGCAGGACGGTCACCGGCGACCCGTCACGGGTGAGCACCGCGACCCGCAGCGGCAGGTCGGCGCCGATGTCGAACCAGGGCTTGCGCAGCGCCTCACCGAACTCGTCGACGCGGAGATCGCCGAGCGAGCCGAAAGCGTCGAGCGAGCCGAGCGGGCCGAGGTCGTGGACCTGCAGCGGGATGTCGCCCTCGCCGACGACGCGTTGCCGCGGTCCGTCCGGGGTGTCGACGAACAGGGTGTGCAGCGCGTCGTGCCGCTCGACGAGCCGCTGGAGCGCAAGCGTGACGTCGGACAGCGAGCGGCCGGCGGGGACGGGGCACTGGACGAGGAGGTTGAGGGTCGTGTCATCCGGTGGCAGCCAGCGGAACACGTCCCAGATCGCGGTCTGCGCCCAGATGAGCGGGCCTTCGGCGGTGCGGCCGGTGCGGAAGTGCACGGCCGTCGGGGGTAAGTGCATTCGAGTCACCTTCTGCCGGAACGGGGTCAGGGTGAGCGCCTCGAAAGCTACGACGTATGTAGATGTTTTTCAATCAGCCGTACGAATATTGCGGAACCCCGCGGGGTCTGCGGACAATGGCGGCGTTCGATAGGTTGGTTCCATGTGGCGGATCACCGTGGACCACACGTGCATCGGGTCGGGCAGCTGTGCGGGCATCGCCCCGGACCGCTTCGAGCTCGACGACGTCGAAGGCCGGGCGCACCCGGTCAACCCCGACGTCGCCCCGGACGACGAGGCCGTCCTCGACGCGATGGCCTCCTGCCCCATGGAGGCGATCAGCGTCCTGGACCTCGACACGGGCAAACCGGTCGAGATCTAAAGGAAGGCGGCCAGGATCGCGTCGGCGGCCTGGCCCGGGGTCATCGTGCCGGCGCGCACCTGGCGCTCCAGGTCCGGCGCCAGCGCACGGACCGCCGGATCGGCCTGCAGCCGGTCCAGCAGGGTCCCGCGGGCGGTCTCCCAGATCCATGCGACCCGCTGCGCCTCGCGCCGCCGGTCGAAGTCGCCCGAGGCGGCCAGGTGCTCGTGATGGCGTTCGAGGCGCCCCCACAGCTCGGGCAGCCCGTCGCCGGTAAGACCGCTGCAGGTCACGACCGGCACCTGCCAGTCGCTGCCGGCGCCGCCCCGCAGCAGCCGCAGCGCGCCGGCCAGCTCACGCGCTGCCGCAGCCGCGTCGGCCGCGCCCGGGCCGTCGGCCTTGTTGACGGCGATGACGTCGGCGAGCTCGAGGACGCCCTTCTTGATGCCCTGCAGCTGGTCGCCGGTGCGGGCAAGGGCGAGCAGCAGGAACGTGTCGACCATGCCGGCGACCGCGGTCTCGGACTGGCCGACGCCGACGGTCTCGACCAGGACCACGTCATAACCGGCGGCCTCGACGACCGTCATCGCCTCACGGGTCGCGCGGGCCACCCCGCCGAGGGTGCCCGAGGTCGGCGATGGTCGTACAAACGCGGCGTCGTCGACCGAAAGTCGGGCCATGCGGGTCTTGTCGCCGAGGATGCTGCCGCCGGTGCGGGTGGACGACGGGTCGACGGCGAGCACCGCGACCCGGTGCCCGGCGCCCGTCAGCGAGACGCCGAGCGCGTCGATGAACGTGGACTTGCCGACCCCGGGCACGCCGGTGACACCGATCCGGCGGGCCCGGCCCGCGTGCGGGGTCAGCGCGACGAGCAGCTCCTGCGCGCGCACCCGGTGATCGGGGCGGGTCGACTCCACGAGGGTGATCGCCCGCCCGATCGCGGCCCGGCGGCCGGCCAGGACACCATCGAAGAGTTCATCCATGCCGGGTGCGCAGCTGCGCCAGCAGGTCCAGGGCGGCGTCGGCGATCACCGTGCCCGGCGGGAAGATCGCGGCGGCGCCGGCGGCGCGCAGCTCCTCGAAGTCCTGCTGCGGGATGACACCGCCGACGATGACGAGGATGTCGTCGCGGCCGAGCGCGGCGAGCTCGTCGCGCAGCGCCGGGACCAGGGTGAGGTGCCCGGCGGCGAGGGAGTTGACGCCCACGATGTGCACGTCGGCCTCGACGGCCTGCCGGGCCACCTCGCCCGGGGTCTGGAACAGCGGGCCCACGTCGACGTCGAAGCCGAGGTCGGCGAAGGCGGTCGCGACCACCTTCTGGCCGCGGTCGTGGCCGTCCTGGCCCATCTTCGCGACCAGGATGCGCGGGCGGCGGCCTTCCGCCTCGGCGAACTCGGCGGTGGCGGCGCGCACCCGGTCGATGTTCCCGGCGGAGCCGGCTTCGTCGCGGTACACCCCGGAGATGGTACGGATCTGCGCCGTGTGCCGCCCGAACACCTTCTCCAGCGCGTCGGAGATCTCACCGACGGTGGCGTGCGCGCGGGCGGCGTCGACCGCCAGCTCGAGGAGGTTGCCGTCACCAGCCGCGCCTGCCGTCAAAGCAGCAAGGGCAGCCTCGGTGCCGGCAGCATCACGGGAAGCGCGCAGCCGGGCGAGCTTTGCCAGCTGCTGCGACCGCACCGAGGAGTTGTCGACCTTCAGCACCTCGATCGGCTCGTCGGCGTCGGGCCGAAACTTGTTGACCCCGATCACCGGCTGCCGGCCGGAGTCGATGCGGGCCTGGGTGCGGGCGGCGGCCTCCTCGATGCGTAGCTTCGGGATGCCCTCGTCGATGGCGCGGGCCATGCCGCCGGCCGCCTCGACCTCCTGGATGTGCTGCCACGCGCGGGCGGCGAGGTCGTGGGTGAGCTTCTCGACGTATGCGCTGCCGCCCCACGGGTCGATGACCCTGGTCGTGCCGGACTCCTGCTGCAGCAGCAGCTGCGTGTTGCGGGCGATGCGGGCGGAGAAGTCCGTCGGCAGGGCGAGGGCCTCGTCGAGGGCGTTGGTGTGCAGCGACTGGGTGTGTCCCTGGGTGGCGGCCATCGCCTCGACGCAGGTGCGGACCACGTTGTTGAACACGTCCTGCGCGGTGAGCGACCAGCCCGAGGTCTGGCAGTGCGTGCGCAGGCTCAGCGACTTCGGGTTCTTCGCGCCGAACTCGCGCACCAGCCTCGCCCACAGCAGCCGCCCGGCGCGCAGCTTCGCGACCTCCATGAAGAAGTTCATGCCGATCGCCCAGAAGAACGACAGCCGCGGCGCGAACACGTCGACGTCGAGTCCGGCGTCGCGGCCGGCGCGCAGGTACTCCACGCCGTCGGCGAGGGTGTACGCCAGCTCCAGGTCGGCGGTCGCCCCGGCCTCCTGGATGTGGTAGCCGGAGATCGAGATCGAGTTGAACTTCGGCATGTGCGATGAGGTGTACCGGAAGATGTCGCTGATGATCCGCATCGACGGTGCCGGCGGGTAGATGTAGGTGTTGCGGACCATGAACTCCTTGAGGATGTCGTTCTGGATCGTGCCGGACAGCTGCTCCGGCGCGACGCCCTGCTCCTCGGCCGCGACGATGTACAAGGCGAGGACCGGCAGCACCGCGCCGTTCATCGTCATCGACACGCTCATCTTGTCCAGCGGGATGCCGTCGAACAGCTGCCGCATGTCCAGGATGGAGTCGATGGCGACGCCGGCCATGCCGACGTCCCCGGCGACCCGCGGGTGGTCGGAGTCGTAGCCGCGGTGCGTGGCGAGGTCGAACGCGACGGACAGGCCCTTCTGCCCGCCGGCGAGGTTGCGCCGGTAGAAGGCGTTGGACTCCTCGGCGGTGGAGAACCCGGCGTACTGGCGCACCGTCCACGGCTGGGTGGTGTACATCGTCGGGTAGGGGCCGCGCAGATACGGGGCGATCCCCGGGTACGTGTCGAGGAAGTCCAGGCCGGCGAGGTCCGGCGGGCCGTAGACCCCGGCGACGTCGATGCCCTCGGGCGTCTGCCAGGCCTCGTGCTGCTCCGGCGGCGCCGGGTCGACGCGCGGGGTGCCGAGGGCGACCTCGGTGAAGTCGGGGATCACGGCGCCACCAGTCCCAGGTCCGAGTGCGTCCGGCGCAGCACCGCGAGGGCGTCGCAGCCGGTGTACAGGTAGTCGTCGACGTGGTCGTAGCCGGCCGGTTTCCCCGCCAGCCAGACGGTCCGCGCGCCCTCGGCCTTCAACCGCCGCGCGGTCTCCTCCGCCTCCTCGGCGTAGGAACGGTCGGACCCGCAGATGCACACGACGTCCGTGACGGGTCCATTGTGGACGGTGCGGATGCCGCCGGCCGCGAACAGGTTGGCGGCGAACGACGCCCGGGCGGTGTGCGCGGCCACCGGTCCCAGCGTCACCAGGCTGACGACCCGGTCCGACTCGTCTGCCGCGTCGCGGAGGTCCTCGAAGGCTTCGGCGCGTCGGTGCCGCGGCAACCCACCCGACGGCGGTGCCGGCGCGGGGGAGCGGGCCGGGCGGCGCTCCTCGAGGCTGGCGAACTCGCTGACCCCGGTCACCGGGTCGAGCCGGTGCGCGAGCCGGTCCGCGCGGCGCTGCCAGGTCGCCGCGACCCGGTCCGCGACCAGCCCGGAGTCCAGGGCGGCCCGCATCCCGCCGGCCCGCTCGACCTCGACGAACACGTCCCAGGCGGCGTGGGCCAGGGTGTCGGTCAGCGACTCCACGAACCACGAGCCACTGGCGGGGTCCAGGACCCGCGCCACGTTGGCCTCCTCGACCAGCAGCGTCGAGGTGTTGCGGGCGATCCGCCGGGAGAAGCCGTCGGGCAGCCCGAGCCGCGCGTCGAACGGCAGCACCGTCACCGCGTCCGCGCCGCCGACCCCGGCCGCGAAGCACGCGACGGTGGTGCGCAACAGGTTGGACCACGGGTCGCGGGCGGTCATCATGGCCGCGCTCGTCACCGCGTGCTGGACCTGCGCGCCGCGGTGCGGCACGTCGCAGACCGTCGCGATGCGCGCCCAGATCCGGCGGGCCGCCCGCAGCTTCGCGATGGTGGCGAACTGGTTCTGGTCGGCCGCGTAGCGGAACTCCAGCTGGCGCAGCGCCATCCCGGCGCTCAGCCCGGCGTCGACGAACGCCCGCAGGTACGCGACCCCGGTGGCGGCGGCGAACCCGAGCTCCTCGGCGTCACTGCCACCGGCCAGGTGATACGGGGTCGCGTCGACGGTCGCCACCGGCACCGCCGTCGTTTTTACGAGCCGGCCGAGCATGCCGAGGTCGGCGGGCCGGCCGGTCCTCGCCTGCCAGCCGAGCGGGTCGGCGCCGAGGTTGCCGCGCTTGTCCTCACCCGGCAGGCCGAGGAACACGGCGGCGGCGGCCTCGGTGTCGGCGCCGCAGTCCAGCACGATCGGGGCGAGGTCGAGGTACACCCCGTCGAGGACCTCGGCGATGTCGCCGGGCGCGATCCCGTCCAGCCAGATCGAGGTGGCCCCGTTCTCCAGGTCGGCGAGGATCGCCTCCCGGGTCGCCTTCGGGTCGGGGTCGGCGTGCCGTTGCCGCACGTCCCACGCCCGCGGGGTCGCGCTGCCGCCCCGGATGAACGGCGTCTGCCCCGGCCACCCGACCGCCGGCAGCGCCTCCGTGTCGGCGGCCGTGTACAGCCCCGCGAGGGCGATCCCGTCGTAGGTCACGCTGCCGAGCAGCTCCTGCACCGCCTCGGGCGGCGTGCCGTCGTCGGCGGTGCCGGCCTTGCGCAACACCGCCAGGGCCAGCCGCCGCCACTGCTCCAGGTCACCGCCGGCGAAGTCGGCTCCCAGCCGCAACCCGCCCGGCTCCTCGGAACCGGACCTGAGAGGCTCACTCATGACCGGATGCTAAGCGCGTGTGACAGCGTCGCCGTCACCGTTGTGAAATGGTCCACCAGTTGAATATCTCACCGGTTCACCCACTTTGCCCGCCCCTGTGCACCCCTAATCGCCGGGCGGGCACGGGTGGCGTGGCTCAGTGCGGGTAGGCGTGGGGGATGCGTGGGGTGACGCCGGCGCGGAACTGTTCGATGCGGGTCAGCACCTGCCGCATCCCCCGGGTGCCCTCGAGCCGGTCCCGGTACAGCAGCCGGCCCGCCAGTCCGTCGACGGTGCAGCTGAAGTAGATCGCCATCAGCGGGTTGACGAACAGGGCGCTGTCGCCGGTGCGGGTTGTGAACCGCACGTCGCCGAACTCGCCGCGGCTGGCCGCCGCGATCTGCCCGTTGACGATGCTGGGCCGCAGCGGCGTCGCGGCCTGCGCGTGCGCGACCGCGTCGCGGTAGAGCGCCGCCTCCCGGCTCGCCGACGGCAGCGACAGCGCGCCGAGATAGGCGCCGTCGCGGTCGAGCGCGGCGAGGTTCTCCAGCACCTGGGTGTGCCGCACGCCGTGGTACGCGTCGATCCCGAACCCCAGGCACGTCACCAGCTTCACCGGCACGTCGAGCCCGGCGACCGCGACGAGACTGGTCATGTCCTCCACGGGCGTGCCCAGCCCGGCCTCGTCGCCGCGCATGAGGATGTCGGTGCCGCCGTCGACGAGGACGATCGCGTCGAGGTCGAGCGGGCCGGCGAGGGCCGCGTACGCCTCCCGCAGCGGCTGCACGCCGGTGCGCGGGAACGCGTATACGAGGTCGGGTTCGCCGTGCTCCCGCAGCCACCTGGCCAGGGTCCGCTCGGGGAAGTAGTCGTCCAGCCCCACGGTCCGGGCCGTCACCGCCGCCACGCCGGGTGCGAGCCACACGTCGCGATCGAGCAGCTCCAGCGCCGAGAACGACAGGTTCGCCAGGTGTACGGTGCGGCCCTGGGCCCGCAGCGCCAGCGCGAGTGGCAGCCCGGCGTAGACGTCGAACCCGCCGCCCGCCCCGGCGATCAGCACGCTGCGGGCGCCGGCGAGGGCCTCGAACAGCGGCGGCACGGCCAGGTGCACGGGCCGGGCCGTCATGCGTCCTCACTTCGTTCCGGGCGCATGACCCAACACTGCGATCCTGATGACCGGCCCAAGA
>NZ_BONQ01000147.1 GCF_016862795.1 Dactylosporangium siamense | reverse complement strand
TGCGTCCTCACTTCGTTCCGGGCGCATGACCCAACACTGCGATGCTGACGACCGGCCCAAGCCGCTTCGCTGGCCGGTCATGACACGCCCTGGTGCCAGGAGGCGTAGACGCGTTTGGGCACGACCATCCGCCACGCCTCGACGATCAGGTCGCGCAGCTCGTCGCCGCCGAGGTGGGACAGGTGCCCGCAGACCCAGTTGAACCGCAGGTCCGACGGCGGTGGCTGGAAGAACCGGGTGGGGTCGGTGGCGATGAGCGCGGCGCGCTCCTCCCTCGGGAACGCGAAGCCGAGCGTCGTCTCGTCCTGCGACAGCGCCAGGTAGACGATGCTGCCGACCCGGAACTTGACCCGGTCGCGGATCAGGTGCTCGGTGGTCCGCGGCAGGCTCATCGCCACGCCGCGCACCTCATCGACGGTGCCCATCCGCATATCGTGGCACGGCGACGGGCTCCGCTCGGGGCACCGAAACCTGCCCCTGTACCCAGGTCGGCCGCGGCGCGCACATCGACCCGAAGATGGATCGGCATAAATCCGGACAATAGGTTCCGGAAGTCGTTCGAACGGGTGACACCGACGTCACCGGCGCCGGTGGGCGTCGTTGCTGGGGGCAGCTAGGAGTCCCCCTGCCGAGCGAACGGACCGCAGCCATGAAACCGGGTATCGGTGGCGCGCACAGATCACGAGGCCGGATGCTCATGGCCTCGGCACCGCTCACACTGGCCGTCGCCGCGGCCGTCCTCGTCGGTGGACCCCCGCTCGGACTGCCCGCGAACCTCGCCGTGCTCGTCGCCGCCGCCGCGGCCACCACCCTGCACGCCGCCTGGCTGCTGCGCGCCGCCCTCGCCTCGCAGCCGCGCGGCACGGTGTTCAGCCTCGCCGCGCTCGCGTTGGGGGTGTTCACCGCCGGCGTCTCGGCCGTGGCCACGCCGGTCGCGGCCTACCTGGCGCCGGCCGCCGGCGTCGCGCTGCTCGCCGGTCTGCTGACACTGCCCGGCGTCACCGTCGGCACCGGAGGGGCGCTGCGCCGCGCCCTCGACGGGATCTGCGTCGCGCTGTGGAAGTTCCTGACGCTGCTGGTCCTCGTCCTGGAGCAGCAGGGCCACCCCAGCACCGCCGTCTTCATCACCTGCCTGCTCGGCGTCACCGGCATCACGATCGCCGTCGTGAGCGGGGTCCGTGCGCCGTTCCCGCGCTGGGCCGCCGTCACCGCCGCCGGCGGGGTGGCGCTGATCGTGCTCGGCCTGGCCGTCCTGCCGCTGCGCCCGGCCGGCGACGGCACCTGGCTGCTGGCTGCGGGCGGGCTGCTGGTGCTGGGCTCGGTGCTGGTCTGGGCCGGCGCCTGCCGCTGCGTGACCGCCGACCGCCGGCCGGGCCGCCCGGCGCTCGACGGCACCCTGATCGGCGACCCGCTGCTGGTCGCCCCGGTCCTCGCCGGTGCCGCCGCGGTGCTGTACGCGCTGTTCAGCCGCGGCCAGCTCGGCCTGACCGCGATGGTGATCGGCACCTGCGCGGTCCTGGCGGTCGCGGTGCGGGAGCTGCTCGAGGCGGTCGCGCTGCGCCGGTACAGCGGCCAGCTCGACGCGCAGGAGGCCACCTTCCGCACCCTGGTCGCCGGCTCCAGCGACGTGATCGTGGTGCTCGACCCGGACCTGTCGGTGCGGTGGCAGTCGGCCGCCGCGGCCCGCCAGTTCGGGTTGTCGGACCAGGAGGTCGTCGGGCGGCCGTTCCGGCAGCTCGTCCACCCCGACGACCTCGACCTCGTCGCGCCGGACCGGGCCGGGCCGCAGCCGGTGCGGGCCCGGATCCAGGACGGCTTCGGGGTGTGGCGCCCGGTCGAGGTCACCGTCACCGACGAACGCGGCAACCCCGAGGTCGACGGCGTCGTGGTGCACCTGCGGGACGCGAGCGCGCAACAGGAGCTGGAACACAGCCTGCAACGCACGATGCGGGTCGACCCGCTGACCGGAATGGCCAACCGCGGGACGCTGCTCGCGCAGCTCAACGAGGGCGGCGGATACCTGCTCACGATCGGCCTCGACGGGTTCGCCGGCGTCAACGCCCTGCACGGCTCCGACGTCGGCGACGCGATGCTCGTCCAGGTCGCCGCCCGCATCCGGGGCGCGGTCAACCACGGCGACGTCGCGGCGCGGCTCAACGGCGACGAGTTCGCGGTGTACACCCGGGTCGACCAGGTGCACGCGTTCACCCTCGCCACGCGGCTGCTCGGGGACCTCGGTGAGCCGTACCCGCTGCCCGGCGCCGAGCTGCAGCTGTCCGCGGGGATCGGGCTCGCCCCGGTCGGCGGTGGCGCGGAGGAGTCCCTGCGCCGCGCCGGGCTGGCGCTGCGGCGGGCGAAACGCGGCGGGCGGGGCAGGGTCGAGTGGCACGACGCCGCCGTCGAGGACGCCTACGTGCGGCGGGCCACGCTCGAGCAGCACCTGCCGCAGGCGGCGGAGCGCGGGGAGCTGGACCTCGCCTACCACCCCGTCTACGACCTGGTCGAGGGCCACCCGATCGGCGTCGAGGCGCTGCTGCGCTGGCGGCACCCGACCCTCGGCACCGTCCCGCCGAAGGAGGCCCTCGAGGTCGCGCGGGAGCTCGGGATCACCCGGGACATCCACGACTGGGTGCTCAACCGGGCCTGCCGCCAGCTGTCGTCCTGGCAGCACGAGGGGTACCGGCTGTGGATGTCGATCAACGTCGCCATCGACGACCTGGTCGCCGACGACTTCGCCGGCCGGTTGAGCCTGACCCTGGACAGCCACCAGATCGACCCGACGGACCTCGTCGTGGAGCTGTCGGAGCGCGAGCTCGGCGTCGACCTCGACCGGGCCGTCGAACCCCTCGCCACGGTGCGGGCGATCGGCGTGCGGACCGCGCTGGACGGCTTCGGCACCGGCGCGACGTCCCTGGCCCACCTGCGGCGCCTGCCGACGGACATGCTGAAGGTCGACGGCGCGCTGTTCGCGTCGCAACCGACACATGGACCGGCGGCACCGATCATCGACGTCGTGGTGCAGCTGGCACGGCGGCTCAACGTGACGGTCGTCGCCCACGGTCTGGAGGCGGAGCGGCACCTGGAGGTCGTGCGGAGCGCGGGCTGCCGCTACGGCCAGGGCCACTACTACGGCCCGCCCGCACCGGCGGAACGCATCGAGGCCGCGCTGGTGCGCCAGCGGACATGGTGACGGTGCTGTTCACTGCATCCTGGCGGTGACGGGCCGATCCCGGTGGACGTGCAGGACGCTGAACGTGATCGGCTGGTCGGGCTTGCCCTGCCAGCCGATCGCCAGGCGGAGCGTCTCGCGCGTCGACGGGAACAGCATCTTGCCGGTCGCGACGACGGGCAGCCCCAGCTTCGCCGGTTGCGCGCCGCGGTTCTTCAGGTTGCCGCCGACCACGTTGATCAGCTCGCCCATGGCGTCGGTGACGTCGCCGTCGGTGACCTCGTCGGGCTCCATGGCCAGCATCAGTCCGGTGATGTCGTTGGCGGCCGCAGCCGGCACGAGCACCCGCACGTGCCCCTCCCACGCACCGGTGATCGACACCGCGGCGGTGATCGGCCGCAGATCCAGCGCCGGCTCGTGATCCGTCGGCTGGGCGTCCGGCTGCTGCAGGTACGCGTCCCAGACCTCGTTGACGATCTCGACGAGATCCCGGTCGGCGAGGCCGGACTCGGTGAGCGAGGCGTCCACCATGCGCACTCCAGACGTCGTGGGGGGTGTACCTACACCGCATGGTGCCAGTCGAAAGTGGCAATCCCGCAGAAACCGGGTTTTTCGGTGCAGCCCGCTTCCGCCCGCAGCGGAATGCGCTCGCGGCGCTCGATGACGGTCGCGCGGTCGCCTAGGGTCGGCGCATGGAGCACAGCTCGCGGTTCCGCTATGACCGTCGCCCCGACGACGATCCGCCGGTCCCGCCGGCCCAGCATGCCCCCTGGCTCGACGAGCAGCTGTTCGGCCGCCGCATGGTGTTCCTGCGCGGCGTGATCGAGCCGGAGATGGCCGGCCGCGCCGCGGCGACCCTCCTCGCCCTCGACGCCATCGGCGCCGACCCGATCACGCTGCACCTGGCGGCGGAGGAGGGGCAGCTCGCGGCGGTGTTCACGCTCGTGGACGCGCTCGACGCGGTGCAGGCCCCGATCCACGCGACCGCGGTCGGGCAGATCGGCGGCGCCGCGATCGGCGTGTTCTGCGCGGCGCAGACCCGATCGGCGTTCGCGCATGCCCGCTTCCGGCTGTCCGAGCCGAAGGTGACCAGCCCCGGCGGCACCGCCGACCAGGTCGTCGCCGAGGCCGGTCGCTATCTGCGCGACCTGGAGGACCTGGTGCTGCGCATCGCCGCCGCGACCGGCCAGCCCCGCTCCCGGGTCGAGGACGACCTGTCCGCCGGCCGGGTCCTGTCCGCCGAGGAGGCCGTCGAATACGGTCTGATCTCCTCCATCACGACCCGGTAGTCTTGCCCGTGCGTGATCTACTGGGCTCGATCGCGCGGGACGAGAGGAACGCTGGGTGAGCAGCACGGAACACAGCCGGATCGACACCTCGGTCCCGCACCCGGCCCGGCGCTACAGCTACTGGCTCGGTGGCAAGGACCACTTCGCCGCCGACCGCGAGTCCGGCGACGCGATCGCCGCCGCGTTCCCCGCCGTGGTCGCCCTGGCCCGCGCCAACCGCGCGTTCCTGGGCCGCGCGGTGCGGTTCCTGGCCGAGTCCGGCGTTCACCAGTTCCTCGACCTCGGCACCGGCCTGCCCGCCCCGGACAACACCCACGAGGTCGCGCAGCGGATCACGCCCGAGTCCCGGGTGGTCTACGTCGACAACGACCCGATCGTGATGGTCCACGCCCGCGCGCTGTTGCAGGGCGACCCACGCGGCCGGACCGCGTACCTCGAGGCCGACGTCCGCGACCCCGCCGCCATCCTGGCGCACCCGAGCCTGCGCGAGACCCTCGACCTGGCCGCACCGGTCGGCGTCCTGCTGGTCACCACCCTGCACTTCGTCCACGACGACGCCCAGGTCGCCGCCGTGGTCCAGCACCTGCTCGACGCCGTGCCGTCCGGCAGCCACCTGGTCCTCACCCACGGCACGATGGACTTCAGCACCCCGGACGGCGTCGCCGCCTACGAGAAGATGTTCGCCGCCGGCGGCACCGACGTCCGCGCCCGCCCGAAGCACGCCATCGAGCAGTACCTCACCGGCCTCGAGATCGTCGAGCCCGGCATCGTCCCGGTCAGCGACTGGCGCCCCGACGCCTCCGCCGACCGCCCGGTCAGCGCCGACCTCCAGATCTACGGCGTGGTCGCCCGCAAGCCATAACTCCGTGGCCCCGCTGACGGACGACGACGACGAGCCACTGCCGCTCTGCGTCCAGGGCGGCCACCTGCGCCTCGAACCGGCCGTCGACGGTGACCAGGACTTCGACCCGGCGGAGGTGACCCGCCTGATCGGCCTCGAGCCCACCTGGACCCGGCACCGCCTCGACGACGGCGTCCCGCCCTACACGGCCTCCGGCTGGTGGATCGACCTGCCGAGGCGCGCCGAGTTCAACACCGAGGTCCTCGTCCGCGAAATCCTGGACATCATCGAACCGCACGCCTCCGGCCTGGCCCAGGCCCGCCGCCGCTTCGGCCTCTCCGCCGGCATCTACATCTGTGTCGAGGTCTACCAGATGCTGGGCTCGCCACGGCTCCAACTACCCGCCACCACCCTCCGCCGCCTGGCGGCGCTGGACGTCTGGCTGGACTGCGAGCAGGATCTCTTCTACTGACACCGGCCGCGTCGTACCTTGCGCAGCATCGACGGATTCGTCGCCACAACGGTCTCGACGGGAAGGTCAACGGGGGATGGACGCCAGGACCGAGGAGCTGCGGGACGCGCACGACGTGCTCTCGGAGTGGTACGCCAAGCATCTGGTCGGGGTGCTCGAGAGCATGCCGGTCGAGCGGGCGGTGCTCGACCTGTTCGCCGAGATGACCCTGGCCGTGGGCACGGAGGTCGTGGACGTGGGCTGCGGCACCGGACGCCTGCTGCCCTACCTCGCGGGCCGGGGCCTGTCGCCTCGCGGCGTGGATCTCTCGCCCGGCATGGTCGAGGTGGCACAGCGGGAACACCCGGGCTTCACATACGAGGTCGCCGACCTGCACGAGCTGCCGTTCGAGGACGCGTCGCTGGCCGGGGTGGTGTGCTGGTTCTCGCTGATCTTCCTGGCACCGGACGCCCGGGTGCCGGCCTTCGCCGAACTCGCCCGGGTGGTGAAGCCCGGCGGATACCTGGTGACAGCCTTCAAGCACGGCGATGGCACCGTGCACCGGAACGCTCCCGGCAGCCGCGTCGAGAGCCTCGGCATCGACTTCGACCGGTACTGGCTCTCGGCCCGGGAGATGGAGGACCGCTTCGCCGCGGCCGGGTTCACACTGATCTTCCAGGGCAGCACGCCCGCCGAAGCGCCAGAGCCGCCATACGGGTACCTGCTGGTCCGCAAGACCGGCTCCGCCTGAGCCCGGATCGCGTCCGCGGGTCCGGGGCCCGCGGGTGTGCTCCGCTGAAAACGGCGTGGGCGGGGCGGCCCGAGGGAAGCCGCCCCGCCAGGGTGTCTGCTCACGTCTCCGCTGTCGGCCGCGCCACCGTGAGCGAAGCCGGGAACTGATCGCCGGGCGTGGATGAAGGCCACAGAAAACCGGACACCATTTCGTCGTACTGTACGGTTATGCTCCCCGCCGGGAGTCGGTGATCACGCGCCGGCTACACGGGGAGGAAGCGCTGTGCGCACATTCAGGAAGCTCGGGGCCGCGGTCGTCGTGACCGTCACGCTTGCGCTCGCAGGGGCGTGCGGCGGCACGGGCGAGGACAAGACGGCGGCGGGCAGCAGCGGGAAGCCGTCGACGGCACCGTCGCTGTCGCCGGCCGACGCGCTGACGGCGTCGGTGAAGGACATCGGCAGCACGCCGTATGCGTTCTCGCTCAAGGCCGACACGTTCAAGCTCACCGGATCGGTCGACGCCACGAACAGCAAGCTGCTGGTCAACGCCTCGATGGAGATCTTGACCGTGGAGGTCGCGACCGAGGGCCGGGTCGACGGCAAGGACTGGTTCATCAAGCAGAGCCAGGGTCCGGACGCATTCGAGAACAAGTGGGTGCACCTGGACCCGGCCAAGCTGAAGGAAGGCTCGGTCGCGTTCGGCGTCGAGGACGTCAAGGACCCGGCCGGGATCAAGGCGTTGGTCGGTGCGATGACCGCCACGGAGAAGACCGCGGACGGCACGATCAAGGGCACGCTCGATCTCGCCAAGATCGAGGACGTGCTGCTGTACGTCGACCCGACCGTCGTGATGGACGTCCCCGACAAGGTCAAGGCGCTGCCGTTCCAGGCGAAGCTGGACAGCAGCGGCCGGCTGGCGGGCCTCACCTTCGAGGTCCCCGGCACCGACGGTGACCCGGCGACGCCGGTGGCGTATGCCTTCACCGACTGGGGCAAGGCCGTCGCGGTCGAGAAGCCCGCCGGCGCCATCGAGGCCACCGACGAGATCTACAAGTACTTCAACCTGGAGCGGTAACCACGAGCCGGGAGGCCGGCCCGAACCGGCGCTGCGAAGTCAGCGGCCGAGGCCGGCCTCCCGGGCCCGGACGATCGCCTCGGAACGGTCCGCGACCTGGAGTTTCGCGAACACGTTCGAGACGTTGTTGCGGACCGTCTTCTGCGACAGGAACAGCGTCTGCGCGATCTGTGCGTTGGAGCGGCCGGCGGCGAGCAGTTCGAGGATCTCCCGCTCGCGGGCGGTGAGCTCCGGGAAGGCCGTGGTCGCCGTCGGCGGGCCGGCGGCGAAGAACTCGGCGATGCGGCGGGCGAGGGTCGCGCCGAAGACCGCGCCGCCGGAGGCGACGGTGTTGATGGCGCGGACGATCTCCTCCTGCTCGGCGCCCTTGACCAGGTAGCCGCGGGCGCCGGCGCGGACCGCGCTGAAGACGGTGCCGTCGTCCTCGGACATGGTGAGCACGACCACGCCGACCGAGGGGGCTTCGGTGGCGAGGCGGCGGGTCGCCTCGATGCCGTTGAGGTCGGGCATCTGCACGTCCATGACGACGACGTCGGGCAGGAGTTCGACCGCGAGGGTCACCGCCTCGGCGCCGGTGGCCGCGGTGCCGACGACGTCGATGCCCTCCACCGACCCGAGCAGCACGGCAAGGCCGTCGCGGAAGATCGGGTGGTCGTCGGCGACCAGCACTCTGACGGGCTCATCGGCCATCGGACACCTCCTGAACGGCGCGGGCCGCTGATCCTAACGGCAATGTGGCCCGCACGGTGGTGCCGCCGGACGGCGGGCACTCGATCTCGCACCGGCCGCCGAGCTCCGCGGCCCGTTCCCGCAACGAGATCAGCCCGACCCCCGACGGCGTCCCCACCGCGATCCCACCCCCGTCATCCACCACCGAAACCACCAAATTGTCGGAAACAACGGAAAAATCAACCACACATAGCCCGGCCCGAGCATGCTTCGACACGTTCGTCAGCGCCTCCGACGCGATCCGGTACGCCGCGACCTCCACCGCCGCCGCCAGACCGAGCGCCAGCGAACCCGTCACGCGGATGGTCAGCGAAGGCGTCCGCAGGCGGTCCGCGACCTGGTCCACGGCGCCGATCAGGCCGACGTCGTCGAGCGCCGGTGGGCGCAGGTCGTGCACGAGACGCCGCACGTCGGCGAGGGCCGAAGACACGTCCTCCCGGGCCTGCCGCAACACCTCGTCCGCCCGCGCCGGCGAAGCGGCAAGCAGGTTGCGCGCGGTGTCGATGCGCAGCGCCACCCCGCCGAGCGCCGGGCCGAGGCCGTCGTGCAGGTCGCGGCGGACCCGGCGGCGCTCCTCCTCGCGCGCCCCGACCAGGCGCTCCCGGCTGTGCTGCAGCTCGGCGGCGAGATGGCTGGAGCGGGCCGCGGCCGCGGCCTGCCGGACCACGTCCGCGAGGAGCCGCTCGTCCCGCGGCGACAGCACGGTGCGGGGACCGCCGGCCGGCAGGATCAGCCGGCCCACCGTCTCGCCACGGTACGTGATGGGCAACGTCTGCGTGTCCGGCACCGCGGTGCCGTGCTCGGCGAGCAGCGTCGAGTCCCCGCCGCGGTGGACCTCGACCGCCACATACGGCGCGTTGAACGCCTCGGCAACGCTGCGCGCGACGGCCAGGAGCTGGTCCTCGGGGCTGTCGGTGCGCTCCAGCTGCTCGGCCAGCCCGGACACGACCCGGTACGGATCGTGCCGGCGGCCCAGCACGACCCGCTGCACGAGTTGCCAGAGGCGGTGCCGCAGCGGGCCGTACACGAGCATCACGACGAGCAGCCCGGCCAGTGCCGCGCCCTGCTCGCCGAGCAGGGTCGTCGCCGCGGCGAGCAGGACCGCGTCGACGGCGACCACGAGGGTGGCCAGGGCGCCGTAGAGCACGGTGCCGCCCAGCAGCCGGTCGATGTCGACGAGGCGCGGGCGCAGGATGCCGATCGCGATGGCGCCGCCGGTGACCACGATCGCCACGACCAGGCCGAGCGACAGCGCCGACTGGGGCAGCAGCAGCGCCGAGAGCATGACCAGCACGTCGACGACCCCGGCCCAGACGAGCCACCGCATGCGGGTCTTCGCCAGGCCGGAAGCTTGCCGGTACCGGCGGAAAACGACGACGAACGGCACCAGCAGGCTCAACGGCAGCGCCGCGTAGCCGATCCGGAGCAGGACCGTCCAGACGCCGTCGGGCAAGGGGATGCCCAGCAGGTCGGCGGACAGGTGTTCCAGCGGGCCGGCGTCCCCGGCACCGGCGATGCGGGCCGGCACGAAGAGCAGCGTGAGCGGCAGGATCGCGGTGCAGCCGAGGCTGATGTACGCGGCCCAGCGCCAGCGGCCGGCCGGTGGGCGGCCGTCCGGGTAGAAGACCAGCAGCAGCGGCAGCGAGAACAGCAGCGACGCGCCGAGCCGCTGATACAGCCACCAGGTGACGGTCGCGCCGGGCAGCCACGGGTCCTGCGCGGTCGCGTAGCTGGCCCACTCGGCGCTGGTGCCGTCGGCGGCCCAGTGCAGGCCGGTGACGCAGAGGATCCAGGCGACCGGGTTGCGGGGGACCTTGCGGACCAGCAGCGCGCCCGGCACCGCGAGGGCCAGCCCGGCGAGGCCGGAGATCCAGCCCGGCTCGACGCCGTCGGCGGCCCGCCGGTCCGCGCCCAGTGCCACCTCCAGGACGATCGAGGCGACCGTCGCGGCCAGCGTGAGCAGGACGAACAGGCCGCCGGCGAGGGTGGGGAGCCGGGTGCGCATGCCGTCATCGTGTCAGCCGGGCAGTCCCGTCGTCCCGAGGCAGCTGTCCCGACCTGTCCGGGACATGTTCCGGGCCGCGTTCAGGGCGCCGGGCCCTGCCGCCCGGGTCGCCGTGGGACGCAGGATTCTCGGCATACCCGGCGAGCCTGCGCCGTTCACATAAAGGACCTGCCATGTCGATCCGCACCGAACCCGTCCCCGCCCGCACCGACGTCCTCACCGGTCAGCCGGCACCGGCCGCCATCTCCGTCCGAGGGGTCCGGGCCCTGGGCCTCGCCCTGACCGCCGGCACGCTGTCGTGGGCGACGAGCATGTTCACCGTCGGCAACAACCCGACGGACTCGCTGGGCCTGACCATCACCGACACCACCGGCGGGCTGTTCCAGCTGGGGCTGTTCGCCCTGCTGGCGATCCAGGTCCGGACCCGCGCGACCGGCCTGACCAAGGTCGCCAAGGGCATGCTGGTCGTCGAGCACGTCCTGCTCGCCGTCGCCACCCTGTGGAGCTTCCTGCACGCGGTCCCGGCCCTGCGCGACGCGGCGTGGCTGATCCCGATGGACATCTTCTGGCCGCTGTCGATGCTCGGCATGGCCGTCATCGGCGTGAAGATCGCGTTCGCGGGCCGCTGGAAGGGTGCCGCCCGGGTGTGGCCGACCGTCGCGGAGAGCTGGGCCGTGGTCACCGTCCCCGCGTTCGGGATCTTCGGCTCGCCGGTGGCGGACTACATCGGCGGCGCGCACCTGCTCATCGGCTACGTCGCGCTGGGCGTCATCCTGATGCTGCGCCCGCAGCTGACCGGCGCCCGGGCCTGACCTTCACCCGGGGTCTGAGGTTCACCCGGGGTCTGAGCTTCACCCGGGGTCTGAGGTTCCCCGGGGTCTGAGGTTCACCCGCACACGAAGCCCTTGCCGGTCTCGGCGAGGGCTTCCTGCATGACCGCGGTCAGCGTGGCGCCGCCGGTGCGGTCCGGATACGCCTGCACGGCGACCCGCAGCGACGTCAGGAAAGCCGCCGCCATCAGCCGGGCCCGGATCGGCGCCGCGACCCCACGGGCGGTCAGCTCCGCGGTGAGGTCGTCCTCCATCGCGGTGTACGTGGTGACCTGCTGCGCGGCGAGCGCCGGGTGCCGCCGCACCAGCCGGACCTGCGCGATCCACCCGGGGTCACGGGTGCCGAAGTCCTGGAACACCTCGACGGCGGCGGCGGTCAGCACCGGCCACGGCGCGTCGCTCTCCGGCCGGGACCGCACCGCGTCCAGCAGCAGCCGCATGCGGGCCAGGTCGCCGTAGAGGAGGGCCTCCTCCTTGTTGGCGAAGTAGTTGGAGAACGTCCGCCGCGACACCTCGGCGGCGTCCGCGATCGCCTCGACGGTGACCCGGTCCGGGCCGTGCTCGATCGCCAGCCGGACGGCCGCTTCGTGCAGGGCCTGCCGGGTGGCGGACTTCTTGCGTTCGCGCAGCCCGGTGCTCACGCTCCGAATGTTACCCACTTCTCACCGGGCAAACTTGCGCATTGGGCAACTTTTTCAGATGCTTGTACAAGGCAAGTATCTGGGAGGTGTACCGGTGGAGCTGCGCGACGAGCTGTCCGGGCTGATGAAGGTCCTCCGCGTGCTCAAACAGCAGCGGCATCCGGTCCTGCCGAGCGGGACCGTCGGGCTGCTGCTGGCGATCGAGCGCGGCGGGCGGCTGAAGGACGTCGCGGCGACCTGCGCCCTGGACCAGTCCACGACCAGCCGGGCGGTCAGTGCCGCCTCGCAGGCCGGACTCGTCCGGCGGGTGCCCGACCCGCACGACGGGCGGGCCAGCATCCTCGAGCTCACCGACGCCGGCCGGGCCACCCTCGCCGAGGCCGTCACCTGGTACGACGCCCTGCTCGCCGACGCCCTGCGCGACTGGACCAGCGCGGACGTCGAGCAGTTCGGCGCCTACCTGCGGCGCTTCACCACCGCGCTGCACGACACGTCTCTGCACAGCACGTCTCTGCACGGCACGTCTCTGGAGGCACAACGATGAGTCAGACCAAGACCGAGGAGCCGATGTCGCATCGGCAGATCCTCGAGGCGCTGAGCGGACTGCTGCTCGTGCTGTTCGTGGCGATGGTGAGCTCCACCATCGTCTCCACCGCCCTGCCGAAGATCATCGGGGCGCTCAACGGCACGCAGGGCCAGTACACCTGGGTCGTCACCGCGACCCTGCTCACCGCGACCGCCTCCACCCCGATCTGGGGCAAGCTCTCCGACCTGTACAGCAAGAAGCTCCTCGTCCAGATCTCCATCGTGATCTTCGTCGTCGGCTCGATCGTCGCCGGCCTGGCCCAGAACGCCGGCGAGCTGATCGCCGCCCGCGCCTTCCAGGGCATCGGCGTCGGCGGCCTGCAGGCACTCGTCCAGGTCGTCATCGCCGCGATGATCCCGCCGCGGGAGCGTGGCCGGTACAACGGCTACCTCGGCGGCGTCATGGCCGTCGCGACCGTCGGCGGCCCCCTCCTCGGCGGCGTCATCGTGGACACCTCGTGGCTCGGCTGGCGCTGGTGCTTCTTCGTCGGCGTGCCGATCGCCGTCATCGCGCTCATCGTCCTGCAGAAGACCCTGCACGTCGCCACGCTGCGCCGCGACAACGTCCGCATCGACTACCTCGGCGCCTCGCTCATCGCCGCCGGCGTGAGCACCCTGCTCATCTGGGTCTCGTTCGTCGACGGCTCGTTCGCGTGGCTGTCCTGGCAGACCTTCGCCATGGTCGGCGCCGGCCTGGTCCTGCTCGCCCTCGCCGTCCTGGTCGAGGCCCGCGCCGCCGAGCCCGTCGTCCCGCTGGACATCGTGCGGCAGCGCACCACCGCCCTGTCGATCGTCGCCAGCCTCGCCGTCGGCATGGCCATGTTCGGCGGCGCCGTCTTCCTCGGCCAGTACTTCCAGATCGGCCGCGGCTACACCCCGACCGAGGCCGGCCTGCTGACCATCCCGCTGATGGCGGGTGTCCTCGGCGCCTCGATCGTCGTCGGCCGCCTGATCACCCGCTCCGGCAACATCAAGCCGTACATCGTCGCCGGCACCGTCGTCCTCGTCCTCGGCTTCGCGGCCCTGGCCACCATCGACCACGAGACGTCCCTCGTCTTCGTCGGCGCGGCCATGCTCCTCGTCGGCATCGGCGTCGGCTCCTCCATGCAGAACCTCGTCCTCGCCGTGCAGAACACCGTCCCCCTGAAGGACATCGGCGCGGCAAGCTCGACGATCGCCTTCTTTCGCTCCCTCGGCGGCACGATCGGCGTCTCGGTCCTCGGCGCCGTCCTCGCCCGCCGTGTCACCGAGAACATCGCGCACGGTCTGGCCGCCGCGGGTGCACCGGCCGGCGCCGGCTCCAGCGGCACCAGCAACCTCAACCTCAACGCCCTCCCGCCCGCGATGCAACACATCGTCCGGGCCGCTTACGGCGATGCGACCGGCCACATCTTCCTCATCTCGGCCGGCATCGCGATCGTCGGCGTGATCGCGGCGGCACTGATGAAGCCGACCGCCCTGCGCAGCACCCTCGACCTGACCGCCCCGACCGAACCCGAGAAGGTCCCGGCGACCACCCGCTGAGCAGACACCCTGGCGGGGCGGCTTCCCTCGGAGCCGCCCCGCCCACGCCGTTTCACAGCAGCACGCACGCCCGATGCCGCAGGAGATCCTCGGCCAGCTCCTCGACCAGAGTGGTGGCACCGACCGCACGCAGCGCCTCCGCCACCATGCCCGGCACGCCGTCCGGCACCCCGTGATCCCCGACCGCCGGCAGCGCCGTCAGCAGGTGCACCGGCTCCAGCGGCAGCAGGGCCCACGGCAGCCCCGGGCCCGCCTGCCACCCACCGTCCTCGTCAGCGAGCCGGCGCACCGCGGCCCGCACCTCGGCGTCCAGCAGCCAGTCGTCGTCCCGGCGTGTGGCTTCGATCACCGCCGGGTAGGACCAGCGCTGGAACGGGGGCCTGGTGTCCGGCCGGCGGAGGTAGGTTGCAGGGGTGTCGCAGTCCGCGCTGGTGCCCGATGACTTCGTCGTTCCTCACGAGCTCGTGACCGGTCGGTTCCGCCTGGAGCCGCTCGGCCCGCAGCACAACGAGCGTGACCACGCGGCGTGGACCGGCAGCATCGAGCACATCCGGGCGACGCCCGGGTTCGACAGCGGGACCTGGCCGCCGGTCGAGGGCATGTCCCTGGAGCGCAACCTCGCCGACCTGGAGCGCCACGCGGCGGACTTCGCGCGGCGGACGGGCTTCACGTATTCGGTCATCGGGGTGCCCGGCGGGGACGTCATCGGGTGCGTGTACATCTACCCGGCGCGCGACGAGGGTTCGGTCGTGGAGGTCCACTCGTGGGTCAGCGCCGGCCGGGCCGAGCTCGACGGGCCGCTCCACGAGGCAGTCACCCGATGGCTCGCCGCGGACTGGCCGTTCACCGAGGTCCGATACGCGGCCAGGTAGGCAGGTGTAGGGCAGGTCGGTCAGCGCGCGAGGAACAGGATGCCGACGGCCAGGGTCAGGTCCAGCACGCCGCACCACTCGGCGAACGAGCGGGCGACAACGGCGTTCGCGCGCCAGTGGGCGGCGTCCCAGGCGGCGTGGGCCAGCAGGCCGGCGGCGACGAGGTAGCGGCCCAGGTCGGTGGGGACCGACAGGGCGGCCACGCCGACCGCGAGGAACACGAGGCCGGCCGGTGCCTGCAGGGCGGGCAGGCCCCGGCGGCGCAGCTGCCCGCCGAAGAGGCCCACCGCGGTCAACGCGACCGCGAGGACGACCAGGGACGGCCACGGGTCGATGTCCAGGAGGCGCTGGACCGCGACGACGCCCACCAGGGCGAAGAGCACCGGCCAGGTGGCGCGGGGGCGGTCGACGACGGTGATGAAGAGGTACCCGGCGGCGGCCACGGCGAGCAGGAACGCGTATTCGAGGCCGTCGCCGGCGTCCCAGAGGCTGATGGCGGCCCAGGCGAGCGCGAGCCAGGTGGGCCAGCGGTGACCGATCGCCGACGCGACAGAGGTTGATGACATGGCCACACCATCCGGGCTGGGGACACGGCGGGCCAGACCAGCGTCGCGGCAGGTCCGAAACTCTGGGATGTGGGTCCGTTCGGACTACACTGCCGGCGTATGGAGACCCGGCCGGTCGCCGTTGTCGGGTACGACGGTGCGGAGCTGCTCGACATCGCCTGCGTGACGACGACGTTCGGCATGGCGAACGTGATCGGCGGGCTGCGCAGGCCGTACCGGATCATCGTGGTCAGTCCGGGAGGGCTGCCGATCACCTGCGGGCCCGGGGTGGTGCTGCACAGCGCGCAGGCGCTCGAGCGGCTCACCGAACCGCTCGACACCGTGATCGTCTCGGGCGGGATCGGTCATGCCGGCGCGGCCGCGAACCCGTTGCTCGTCGCCCACGTGCGGCGGCTGGCCAGGCTCAGCCGGCGGGTCGCGTCGGTGTGCACGGGTGCGACGATCCTCGCCGCCACGGGCCTGCTCGACGGCCGGCGCGCGACCACGCACTGGCGGTTCGCCGACGCGCTGGCCGCGCAGTACCCCGGCGTCACCGTCGATCCGGATCCGATCTACATCCGGGACGGGGAGATCTCGACCGCGGCCGGCGTCACCAGCGCCCTGGACCTGGCGCTGGCCTTCGTCGAGGAGGACCACGGCATCGAGCTGGCCCGGCTGCTCGCCCGCGACCTGGTGACCTACCTGCAGCGGCCCGGCAACCAGGCGCAGATGAGCCTGTTCACCGCCGCGCCGCCGCCCGACCACGCCACCGTCCGGGGCGTCGTGGACCACATCAACGCGGCGCTCGACGGTGATCTCAGCACGACCAGCCTGGCCCGGGTCGCCGGGGTGAGCCCGCGCCACCTCACGCGGCTCTTCCTGACGAACCTCGGGCAGACGCCGGGCCGCTACGTGCGGGACGTCCGCACGGCGGCGGCCGCGCATCTCCTGCTCACCACCGCGCTGCCGCTGCCGGGCGTCGCGGCCCGGTGCGGGCTCGGCTCGGCCGAGACGCTGCGCGCCGCGTTCCTGCGGCGCTACGGCATCGCCCCGTCCCGCTACCGGGCCATCCACGAAGGCTGAGGCCGCCGGGCGATCCACGAACGGCTAAGGCCGCCGGGCGACGCCGAGGAGGTGGCCGCTGGCGCCGAGCATGCTGGGTTCGCGCTCCACGCCGCGCAGCACCTCCAGCATCGTCTCCGTCGCCGCCGGGTCGCCGACCAGGGAGTCCAGGCGGTCGTCGTTGAGCCACAGCGGGCACTCCACCGCGACGACCTGGACGTCGGTCAGCCCGGCGTCCTCCGCCTCGGCGGCCACCTCCTCCGGGCGGTGGAAGTACGCGGTGGTGAAGTAGCCGCGGCCCGACGAGTCGTTCACGTGCCGGCCCTCGCGCAGGGCGCGCTCGACCAGCGGCGGGAAGCCGGGGTCGTCGAAGAAGCCCTTGAGCAGCCCGTCCAGCAGGAACGCGAACCGGCTGATCACCGCGCCGACCACCACACCGCCCGGGGCGACGGCCCGGGCCGCCTCGCGCCACGCGGCGACCCGGTCGGCGCGTTCGGGCAGGTGATACAGCGGGCCGAGCAGCAGCACCGCGTCGGCGGCGCCGTCGGCGACCGGCAGGGCCCGGGCGTCCCCGACGGCGGCGGTCACGCCCGGCTCCGGGGTCAGGTCGAGGACGTGCACGCGATATCCGGCGGCGGTGAGCGGGCGCGCGTAGACACCGGTGGCCCCACCCACGTCCAGCAGCGTCGCCGGCGCGGGTGGCAGCACCCGGGTCAGCACGTCCCAGGTGCGCAGGAACTCGAGCCGACCGACGCCGGACGCGGTGAGCCTGGTCCGTTCGCCGCCGCGCCGGTAATACTCGGAAATCGCGTCTGTTGCCATACGCATTGTTATACCGACAGGATTCGATCGGCCGGGGGCGGTTCGGCTGATGCGGGGTGGCACGTTTCCGGGATTTTGGGTCGGGCGGACGGCCGTACCGTTAGGTCCAACAGCGCAACACCGAGATACGCATCCGAGAGGAACACCCCCATGAGCGAGTACGGCGAGATCGAGACCGGTGAGGCCCACGGCGGCCTCTCCGAGGCGCACGCGGAGACCGGCAGCGAGCAGGACTACAACTCGCAGTACGGCATCCTCGAGACGGACCACCAGAGCATCGAGCACACCGAGTTCGAGAACGTCAAGCACATCGAGTACACGGACGCCGCGGGCAACCACTACGAGGTGACCGAGTACACGCGCTACGAGCACACCGAGATCGAGTCGGAGCACACCTTCGCCGCGTACGGCCAGGAGGGCTCCGCCGGCTTCGGCGCCGCCGAGATCGAGGGGACCGACGAGACCTCGGACTCGCAGGTCCTGTCGCTGACGGAGCGGTTCGAGAGCTTCCTCGGCGACGTCCTGGACGGCCCGAACTACGAGATCTCCGACAGCAGCGCCTGATCCACCCGCCCGGGTGCGTCTCGACTGCGCTAGGAACGCCGGTCAGCCTTCGTGCTGGCCGGCGTTCCGCGCTGTCCGCCCCGGGTCATCTCACGTCCAGGTGACGATGTCGGGCAGCATCTCCGCCATCCGGTCGCGGGCCGCCTCCGCCGGCATCCGCTGGAACACGAACTGGACGATGACCCCCTCGGCCGCCCACGCGCACCACGAGACCAGGTTGTCCTGGACGCGATCATCCCGGCACGCGGCGACACCGCCGAGGCGCGGCGGCACGCGGCCCTTGATCGTCCGGTCGCCCCAGTACGTCGTGCTCGCCGGCACCGGAGCCTGGGTCGCGAGCCAACCGTCGACCGCGGCCTGCGGGCCCTGCGCCGTGAACCGCGCCCCGACCTGCCCGGTCACCAGCGCCCAGTACTGCGTGTCGACGGCGTCCTCGTAGGCCGTCGCGTAGGGATCCGTGACCCCGGCCTGCCGCTGCCGGGCCAGCGCCGCCGTGGTCGACGTGGTGTCGGCCGAGCGCCGCAGCGTCCCGGCCTGGGCCGGCGCGACCAGCACCCACGCGCGGGCCGGTCCGGCCGACCGGCCGCCGCCCGGTGACGCGGACGCGGTGCCCGGGAGGCCGCGTTGCGTGGCCACGGGGGACCTCGGCGCTCGGGTGGTCGGGGTCGAGGCCGTCCGGTGTCCCAGGCGGATGATGGTGTACCCGTATCCGCCGACGCAGGCCACCAGGACGACGACGCCGGCCAGGATGGCGATCAGCGGACCGCGACGCAGGCGCCGGATGCCGCGCGGGCCGGGCTCGGGCGGCTCGTAGTGGTAGGGCGTCGGCTGCGTCGGCGGCGCCCAGGACGGGGGCGGGACCGGCGCGGGGGTAGAGGGCGGTGCGCCGTCGGGCAGGTGCCACCCCTGGTTGGGCTCCGGCTCGGCCACTGGCACTCCCCGCCATCGTTGAACGTCGGACCGGCGCAGGATACGTGATCACGCATCCGCACAGCGGCCCACGCGACGGAGGCGTCGGCGGTACCGTGGCCGAATGACGACCACGAAAACCGTCGATACCCGCCGGGGTCGTCGTGACCTCGCCGTGCTCACGGCCGGTCTCGGGGTGTCGATCGCGGGCGACGCGGCCGCGCTCATCGCGCTGCTGCTGCGGCTGCAACCACACGGCAGCGGCTGGGTCGCGGCGCTCCTGGCCGCCGAGCTGGCGCCGTTCGTGGTCCTCGCGCCGGTGGTGGGGCGGGTCGTCGACCGGTTCGAGACCCGGGCCGTGCTGATCGCCGCGCTGCTCGGCCAGGCCGTCGTCGCGGTGCCCCTGGCGCTGCTGGACGGGCCGCTGCCGACCGTGCTGCTGTTCGCCGCGCTCGCCAGCCTGTCGGCGTTCGTGCGGCCGGCGACGAACGCACTCGTGCCCGCCATCACCGGCCCCGAAGGGCAGCAACGTGGCTTCGCCCGGCTCGGGCTCGGCTTCGGGCTCGGCTGGATCGTCGGGCCGGCCGCCGGCGGGCTGCTCACCGGCTGGTTCGGGGTGCGGACCACGGTGCTCGCCGACGCGGCCACGTTCGCCGTGCTCGCCGGCACGTGCGCGCTGCTCACGGTGCGCCGCCGGCCCGACCCTTCGGCGAACGGCCGCGACCGGTCCGGCGGGCTGCGGCTGCTGCTCGCCGACCGGGTGCTGTCCGTCGCGATCCTCGGCGTCGCGGTCTGCACCGGCGCCGCCATCGTGGACAACGTCGCCGCGCCGTTCCGCTTCATCGACCAGCTCGGCGCGTCGGACAGCCAGTACGGGCTGTACCTGACGCTGTGGGGCGTCGGCTCGCTCGCCGGCGCGCAGGTGCTGCCGCTGCTGCGCCTCAGCCACCGCACCGCGCTCGCCGTCGCGTGCCTGACCATCGGCGCCGGGATCGCGGGCATCGGGGTCGCGCCGGTGCTGCTGCTCGCGTACGCCGCGGCCGTCCTCGGCGGGGTGGGCAACGGCATGCTGAACGTCGCCCAGAGCGCGCTCGTCACCGCCCGCACCCCGCCGGAGCGGCACGGCCGCGCCTTCGCCACCGTCGGCGCCGTCGTCCAGACCGCCATCGGCGTCGGCACCGCGGCCGCCGCGCCGCTCGTCGCCTGGCTCGGCGGCGGCGGCGCCATGCTCACCGCCGGCCTCACGTCCATGGCAGCCGCCGTCACCGTCCTGTTGCTCACGGGCAGCGCCTGAGGGCACGCCGGGGTGTGCTGATACCGGACAAGGGTGTCGGGTGGGTGACAGGGCGGCGCAAGTGTTCGCCAAGTGGGCGCCAAGTGCGGGGCGGCATGCTCTTCCCAGCAGCAACCGAAAGGGCCCGGAAGGGTCCTCGCACGGACTAGCTCGAAGGCCCCCCTTCGATACACATATATCGCTGGACCGGTAGAGCGGCGCTCCTCCCTCGCGCCGCTCTACCAAGCTTTTCCAGCGGGCGTTTCAGCAGGCGTTTCAGCCGGTGAAGAGCAGGACCAGGCCGGCGACCGTGTAGGCGACCATCAGCCCCAGCAGCGGCACCTGGCCGGTCATGGCCTGGGCGCGGGGGAAGAGTTTCAGCGCCCGGTCATGGGCGAGGACCGTGCCGACCAGGTGGCCGAGGATGATGGCGGTGATCTGGACGTTGGCGACGCCCGTCGGGGTGATGACGCCGGTCCACGGGTCGAAGTCGGGGTGGTCGAGCAGCAGCGCGACCGTGCGCTGGCCCTCCAGGACGAACAGCGAGTAGTAGTGCGCCACGACGTAGCCGACGACGATCGGCACGATCGAGTGGGCCAGCTCGCCCGGGGTGCGCTCGGCCGACGTGTGGCCGCGCCGGCCGGCCGCCCGGGTCGCCACGGTGTAGGCGAGCGCCACCGCACCCACCACGCCGAGCAGGCCGAGGGTGCCGGTGACGGGGGCGGGCAGGCCGTTCTCCTGGGTGAAGCGCAGCCAGAACAGTGCGCCGGACATCGCGTCGTAGAAGGTGGCGCCGAGCAGGATGACGACGACGGCGACCAGGCCGGGCGCGGGGCGCAGGCCGGCGATCCCGTCGAGGGGGTTGCGCAGGACGCGGGTGCCGTCGGGGCGGCGGCCGATCGGGGAGAGCCGGCCGACCAGGTCGCTGAGCACCTCGAACGCGTCGCCGCGGGTGAACCAGTCGGGGCCGTAGACGAAGCCGCCGGCGAGCATCGCCACGGCGTAGACGGCGAGCCAGGTGCCCAGGACCGGCAGGGTGGCCCGGTCCGGGGCGACGAGCTCCAGCCAGGCGAACGCGAACAGCCCGGCCGCCGCGGGCCAGTAGCCGAGACCGGCGGGCAGCTCGCGGCGGGCCTTGAAGCCCAGCGACAGGGTCCGCAGCGGGTTCAGCGCCCGCCAGACCGGGCCGAGCAGCAGTGACAGCGGGACCAGGCCGACCCAGAACAGCACGTACACGATCCCGGCGGCCGGGTTCTCGGTGGTGTCGGGCAGCGTGAACGTCCACGCCAGCACCGCCAGAAGCACGATGCCAAGCAGCCGTGGTACGACGGCCGGCACGGCAATCGCACGCACCGGGCGGCCCGCCGCCGGGTCGAGCCGTGGGGCGCGCCACGCGACGCCGAGCACGAGGAAGGACACGATCAGGGCGGCGGCGGCCCCGACGAGCAGCTGGCCGAGGGTGAGCGGCAGGTCCTGGCGGCCGCCGACGCCGTGCGCCAGGACCGGGGTCACGGGGTTCAACGGACCACGAGCTGGAAGAGGACCAGGTGCGACGAGTGCGTCTCCACCTCGAACAGCCCGGTCTTGTCGACCCGCAGGTCGATCGAGGCGGGGGTCCCGGCCGGCAGCGCCAGGGTCTTGTCGTAGCCGTGCACGTGCAGCTCGTCGGCGACGTCCGAGGTGACGGTGATGCGCACCAGGCTGCCCTTGGTGACCTCGACCCGGCCGGTCGGCGGGGTGACCTTGCGTTTCGCGACGCTGACCACGACCTCCTTGTCGAAGGCCGGGACGGGGGAGGGCGGCACCGAGGTCGGCCCCGCCGTCGGCGACGCGGAGGCCGACGAGGAGGCCGCCGGGGAGTCCGCCGGGGAGTCCGCCGGGGCGGCGCTGGTCGTCGGGGCGCTGGTGGGCGCGGCGGCGGGCGAGTCGCAGCCGGCGGTCAGGAACGCGAGCAGGCAGGCGGCGGCGACGGTGGAGCGGGCGGCAGGCACGAAAGGGGCTCCCGGGCGGCGGGGGTTCGTCAGGGCTGTGAATTTAGCGTCTTGTCGCTCATGGGGGAACCCGGCATCATGTGCCGATGCGATCGGTCCGCGCCACTATGGTCAGATTCGCGGTGCTGACGATCGTCGCCGCGCTCGGTTTGGTGCTGCCGGCGGCGCCCGCGTGGGCCCATGGGCAGCTCGCCATGTCCGACCCGGTGCAGGACAGCACCGTCGACAAACCCCGCGCCGACGTGGCGCTCTACTTCACGGAGCAGCCGGCGTCGTTCGCCTGGTTCACCGTGACGGCCCCGTCCGGGCTGCGGGTCGAGGGTGGCTGGCGGGGCGGTGAGCCGAAGCGGCTCGACAAGCCCGTCCAGGAGTACTTCATGGTCGACGGGAAGTTCGAGCCCAGGTCGTACAACGCCGGCTTCCCGGCGATCGTCCCGGTGTCGCACTGGCCGGAGCAGGGGCTCTACACCGTCGCCTACCAGTCGGTCGCCTCCGACGGCGAGGCGGTGAAGGGGCAGCTGCGGTTCACCTACAGCGGCTCGGTGACGCCCGCGCCGGCGGGCTGGACCGCGCCGACCGGCGGGCCGCCGGAGGCGCTGACCAGGGCGCTCAACAAGGAGGGTGCGCCACTGGCGACGCAGGCCGCGCCCACCGCCGGCCCGCAGCAGGCGCTGCCGCCGCCCGCCCCGGCGACGCCGTTCGTGCTCACCGACTGGCTGATTCCGGGGCTGCTCATCGCCGGCGTCGCGGTGATGGTCTGGCTCGCCGCCCGCCGGGCGCCGATCCAGCCGGAGCGGAAACGCCGCAAGGCCGCCCTCCGGTAGGAGGACGGCCGGCGCGGCCGGATGTCACTTCGTGGCGGTCCCGCAGGTCTGCTGGATCTGCTGGGTGAGCCGGCTGGCGAACTCGTGGTCGCTGATGATCCGCTGCTGGTACTGCTCGACCTGCACGTCGGTCAGCCCGGCGTAGATGGGCTTGCTCGCGTACGCGTCGGCCATCGCGCCCGGGTCGGTGTAGACCCGCGACTGCACCGCGCACAGGTGCGCCGCCGTGGTGTCCACGTAGATCGTCTCCAACCGTTCGGGTGTCAACGACGCGCTGGCGGAGGGGCTGGCCCCGGTTGCCACGGACGGGGCGGCGATCTTCGCCCGGGTGTTCGCCGGCTCGTCGCCGCAGCCGGCCAGGCCGGCCGTGACGGCGAGTGCGGCGAGCGCGAGCAGCGTTCTGGAGCGGATCATGACGATGCCTTCCTGCGGCGTCGGCCTCTAGACGACGACGAGCGTGAGCGGGTTGGTGTCGGTGGTGGTGCCGTAGGTCTGCTTGACGGTGAGCGTGTAGGTGCCGGCGGCGACGTTCGTGGCGTCGAACTTCACCGACGCGTAGTCGTCGGCCCCGACGGGCAGCCCGGCGGCGTCGTTGAGCTGCGTGTACGCCCGGTCGGCGGGGTAGCTCACGCCCAGGCCGGCGGGACCGCCGGTGACGGTGATCTTCAGGTCGTCGACGCCGGCCTTGCGCGCCTGGAACACCAGCTGGCTCCAGACCGGCGTCTTCTTCGGCACGGTCACCGTGGAGGTCTTCTGCGTGACGGCGTCACCGGTGACCAGGATGACCGGCAGGGTCGCGGTCGAGCTGCCGGTGCGGGCCGTGCCGGTGCAGGTCGTCGCGCCGGCGGTCTTCTCGGTGTAGGAGTAGTTCAGCGTGATCGGCGTGAGCGAGACCAGCGTGTTCGTGGTGACGCTGATGTTGAACGCGGCGTAGTCGAGGCTTCCGGCCGCGAGCGTGTCGCCCTTCGACAGCGACGAGTAGGTCTTCGTGTTCGTCGGGTAGTTCACCGTGACACCGGGGCCCGACGCGGTGAGCTTGACGTTGCAGACGTCGCCGGCCGCGCCCCACAGGGTGCTCACCCACCCCTGCTGGCCCAGGATCATCGGCGCGAGCAGCGGGACCGTCAGGCCGAAGGCGGGGGTCGCGGCGCTGGCCGGGGACGCGGCGGGCAGGATGGCTGCCGCGCCGGCGGCACAGGCGATGGCGATGGAGGCTGAACGGCGCATCGGAGAGGTCCTTCTCTGTCGGGACTGGTGATGTCTGCCAGATCGGCCGGTCCGGCGTGGGCTTGAGCTAGCCGCCGAGCGCCATCCAGGTGTCGTACTGGTGCACCGCGATTCCCTCGAACGCGGCATAGCGCTGGGCGGCGCTGTCGACCGCGCTCAGGGTGGCCCGCATGGCGCTGCCGCTGCCGCCGTGAAACGTGCAGTACGCGCAGTCACCGAGCGCCTGCGTCTCCGCGCCGAGCCGGGCCGGTTTGGCCGCCTTCCCCGCCCGTCGCAGCAGGTCCTCGGCGACGCCGAGCATGGAGTTGCCGCCGGTGGCGGTGTTGCGGTAGCTCATCACCGTGACGCCGTCGACCCGTGCGAGGACGGCGTCGGCCAGGTTCTCCCCGCCGACCTGCACCGTCGGCAGCCAGAACGGCACGTCCATCTCGACCGGCGGCCCGATCAGCACCAGCTCGTCCAGGAGCCGCAGCAGCATCGGTACCAACGCTGCCTGTTGCTTTTCCCAGGACGGCAGCAGATAGGGCTCGACGTCGACGTGCAGGCCCCGGAACAGCCCCGTCGCGGCGGCGGCGCGGGCCCAGGCCAGGGCGGCGCCGTGGTCCGTGGTCCAGGCCGGCTCGCCGCCGAGCGCGTCCAGGGCGATCCCCGCGTCGTCACACAGCGCGCGCAGCCGGGTCAGGTCCGTGACGTCGGCCCGTGGATCGTAGTACGCGAAGATCGTCGTGACCGAGTTGGCGACCGCCCAGTCGACGACCGACTCCGGAGCGGCGCGCTCCCACAGCCACATGGCCCGGGTGCCGGGCGGCGCCACCGACGTCTCCGGTGCGGGCGGCGGCAGGCGCCGATGCCCGGCCGCGACCAGGAACCCCATGGTCAGCACGACGCACAGGACCGCGTGCGCCACGCTCCGGATCACGTCAACTGTTCGGCGGCGCGGACCCGGCCCGAAGGATTTGGGTCACGTTGACGTCACTGGGAGCCGTGGGACACGATGAACCCCGAGCGGTCATAGGGAGGAACCCAGTGCGAGTCTGGGACGGTCCCGCCACTGTGACCGGGCGCCACCAGCCGGGTGCATCCGGGAGTCAGAGACTCCAGCCGCTCGCTTGACGACCCAGCGGGCGCGGACCCGCCGAAGGGAATGTGCCCGTGACGTCGCCGTACCCGTTCTCGGCCGTGGTCGGCCTGCCCGACCTGCGCCTCGCCCTGCTGCTCACCGCCGTGTCACCGGCGATCGGCGGGGTCCTCGTCCGGGGTGAGAAGGGCACCGCCAAGTCGACCGTCGTGCGGGGCCTCGCCACGCTGCTGCCCGAGGTCGACGTCGTCGCCGGCTGCCGCTTCGCCTGCGACCCCGCCGCGCCCGACCCGTCCTGCCCGGACGGCCCGCACGCTCCTGATTTTGGTCTGGTCCGGCGTCGCTCGGCCCTGGTCGAGCTGCCCGTCGGGGCGACCGAGGACCGGGTCGTCGGCACCCTCGACCTGCAGCGGGCCCTCGGCGACGGGGTCAAGGCCTACGAGCCCGGCCTGCTCGCCGCCGCGCACCGCGGCGTGCTCTACGTCGACGAGGTCAACCTCCTGCCCGACCACCTCGTCGACCTGCTCCTCGACGCCGCCGCGATGGGCCGTGCCCACGTCGAGCGCGACGGGGTCTCGGTCAAGCACGCGGCCCGCTTCCTGCTCGTCGGCACCATGAACCCGGAGGAGGGCGAGCCGCGCCCGCAGCTCGTCGACCGGTTCGGGCTGGTCGTCGGGGTCGCGTCGCCGTCGACGCCGGCGCCCCGGGCCGAGGTGGTGCGGCGGCGCCTGGCGTACGAGAACGACCCTTCGGGGTTCGCGGCTCGGTTCGCCGAGGAGGACGCGGCACTCGCGGCCCGGATCGCCGTGGCCCGCCAGGCGCTGCCCGGGGTGTCGCTGCCGGACCGGCAGCTGGACCGCATCGCGCGGATCTGCCTGGCCTACCGGGTCGACGGCCTGCGCGCCGACATCGTCGTGGCCCGCACCGCGGTCGCCCTCGCCGCCTGGCACGGCCGGACCGTGGTGACGAAGGACGACCTGCGCGACGCGGCCCGCCTCGCGCTGCCGCACCGGCGCCGCCGCGATCCCCTCGACCCGCCGGGCGCGGACCAGGAACGCCTCGAGGAGATCCTGGACCAGGAGCTCGACGGCCCCGACGACGACACCGATGGTGGTCCTGACGACGGCCCGGATGGAGGGGATCCGCCGCCTTCCGATCCTTCCGCCGGTTCCGATCCCACCGCACCGGATGTTTCCGACTTGTCCAACGAGTCGCATGATGCGGAAAGTGGTGGCGGCGCGCCCCCACCTGCGTCGGCTGGTCCCGGCACGTCCCCACCAACCTCGCCCGGCCGCAACGCGGACACATCCGAAATTTCGGATTCAAGCGATGCAGCGCCAGGTGACGACGGCAACGCCGGCCCGGCCACGCAGCCGGCCGGGGAGTTGGCGTTCGCGCAGGCGCCGTACAAGACCCGGCTCCTGAAGATCGGTGGCCGGGCCAACCGGCAGCAGGGCGCCCACGCCGGCCGGCGCTCACCCGCGCACGGGCGGCACGGGCGCGTGGTGCGGTCGCGGCAGCCCAGCGGCGGCAAGCTCGTCAGCCTGCACCTGCCCGACAGCGTGCGGGCCGCGGCGCTGCGCGGCTCCCGCGCCGTGCACGCCCAGGACCTCCGCGAGGCGGTCAAGGTGGGCCGGGAGGCCAACCTGGTGCTGTTCGTCGTCGACGCGTCCGGGTCGATGGCCGCCCGGCAGCGCATGACGGTCGTCAAGACGGCTGTGCTGTCGTTGCTGCGCGACGCGTACCAGCGCCGGGACAAGGTCGGCATGATCACCTTCCGGGGTGCGGAGGCGACCAGCGTCCTGGAGCCGACCGCCAGCCACGAGGTCGGCGTCCTGCGCCTGGCCGAGCTGCGCACCGGCGGCCGCACCCCCCTCGCCGCCGGGCTGCGGCAGGCCGCCCGCACCCTGCACGGCGAGCGGCGCCGCGACGCCCGCCGCCGCCCGCTGCTCGTCGTCGTCACCGACGGCCGGGCCACCAGCGGCCCCGACCCGCTGACCGTCGCGCCCGCGCTGGCCGGAGTGCCCGCCGTCGTCGTGGACTGCGAGTCCGGACCCGTGCGCCTCGGCCTCGCCCAGCGCCTCGCCCGCGCCCTGTCCGCCGACTGCGTCCCGCTGTCGGCACTGTCCGCCGTGTCTGTCGTGGGGAGCTGAACATGCCGCAGGGCAAGGTCGAGAGCGTGCCCGACGACGGGCTCACCACCCGCCAGCGCCGCCGCCAGCACGTCCTGGCCGTCCACACCGGACAGGGCAAGGGCAAGTCGACGGCCGCGTTCGGGATGGCGCTGCGCGCGTGGAGCGCCGGCTGGCCCATCGCCGTGTATCAGTTCGTGAAGAGCCCGAAGTGGAAGGTCGGCGAGGAGACCGCGCTCAAGGCACTCGGCGAGACCGGTAAGGGCGGCCCCGTCGTGTGGCAGAAGATGGGCGAGGGCTGGTCCTGGATCCAGCGCCCCGGCACCGAACGCGACCACGCCAGCGAGGCCGCCGAGGGCTGGGAGCAGATCAAGCGCGACCTGGCCGCCGAGGCACACCGGTTCTACGTGCTCGACGAGTTCACGTATCCGATGAAATGGGGCTGGGTCGACGTCGCCGACGTCGTCGCCACGCTGCGCGACCGGCCCGGCAACCAGCACGTCGTCATCACCGGCCGGGACGCGCACCCCGACCTGATCGAGCTCGCGGACCTCGTCACCGACATGACGAAGGTCAAGCACCCGATGGACGCGGGCCGCAAGGGGCAGCAGGGCATCGAGTGGTAGCGAGGATCGTCATCGCGGCACCCGCCTCCGGCCACGGCAAGACGACCGTGGCGACCGGGCTCCTCGCGGCGTTCGCGGGGCGCGGGCTGCGGGTGGCGCCGTTCAAGGTCGGGCCCGACTACATCGACCCCGGCTACCACGCCCTCGCCGCCGGCCGGCCCGGTCGTAACCTCGACCCCGTCCTCGTCGGCGAGGAGCGCATCGGGCCGCTGTTCGCGCACGGGTCCGCCGGCGCCGACATCGCCGTGGTCGAAGGGGTCATGGGCCTGTTCGACGGGCGCACCGGCGCGGGGGAGTTCGGCTCGACCGCGCACGTCGCGAAGCTCCTCGACGCACCCGTCCTCCTGGTCGTGGACGCCACCGCGCAGGCCCGCTCGATCGCCGCGGTCGTGCACGGCTTCCGCTCGTTCGGCTCCGGCGTCCGCATCGCCGGCGTCGTGCTCAACCGGGTCGGCTCCGACCGGCACGAGCAGATCCTCCGCGACGCGTGCGCCGAGGTCGGCACCCCGGTGCTCGGGGTGCTGCGCCGGCACGACGCGGTCGCCGCGCCGTCCCGGCATCTCGGGCTCGTCCCCGTCGTCGAGCGGCACGCGGAGGCCACGGAGTCGGTGCGGGCGCTCGCCGCCGTGGTGACCGCCGGCGTCGACCTCGACGCGGTCCTCGCCGTCGCCCGCGCCGCGCCCGCGTTCGCCGCGGCGCCGTGGTCGCCGGCCCTGGTGACCGCCGGCGAACCCGTCGCCGGCCGGCCGCTCGTCGCGGTCGCCGGTGGTCCCGCGTTCTCCTTCAGCTACGCCGAGACCGTCGAGCTGCTCACCGCCGCCGGCGCCGAGGTGTCCATAGTGGACCCGTTACGGGACGAGTCGCTGCCGCCCGGCACGCGCGGGCTGGTCGTGGGTGGCGGCTTCCCGGAGGTGTACGCCCAGCAGCTCTCCGACAACACCCCCCTGCGCGAAGCCGTCGCCGCCCTCGCCGCCCGCGGTGGCCCGGTCGCGGCGGAGTGCGCGGGGCTGCTGTGGCTGGCCCGATCGCTGGACGGCAGGCCGATGTGCGGCGTGCTGCCCGTCGACGCGGGCATGACGCCGAAGCTGACCCTCGGCTACCGCGATGCCGTCGCCTTCGGTGACAGCGTCCTCGCGGCCGCCGGGACCAGGGTCAGCGGTCACGAGTTCCACCGCACCGCGGTCACGCCGCCGGCCGGTGCCACCCCGGCGTGGGCGTGGCGGGGCGAGGCCGGCACCGTGCGGGAGGGGTTCACGGCCGGGTCGGTGCACGCGTCCTACCTGCACCTGCACTGGGCCGGCGCGCCCGAGCTGGCGCACCGGCTGGTCACCGCATGCGCTGCGTGATCGGGTTCGGCGCCCGGTCCACCGCGACCGCCGCCGACGTCGAAGCCCTCCTGGCCGACCTCCCCGGAGCCGAAGCCCTCCTGGCCGACCTGCCCGAAACCGATTACGTGCTGTCCACCGTGGACACCAGGCTGGATCTCGCGACGGAGGTGGCGGCCGCGCACGGCTGGACGGTCACCACCGCGCCCGCCGAGGTGCTCGCCCGGGTCGACGTGCCCAACCCGTCCGCGATCGTGGCCGCGCACACCGGCACACCGAGCGTCGCGGAGGCCGCCGCCCTGCTCGCGGCCCGCGCCTACCCGTCCGTCCGGACGGTGTTCACCGCGCCCGACGGGCCCGCGCCGGCCGTGGGAGGGCCCGCGCCGGCCGTGGGAGGGCCCGCGCCGGCCGTGGGAGGGCCGGCGCGGGCGGTGGGAGGGCCTGCGCGGGCGGTGGGAGGGCCTGCGGCGGCCGTGGGAGGGCCGGCGGTGCTGCTGGTCGCCAAGCGGGCCTCCGCGGTCGCCACCGTGGCCGTGGCGGCGGTCGCGCCCGCCGTGACCGTCGTCGGGATCGGGGCGGGAGGCCTCGAAGACCTGTCGCCGGCCGGGCGTGCCGCGATCGCCGGGGCCACCGTGCTGTTCGGCAGCGAACGGCAGCTCGACCTCGTGGCGGGCGGGGCCACCGGCGCGACATCGGTTTCGTGGCCGTCGCCGCTGGTGCCGGCGCTGCCGCGGCTCCTGGCGGCGCACCACGACGAGCGGGTCGTCGTCCTCGCCAGCGGGGACCCCATGTACTACGGCATCGGCACCACGCTCGGGCGGCTGCTCGGCGCGCGGCACGTGCACGTCGTGCCGCACCCGTCGGCGGTGTCCCTGGCGTGCGCGCGGCTCGGCTGGGCCCTCGACGACGTCGAGGTGGTCAGCGCCGTCGGCCGGTCCGTCGACGCACTGCGCCGCGTCCTGCACGACCGGCGCCGGGTCCTCGTCCTCAGCGCCGGTGCCGGCACCCCCGCGCAGGTGGCGGAGATCCTGCACGACACGGGTTTCGGCGCGAGCGAGGTCACCGTCCTGGAGTCGCTGGGCGGGCCGGACGAGCGGATCCACCACGACGTCGACGCGGCCGGTCCGCTGAACGTCGTCGCCGTGGACTGCCGCGGCGGCGGCGGGATCCAGGTGGTGCCCGGGCTCGCCGACGGGTCGTACACCTCCGACGGCCAGCTGACCAAGCACGAGATCCGGGCCGTCACCCTCGCCGCGCTTGGCCCGCGCCCCGGCGAGCTGCTGTGGGACGTCGGCGCCGGCTCCGGCAGCATCGCGATCGAGTGGCTGCGCGCGCACCGGTCCTGCCGTGCCGTCGCCGTCGAACGCGACCCGGTCCGCGCGGAGCGGGTCGTCGCCAACGCCCGCGCGCTCGGCGTGCCGCAGCTGTCCACTGTGGTCGGTGCGGCGCCCGGCGCCCTCGACGGCCTGCAAGAGCCCGATGCCATCTTCATCGGCGGCGGCTTCACCGCGGCAGGGGTGTTCGAGCGCTGCTGGTCGGCGCTGCGCCCCGGCGGACGGCTCGTCGTCAACGCGGTCACCGTCGAGTCGGAGCGGCTCGTCGCCGACCTGCACGCGACGCACGGCGGCGAACTGACCCGGATCGCGGTCCAGCGTGCCGCACCCGTCGGCGGGTTCCTCGCCTGGCGGCCGATGATGCCGGTGACGCAGTGGCTGGTCAGAAAGGCGGCGTGGAAATGACGGTGTACTTCATCGGGGCCGGACCCGGTGCCGCGGACCTCATCACGGTGCGGGGCCGTGACGTGCTCGCCCGCACGCCGGTCTGCCTGTACGCGGGCAGCCTCGTGCCGGTCGAGCTCCTCGACGTGTGCCCGCCCGGGGCGCGGCTCGTGGACACCGCGAACCTCGACCTCGACCAGATCCTCGCCGAGCTGACGGCCGCGCACGCCGCCGGGCTCGACGTGGCCCGGCTGCACTCCGGCGACCCGTCGGTGTTCAGCGCGATGGCCGAGCAGCTGCGCCGGCTCGACGCCGCGGACGTCCCCTACGAGATCGTGCCGGGCGTGCCCGCGTTCGCCGCCGCGGCCGCCTCGCTCGGCCGGGAGCTGACGGTCCCCGGGGTCGGGCAGACGCTCATCCTGACGCGCACCGCGGCCCGGGCCACCCCGATGCCGCCCGGCGAGGAACTGTCCACCTTGGCCGCCAGCCGCGCCACGATCGTGCTGCACCTCGCCGTGCAGCGCATCGCCGTCGTGGTCGAGGAGCTCATCCCGTGGTACGGCGAGGACTGCCCGGTCGCGGTCGTCGCCCGGGCCAGCCGCCCCGACGAGGTGATCCTGCGGGGCACCCTGTCCGACATCGCCGCGCAGGTGCGGGAGGCCGGCATCCTGCGGACCGCGGTCATCGTCGTCGGCCGGGTGCTCACCGCCGAGGAGTTCCCCGACAGCCACCTGTACTCCACGACCCGGCCCCGGTCCTGACGCGTCAGCCGGGCCTGTCCGTGCCGGGCCTGTCCGTGCCGGGCCTGTCCAGGTCGGGCCCGTCCAGGTCGGGCAGGGAGTCGATGGTCAGCGCGTAGGTCGTGCCGGCGGACGGCCCGCCGATCGTCAGGACCCCGATGACCTCGCCGAGGTCGTTCACCAGCGGGCCGCCGCTCGCCGACGCCGGCAGCTGCAGCCCGATCCGGAACAGGCGCAGACCCTGCTCCGGGAACGACTCCAGCCGGTCCACCAGACCGTCCACAAGGGACGCACCGGACCCCGCGGACGGCGCGAAGACCTGGTCGCCGACCCGGACCAGGCCGGGGTGCCCGAGGGCGAGGCCCTTGCCGGGGTGCCCGTGGGCGAGGCCCTTGCCGGGCGCCGGCACCCGCAGCAGCGCCACATCGACCGCGGCCGGCTCCGGCACGACGAGCCGCTCGACCGGTGCCCCGCCGGCGGTGATCTGCTCGGCGGTCGCCGAGCCCAGCCAGAGCCGGTTCGTGACCACGGTGCCGTCGCCGAGGACGAAGCCGCGCCGGCGGGTGACCTCACCACCCGGGTGCGTGACGGCGACCTCGACGAGCGCCCGGAGCACCAGCGCGGCGAGCTCCGGCGGGCCGGTGGCCACCTCGATGCCCAGGAGGGCCGCGTGCCCGGTCAGCACCCGGCGATAGCGGTCGGCGTCATGGACGGCGGCGAGGCAGGCCAGCAGTCGGCGCGCGTCCGCGGCATCCGCCGGCGGCTCGCCCAGCTCGTCGAACGCCGCCAGCGCCGCCGCGTGGTCGCCCGTGTCGTGCCGGTGCCGGAACCGCTGCCGCGGATCGGGCTCGGCCGTCGCCACCCGCACCAGGGTGGCGTTCCACGTCGCGATGCGGTCCAGCAGCGCCCGCAGCCGCTCCAGCTGCCCGCGCAGCTCCCGGGCCAGGTGCCGGCCCTCGGTCAGCGCCTGGCCGGGGTCGGCGCCGTTGTCGCGGCGCAGGAACTCCTCGGCCAGCCCGGCCAGGTCGCGCAGCGGGGCGACGAGCAGCCGCACCTGCCGGCCGGCGTCGCCGCCGTCGGCGAGGACGGCGTTGAGGATCCGCACGGTGGCCGGGTCGGGCGGGGTCGCCGGCGGCCGGTATCCGTCGATGCGGGTGCGGAGCTCCTGCCAGGCCCCTTCGGCGTCGTCGGAGCGTGCCTCCGCGACCAGCTCGGTCAGGTCGGCGCGGAGCCCCTGGAGGTCGTCCTGGCGCTGCTGGCGGCGGGCCATGTCGTCGATCTCGGCCGGGGACAGCACGGTGGTGTCGCTGATCCGGATCGAGCGGGAGCGCCCGGTGCCCAGGTCCTGCGCGGTGACCTCCAGGACACAGCTGGCGTCGATCGAGAACGTCACCTCGATCTGCGGCACCCCACGCGGCGCCGGCGTGATGTCGCCGAGCCGGAACTGGCCGATCTTCGCCGCCTGGTCGAGGCTGCCGTTGTAGATCTCGATGTCGACCGCGGTCTGCTGGTCCTCGTGCGTGGTGTAGACGTTGCGCTGCTGGGTCGGGATCGTGGTGTTGCGGGCGATCAGCTCGGAGAACACCGGCTTCTCGTCGTCGTTGTCGCGCACCCGCAGGCCCAGCGCCAGCGGCGTGACGTCGAGCAGCAGCACCTCCGACAGCTTGCCGTCGAGCACCGCCGCCTGCAGGGCCGCGCCGGTGGCCACCGCGGTGCGCGGGTCCGGCACCGGCGTGCGGGTCAGCCCGAACACGCCCTCGACGACCTGCTGCACGAGCGGCGACAGCATCGGGCCGCCGACGAGGACCAGGTGCTGCGGGGCCTCCGGCAGCGACGCCTTGAACTGGGTGCAGGTGTCCCGCAGCGCCGCCAGCGGCCCGGCCAGGATCTGCCCCAGCTCCGCGCGGCTGAGCTCGACCCGGGCGTCCTGCCCGGCGACCAGCTCGCGCAGCGGGTAGTCGGCGTGCTGCTGCGCCGACAGGTTGACCTTGAGGTATTCGGCCGCCACCTCCAGCCGCCGCCGGGCGGTGCCGCTCTCCGGCACGTCGATGCCCTGCGCCGCGAGCCGGCCCGCCAGTGCGGTGGTGACCTCCGCGTCGAAGTCCTTGCCGCCGTAGGCGTTGTCGCCGACGACCTGCTGGACCTCGTACACCCCGTCGCCGACGTCGAGGAAGCTCACGTCGAGCGTGCCGGCGCCGAGGTCGACCACCACGATCCGGCCGGTCAGCCGGCGCTCCCGGGCCGCGGTCATGCACGCCGCCGTCGGCTCGTGGATCAACCGCACGAGCTCCAGCCCGGCGATGCGGCAGGCGTCGCGGGTCGCGTGCTTCTGGTTGTTGAGGAAATACGCCGGGATCGTCAGGAGCACCCGCGACCGCTCCAGGCGGAGGTCGTGGTGGCGCTCGGCCCAGTTGAGCCACTCCTCGTCGAGCTCGCCGAGCTCGGCCCGGGCGAGCTCGCCGACGCGTTCGCGCACCCGCTCGGCGAGATACGTCTCCACCAGCCCACGCCCGTGCTTGATCAGCCGGGCGGCGACCTCCTCGGGCCGGTAGGTGCGGCCCCGGACCCGATACGTGGTCCGCGAACCCATCCGGCGCTTGGCCGCGCTGACGTGCCCGACCAGCCAGCCGGCGAACACCTCCTCGCCGGCGAGCCCGATGAGCTCGTTGCCCTCCCGGTCGAGGCTCAGCGTCGACGGGAACTGCGGGCGGCCCTTCCACGGGCACAGCACCGCCCGCCCGGTCCGGGTGTCGTAGATCGCGGCCGCGCAGGTGGTGGTGCCGAGGTCCATCGCCCAGATGCCGGCGAAGCGCTGGTCGATCTCGAACCGCGCCTGCGCCACCCATGCCTGCGCCCGCTCGTCGAAGGCCCGCCGGCCGTGCCCGCCGAGCCGCTCCACCGCCGCCACGACCTCGGCCTGCAGGTCGGGCGAGAGCGCCGGGTCGCGCTGCAACAGCCGCAGCTCGTCGGTGGCCCGGATGCCCGCCGGGTTGCCGGCCGAGCGGCCGGACACCACCCGCAGGCAGCGGCGGGCCAGCTCGTCGACCGCGCCGGCGCGGCGCAGCCACTGGCCGAGCCGGGGGTCCTCGACGGCGTCGTCGCCGCGCTGGGCGACCAGGCAGGCGGCCGCCGACGCGAAGTCGCCGGCCCGCTCGAACAGCTCGGCGGCCCGTTCCCACTGCTGCTCCTGCTGATACAGCCGGGCCGCGCCGATCAGGTCCCCGCCGGCCTGCCGGGCCTCGGCCCGGGCGGCCAGCCCGGTGTCGCTGACGTCGCCGCGCAGCACCCGGTCGGCGTCGCCGAAGCGCTCCGCCTGGCGGAACAGCCGGTGTGCCCGGTACAGGTCGCCGGCCTGCTCGGCGCGCAGCGCGGCCTCGGCGGGCTCGCCGGCCTCCTCCTCGAACCGGCTCCAGCGCGCGTAGCCGTCGAGGTCGCCGTCCCCGCCGGCCCCGTCCGCAGCGCCGCGCTCGGCCGCCAGCCGGTGGTGCTGCCGCCCGGCGGCCACGACCGCGGCCCGCACGCCCTCGACCTCGGCCAGCCGCACAGCCACGTCGCCCCGCGCCCGGTGCAGGTGCGTGATGAGGCTGCGCACCAGCCGTGCGGCCGGGGCGAACTCGCCCCGCTCGACCAGGGCGTCGACGTCGGGCAGGCACCGCCCGGCGAGCCGGTCCAGCCGGTCGGGTCGGTCGTCCGGGCAGCCATCGAGCGCCTCAGCGAACCGGCCGAGCCGCTCCAGGCATTCGCTGGCCAGGTCGGCGCGGCCGGCCGCCTCGAACGCGGCCAGGGCGCCCTCGACGTCGCCGCCGGCGAGCAGCAGCTCGCCGAGCCGGCCGGTGAGCCCGGCCACCGCGGCCGGCTCGACCCGGCGGGCCAGCCCGATGCCGGCCCGCACGTCCTCCTGGCGCGGCGAGCCCAGGCAGCAGGCGATCGCGCGGTGTTGCGCGCCCGGCGAGTCGGCGAGCCGCACCGCGTCGGCGCCGCGGCCGAGGAACCGGTGCACCTCGAACAGCTCCGGCAGCAGGCGCTCGGGCAGGTCGTCGAAGAACGCCCCCCAGACCGCGGACGCCCGGTCGAGCGAGGCCCGGCCCAGGTGCGCCCGCAGCACGGTGGTCAGGACACCGGCGTCGAGCACGGCCGCGTCCCGCCAGCGCCGCAGCTGCCCGACGAGGGCGTCGGCGTCGCCGGCCGGGCCGAGCAGCGCGGCCAGCCGGTCGCGGGCGGCGAGCTGCGGTGCCGGCAGCGCCGCCCGGGTCGCCAACTCGAACACCACGGCCGGCGCGTCGGCGTCGTCACCGGCGGCCTGCTCCAGCAGCCATGCCTCATCGGCGGCGTGGAACGGGTAGCGCCCGGCGGGCACCCGCTCGTCATAGGTGCGCACCAGTGTGCGGGCCAGTGCCGGGTCGGCCGCGAGGGCGAGCCGGACCGCGTCGCGGTAGGCCCGCGCCGCCCGGTCCCCACCGGCGGTGAACTCCTGGTCGAGCCCGTCCACCGCCTTGCGCAACCGTCGCTGACCTCCGGGCAACCAGTCGCCGATCGGCATGATGAGCACCCTCCCGTCCGCCGGGCCAACTCTATGGCAGGACCGCACCACCGTCGATGCGCCGCGGTGGGGCCGGGCCGTCGTCGTCGTGGCCGGCCGGGCGGTAGGAGACCGATGAGTCTGGCCAGGCACGGCACCCGCGTCGTCGAGGTCGACGGACTGCGCTACCCGGTGACCGTTCCCTACGCGGGATCGCTCAGGGCGACGGTGTACCTACGCGGGTTCGCGCAGGGCGGTGGAAAGGGCGACGGCGACGACCGGGACGATCGCGAGGGCGATGAACGCGCCGCGCGGGCCGTGGTGCTCGGCGACGAGGCCGAGCAGCGGCATGCCGAGCCCGCCCGCGCTGACCGCCAGCCCGAGGGTGACCCCGGCGGCGGTGCCGGGGCGGCTCGGCAGGTAGTCCTGGCCGAGCTTCACCAGCACCGCGAACGGGATGTTCGTGACCAGGCCGACGAGCAGGACCAGGGGCAGCGCGAGGTGCCGGTCAGGGCACAGCAGCATCGCCGCGATCGCCGGGCCGAGCAGGAGGTTGCCGATCCGGACGGTGCGCACCAGGCCGATCCGGTCGGCGATCCGGCCGCCGGCGAGGGTGCCCAGCACGCCGCCGCCGAGCTGCAGGGCGAGGGCGGCGCCGCCGAGGGTGGTGGACGCGCCGAGCGTGTCGATCCAGTACAGCGCCACGAACGTGTTCACGCCGAACGAGACCGCGGACCGGACGATCTCGACCCCGGTCAGCACGGCGAACATGGCGGGCCGGTCCCGGCCGGGTGCGGCGGTCCGCGCGGCCGCGCGGCCGGTGACGCGGCGCTGGTGGCGCAGCAGGACGAAGCCCATGAGCACGGCCGGTGGGATGAACAGCGCGGTCGCGCCGACCCCCCACGCGTCCAGCGCCGGCGTGGCGAGGGCCGGCGCGACGAAGAACCCGACGCTGCCACCGGCCGCGAAGTAGCTCATCGCGGTGGCGCTCGACCCGGCGGCCAGGCGCGCGTCCCGCCCGGCGGCGGGGTGGAACATCGCCACCCCGAGCCCCGACAGCAGCAGCAGGGCCCAGACCAGGGGATAGGTCGGGGCGACCCCGGCGAGGCCGGCGCCCGTGCCGGCGAGGGCCACCCCCACCGGGGACATCCACGGCAGGCGGCGGCGGTCGGCGATGACCCCGAACACGAGCTGCGGCAGCGAACTGCCCAGCGCGGCGGCCATGGCCAGGCCCGCGGCGCCGACGTAGCCGTAGTGGCGGTCGAGGACGAAGTACGGCACCGCGGCGGGCACCAGGCCCTGGTAGAAGTCGTCGACGGCGTGCGCGGTCGCCCACACCCGCATCCGCCGCCACGGGGACGGCTCGCGGTGCGTCGAGGGGTCGGTCATCAGTTCAGCGGTGCTCACCCCTCCAAGATCGCAGTGATCGGCCGTGCGGACTTCCGGTATCCTGCCGATCAATGTCGAAAATCCGCCACATGCCGCTCGCACCGACGAAGGTGACCGAGCACGGCTCCGGTGCGTTCATCGACCGGCACCGGCACGACCAGCATCAGCTGGTCTACGTCAGCCGCGGCGTCATCGCCGTGCAGACCGAGGCCGGCGGCTGGGTCGCCGCCGCTGACCGGGCCGTGTGGATCCCCGCGGGCTGCTGGCACGAGCACCGCTTCCACGGCGCGAGCGCGTTCCACACCATCGGGTTCCCGCCCGCGGACCCGCCGCTGCCGGCCGACGCGCCGACCGTCGTGGCCGTCGGCGCCCTGCTGCGGGAGCTGCTCGTCGCCGGCACGGACCCGGCCCTGCCCCGCGACGAGGAGCTGCGGCTGCGGGCGGTGATCCGCGACCGGCTGCGCCGCGCCCCGCAGGAGCCGGTGGCGCTGCCCACCGCGCGGGACGGCCGCCTCGCCGCCGCGTGCCGGCTGGCCGCCGACCGGCTCGACGAGCCGCAGACCCTGCCGTCGCTGGCCCGCCTCGCCGGTGCGAGCGAGCGGACCCTGGCCAGGCTGTTCCGCGCCGAGTTCGGCATGACCTACCCGCAGTGGCGCACCAACGTCCGGGTCTACCGGGCCATGATCCTCCTCGCCGGCGGGCTGCCGGTGACGGCCGTGGCACACCGCTGCGGCTTCGGCACCCCCAGCGCCTTCGTCGACACGTTCCGCCGCGCGACGGGCCTGACCCCGGGCGTCTACCAGGCCCGGGAGCGCGCCGGCGGGGCGCCGGGAGGCTGAGCGGGGCGGCGCAGTCCCCGGACCTGCGCCGCCGCCGGTGGGAATCAGGTGCAGTGCTTGAGGTTCGGCCGGATCGCCGCCGGGACGGTGTTCTCGCAGACGTTGTCGGTGCCGCCGATGAGGGCCGCCCACGTCTTCTTCGCGGGGTCGTACTTGAACACCACCACGGCGGTGTCCATGGCCTCCGGCTGGGTCAGCGCCGTCGCGTAGCCCTGATAGCAGCTGATGTCCTTGAAGCCCTTGCCGAGGATGATCGCCCCGGCGACCTCGGCGTTGGCCTGGAACGCCTTCTGCAGTGCGGTCGCGTCGACGGGGCAGCCCCCGCCGGTGGCGGCCGCGCTGGACGGTGCCGCCGCGCTCGACGTGCCCGCGGCCGGCGCGGCGCTGGACGTCGCGGCACCCGCCGGCGCGGCGGTGGTGTCGGCCGGATCCTCGGAGGAGCAGCCGGCGAGAGCGACCGCCGCGACGGCGATGGGGAGCAATGCTCGTGTTTTCACACGCGGAATCCTTGCGCCTGCGGCCGTTTCGTGGTTGTCGGCTAACGGACATCTACATTGGACAGACGGTGGATGCCCGTCGGCGGTCAGTCCCCGGCGGTCAGGACCGCGGCGGCGGTGGTGCGCACGTACCAGCGCTCGAAGTCCACTCCTGCCCAGCCGCGGCGCCGCACGAGCCAGTCGTAGTTGTGCCAGTCCATCGCCAGCCACAGCACGTCGGTGACCTGGTCGACGGTGAGGGCCGGGTCGGTGCCGCCGGTGGCGACGAGCTCGGCGGCGAACCGGGACATGCCCTGCCGGCGCTCGTGCTCGTTCTTGGCCAGGATCGCCGCGGCGTCGGGGTCGGCGGTGGCGGCGCCGGCCAGGGCCAGCATCACCTCGGCCTGCCGGGCGTGGGTCTCGGCCAGGTGCCGGGCGTAGCGGGCCAGCTTCGCGCGGGGGTCCCGCAGCGCCTGGATGTCGGCGACGAACTGCCGGTCCGGCAGCGCGACCGGGTCGTCGTCGCCGGCGATGGTCCGGTCCACGAGATCGGACAGCAGCTGTCGTTTGGTGCCGAACACCGCGTAGACGGTCTGCACCGCGACGCCCGCCTCGGCGGCGACGGCGGTCAGCGGGGTCGCGGCGTAGCCGTCCCGGACGAACAGCCGGCCGGCCGCGTCCAGGATCGCCGCCCGCGTCAGCCGCGCCTGCCGCTGCCGCCCCGACGCGTCGTACCGCCGCTTGACAGCCATCCCGTCAGCGTAGTGTTCTATTCGATAGAGGTTTACTCTATTCAAAGGAGTGCACGGTGTACGGAGTGGTGCAGCAGATGCCGGGCGTGTCCGAGACCGAGTACCGCATGGTCGAACGGCACCTCGGCCCCGACCGGCCGCCGGGGCTGGTGGCGCACGTGTCGGGCCCGTACGAGGACGGTTGGCGCGTGCTGAACATCTGGATCGACGAGGCCGCGTTCCGCCGGTTCCAGTCGGAGCGGCTGATGAAGGCGGCCGGGCTCGCCGCGCAGGAGGAGGGCTTCGACCCGGGGAAGGCGGCCGGGTTCAGCTCGTTCGCCGTCGTCGGCGACGAGATGCCCTTCTGATGGACGCCGCCGCGACGGTGGCAGCGTTCTGGGCCGCGGCGGCGCCCGGCTGGATCCGGCACGCCGACCGGCACGACGTGCGCGGCCGGCCCCTCGGCGAGGTGGCGCTGCGGTCCCTCGCCGTGCGGCCGGGGGAGCGGGTCCTGGACGTCGGCTGCGGCTGCGGCGGCACCACCGCCGAGCTGGCGGCCGCCACCAAGGCCGGCGGTGCAGGCAGTGATGAGGGCGGCGGTGCGGTCGGCGTCGACCTGTCGGCCGCGATGATCGAGGCCGCCCGGTCACGGTTCCCCGCCGGGCGGCACCCCGGGCTCCGGTTCCTCGCCGCCGACATCGAAACCCTTGACGTGGTGCCCGGTGGTCCGTTCGACGCCGCCTACTCGCGGATGGTGCTCATGCTGCTCGCCGACCCGGTCGCCGGTTGCGCCGCGGTCCGCCGGTCGCTGCGGCCCGGCGGCCGGTTCGCGGCGACCGTGTTCCGCGCCGGCAACGCCTGGCTTCCCGCGGCGATGCTCGGCGCCGCCCCGCATCTCGGCGCCCTGCCGCCGCTGCCGGTCGGCGCCGAGCCCGGACCGTTCGCCCTCGCGGATCCGGGGCGGATCGCGCGGGTGCTGACCGCCGCCGGCTTCGCCGACGTCGCGACCGAGCCGCACGACGTGGTGATGGAGGCGCCGGACGAGCCCGACGACGTCGCCGAATGGCTGATCGAGCTCGGCCCGGCGAGCGCGCCGTACCGTCTGGCCGTACCAACCGCGCAGCATGAGGCTCGAGCAGGTGCCGGGAAACTGCTCGCCCGCTTCCGTGACCCCGGGGCCGGTTACCGGATCCCGTCGGCGCTCTGGCTGGTGACCGCCCGCAACCCCGGGTGATCAGCGGGTGCGGAGGCCGTCCAGGGCGACGCTCAGGACCCGGTCGCACTGGGCGGCGTCCCCGCCGACGCCGTGGGCCGGCTGGAGCGTTCTGTCGGGTCCTGGCAGCCGCGGTGCGGGCCTCGACCGCGACATCTACCTTGGGCCGCATGTCACCTGGACGCTGGGTTCGGCTCCTGCTCACCGCCGGGATCACCCTCGCCGGCTCCGCCCTCGCCGCCGCGCCGGCCGCGGCGGCACCCGCCCCGCCGTGCCCCGGCGGCCTCTGCGTCCGGTACTGGGCGGACCTCACCATCACCGCCTGGGCGAGCCCGTCCACCCCGGTCCAGCCCGGCACGATCCACTACTACACGGTGGCGGTGACGAACACCGGCTGGCGCACCAGCCCGACCACCGTGCCCAACCCGGCGCCCGGCCCCGCCGCGGACTCGGTGTACGTGGCCTTCCTGCCGACCTCTCCCGTCGAACGCCCGCCGCTGCGCGGCGAGGGTGGCGTCGGCCCGGGACCGCCGTGGAAGTGCGTCGGCTATCTGAGCAACGGCATCGTCTGCGACACCAACGGCATCCCCACCAACTCGACCCGGCTGGTGTCGTTCCCGTTCCTGGCCCCGTTCGAGCCGGGCACGTACACCACCAACTTCTCCGTCTACGCGTTCAACTTCACCGAGTACAACGTCAACAACAACACCTACTCCCTCACCTACCAGGTGGGCCCGCCGGCCTGAGGTCTCCACCCTGGGGTTGAGGCCATCGATCAAACTCCGCGCCGACGCGCCGGACGTGCGCCGATCCGTACGGTCGCTGTCACAGGCGAACGAACGGAGACGGTGATGGTGCAGCAGGTGCTCGTGGTGGCGGCGGCGGTCGCGTTCGCGGGGTTCGTGATCAGCCGGCAGGTCCGGCGCCGCAAGGTCACCGTGCGGGGGCTCGTGATCCTGCCGGTGTGGTTCCTGGTGTTGTCGCTCCTGGTCGACCACGCGATGATCGGCCGGTTGCACACCGGGGCCACTGTCGGGTTCTTCGCGGCGGGGATAGCCTTTGCCGGGGTCATGGGGGCGCTGCGGTTCCGCACCCTGCGGGTCTGGCGGGGCGAGGACGGTCCGTGGTGTGAGGGAAACTGGCGCACCGGCGCGCTGTGGGTCGCGACGATCGCGGTCCGGGTCGGACTGTTCCTCCTCGCGACCCGCCTGGGTGCGACGGAAGGAGCCGGCGAGGCGATGGTGTACGTGGCGGTGACGCTGGGCGTACAGAACCTGCTGCTGGCAAACGCCACCGGCCTGCTGCCGAACGCGGCGCCGGCGGCGGCCCCGCTGGAACGGGTCGGATGAGCAGTGCCCTGGACCGCCTGCCCGGCCGCGGTGTCGCGCTCGGGCAGGCGGTCGGCGCCGTCGCCTACACGGTGGCGGCGGTCGTCTCGGTCCCCGTCCACCTGCGCTGGCTCGCCGCCGGGCTGGCCGCGGTCGCGCTCGCCGGGGCGTACGCGAGCCGCCGTGCCGGTGCCGACCGGCCCGTCCGGATGTTGCTCGCGCTGGTGGTGATGGCGGCGGGCGGGCACGCGCTCTACGTGGTCGACCCGACGTCGCCGGGCTGGTTCCCGGCCGGGCTCTCGATCGCCCTGGCCTTCGCCGCGCTGCCGCTGCCCCTCGCGGTCGGGTTCGCCGTCGCGACGGCCGCGACCGGCGCGACCATCGCCGAGCTGCGCAACCCGGGCGCGCTGCTGCCGCTGCTGGCCGGCTGCGCCGGGTTCGCGGTGCTCGGCATCGGCATCGGCGGGTCGCGGCAGCGGGCGGAGACCGCCGAGCGGCTGCTCGCCAGCGAACAGGCGCTCCGCGAGGCCGAGGCGCGCACCGAGGTGCTCGCCGAGCGGCAGCGTCTCGCCCGCGAGATCCACGACATCCTCGCCCACACCCTGTCGGCGCAGATCGTCGGACTGGAGAGCGCCCGGCTGCTGCTGCGCAAGGGCGCCCCCACCGAGGCGGTGCTGCAGCAGGTGGATCAGGCGCAACGGTTCGCCCGCGAAGGCCTCGACGAGACCCGCCAGGCGGTGTCGTCGTTGCGGGGCGACACCCGGCCGGCCGTCGAGGCGGTCCGCGCCCTCGCCGACACCGCGGGCGCCCGGCTGACGGTCACCGGCGACCCCGGGCACCTTTCGCCGGAGGCCGGGCTGGCGGTCGAGCGCACGGTCCGCGAGGCCCTCACCAACGTGCGCAAGCACGCGCCGGGCGCACCGATCGAGGCGGCCCTCACCTTCCACCAGGCCACGATCGAGGTGCAGATCCGCAACGGCCGGTCGTCGGCCCGCCCCACCCTCGCCGACACCGGTGCGGGCTACGGTCTCAGCGGCCTGCGCGAGCGGGCCGAACTGCTCGGCGGCGACCTGACCGCCGGCCCCCACGAGGACGGGTTCCGGGTGTGGCTGACGATTCCCCGATGACGCTCCTGCGGGTGGTCGTCGCCGACGACCAGCGGGTCATCCGCGACGGCATGCGACTCATGCTGTCGCTCGTCGACGGCATCGACGTGGTGGCGGTGGCCGCCGACGGGGACGAGGCGGTGACCGCGGTCGCCGAGCACGACCCCGACGTGGTGCTCATGGACCTGCGCATGCCCCGCTGCGACGGCGTCACGGCGACCGCCCGGATCCGCGAGCTGCACCCGCGGACCCAGGTGGTCGTGCTCACCACCTTCGCGGAGGACACCGAGATGCTGGCGGCGCTGCGGTCCGGCGCGCGTGGCTACCTCACCAAGGACGCGAGCGCCGACGAGGTCGTCCGGGCGCTGCGCCGGGTCACCTCCGGCGAGGCCGACCTCGCGCCGCAGGTGCAACGGCGGCTGCTGGAGCTGCTGCCCCAGCACGCGCCCGCCGCGGCGGGCCCGGCACCGGACGGGCTGACCGACCGGGAGCTGCAGGTGCTGCGGCTCGTCGCGGAAGGCCTGTCCAACACCGAGATCGCGGGTCGCCTGCACGTGTCCGACGCGACCGTGAAGACGCACATCAACCACGTGTTCGCGAAGACGGGGGTACGGGACCGGGCGCAGGCCGTCGCCTATGCGTACCGGCACCGCCTCGTCGACGGGTGAGTCAGTCACCCAGGGGCCGCAGAGCCTCAGACCCGCGGGCTACTGCCGGCGCAGGCCGTCCAGGGCGACCCTCAGGACCCGGTCGCGCTGGGCGGCGTCGACGAAGCCGCCGGCGGTCAGGCCGCTGATCATGCGCAGCGTGTCGTCGAACGTGACGTCGGTGCGCACGGCGCCGGCGGCCTGGGCGCGGGCCAGCAGCGGCTCACCGACGCGGTAGATCTCCTCGCGGCAGTGGCGGAACATGGACGAGTCGCGGTTGAGGGCCTCATAGATGGCGCGCTTCGTCGCCGTGTAGGCCACGAACCGGTGCAGCCACGACACCAGGGCGTCCCACGGCGGCCGGGAGGCGACGTCGTCGGCGGTCTGGCACAGCTGCTCGATCTCGCCGATGTAGACCGTCTCGAACAGGTCCTGCCGGGTGGGGAAGTTGCGATACAGCGTCCCGATGCCCACGCCGGCCCGCCGGGCGATGTCCTCGAGGGACGCCTCGGTGCCCTGCTCGGCGAACGCCGCGCGGGCGGCGGACAGCAACGCGTCGAAGTTGCGCCTCGCGTCGGCACGCTGCGGCCGGCGGACGGCGACGGGGGAGTCGGCGGACACGTTTTTCTCCAGCGGCTTGGAAGTGGAGGCACCCCTCCGCTAATGTGGAGGCGTACCTCCACTACTGTACCGCGTCCGGGGGAAATCCGATGACACGCGCACTCACCCTCAGCCCGCCACCCGTTGCGACCGCACCGGTGCGGGCGGGACGGTTCACCTTCGTCGCGCTCGCCACCGCGGCCGCCTCGTTCTCCCTGCTCCAATCGCTGGTCAGTCCGGTGCTGCCGACGATCCAGCACGACCTGCACACCAGTCAGAGCACGGTCACCTGGGTCCTGACCGCCTGGCTGCTGTCCGCCGCCGTCGCCACCCCGATCATGGGGCGCATCGGCGACATGTACGGCAAGCGCCGCACCCTGCTCGTCGCCCTCGCGGCCATCGTCATCGGGTGCGTGATCGCCGCCGTCGCGCCGAACATCGGCGTGCTCATCATCGGGCGGATCGTGCAGGGGCTCGGCGGCGCCGTGTTCCCGATCTCGTTCGGCATCCTCCGCGACGAGCTGCCACCGGCCAGGGTGGCGTCCGCGATCGGCGGGCTGTCCGCGGTGATCGCCGTCGGCGGCGGCCTGGGCGTGGTCCTCGCCGGACCGATCGTCGCCGCGGTGGACTGGAGGGCCCTGTTCTGGATCCCGGCCCTGGTCGTGGCGGGCACGTTCGCGCTGACCCTGCGGTTCGTCGGCGAGTCGCCATCCCGTGCCCGTGGGAGGATCAACTGGCTCGCCGGGGCGCTGCTGTCCGGCTGGCTGGTCGCCCTGATCCTGCCGCTGAGCAAGGCGCCGGCCTGGGGGTGGACGTCGGGCCGGGTCGTGGTGCCGCTGATCGCCGCCGTGGTCCTCGTTGTCGCGTGGGTGCTGGTGGAGCTGCGCTCCGCCGAGCCGCTCATCGACATGCACATGATGCGCCTGCCGGCGGTCTGGACGACGAACCTCGTCGCGCTGCTGTTCGGCGCGGGCATGTTCGCCACCTACGCGTTCCTGCCGCAGTTCCTGCAGACGCCGCGCTCCACCGGGTACGGCTTCGGCACCACCGTCACCGGCGCCGGGCTGGCGATGCTGCCGATGCTGGTCACGATGGCGGTGGCCGGATTCGTGAGCGGCCCGCTGACCGCCTACGTGCCGACGAAGGTCCAGCTGCTGCTCGGCACGACGACCGCGGCGCTGTCGTGCGCCGGGCTCACCCTGTTCCACTCCGCGTACTGGCAGATCGCCGTCGCGACCGGGGTGTTCGGCGTGGGTCTCGGGCTGACGTGGACCGCGATGGTCAACCTCATCGTGCACACCGTCCCGGCCGGCCAGACGGCCGTGGCGAGCGGCATGAACGCCAACATCCGCACCATCGGCGGGTCCCTCGGCGCGGCGGTGGCCAGCGCGGTGATCACCGCGCACGTGACGCCGGCGGGGCTGCCCCTGGAGTCGGGGTACACGTACACCTTCGCGGCGTTGACGGCGATGTTGACGGCGGCCGCGGTGATCGCGGTCTTCGTGCCGCGGGCACGGAAAGGGGCCTGACCGGTCCGGTCAGGCCCCGGTGCCTCCACGCGGCTCAGCCGCGGGCTGTCCGGACTGTGCCTCGCGCGGCTCAGCCGCGGGCGATCCAGACGTCGTCGAGGGCGCCGTGGAACTGGTCGTTGTCCATGCCGTTGCCCTTGCCGCCGATGCTGAGCGGCACGGTGTTGACCACCGACAGCTCGGCGGGCAGCGTCGCGGTGCCGCGGACGGCGTCGTCGACCAGGACGGTCAGCGTGGTGCCGGACCGGCGGCACTCGAGACGGTGCCACAGGCCGTCGGAGACCGAGACGTCGGACATCGCCACGTGGATCGCGTGGACGGCGGCGTCGGCGAAGACGCAGCTCGGGCGGCCGGCCGCGCCGTCGATCTGCAGCTTGTACTGGCTGCCGGACGCGGAGTACCCCTTCTGCACGACGTTCTGGCCGGAGCCGGTGTCCTTCCTGGTCAGCCGGACGGTCGCGCCGTAACGGATGGGGCCGGCCCCGGGGTTGAGCTCCGGGGTGTCCGGCGTCTGCAGCACCGCGTGCGGGCACCGCTTGCCGGTGCAGCGGGCCGGGAAGTCCGCCGCCCGCCCGCCCGTGGCCATCCCGAGGCGGTCGGCGAGCCTGACCTTGCCGCCGTGCCCGGCCGATGGGATCAGCGTGTGGCCGTGGCCGGAGTCGTCCGTGACGGTGGCGCCGTTGCCGGCGGCGTCGAAGGTGTACCGGGCGACGACCACCGGCGCGGCGACCTCGACCGGGTCCGTGACGGTCACGGTCTTCGCGCTCGTTGCGGCGCTCGCGGGGCCGGCGACGCCCAGCGCGCTGAGTGCGACGCCGAGCGCCGCGGCGGCCAGGATCGCCGGCCGGATGGCTCTCATCCGGCCGCCATGCATGTTCCCCCATGTCTTCATGCCCGAAATGTGTCATATTCGGGCCGTAACCTCCGCGCATTTCCTCCAACGTGTCGGCCGCAATCCGTAACCGAACGGTTGACGCATTGTCACCCGAACCGGATGTCCAGCAATGGTTGCCGCAGGTCTGGAAGACTTGACGGCATGCGGTGGGCGGCGGGGGCGGCAGCGGCGCTGATCCTCTGCGCACCCGCGCTCAGCCTGTATGCACCCGCTCCGGCCGGTGCGCACGTGCCTGCTTCGGCCGGTCCGACAGAGGTCTGCCGCATCACCGATCCCGCGGTGACCGAGGTGTCCGGTCTCGTCGTCACCCCGACCGGCTACCTGGTGGAGAACGACAGCAACCCCGACCCGGCCAAGACCCGCGTGTTCACGCTCGACACGTCGTGCAAGGTGACCGGCAGCGTGCAGTATCCGCGCACCGCCCGGGACCCCGAGGACCTCGCGGTGGACCGCAAGGGCACCGTATGGGTGGCCGACATCGGCGACAACGGCCCCATGACCGGCGGCTCGGGCACCCGCCGCAGCACCATCGCGCTGTGGACCATGGCGGCCGGCTCGAAGAACCTGAAGATCCACCGCCTGGTGTATCCCGACGGGGTGCCCCGCGACGCCGAGGCGCTGCTCATCGACGGGCAGGGCCGGCCGGTGATCGTCACCAAGGACCCGGTCGGCGAGGTGTTCCGGCTGGACACGCCGCTGCCGACGGACAACACCGACGGCGCCGAGCTGACGAAGGTGGGCGCGTTCGAGCCGCACCGCACCGGCACGTCCAACCCGTTCAGCTTCCTCGGCATCGCCTGGGTCACCGGGGCGGCCGTGTCCGCCGACGGCACGCGGGCCGTGGTGCGCACCTATGCCGACGCCTACGAGTTCGAGGTCACCGGCGGCGACGTCGCCAAGGCGATCACCTCCGGGAAGCCGACGGTCACGCCGTTGCCGGACGAGCCGCAGGGTGAGGCGATCGCCTACACCGCCGACGCGACCGGGCTGCTGACCGTCTCCGACCAGGCCGGTCCGGTCGTCGTGCTGCGCTACCCGAGCGGGTTGAAGGTGGCGGCGCCGACCAGCGCCGTGCCGTCGGCGACCCCGGCGAAGGCGGCGCCGCCGAAGACGCCCGTGCGCTCCTCGGCACGGGCCCCGCTGCTGCTCGCAGCGTTTACGGTAGTGGCGTTGATGCTGGTCGCGGCGGTGGCGAGACGCGCCAGGAGGCGATGAGCACCCACGGTGTCGACGCGGGAGCGCTCACATGACACGATTCACCGACAGCAGTGGTCGGGGGAGGGGTTCGCGGCGGTGGTGCGCATCGAGGTCGAGCGGGCCACGACCCGTGACATGCGCCGGCGCAACCGGTCCACGCTCCTGTCGGAGCTGTTCTTCCGGGGTCCGCTGAGCCGGCACGACCTCAGCCGGATCACCGGGCTGAGCGCGGCGACCGCCAGCAGCGTCACCGCGGAGCTGCTGCAGGAGGGCCTCATCATCGAGGCCGGGCAGATCGACTCCGACGGCGGCCGGCCCCGGGTGCTGCTGCGGGTCAACCCCGACTTCGGCCGCCTCGTCGGCGCCGACGTCGGCGAGACCGGCGTCAAGGTCGAGCTGTTCGACCTGTCGATGACCCGGCTGGCCACCGTCGACGAGCCGCTGCCGTCGTCCCGCCCCGACCCGGAGGCGGTCGCCGGGCAGCTGCTCGCCGGGATCCGTGAGGTGCTCGGCGGCACCGACGCGTCCGACGTCATCGGCATCGGCATCGGCGTCCCCGGCACCGTCGAGCAGTCCGACCCCGTCCGCGTGCACGCCCCGACCGTCGGCTGGCGGGGGATCTCCCTCGACGGCCTGCTGCGCGAAGGGGGCCTGACCGCGCCGCTGTTCGTGGAGAACGGCGCCAAGTCCCTCGGCCAGGCCGAGATGTGGTTCGGCGCCGGCCGTGGCGCCGGCAACGCGGTGATCGTGCTGGTCGGCTCCGGCGTCGGCGCCGCCGTGATCACCAACGGGACCCTGTATCGCGGCGCCAGCAGCAGCGCCGGCGAGTGGGGCCACACCACGGTCGTCTACGGCGGCCGCCAGTGCCGGTGCGGCGCCCGCGGCTGCCTGGAGGCGTATGTCGGCGCCGAGGGGATCCTCGACCGCTACCTGCAGGTCGACCCCACGTTCGTGCGCAGCGCCGACGAGCTCGCCGACGTCGCGGCGCTCATCGCGGCCGGCACCCCGGAGGCGGACGGCATCCTGGCCGAGACCGCCGGCATGCTCGGCGCCGGCATCGGCAACCTGGTCAACCTGTTCAACCCGGAGCGGGTCGTGCTCGGCGGCTGGGCCGGCCTCGCGCTCGGCGCCCGCCTGCTGCCGCAGATCCGGGCGGCCGCCTGCGAGCAGGCCCTGGAGCACCCGTGGGGCCAGGTGTCGATCGACCTGTGCGAGCTCGGCCCCGACGCGGTCGCGTTCGGCGCGGCCACCCTGCCGATGGCCGAGCTGCTGCGCCGCGCCTCCCGGCCGTAACGGATCCTTAAGTTTGTCTATGGTCCGGGGTTTCTTGTTGACTCGAAAAAAGGGTCGGGAATAGCGTGCGCTCTATCTGGAAGGGCGGTTGACAGATAGCCCTCTCCCTCCCGAAAGGCTCGCCCATGAGCAGCCCCCGCCTCCGCCGCTCCCTGTTCGCGACCACCGCCGTGGCGGTGCTCGGCGCGGTCACCGCTGTCGCGATGAGCACCGCCTCCGCCGCGACCATCGGCCCCGTCACCGGCATCGGCGGCAAGTGCGTCGACGTCGCCGGCGCCGCGACCGCCAACGGCACGAAGATCCAGCTCTACACCTGCAACGGGACCGCCGCCCAGCGCGTCACGTTCGGCGACGACGGCACGCTGCGGGTCCTCGGCAAGTGCCTGGACGTCGCCGCGGCCAGCACCGCCAACGGCACCAAGGTCCAGCTGTGGGACTGCAACGGCACCGTGGCCCAGCGATGGACGTACAGCGCCGCGAAGGAGTTCACCAACCCGAACGCCGGCAAGTGCCTCGACGCCACCGGCCAGAGCTCCGCCGACGGCACCCAGCTGCAGATCTGGGCCTGCGGCGGGACCGCCAACCAGAAGTGGACGATCGGCGGCGGCACCACGCCCCCGACCTCCAACCCGCCGGCGTCCAATCCCGCCATGGGTGCCGCGCCGTACGCCTACCTCGGCTGGGGCAACCTCCCCGACCCGCGCACCATCATGACCGCGACCGGCGTCAAGTGGTTCACGATGGCGTTCATCCTGTCCAACGGCGCGTGCGACCCGCTGTGGGACGGGTACCGGCCGCTGCTCGGTGGTCAGGACCAGACCGTCATCAACAACATCCGCGGCGCCGGCGGCAACGTCGCCGTGTCCTTCGGCGGCGCGTCCGGGCCGTGGCTGGAGCAGACGTGCAGCAGTGCGTCGACGCTCGCCGCCGCGTACCAGAAGGTCATCAACGCCTACGGCCTCAAGGCGATCGACATCGACATCGAGGGCAGCGTCTACAACAACGCGACGCTGCAGCAGCGCACGATCGACGCGCTGAAGACCGTCAAGGCCAACAACCCGGGCGTCGCCGTGTACGTCACCTTCCCGAGCGACCGCAACGGCCCCGACGCCACGATGATCAACCGGGCCGCCGCCTCAGGGCTGACCGTCGACGCCTGGACCATCATGCCGTTCGACTTCGGCGCCGCCGGCCAGAACATGGGCACCCTCACCGTCCAGGCCGCCGAGGGGCTGAAGAACACGATCAAGAACGGCTACGGGTACACCGACGACCAGGCCTACCGGCACGCCGGCATCTCCTCGATGAACGGCATCACCGACGTCGGCGAGACGGTCACCGTCGCGGACTTCCGCACCATGCTGGCCTACGCCCAGCAGCACCACCTCGCCCGGTTCACGTTCTGGTCGGCGAACCGGGACCGCCCGTGCACCGGCGGCGGCACCGGCGACGACACCTGCAGCGGCGTCTCCCAGAACGCGTGGGACTTCACCAGGATCATCGCCCAGTACCAGGGCTGAGCCCCGGCCAGCCGCACCACCCGGACGGGTGCCCCGGAACGCGGACGGCCGGGGCACCCCCGTCCGCCGTGCCATCGGCCAGCGCCGATCGGTTGACCGGCCCGGACGATTGGTACCGACCACCGCCGTCACACGTTCCGCATCCGCCGAGGTACCCGGCATCCCGCCGGGCGCCACGTTAGCGTCGCGCTATGGACGACGTATACGTGGAGCCCTGGGGCATCACCAAGGAGCAGCTCGACGCGACGCTTCGGGCGCACCGGCGGCGTGCGAGGCGCCTCGCGTGGTATTTCGCCGTCGTCCTCATGGGCGCCGCCGGGGCGTTCGGCGCCGCCGCGGTGTTCGTCGAGCGGCCCGACGGCAGCCCGTCGACGAGCCCGATGCTGCTGCTCGCCGGGTTCACGGTGCTGGCAGCGTGCATCACGCCGGCGGTGGTGATGGCGACCCACCGGGCACACAGCGCCCGGTGGGTGCAGCGGCAGGGCGAATACGAGGCCTTCACCGCCGTCGTGGACGACCAGGGGACGGGCGGCCGGACGCTCGGGCAGCTGCTGCTGTTCAACTTCCGGCTCATGGACCGGTTCAGCGCCACCGCGCTCGGCCAGGCGCGGGTGTCCTTCGTGGCGTGTCTCATGGCGGCCGGTGCGACACTGGTCGTGCTGCTCACCGGCTCGGCCACGGTGCTGGCGGCCGGCACCACCAGTGTCCAGGTCACCTCGGGCGCGTTGACGGCCGTCGGCACGGCGCTGTCGGGGTACCTCAGCTTCACGTTCCTGAAGACCTACGAGATGACATCCCGGCAGATGAGCTATTACTACGGCCAGCCGCTGGTGCACTGTTACCTGCTGCACGCCGAATGGCTCGCGGAGCGGGCGGGCGGGGATGACGCGACCGGCTCGGTGAACCGGGAGCTGATCACGGCGTCGCTGGAGCTCGGCCGGGCGGCCCAGGACCATCTGCTGGAGCTGCAGGAGAAGGTCCAGCAGCGACCGCGGACCGAGGAGCCGGTGCCCGTCGGGTCCTGACCGGGGCGGGCCTGATCTAGTCTCGGCGGGTGGAACGACCTCTTGTCACCGTGTGCCGGGACTGCTGCTGCGGATCGGCGCGCAAGCATCCCGACGTCGACCACGCCGGGCAGGTCGCCCGGCTGCGGTCGGCGCTGGGGCAGGCGGGGGTGCGGGTCAGCGCCTGCCTCGACGCGTGCGAGCGGTCCAACATCGTCGTCGTGCACCCGACGCCCACGGCGCGGCGGGCCGGGGCGCGGCCGGTCTGGCTCGGCTACGTCCTCGACGACGCGGTCATCGGCGACCTGACCGCATGGGTCGAGGCGGGCGGGCCGGGGATCGTGCCGCTGCCGGAGATCCTCGGCCTCTACCGCACCAACCCGCCGACCGGTCAGGGATAGCGGCGGGGGGTGAAGACCACCGGGGTGCCGCCGTCGCCGCGCTCCACCGCGCGGGTCTGCGACGAGCCGATGATGAGCAGCGTCCGCATGTCCACCTCGGACGGTTGCAGGTCCGCGAGGCGCACCACCCTGACGCGTTCCCCGGATCCGCCGACGTCACGGCCCAGCACGACCGGGGTGTCCGGGGACCGGTGCCGCAGCAGCAGCTCCCGGGCCGCCTCGACCTGCCAGGTCCGGCTCTGCGAGCCCGGGTTGTACACGGCGATGACCAGGTCCGCCTTCGCCGCGGCCTCGAGGCGGCCGGCGATCACGTCCCACGGCTTCAGCCGGTCCGACAGCGACAGCACGCAGAAGTCGTGGCCGAGCGGCGCGCCGACGCGGCTGGCCACCGCCTGCGCCGCGGTCAGCCCCGGCAGGACCCGGACGGGCACGTCCTTCCAGCGGGGCTCGGCGGCGACCTCCAGCACCGCCGCCGCCATCGCGAACACGCCCGGGTCGCCGGACGACACGACGGCCACGCGCCGGCCCTGGGCGGCGAGCGCCAGGGCGAACTCGGCCCGCTCCGACTCGACACGGTTGTCGGAGGCGTGCCGCTGCTGCCGCGGGTTGGCCGGGATCCTTGCCAGGTACGGGCCGTAGCCGACGAGGTCCTCGGCGGCCTCGACCGCGGCCCGGGCCTCCGGGGTGAGCCAGTCCCGCCCGGCGGGTCCGAGGCCGACCACGACGACCTCACCGGCAGCGGTGGCGGGTGCTTTCCCCCGGAGCGCGGAAGCGGTCGACTCGTGCACCCGGCTCGGCAGCAGCGCCAGGGAGAAGTACGGCACGCTGTCGGGGTCCACTGTGGACAGCGGGGCGACCCGTTCGCGGTCGGTGGTGGCGCGCTCGACATACCAGGCGTCGTCGAGGCGGCCGGCCCGCTCCAGGGCGTCGCGGACGGTGCCGAACGTGCGGCCCAGCTTCATGATCGCGGCCGAGTCGGTCGCCGCGAGCCGCTCGGCGAGGACGTCCGCCGGCAGCGTGCCGGGCAGGACCGTGAGGATCTCGTCGCGTTCGACGAGGGGCCGGCCCAGCACCGCGGACGCGCCGGCCACGGAGGTGACGCCCGGCACGACCTCGGTCGGATACCGGTGCGCCAGCCGCTTGTGCATGTGCATGTACGAGCCGTAGAAGAACGGGTCGCCCTCGCAGAGCACCACCACGTCGCGGCCCGCGTCGAGGTGCGCGGCGAGCCGGACCGCCCACGCGTCGTAGTGCTCCTCGATGACCGCGCGGTAGTCGCCGATCTCCTCGGTGGTGACCGGGTAGACCAGGGCCTCCTCGATCTGGCCTTCGCGCAGGTACGGCGCCGCGATCGACCGCGCGATGCTTCGCCCGTGGCGGGCACTGTGGAACGCGACCACGGGCGCGGCCGTGATGAGCCGGGCCGCCTTCACCGTCATCAGTTCCGGGTCGCCGGGTCCGAGACCGACGCCGTACAGCCGCCCGTTTTCCACTGTGGTCATTCCTTCTCGTCCGCGATGGCGTTGACGGCGGCGGCCGTCATCGCGCTGCCGCCACGGCGGCCGTGCACGACCAGGTGCGGCAGGTCGGACGCGGCAAGGGCCGCCTTCGACTCCGCCGCGCCGATGAACCCGACGGGGATGCCGAGCACCGCCGCCGGTCGTGGCGCGCCCGCCTCGATCATCTCCAGGAGCCGGAACAGCGCCGTCGGCGCGTTGCCGACCGCGACGACGGCCCCGGCGAGGCGCTCGCCCCACAGTTCGAGGGCGGCGGCGCTGCGGGTCGTGCCGAGCTCGGCGGCGAGCGCCGGCACCCGCGGGTCCCGCAGGGTGCACAGGACCTCGTTGTCGCGGGGCAGCCGCGCCCGGGTCACGCCGGACGCGACCATCTCCGCGTCGCACAGGATCGGGGCACCGGCGCGCAGCGCGGCGCGGGCGTGCCGGACCACGTCTGCGCTGTATCCGACGTCACCGGCGAGGTCCACCATCCCGCACGCGTGGATCATGCGGACGGTGACCTGGGCGATGTCGGCGGGCAGGCCGGACAGGTCGGCCTCGGCCCGGATCGTGGCGAACGACCGCCGGTAGATCTCCGCGCCGTCCTTGACGTACTCGTGCGTTGTCACGCGACCACCTGGTAGCCGTCCGCGGTCGCGAGCATCTCCACGTGCCTTCCCTTCGGTGCGCCGCAGCGCCGTTCGCAACCGACCCAGTGCACCGGCAGTCCGGTCGGCGCCGTGCCCGCCTCGACCGCCGCGCGCGCGTCCGCCCGCACGTCGGCGAGGGCCTTCGCGCAGCCCGGCCGACCGGCGCACGCGGTCACCCCGGCCCATGGCGATCCGGGGTCGGTGACCAGGCCGGCCGCCGTCAGCAGGGTTTCGACGTGTTCAGCTTCTGCCATTGGTACGTCCGGCACGACGACGGTCCGCCACGGCGTGACGATGATCTCCTCCGGCGCGGCGTCGAGGAGCGCCGCGGACTGCGCGGGGGTGAGCAGCCCGAGGGGAACGACGACGGTGAGGGCGGCCCGCCCGTCTGTCTGCGGCGTCCAACCGGCGGACGGGCCGGTGCCGTTCTTCACAGCACGCGGGTCGACGGTCGCCTCCAGGCGGGCCGCCACCCGGGCCGGCCCGTCGGTCAGCTCGGCGAGGCGCCACGCGGTGCCGCCCTGCTCGGCCCGCTCCGCCAGGAACGCTGCGGTGGCCCGCAACAGCAGGTCAGCATGGCCGCGGGCGGTGGTCAGCCGGCCCGCCAGGGTCAGCCGGTCGCCGTGCAGGCCGATGTCGCCGCCCAGCGGGGTCACGTCGCCGCGCCCGTCGTCGACGGTGACCAGGAACCGGCCCGGCAGCGCGGCCAGGGCCGGGTCGGCGCACAGGGCGGCGTCGTACGCGGCCACCACCGCCCGCACGTCGCCCGCACCGAGGCCGTCGCGGCCGCTGAGCGGGCTGGCGATGATGTTCCGCACCCGTTCGTGGGTGTCCGACGGCAACAGCCCGGCGGCGGACAACCGCGCGGCCAGCTCCATCTCCGCTCCGGGGCGCAGCGCCCTGACCTGGACGTTTCCCCGCGAGGTCAGCTCCAGGGCCGGGTCGCCGAGGTCCCGGGCCGCGGCGCGGAGCGTGCGCAGGCCGTCCACGGTCAACCGGCCGCCGGGCAGCCGGACCCGGGCCAGGCCCCCGTCGGCCGCGGCGTGGACCTGCACCGCGCCCGGGCACCGGTCCGGAGCGTCGCGTCCACTGGCAGCCTGCACGGGCCGGATACTACTGCGCTTGACGCAAGACAGCGCTGTCCAGGAGAGTTGGCGCTGCTGCACGGCGACGTGTGGAGGAAGCCGGTGTGAATCCGGCGCGGTCCCGCCACTGTGACCGGGGAGCTTCACTTCTGAGTTTGGCCACTGGGTGCGAGCCTGGGAAGGCCGGAGGTGAGCGCCGATCCGGGAGCCAGGAGACTCTCCGTCGCCCGACCTTTCCCGACCGACTTGGGGCGCGGACCCCGAGGGAGGACCCCGGCGTGATCCTGCTGTTGTCGACGTCCGACACCGACCTGCTCAGCGCGCGTGCGAGCGGTGCCGCGTTCCGGCTGGCCAACCCGTCCCGCACCGCCGTCGAGGACCTCCCGGGCCTGGCCGACGGTGCCGACCTGGTCGTGGTGCGGTTCCTGGGCGGCTACCGGGACTGGCAGGAGGGCTTCGACGCGCTGCTGCGTATGCCGATTCCCGTGGTCCTGCTCGGTGGTGAGCAGCTGCCCGACGCCGAGCTGATGTCGCACTCCACGGTGCCCGCCGGGGTCGCCGCGCAGGCCCACGCGTATTTCGCCGAGGGCGGCCCGGCCAACCTGGGTGAGCTGCACAACTTCCTCTCCGACACGATCCTGCTCACCGGTCACGGCTTCGCCCCACCGGCGACCACCCCCACCTGGGGGCTGCTCGATCGGCCCTCGGCCGGCACCGGCCCCACCGTCGGCGTCATCTACTACCGGGCGCATCACCTCGCCGGCAACACCGGGTTCGTCGGGACGCTCTGCGAGGCGATCGAGGACGCCGGCGGCCGGGCGCTGCCCGTGTTCGCGTCGTCGCTGCGCACCGCGCCGGCGGAGCTGCTCGACACGCTGCGGCAGGCCGACGCGCTCGTCGTCACCGTCCTCGCCGCGGGCGGCACCCGGCCCGCCGACGCGCAGGCCGGCGGCGAGGACGAGGCCTGGGACGTGGGCGCCCTGGCCGCGCTCGACGTGCCGATCCTGCAGGGACTGTGCCTGACCAGCGCCCGCGACACCTGGGACGCCAACGACGACGGCCTGTCGCCGCTCGACACCGCCACACAGGTCGCGATCCCCGAGTTCGACGGTCGGATCATCACGGTGCCGTTCTCGTTCAAGGAGGTCGACGCCGACGGGCTCACCGTCTACGTCGCCGACCCTGAGCGGGCCGGCCGGGTCGCCGGGATCGCCGTCGGGCACGCACGGTTGCGGCACCTGCCGCCCAGCGAGCGCAAGGTCGTGCTCATGCTCAGCGCGTACCCCACCAAACACGCGCGAATCGGCAACGCCGTCGGACTCGACACGCCCGCCAGCGTGGTCCGGCTCCTGTCCGCCCTGGACGAGCGGGGCTATGTGGGCGCGGACGGGTTCCCCAAGGACGGCGACGCGCTCATGCACACGCTCATCGCCGCCGGTGGGCAGGACGTCAACTGGCTCACCGAGGAGCAGCTGCGGGGCAACCCGATCCGGATCTCCGCCGGTCGCTACAAGGCCTGGTTCGCCACCCTGCCGCCGGAGCTGCGCGCGTCGATGGAGCAGCACTGGGGGCCGGCACCCGGGTCGCTGTTCGTCGACACGTCCCGTGATCCCGAGGGCGAGATCGTCCTGGCAGCGCTGCGCGAGGGCAACATCGTGGTGATGGTGCAGCCGCCGCGCGGCTTCGGCGAGAACCCGGTCGCGATCTACCACGACCCCGACCTGCCGCCCAGCCACCACTACCTGGCCGCGTACCGCTGGCTGGCCGACGAGTTCGGCGCGCACGCGGTCGTCCACGTCGGCAAGCATGGCAACCTGGAGTGGCTGCCGGGCAAGACCGTCGGGCTGTCCGCGTCCTGCGGCGCCGACGCGGCCCTGGGCAACCTGCCGCTGATCTACCCGTTCCTGGTCAACGACCCCGGCGAGGGCACCCAGGCGAAGCGCCGGGCGCACGCCACGCTGGTCGACCACCTGATCCCGCCGATGGCGCGGGCCGACTCGTACGGTGACATCGCCCGCCTCGAGCAACTCCTGGACGAGCACGCGACGATCGCCGCCCTCGACCCGGCGAAGCTGCCGGCCATCCGCGCCCAGATCTGGACGCTGCTGCAGGCCGCCCGGCTCGACCACGACCTGGGCCTGGCCGACCGGCCGGGCGAGGACGGCTTCGACGAGCTCATCCTGCACATCGACGGCTGGCTGTGCGAGATCAAGGACGTGCAGATCCGCGACGGGCTGCACGTGCTGGGGGTGGCACCATCGGGCGAGGCCCGGGTCGACCTGGTCCTGGCGATGCTGCGGGCCAGGCAGATGTGGGGTGGCACGGTGGCCGCGCTGCCGGGTCTTCGTGAGGCGCTGGGTTTGACCGAGGGCGATTCCGGCCGCGTCTCGGTCGACTCCGTCGAAGCATCGGCCCGCGCGCTGGTGGCTGCAATGGAATCGCGGGGCTGGCCCACTTCGGATATCTCCGACATTTCCGATATTCCGGATGTGGTACGGGTGCTGGAGTTCGCGGCCCGGGAGATCGTGCCGCGGCTGGCGCGCACCACCGACGAGCTGACGATGGTGCTGCACGCCCTGGACGGCGGCTACGTCCCGGCCGGGCCGAGCGGCTCGCCGCTGCGTGGCCTCATCAACGTCCTGCCGACCGGCCGCAACTTCTACTCCGTGGACCCCAAGGCGATCCCGAGCCGGCTGGCCTGGGAGACCGGCCAGGCGATGGCCGACTCGCTGCTCGCCCGCTACCGCGCCGACCACGGCGAGTGGCCGCGCTCCGTCGGGTTGTCGATGTGGGGCACCAGCGCGATGCGCACCGCGGGCGACGACATCGCCGAGGCCCTCGCACTGCTCGGCGTCCGACCGATCTGGGACGACGCGTCCCGCCGGGTGGTCAACCTTTCCCCCATCGACCTGCCCGAGCTGGGCCGCCCCCGCATCGACGTCACGATGCGCATCAGCGGCTTCTTCCGCGACGCGTTCCCGCACGTCGTCGCCCTCCTCGACGACGCGGTGCAGCTGGTGGCCTCGCTTCCGGAATCCGCCGACGACAACTACGTCCGCGCCCACGTCGATGCCGACCTCGCCACGCACGGTGACGCACGGCGCGCCACGCTGCGCGTCTTCGGCTCCAAACCGGGCGCCTACGGCGCGGGCATCCTCCCCCTCATCGACAGCCGCAACTGGCGCGACGACGCCGACCTCGCCGAGGTGTACGCCGTCTGGGGCGGCTACGCCTACGGCCGCGGCCTGGACGGGCTCCCCGCCCGCGGCGACATGGAAGGCGCCTACAAGCGCATCAGCGTCGCGGTCAAGAACACCGACACCCGCGAGCACGACATCGCCGACTCCGACGACTACTTCCAGTACCACGGCGGCATGATCGCCACGGTCCGTGCGCTGACGGGTCGCGCCCCCGCCGCGTACGTCGGCGACAGCACCAACCCCGACGCCGTGCGCACCCGCACCCTGAGCGAGGAGACCGCCCGCGTCTTCCGCGCCCGCGTGGTCAACCCCCGCTGGCTCGCCGCCATGCGCCGGCACGGCTACAAGGGCGCCTTCGAGCTCGCCGCCACCGTCGACTACCTCTTCGGCTTCGACGCCACCGCCGGCGTCGTCGCCGACTGGATGTACGAGAAACTCGCCGAGGCCTACGTCTTCGACCCCGAGAACCGCAAGTTCCTCGACGAGTCCAACCCATGGGCCCTGCACGGCATCGCCGAACGCCTCCTGGAAGCCGCCGACCGCAACCTCTGGGAACACCCCGAGCAGTCCACCCTGGACGCCCTCCGCCAGGTCTACCTCGAAACCGAAGGCGACCTGGAAGACACCAACTGACGTCGGACTTCAACGCTCTTGCTCTTGCGGCGCCGATCGAAGGACAGTGCTGGTCGCGTGGGCGACCAGACCTACCTTTCGATCACAACCGCTCATCGCGGGTGGCCGGTGGATGTGGGAGTGCGCGGGGTGCCTGCGTCGTGGATCCATGCCGGCGTTCATCGCGGGTGGCCGGTGGATGTGGGAGTGCGCGGAGTGCCTGCATCGTGGACCCACGCCGGCGCTGTGCTGCGCGAACAGCGACCAGGCCGGCGCCGGCGCGAGACCCGCGGACCGGGACATCGCCGCACCACCGCGCAGACACTCGCCGGAAGCCACGCAGCAGCGAACCACGCAGAAGCGGAAGCGGCAGGGCGCCTCCGTGTGCTGCCGCTTCCGCCCAGCCGCAGGGATACGGCGGGCCACGCACGACTCGTTCGTGCTTCACGGCGCCACCTCCGGCCAGTCGTGCATCACGACGGCAAACACGAGCACCGCACGCGGGCACGCCGTCGTGTCACGCGCCACCATCGCCGAACCACCCGCTGGCGCACCGCCGAACCACCCGCCGGCCGAACCCCACGCGGAACAGGCACAGCCGAGGGCCGACGTGAAGACCTCACTGCACGAGGCCGACCACCAGGTCCGCTGACGCATCGCCTCGTCCCGGGCGCCCCGGCCGAGGAGCGGGGTTGCGAATCCCACGCCACCTCCGACGTCTGTCCGCAGGCGAGACACCCTCCCGCCCTGCCTCGCCGTCGTCTTTGCTTCGCCGTCGTCTTTGCCTAGCTGTCGGCCTGCCTCGCCGTTGTCTTTGGCTCGCCGTCGCACTGCCTCGGCGCGGTAGGCCGGTGTTCGCACGCGGTGCACTCCGGCGTCAGCACTCCGCTGCCGCCTCGGTCCGAGCAGGCGACGCTGTCCGGGCATGCCACATGGCCGTCGGTTGCAGTGGTGGACCGCGAGTGGACGGTGATTCGAACGCGTCGTCGCTGCCGTGCCGGCAAACCTCCTTCATTTGCGGCGATGTCCGGCGCTCGTGTCGCCAGGCGGCCGTGGACTGGACCGGTTGCAGCTCAACGGATCCCAGGCGGAGCACGTCCACGGGGCCTTCGGCGCCCCGCACGAGGGGGCACCGGGACAGCACACGCCATCGCGGACAGGACACGACCCTCCACGCGCGCAGGGCAATCGGATGCACGATCCCCACGCGCGCACCCGTCTCGATCTGGTAGGGACGAGGACACGGCGGCAGGTCGAGCCGCCGCCCGTCCCGGCACAGGCACGAGAGCCGGACAACCGGGCGCCGACGTGATGCGAACCGGCGCAGACACGGACGCCGACGCGAGGCGAGCAGGCACCGGCGCAGACACGGCCGCGGACGCAATCGCGAGGCGAGCGGACACGGGCGCGGGCGCGGGACAGGCAGAAGCTGGAGCCGGGCAAACAGAAGCGGGCGTGAGGTGGGCGGGCAGAGGTGTGAGGCGAGCCGGTGTGCAGGTGTCGCGGACCTGCGCAGGCGAGGTCACAGGGGTTGGGCGGACCGCCGCCGGAATGGGTGCGGGACGGGGTGATGCCGGAGGAACAGACGCGGGTGCGGAACGAGCGGTCGCCGATGCCGAATGGGCGAGCGCGGAACGGGCCGGTGCGCCACAGGGGCGAGCGGACGTTGGCGCAGAGCGAGCAGCTGCCGGCGCGGGCACAGACGACCCAGGCACGGACGGCGCAGGCACGGGCGACCCAGGCACGGGCGACCCAGGCACGGGCGACCCAGGCACGGGCGACCCAGGCACGGACGGCGCGGGCACGGGCGGCGCGGGCACGGGCGACCCAGGCACGGACGGCGCGGGCACAGACGACCCAGACGCGGGCGGCGCAGGCACGGACGACCCGGGCACGGACGGCGCGGGCACAGACGGCGCAGGCACGGGCGGCGCGGGCACAGACGGCGCGGGCACGGGCGGCGGCGGTGCTGGGTGATGCGGGCCTGCGACCGGCCTGACCGCCGACATGGGTGGCGAAAGGCTTGCGCCCGACGGTGGCCTGGTCGCGTGCAAGCGGGCCAGTTTCGCCGCGTGCCGAGCCGCCAAGCCGTGCCTGCGAGCCTCAGCGAACTCGGCCCTGGTCCGCAGCTTCTCCTCGCGCCGCCGCGCGGTCTCGGCCCTCGACGCCGCGAACCGGGCGTTCCAATCGATCGAACCAGGGTCCGCGATCGACCCGGAACCCGGTGCTTCCAACGAAAAGTACGGCCGTGGCATGTGCCGCCTCCCCCCGGTAGGCGCTGCCCTCCATGCTCGAGGTCGCACGCAACGGTGTCCAGCGGCATGACGCGCGGTAGACCACACCGTGACGCAACGGGACGTCAGGTGGTGAGGTGCAGGATGGTGTCGGCGGCGAGGTCGATGTCGGACTCGTCGGTGGTGAAGTTGCTGACGGAGAAGCGCATGGCCGGGTTGCCCTGCCAGGTGGTGCCGCTGACCCAGCAGGTGCCTTCGGCCTGGACGCGGTGGACGATGTCGGCGGTGTGGGGGCCGAGGTTGAGCAGGACCTGGTTGAGGACGACGTCGTTGAGCACGTGGCCGGACATCCGGTCGGCGAAGCGGGTCGCGAGGGCGCAGCAGCGGTCGACCAGTGCCGAAACGCCGTCGCGGCCGAGGGTGCGCAGCGCTGCGTACACGGGGAAACCCCTGGCGCGGCGGGAGAATTCGGGGTTGTAGTCCAGGGCGTCGCGCTCGTCGCCGCCGGCGTGGACCAGATAGGCGGCGCGGACGCCCATGGCCGCGCGGTGGGCGGCGGGGTGGGCGCAGAAGACGAGGCCGGAGTCGTACGGGACGTTGAGCCACTTGTGGGCGTCCGTCGTCCACGAGTCGGCGCGTTCGACGCCGGTCACCAGGTGGCGGAGCCGGGGGCTGGCCGCCGCCCACAGGCCGAAGGCACCGTCGACGTGGACCCAGGCGCCGGCGGTCTGGGCGACGTCGCAGATCTCGCCGATCGGGTCGAAGGCGCCGGTGTTGACGTTGCCCAGCTGGGCGCAGACGATGGCCGGGCCGTCCAACGAGGAGAGGGTCTCGCGGAGCGCGTCGACGATGAGGCGTCCTTCGGCGTCGACCTTCACCGGCACGAGGGCCGCCGTGCCGATGCCGAGGAAGCGCAGCGCGCGGTCGATGGTCGAGTGCCGGTCCGCGCCGGCGAGCACGGTGATCCGCGGCGCGCCGTGCAGGCCGCCGGTCTCCACGTCCCAGCCGACCCGGCGCAGCACCTCGTGCCGGGCCGCCGCGAGGGCCGTCACGTGGCTCATCTGCGCGCCGGTGACGAAGCCGACCGACGCGTGCGCGGGCAGCCCGAACAGGTCCCGCAGCCACCCGCCGGCGACCTCCTCGACGACGGCGGCGGCGGGGCCGGCGGCGTACAGGCCGGCGTTCTGGTCCCAGGTCGCGGTCAGCCAGTCCGCGGCGAGGGCGGCCGGCGTGGCCCCGCCGATGACGAACCCGAAGAACCGGCCGCTGGGCGACGCGACGATGCCGGGGTCGGCGGCCGAGGCCAGTTGGGCGATCACCGCACGCGCGTCGACGCCCGCGGCGGGCAGCGGGCCGCCGAGCGATGCCCGCAACTGCGACAGCGACGCGCGGCTGCCGACCGGCCGGGACGGCAGGCCGGTCAGGAAGCGGGTCGCCTGCTCGTACGCCTCGGTGAGTGGGCCGTGCCAGTCCGGTTGTTCCATGCTTCCCATCTTGCGTGAGCTGGGCCACGTTGGTTGTCGGGTGGCATACATCCGGGATTCAACGGCGCGGCGGCGCGAATACGTTCTTGGCGTCCCACCGAATCCCCTGTCGCACCACCACATATGAAGGAATCGAATCCCCATGAAGCGTCTGCTGATCGCCTCCGCCGTTGCCGGTGCCACCCTCCTGCTGACCGCCGCCTGCGGGGGTGACGACAAGAAGGGTGACGACAAGAAGGCCGAGCCCGCCGCCGCGTCCGCCGCGCCCGCGAGCAGCGCCCAGCCCTCCGGAAGCGGAAGCGCCAAGCCATCCGCGAAAGCGGGACAGGGCCTGCAGTACGAGAAGGTCGCCCAGCTGACCGGTGACCTGTTCACGAAGGACGAGCTGTGCCCGGTCGGCAAGTGGGACACCAACTCGACCGGCGTGCCCAGCAAGTACCGCAGCGCCGTGGCGAACTTCAAGCAGTTCGACTGCTACAAGAAGAAGGGCGACTTCATGCCGTCCCGCGGCCAGCAGGCCATCTTCGTGCAGTTCAAGGTGGCGGACGCGGCGAAGGCGTACGCGCAGGAGCAGGCCAAGATGTACCCGACGCTGATCGTCGGCAACACGGTCGTGGTCGCCGGCACGGGCCTGGAGAACACCGACATGAAGGCCTACCTGGCCGCCGTCCAGGAGACCGCCGGCGGCGCGGGCGAGATCCTCACGAAGTCTTAAATCCCCAGCTCAGTACCTTAATTCGGGTCGCATATTGACTTGCGCACCGGGGCGGGAATAGCCTCCGATGGATCTGTAAGGCAACTTCACAGATCCGTCCCTCCGCCGTCACCCACCGACGCGGCGGAGGACGGCTCCCGCCCGCCCCGGACCCACCCCCGACACGGGTCCTCCCGCGGGCGCCCCGCCCAGAAGGGACCCCCATGTCCAAACGCCGGCTCGGGCTCGCGCTCGGTGCCATCCTCCTCGCCGTCACCGGCACCACCGTGGTCGCCATGACCACCGCATCGGCCGCCGCCACCGGCCAGATCACCGGCTACGGCGGCAAGTGTGTCGACGTCGCCGCCGCGAGCAGCGCCAACGGCACCCAGGTCCAGCTCTACACCTGCAACGGCACCGGCGCCCAGCAGTGGACCGTCGGCGACGACGGCACGATCCGCGCGCTCGGCAAGTGCCTCGACGTGAATGCCGCCAGCACCGCGAACGGCACGAAGATCCAGATCTGGGACTGCAACGGGACGACCGCCCAGCAGTGGTCGAAGCAGAGCGATGGCACGCTGCGCTCGCTCGGCAAGTGCCTGGACGCGACCGGTCCCAGCTCCGCCGACGGCACCAAGCTGCAGCTGTGGGACTGTTTCGCGAGCGCCAACCAGCAGTGGACCCTTCCTGGAGGCACCACGAACCCGACCACCAACCCGCCGACCAGCACGCCTCCGAGCAACCCGAACAACCCTGATCTGGGTCCGAACGTGTCGGTCTTCGACCCGTCGATGTCGCAGGCCACGATCCAGAACCGGCTCAACACCGTGTTCAACCAGCAGGTGACGAACCAGTTCGGCAACGCCCGGTTCGCGCTGCTGTTCAAGCCGGGCACGTACAACGTCAACGCCAACGTCGGCTTCTTCACCCAGGTCGCCGGTCTCGGTATCAGCCCGGACTCGGTGGTCATCAACGGCGCCGTGCACGCGGAAGCGGACTGGTGGCCGGACGGCTCGCAGAACGCGACGCAGAACTTCTGGCGGTCCGCGGAGAACCTGTCCGTGACCCCGACGGGTGGCCTGGACCGGTGGGCGGTGTCGCAGGCGGCGCCGTACCGGCGGATGCACGTCCGCGGCAACCTCGCGTTGTCCGACGGCGGCTGGTCGTCCGGCGGCTGGATCTCCGACAGCAAGATCGACGGGCAGATCCAGTCGGGGAGCCAGCAGCAGTGGATCACCCGGAACTCGCAGATCGGCAGCTGGTCCGGCTCCAACTGGAACCAGGTGTTCGTCGGCACCAGCGGCGCTCCCGCGAACAGCTTCCCGTCGCCGCCGTACACCACCGTCGGCAGCACGCCAGTGGTCCGCGAGAAGCCGTTCCTGTACGTCGACGGCACCGGCGCCTACCAGGTGTTCGTGCCGTCGCTGCGCACGAACTCGTCCGGAAACAGCTGGTCCTCAGGTAGCACGGCCGGGAGCTCCCTGCCGATCAGCCAGTTCTACATCGTGAAGGCCGGTGCCACCGCTGCGAGCATCAACGCCGCACTCGCCGCCGGGCAGAACCTGCTGTTCACCCCCGGTGTGTACAACGTCAGCGACACCATCCGGATCACCCGGCCCGACACCGTCGTGCTGGGCCTCGGCCTGGCGACC
>NZ_BONQ01000146.1 GCF_016862795.1 Dactylosporangium siamense | reverse complement strand
CAGGCCGCCGCGGCAGAAACAGCAGAAACAGCAGAAACAGTTAGTTGCTGAAGCGGTTGGTGATGGGGAGGCGGCGGTCGCGGCCGAAGGCCTTGATGGAGATCTTCGTGCCGGGGGCGGACTGGCGGCGTTTGTATTCGGCGAGGTCGACCATGCGCAGGGTCCGGTCGACCACGGCCGGGTCGTGCCCGGCGGCGACCAGGTCGTCGCGGCCGAGGTCGCCGTCGACGTAGCCGGCGAGGATCGCGTCGAGGACCTCGTAGTCGGGCAGCGAGTCCGCGTCGAGCTGGCCGGGGCGCAGCTCCGCGCTCGGCGGCTTCGTGATCGACCGCTCCGGGATCGGTGGCACGTCGCCGCGGCGTTCGGCCTCCTCGTTGCGCCAGCGGGCGAGCTTCCAGACGAGGGTCTTCGGCACGTCCTTGAGGGGGTTGAAGGCGCCCACCGAGTCGCCGTACAACGTGGAATAGCCGACCGCCAGCTCGCTCTTGTTGCCCGTGGTCAGGACGAGCGGGCCCTCCTGGTTGGAGATCGCCATCATGATCACGCCGCGGACGCGGGCCTGGAGGTTCTCCACGGCGAGGCCGGACAGGGCCATGTTGGCGAGGAAGCTGTCGACCATCGGCTGGATCGGCTCGACCCGGTAGTCCAGGCCGGTCCGGCGGGCCATGTCCTCGGCGTCGTCCTTGGAGTGCTGCGAGGAGTGCCCGCTGGGCAGCGACACCGCGACCACGTTGGCGGGGCCGAGCGCGTCGCAGGCGATGGCGGTGACGACGGCGGAGTCGATGCCGCCGGACAGGGCGATCGCGACGCCGCGGAAGCCGTTCTTGCGCACGTAGTCGCGCAGGCCCAGGACCAGCGCCTGCCAGATCTCGGCCTCGTCGGTGACCCGGGCGGCGATCTCCGGCGCGGGCGCCGGCTGGTCGCTGTCCACCACGCTGTCGGAGATCAGCACGTTGACGACCCGCAGCTCGGCGCCGGCCACGACGGGCGGGACCGGCGCGGCGGCCGGCAGGTCCAGGTCGAGGACCATGAGCTGCTCGGCGAACTGCTGCGCCCGGGCGATCAGCGAGCCGTCGGGGCGCACCACCATCGAGTCGCCGTCGAAGACCAGCTCGTCCTGGGCGCCGACGGTGTTGACGTAGGCGACGGTGGACCGGGCCTCCGCGGCCCGGCGGGCGACGAGGGCGAGCCGGGTGTCGTCCTTGTTCAGCTCATACGGCGAGCCGTTGATGTTCACCACCAGGCCGACCTGGGCGAGGGCGGCGACGGCGAACGGGCCGCCCTCCTGCCACAGGTCCTCACAGATGGTGAGGGCGATGTCGACGCCGCCGACCCGGATGACGGTCAGCGTGTCGCCCGGCTCGAAGTAGCGGTCCTCGTCGAAGACCCCGTAGTTGGGCAGGTGGTGCTTGAAGTAGGTGGCGACCTGCGTGCCGCGGTGCAGCACGGCGAGGGCGTTGCGCGGGCCGACCTCGTCGGCGTCGAGGTAGCCGACGATGACGACGGTGTCGCCGAGACCGTCGGAGGCCAGCTGCGCGGCGAGCTCGTCGACGGCGCGCTTGGACGCGGCCACGAACGACCGGCGGAATACCAGGTCCTCGACCGGGTAGCCGGTCAGCATCATCTCCGGGAACGCGACCACGTGGGCGCCGGCACCGGCGGCCTTGCTGGTCCAACCGTGCACCAGGGACGAGTTGCCGGTGAGGTCTCCGACGGTCGGGTCGATCTGGGCGAGCGCGAGTCGCAACCGGGGCATACCTCAAGTGTGGACCAAGCCCGGCACGGGTGCTCCTGTGACGTTCACTCCAGTGCCGGGTGAGATGGGCAGGTCCGGTAACTTGTGCGTAACACCTTCGGGCAAGACTTGCCCGAATTAGGCCCGTAGACACCGCAGCTCGTGGGGGAACCACCGTGGACCGTCAGCAGGAGTTCGTGCTCCGGACGCTCGAAGAGCGGGACATCCGCTTCGTCCGTCTCTGGTTCACCGACGTCCTTGGCACCTTGAAGAGCGTCTCGGTCGCGCCGGCCGAGCTCGAGTCGGCGTTCGAGGAGGGCATCGGCTTCGACGGTTCGGCGATCGAGGGCTTCGCCCGGGTCTACGAGTCGGACATGGTCGCCATGCCGGACCCGACGACGTTCCAGGTGTTCCCGTTCGAGGGGGGCATGTCGGGGGAGAGCGCGCGCATGTTCTGCGACATCACCCTGCCGGACGGTTCGCCGTCCTGGGCGGACCCGCGCCACGTGCTGCGCCGGGCCCTGTCGCGGGCGGCGGAGAAGGGCTTCACCTTCTACACCCACCCCGAGATCGAGTTCTTCCTGCTCGAGTCGCTGGGTGAGCACGGGTCGCTGCCGACCCCGGTCGACACCGGCGGCTACTTCGACCACACCACCCACGCCGTCGCCCGCGACTTCCGCCGCCAGGCGGTCCTCGCGCTGGAGCGGATCGGCATCTCGGTCGAGTTCAGCCACCACGAGGTCGCGCCCGGCCAGCAGGAGATCGACCTGCGCTACGCGGACGCGCTGACCACCGCCGACAACATCATGACGTTCCGGCACGTCATCAAGGAGGTCGCGCTCTCCCACGGGGTGCACGCCACCTTCATGCCGAAGCCGTTCACCGACCAGCCGGGCAGCGGCATGCACACGCACCTGTCGCTGTTCGAGGGGGAGCGCAACGCGTTCCACGACGCCAGCGACCCGATGAAACTTTCGAAGGTCGGGCAGGCGTTCATCGCCGGTCTGCTGGTCCACGCGCGGGAGTACACCGCGATCACCAACCAGTGGGTCAACTCCTACAAGCGGCTCTTCCCGCAGACCCTGCCGAACCGGATCACCGAGTCCCCGGCGTATGTCTGCTGGGGTCACACCAACCGCTCCGCCCTGGTGCGGGTGCCGGCCTACGGCAAGCCCAACTCGGCCCGCGTCGAGGTCCGGTCGCTGGACTCGGCCACCAACCCCTACCTCGCCTACGCGGTCATGCTCGGCGCCGGCCTGCGGGGCATCGAGCAGGGCTACGAGCTGCCGCCGGGCGCCGAGGACGACGTGTGGGCGCTCACCGACGGCGAGCGGCGCGCCGCCGGTTACGAGTCGCTGCCGGAGAACCTGTCCCAGGCGGTCGACGCGATGGCCGGCTCCGAGCTGGTCGCGGAGATCCTCGGCGAGCACGTCTTCGACTTCTTCCTGAAGAACAAGCGCACCGAGTGGGAAGAGTACCGTCGGGTCGTCACCCCCTTCGAGCGCGAGCGCTACCTGGGGATCATGTAGGTCAGCCGAAGCGCTCGGTCTTGATGCCTCTGGCGTCGTGGCCGAGCGCCACCATGATGTCCGCGACGGTCTCCACGAAGCCGGTCGGCCCGCACACGAACACCGCGGGCTTGAAGTCGGCCGGCCACGCGTGCGTGTTGACGTCGGCGACGCCGATCCGGGAGCCGCGGACCCTGGTGTAGACGTATTCGACGTCGAGCCCGCGGTCGTCGCGGGCCCGCTGCCGCAGCTCGTCGGCGTAGATGACGTCCTGCGGGGTGCGCACCGAGTAGAGCAGCCGGAACGGCGTCCGGACCCCGTGGTCGGCCCGCGACCGGATCATCGCCATCAGCGGCACGATCCCGGAGCCGCCCGCGATGAGCTGGACCGGCGCCGGGTCGGTGGGCCGCCACACGAACCAGCCACCGATCGGCCCGCGCAGCTCCACCGGCTGGCCGATGTCGTAAATATCCGTTAAAAACGGACTCACTTCACCGTCGTCGAGGCGCTGCACGGTGATCGAGAGTCCGGACGCCGACGCGATCGAGTAACTGCGCTGCGCCGTGTAGCCGTCCTCGGCGGTCAGCCGCACGTCCACATGCTGGCCCGGCAGGTGCCCGGGCCAGTCAGGGACGTCGAAAACCAGCGTCCGCGCGGTCGGCGTCTCGAACGACGCCGACTGCAACACGGCCTTCTGCCAGGTCAGTCTCCCTGGTACCGCTGCTCGCGCCATGGGTCTCCGTAGTCGTGGTAGCCGGCCTGCTCCCAGAACCCCGGCTCGTCCTCCAGCATCAGCCGCAGCCCGTGCACCCACTTCGCCGACTTCCAGAAGTACAGGTGCGGCACCAGCAGCCGGGCCGGCCCGCCGTGCTCGGGCGTCAGGGGCTCGTCGTCGTAGCGGTACGCCACCCACGCCTTGCCGTCCAGGAGGTCCTCGAGCGGCAGGTTGGTGGTGTACCCGTCGTAGGAGTGTGCCATCACGAAGTCCGCGGCCGACTCGACGTCCTCCATGAGCGTGTCGATCGCCACGCCCCGCCAGCCGGTCTGCAGCTTCGACCACTTGGTGACGCAGTGGATGTCGACGGTCACGTCCTCGTGCGGCAGCGCGGTGAACTCCGCCCACGTCCACTTCGTCTGCGCGCCCGCCTCGGTGGTGATCACGAACTCCCACCGGTCCGTGTGCAGGCGAGGCGTCGGCCCGGCGGACAGGACGGGGAAGTCGTGCGCGAGATACTGCCCGGGCGGCAGGTCCGGCTCCTGTTGCCGCCGCCGCCCGCCGAACCCGGTGGTCACGAAACTCATGGGCTCAATCCTGCCGCAGTCCTGTTTCCGATCTCATCCGTCAGACGACTGGTGAGGCAGCCCACGTGCACGTCCAGGACGGCCGGCGCCCCCAGCACGACGGTCTCCTGCCCGACCCCGTGCCCGATCCGCAGCCCGCCCAGCACCGGCACCCCGAGGGCCCCGAGGTGCTCCCGCAGCACGTCCACGACCGTCGTGGGCCCCACGCCGCCGCACTCGGTGAACTGCCCGACCGCGACCCCCGCCACCCCGTCGAGGGTGCCGGCCCGCCGCAGGTGCGTGAGCATCCGGTCCACCCGGTAGGGCGCCTCACCCACATCCTCGATGAGCAGAATTTTTCCGGATAGGTCTGGCATGTCCGGGGTTCCCACCGTGCTGGCGAGCATCGAAAGGTTCCCGCCCAGCAGCACTCCCCGCACGGCCGGCCCGGGCACCGTCACCGCACTCGTCTCCTCATTTTCGGTGGTGTACGACCTCAGCGGGCCCGACGAGAACAACGCCTCCCGCAACGACGCCGCCGACGCCGCCGGCAGCCGGTCGTCGAACCATGCCGCGCCCGGCCCGTGCACACTCGGCCACCCGGCCCGCCGCCACACCGCCAGCTGTAGCGCCGTGATGTCGGAGAACCCCACGAGGTGCTTCGGGGCACCCAGCCGGATCCGGTCGACGATGCGCTGCGCGCCGTAGCCTCCTCTCGTACACACGACCGCCCTTGTCTCTGGATCTTCGAGGGCGGCGTTGAGGTCGCGGAGCCGGTCCTCGTCGTGACCCGCCAGGTAGCCGGCCCGGTCGAACACGTGCCGCCCCACCCGCACCTCGAGGCCCCAGCTCGACAGCAGTTCGACGCCACGGGCCACCCGCTCGGGCACGGTCGGCCCCGACGGCGACACGAGCATGACGGCATCCCCGGCCTTCAACGCTTCCACGGTCGTTATTGTCGGGTCGTGACGATCGAAGGGTCCCCGCGGGGACGGGTGGCGCTCGTGGTGGAGAACGACCCCAGCGACGGACCGGGCCGCCTCGCCGGCTGGCTCACCGGCGGCGGCCTCGAACTGGCCGTGGTGCGCCCTCACGCCGGCGACCCGCTGCCCGCCGACCTGGACGGCTACGCCGCGCTCGTCGTCCTCGGCGGCGAGCAGGACGCGTTCGCCGGCGCCGACGGGCAGCGGGCCGCGCCGTGGTTCGCCCAGCTCGACGGCCTGCTGCGCAAGGCCGTCCGGCACAAGGTGCCGACCCTCGCGATCTGCCTCGGCGCGCAACTGCTCGCCCAGGCGCACGGCGGCACCGTCGAACGCAGCGCCGCCGGCCCCGAGATCGGGGTGCGCCTCGTCGCCCGCCGCGACGTCGCCGACAACGACCCGGTCTTCGCCGCGGTGCCGTTCGCCCCCGACGTGCTGCACTGGCACCACGACGAGATCGTCGAGCTGCCGGTCACCGCGACCCTCCTCGCCGCCTCCACGCACTACCCGGTGCAGGCGTTCCGGATCGGCGCCGTCGCCTGGGGCCTGCAGTTCCACATCGAATGCGACCTGCCGATGTTCGCGCAGTGGGCCATGGAGGGCGTCGGCACCCTCGGCGACCTGGGCATCGACCCGATCGAGCTGCTCGAGAGCGTCGAGGCGGCCCTGGACGACGTGGCCGAGGTGTGGCAGCCGTTCGCGGAGCGGTTCGCCGCGGTCGCGCTCGGCCGAGTGCCGCGCGGCGACGGCGGCCTGCGGTCCCTGCCGCTGCTGGGGCCCGCCTGATGCCCCCCGCCGGCCACCTCGCTCGGTTCGGGTTCACCGACGACACCCGATCCTCCGCCCTCGCCGGGCCCGACGGCCTGCGCCTGTGGGACCCGGAGGCCCGCCGCCCCGCCGACGACGACGCCGCGACGCTGCTCGAGACGCTGTACTTCGCCGCCGACCCCGACCTGGCGCTGTTCCAGCTGCACCGGCTGGTCGAGGTCGCCGGTGACGAGGTCCGCGCGGCCGTCCTCACCGACCGCCTGGTGCGGCGGCGGCTCATCGGGGTGCTCGGCGTGTCCGCGACCCTCGGCGACCTGCTCGTGGCCAACCCGGCGGACTGGAAGGAACTGCAGGGCGAGCAGAACAAGCGCCCCGCCGGCTACAGCACCCGCGACGTGACCACGGTGCCGTTGCTGCGCGACGGGTACCGGCGGGAACTGCTGCGCATCGTCGCGGCCGACCTGACCGGCGCCGCCGACGTCGACGTCACGATGCGCCGCCTGACCGAGCTCGCCGACGCGACCCTCGACGCGGCCCTGGCGATCGCCTCCGCCGAGCATCCGCTGCTGGCCGGCAGCTGCACCCTGGCCGTCGTCGCGATGGGCAAGTGCGGCGGCCTCGAACTCAACTACGTCAGCGACGTCGACGTCGTGTACGTCGCCGAGCCGCTCGACGGCATCGACGTCGAGGTCGCGATGCGGTCCGGCAGCACCCTCGCCGCCCGGCTCATGGAGATCTGCGGCTTCGTCGCCTGGCCCGTCGACGCCGCCCTGCGCCCCGAGGGCAGCCGCGGTGCCCTCGTGCGGACCGTCGCCTCGCACCTCGCGTACTACCGCAAATGGGCCAAGACCTGGGAGTTCCAGGCCCTGCTGAAGGCCCGGCCCGCCGCCGGTGACCTGGCCCTCGGCGCCCGCTGGCTGCAGGAGCTGCAGCCGCTCATCTGGTCCGCCGCCGAACGCCCCGAGGCCGTCGACGAGGTCCGCGCGATGCGCCGGCGCATCATCGAGCAGATCCCGCGCACCGAGGTCGACCGCGAGATCAAACGCGGCCCCGGCGGCCTGCGCGACATCGAGTTCGCGGTGCAGCTGCTGCAGCTGGTGCACGGCCGCGCCGACGAGTCGCTGCGCACCCCGACCACCATCGCCGGCCTTCGCGGCCTCATCGAGGGCGGGTACGTCGGCCTCGCCGACGGCGAGGCGCTGCTGCGGGCGTACCGCTTCCTGCGCACCGTCGAACACCGCCTCCAGCTGCAGCGCCTGCGCCGCACCCACACCGTGCCCGACGACCCCGCCGCCCTGCGCTGGCTCGCGCACGCCCTGAACTACCGGCCCAACGCCGCTCGCGACGCCGTCGAGTCCTTCCGCGCCGACTGGGTCCGCCACGCCCAGGAGGTCCGCCGGCTGCACGCGAAGCTGCTGTACCGGCCGCTGCTCGAAGCCGTCGCCCGCGTCCCCAGCGAGCAGCTGCGGCTCACCGCCACCGCCGCCAAGGCCCGCCTGGAGCTGCTCGGGTTCGCCGACCCGGCCGGCGCCCTGCGCCACATCGAGGCCCTGACCGGCGGCGTGTCCCGGACCGCCGCGATCCAGCGGCAGCTGCTACCGGTCCTGCTCAGCGAGTTCGCCGACGCCCCCGAACCCGACCGCGGGCTGCTGGCCTACCGGCAGGTGTCCGACAAGCTCGGCAACACCCCGTGGTACCTGCGCCTCCTGCGCGACGAGGGCCCGGTGGCGCTGCGGCTGGCCCGGCTCCTCGCCCTGTCCCGATACGTCACCGAGCTCCTCGTGCACGACCCGGAGGCGCTGCGGCTCCTCGCCGACGACGCCGAACTCGTCCCCCGCACCGCCACGCAGCTCGCCGCCCAGTTCGCGGCTGCCGCCGCCCGCCACGACGACCCCGAGACCGCGATCAACGCCGTGCGCGCCTCCCGCCGCCGCGAGCTGTTCCGGATCGCCTGCGCCGACCTGCTCGGCTTCCTCGACGTCTCCGCCGTCGGCGTCGCCCTGTCCGCCGTCATCGACGCGACGCTGCGCGCCACCCTCGGCGTCACCGCCGCCCCCGGTCTCGACCTCGCCATCGTGGGCATGGGCCGCCTCGGCGGCGAGGAGACCAGCTACCCCTCCGACGCCGACGTCCTCTTCGTCTACGAACCCCCGCCCGGCATGGCCGACGACGCCGCGAGCGGGCTCGCCCTCACCGTCGCCGAGGACCTCCGCCGCCTGCTCGCCCGCCCCGCCCCCGACCCACCGCTCGGCGTCGACGCCGACCTGCGCCCCGAGGGCCGCCAGGGCCCCCTGGTGCGCAGCCTCGGCGCCTACCAGCAGTACTACGCCCGCTGGTCGAAGGTCTGGGAGGCGCAGGCCCTGCTCCGGGCCCGCCACGTCGCCGGCTCCTCGTCGCTCGGCGAGCGGTTTCTCGCCCTCGCCGACACGATGCGCTACCCCGAGGGCGGCCTCACCCGCGACCAGATCCACGAGATCCGCCGCCTCAAGGCCCGCGTCGACAGCGAACGCCTGCCCCGCGGCGCCGACCCCGCCACCCACACGAAACTCGGCCGCGGCGGCCTCGCCGACGTCGAGTGGACCGTCCAGCTGCTGCAGCTCCTGCACGGCCGCACCGTCCCCGCGCTGCGCACGACCCGCACCCTGGAGGCCCTGTCCGCGGCCACCGCAGCCGGCCTGCTCGACCCCGCCGACGAGGCCGGCCTGCGGGCCGCCTGGGAGCAGGCGTCCCGGGTCCGCAATCTGCTGACACTGGTCCGCGGCCGCGCCACCGACCAGCTACCGCGTCAGGGGCCGGACCTGGCCGCGGTGGCGAGGATCCTGGGCGGCGTCGAGCCGCAGGAGTTCCTGGACGAGTACCTCCGCGTCGCCCGCCGCGCCCGCCAGGCCGTCGAGCGCATCTTCAGCTCCTGACCGCCCCACTTCCCTGATCCGGAAGACCTTGCGCACCCCTGGCTACGCGAGGTCTTCCGGATCACGGGCGGGATCGCGGCGGGGTGGTGGGCTCGGAGCGCACCGCCGGGCTTCCAGGGTCGCCGAGGTCCACGGGCGGGCGGCCCTGTCCGCCGGAGGCGGAGCTCGTGTGCCCGGCCCGGCCTGGGTCCGCCGGGGCTCGAAGTGAGCAGCGCTACATGCGGCAAGGGCTACTGTCCGGGGTCCGCATCACCGAGGATGTCGCTCGTGGAGACACCCCGCGACAGCCGGTCAACGGTCATGAAATGGCTGCTGGTTCCGGTGGCTGTCGTTCTGGCGATGCTGTGCTGTTTGGGCGGCTGTGTCCTGCTTTTGATCGCTCCCGACCAGATGGCCGCGTTCAGCCCCTTCAACTGGTGGTAACGGGCCACACCGCCGCCCCGCCCCACTTCCGTGATCCGGAAGACCTTGCGCACCCCTGGCTACGCGAGGTCTTCCGGATCATGGGGCGTACACACGGCAACGGCGGCCGCTTGGAGCAAGCGGCCGCCGTTGCCAACAGGTCAGATCACACGTCGTAGTACATGGCGAACTCGTGCGGGGTCGGGCGCAGGCGCACCGGGTCGACCTCGTTGGTGCGCTTGTAGGAGATCCAGGTGTCGATCAGGTCCTGGGTGAACACGCCGCCCTCGAGGAGGAAGCCGTGGTCGCCTTCGAGGGAGTTGAGGACCTCGTCGAGCGAGCCGGGGACCTGCTTGACGTTGGCGACCTCCTCCGGCGGAAGGTCGTAGAGGTCCTTGTCGATCGGCGCCGGGGGCTCGATCTTGTTCTTGATGCCGTCCAGGCCGGCCATCAGCATGGAGGCGAAGGCCAGGTAGACGTTGGCCGACGGGTCCGGCACGCGGAACTCGACGCGCTTGGCCTTGGCGTTGGTGCCCGTCACCGGGATACGGGTGCAGGCGGACCGGTTGCGCTGCGAGTAGACCAGGTTGACCGGGGCCTCGTAGCCGGGGACCAGGCGGCGGTAGGAGTTCACCGTCGGGTTGGTGAAGGCCAGCAGCGAGGGCGCGTGGTGCAGCAGGCCGCCGATGTACCAGCGGGCCGTGTCGGACAGGCCGCCGTAGCCGGCCTCGTCGTAGAACAGCGGCTCGCCACCCAGCCAGAGGGACTGGTGGGTGTGCATGCCGGAGCCGTTGTCGCCGAAGAGCGGCTTCGGCATGAAGGTCGCGGTCTTGCCGGCGTGCCAGGCGACGTTCTTCACGATGTACTTGAAGAGCTGCAGCTGGTCGCCGGACTGCAGCAGGGTGCCGAACCGGTAGTTGATCTCGGCCTGGCCGGCGGTGCCGACCTCGTGGTGCGAGCGCTCCACGATGAAGCCGGCGCCGATCAGGCGCTGGACGATCTGGTCACGCAGGTCGGCGTAGTGGTCGACCGGCGGGACCGGGAAGTAGCCACCCTTGTAGGCGGTCTTGTAGCCGCGGTTGCCGCCCGGCTCGTCCTTGCCGGAGTTCCACCAGCCCTCGACCGAGTCGATGTAGTAGTAGGCCTGGTTGGCCGACGTCTCGTGCCGGATCGAGTCGAAGATGTAGAACTCGGCCTCGGGACCGAAGTAGGCGGTGTCGGCGATGCCGCTCGACGCGAGGTACGCCTCGGCCTTCTTCGCCACGTTGCGCGGGTCACGGGAGTAGGCCTCACGCGTGAACGGGTCGTGGATGAAGAAGTTGAGCGCGAGGGTCTTCTCGATCCGGAACGGGTCGATGAACGCCGACGTCACGTCGGGCAGCAGCATCATGTCCGACTCGTGGATCGCCTGGAAGCCACGGATGGACGAACCGTCGAAGGCGAGGCCGTCGGTGAACACGCTCTCGTCGAACGACTCGGCGGGGACATTGAAGTGCTGCATGACGCCCGGCAGGTCACAGAAGCGAACGTCGACGAAGCGGACGCCCTCGTCCTTCACGTATCGCAGCAGCTCGTCAGAATTGGCGAACACTCGTCCTCCAGGTCGCAGGCAATGCCAGTCGTGGTGATCACTTCAGTGTGAAGGTGGCTGGTTGGTCGCGACCGTAGAACTGTGCGATTGCCCGGGCATGTCTCGATTGTTTCCACTGTGTTTCGGCGCCACCAGTCCGGCCAGATCACCGAGGTGTGGTCGGCCGGTAGGCTGACCCGCCGTGGAACTCACCGCGGCATCGCTGTCCAGACGGTTCGGTGCGCTGCTCGTCGACTGGCTGCTGTGCCTGCTCATCAGCAGGGCGTTCGCCGATCCGGTGGAGGCGCCATGGCTCGCGCCCGGCCTCCTGCTGGTGGTGTACGGGCTGTTCGTCGGCTTTTTCGCCCAGACCCTCGGGATGCGCATCTTCAGCATCCGGTGTGTGTCAATGGCCACAGGCGGGCCGATCGGCGTGCCCAGGGCCATCCTGCGGGGTGCGTTGCTGCTGCTGGCCGTACCGGCGCTGATCATGGACAAGGACGGCCGCGGGTGGCACGACAAAGCCGCCGGCTCGTGGGTCGTGACCACGGCACCGGCGGCCTCGTAGGGGCGGGCTCAGCGCCCGCGCATCGCCTTGAACGCGCCCTTCGGCGGCTTCATGTTCTTGGGCATCGCGCCGCGGGGCATCTGCGGCCGCGCCGACAGGGCGGTGAGCCGCTTGTCGAGCGCGTTGACGTCCTTGCCGGTGATCGTGCGCGGCAGCCGGACGAGCGTGTTGCGCAGCTTCGCGAGCGGCAGCTGGCCCTCCTCGTTGCCGATCACGAAGTCGCGCAGGTCGGCGTTGCCGATGACCTTCACCAGGCGGCGGCGCTCCTGGTTGATCAGGCCGCGGACCCGGGTCGGGTTGCCCTCGCCGAGCAGGATCACGCCGGGCCGGCCGATGACCAGGTGCACCATGTCGAACTGCGTCGTGGAGACGATGGCCGGGGTGACCCGCCAGTCGCCGCGCATGTTCTCGATGATGGAGGCGGCCGCGCCGGGCTGCCCCTCGGCCTCGCGCATCATGGCCTTCTGCGAGCGCAGGTTGAGCACGATGACCGTGCCCAGCAGTGCGGCCAGGACCCCGATCGGCGCCCACACCCAGGACACGCCCAGCGCGACGGCGACGCCGACGGCGATGAGCGGCACGAGGATCACCACCAGGACAAGCGGGACGAACAGCTTGTCGCGCTTGGCGGTGAAGGAGAACACCATGCCGATCTGCTTGAGCCGAGTGAAGAAGGAGACCTTCTCCGGCTCCTGGGCCTTTGCCATACCTCCCACTCTAGTGGGAGGTCCTCACGCCTTCAGCGCCCGGCTGTCCAGGGCCTGACGGTAGAGCCGGCCCGCCCGGTACGACGAGCGCACCAGAGGCCCGCTGAGCACGCCGGCGAAGCCGATCTGCTCGGCCTCCTGCGCCAGCTCGACGAACTCCTCCGGCTTCACCCAGCGCTCCACCGGGTGGTGCCGCGGCGTCGGGCGCAGATACTGCGTGACGGTCACCAGCTCGCAGCCCGCCTCGTGCAGGTCGCGCAGCGCCTGGGAGACCTCGGCACGCTCCTCGCCCATGCCCAGGATCAGGTTGGACTTCGTGACCAGGCCGGCCGTGCGGGCCTGGGTGATCACGTCGAGGGAGCGCTCGTAGCGGAACGCGGGACGGATCCGCTTGAAGATCCGCGGCACCGTCTCCACGTTGTGCGCCAGGACCTCGGGCCGTGCCTCGAAGACCTCGGCGAGCAGCTTCGGCTCGCCGTTGAAGTCGGGGATGAGCAGCTCCACGCCGCAGCCGTCGACCAGGCCGTGGATCTGCCGGACGGTCTCCGCGTAGAGCCAGGCACCGCCGTCGGGCAGGTCGTCGCGGGCGACCCCGGTCACCGTCGCGTAGCGCAGGCCCATCGTCGCCACCGACTCCGCGACCCGGCGCGGCTCGTCGGCGTCGAACTCGGCCGGCTTGCCGGTGTCGATCTGGCAGAAGTCGCACCGCCGGGTGCACTGGTCGCCGCCGATGAGGAACGTCGCCTCGCGGTCTTCCCAGCACTCGTAGATGTTGGGACAGCCGGCCTCCTGGCACACTGTGTGGAGGCCCTCGCGTTGCACGAGGCCTCGCAGGTGCGTGTATTCAGGCCCCATCTTCGCGGAGACCTTGATCCACGGCGGCTTGCGCTCAATCGGCGTCTCCGCGTTACGCGCTTCGATGCGCAGCAGACGACGGCCTTCCGGAACAACGGCGGTCACACGGGAAAGCCTACGCCCGAGGCCTGCCCAGCCGCCGGGAACGCGATTGACGTCACGTCTGCGAGGTTTCCCCGTCCGGGCGCCTGGCAATGACGCAACTGTGGCGTTCAACGACACGTTGGTGGTCTGGTCCGACGGTAATCCCATCGATGTCCTGCGGGCCTGTCCCGTGCTGGACAAGCCCGCGACCCGGGTGCTCGCCGGACGGCTCTTCCCGGGCGCGGCCGTGCGGGAGATCGGCGACGAGCTGCTCGCCGACGCGCTCAACCCGCCGCAGCACGTGGTGTACGTCGGCTGCTTCGCCGGCCTGGACCTGGTGTGCAGCTGGACGCTCACGCCGCAGCGGCCCTCCGAGCTGCACCCGGCGGTGCTCGCGGCCACCGGCCGCCGGCAGGTGCTGCTGCACGCCGCGCACGGCGACGCCGAGTGGTGCGCGTTCGGCGTGTGGCGCGACGGCGCGCTGCTGCGGTCGCTGAGCGTCTGCGCCAACCCCGGTGTCCTGGAGGACCTCGGCGAGCCGCTGCCGTTCGAGACGGCGGACCGCCCGGCCGAGCTCGGCGACCGGGCGCTCCAGGCGTTGATCGGCTTCAGCCGCGCCGGGCACGACCGCCTCGACGACGTCGACCCGGAGCTGATCCCGGTCGTCGCCTACCGGGTCAGTACAGGGTCTTGAGGTGCCGCTCGACCACGGGCAGGAGCTCCTCGACGGTCACGTCGCGGCCCAGCTCCGCGGCCAGTGACGTCACGCCCGCGTCGCGGATGCCGCACGGGACGAAGATGTCGTAGCGGGACAGGTCACAGTCGGCGTTGATGGCGAACCCGTGCAGCGTCACGCCCCGGGCGACCCGGATGCCGATCGCGGCGACCTTGCGGTCCGGGCCCCGCTCGTCGGCGGCGACCCACACCCCGCTGCGTCCCTCGACCCGCACCGTGGCCAGGCCGAACTCGGCGCACACGTCGATCAGGACCTGCTCCATGCGACGCACGTAGGCCACCACGTCGATCGGCTCGGGCAGCTTGACGATGGGGTAGCCGACCAGCTGCCCCGGGCCGTGCCAGGTGATCTTGCCGCCGCGGTCGACGTCGACGACCGGGGTGCCGTCGAACGGCCGGTCCGCCGGCTCGGTCCGCTTGCCGGCGGTGTAGACGCTCGGGTGCTCCAGCAGCAACACCGTGTCAGGCGCCGTGCCGTCCGCGACGGCCTCGTGGATCCGCCGCTGCTCAGCCAGGGCCGTCTCGTAGTCGACGAGGCCGGCCCGCTTCACCTCAAAACCCAGAATGCTGGTCACGCCTCAGCCTAACCCTCACGCAGCGGGGTCAAGAATGTGTGGACAAGGGACATAGTGGTGCGTGAAGCGTCACACCTAGCGTGGGCATCCCCCGAGAGGAAAGGGCACCGCCATGCCCCGTTGGTTGCGCTTCATCCTGCCCGCGATCGCCGTGTTCGCGACCGCCGTCGGCCTGACCGTCGTGTCCACGCCCGCCTATGCCGCGTCGCTGACCACCGTGTCCAGCTTCGGTTCGAACCCCGGCAACCTCACCATGTACAGCTACCGCCCGGACGGGCTGCCGGCCAACGCGCCGCTGGTCGTCGCCATGCACGGCTGCACCCAGAACGCGACCGACTACTTCACCAACGCGGGCTGGCGCAAGTACGCCGACCTGTGGCGCTTCGCCCTCGTCCTGCCGGAGCAGAAGTCCGCCAACAACAGCTCCAGCTGCTTCAACTGGTTCGAGACCGGCGACACGGCCCGCGGTGCCGGCGAGGCACTGTCGGTGAAGCAGATGGTGGACTACGCCGCCACCAACTACCAGGTCGACCGCGGCCGGGTGTACGTGACGGGCCTGTCCGCCGGTGCCGCCATGACCGCCGTGATGCTCGCCACGTATCCGGACGTGTTCGCCGGCGGCGCGATCATGGCGGGCCTGCCGTACCGCTGCGCGACCTCGACCACGAGCGCCTTCAGCTGCATGAACCCGGGCGTCGACAAGACCCCCGCGGCCTGGGGTGACCTGGTCCGCTCCGCGTACAGCGGCTACAGCGGCACCCGCCCCCGGGTGTCGATCTGGCACGGCACGTCGGACACCACCGTCGCCCCGGCCAACGCGACCGAGCTGCGGGACCAGTGGACCAACGTGCTCGGCGTGTCCCAGACCCCGACCGCCACGTCGTCGCTGCCCGGCGGGACGTCCCTGGCGAACTACGGCGACAAGGTCAAGGTGTACCTGGTGTCGGGCATGACGCACGCCACGCCGGTCGACCCCGGCTCCGCCACCGAACAGTGCGGCACCGCCGGCACGTACTACAAGGACACCATCTGCTCGTCGTACTACCAGGCCCTGGACTGGGGTCTGAACGGCGGCGTGGTGACGCCCACCGGTTCCCCGACCGCGTCGCCGAGCCCGACACCCACCGCCGGTCCGTGCGTCCGGGCGTCGAACTACGCGCACGTCACCGCCGGCCGGGCGCACCAGAGCGGCGGCTACGTCTACGCGAACGGCTCCAACCAGGCGATGGGCCTCTACAACGTGTTCACCACGCACGGCCTGCAGCAGACCGGCGCGAACTACTACGTCGTGGCCGACACGGCCTGCTGAAGCGCCGCCTCGACGGTCCGGTGCGCGAACGGGAAACCTTCGCGCACCAGGACCCCGGGCAGCACCCGCTGGCTGACCAGGGCCTCTGCGCCGAACTCGCCGACCGCCGCCTTCAGGGCGAACCCCGGCACCGGCAGCAGGTTCGGCCGGTGCAGCACCTTCGCCAGGGCCGCGGAGAACTCGGCGTTGGTCACCGGCTCGGGCCCGGTCAGGTTCACCGGGCCGGTGATCTCCCGCTCGAGCGTGAACGTGACGGCGGCCAGCCAGTCCGGCAGCGACATCCACGGCAGGTACTGCGTGCCGCCGCCCATCCGGCCGCCGGCGAACAGCTTGAACTGCAGGTACAGCGGCTTCAGCAGCCCGCCGTCCTTCGCCAGGGGGAAGCCGGTGCGCAGCAGCGCCACTCTCGTCCCGGCGTCCTCCGCGGGGCGGGTCGCGGCCTCCCACACCTTGCACAGGTCGGCGAGGAACCCCTCACCCGGGGGTGACTGCTCGTCGACGGGCCGGTCGCCGGTGTCGCCGTAGAACCCCACCGCGGACGAGTTGAGCAGCACCCGGGGCCGTTCGGCGCCGGCCGCCGCGATGGCCCGGGCCAGGGTCGCCGTGGTGTCGACGCGGCTGGTCCGCAGCGTCCGCTTGTACTGGGCGGTCCAGCGCCGGTCGCCGACGCCGGCGCCGGCCAGGTTGATCACCGCGTCCCTACCGGCCACGGCGGTCGCGTCGAGCAGCCCGCCGGCCGGGTCCCAGCGCAGCTCACCCGGGTTGCGAGCGGGCCGGCGGACCAGCTGGGTGACGTCGTGCCCGGCGGCGCGCAGGTGCGGCACCAGCCGCCCGCCGAGGAACCCGGACGCGCCCGCGATGAGGATCTGCATGCGGTCATCTTGCCCAGTCGCCGACCCGCTACCACAATTCGACGCAGAAAGGGGCGCCCCGAGGGGCGCCCCTTCCGGGTGATCCGGGTGTTACACGCCGAGGTCGGCCTCGAAGTTGCCGCCCTCGAGCCGCTCCTTGACCGTGGTGAGGAAGCGGGCGGCGTCGGCGCCGTCCACGATCCGGTGGTCGTAGGACAGCGCCAGGTAGACCATCGAGCGCGGCGCGATGATCTCGCCGAGCTCCGGGTCGTTGACCACGACGGCCCGCTTGACCACGGCGCCGGTGCCGAGGATCGCCACCTGCGGCTGGTTGATGATCGGCGTGTCGAACAGGGCGCCGCGGCTGCCGGTGTTGGTCAGCGTGAACGTGCCGCCGGCGATGTCGTCCGGGTTGAGCTTGTTGGACCGGGTCCGCTCGGCCACGTCCGCGATCCGCTTCGCCAGGCCGCCGAGGTTGAGGTCGCCCGCGTTGCGGATGACCGGGACGATGAGCCCCTTCTCGGAGTCGACGGCCATGCCGAGGTGCTCGGCGTCGTGATACGTGACGGTGCCGGCCTCCAGGTCGATCGAGGAGTTCACCGACGGGTGCACCCGCAGCGCCTCGACCGCCGCGAGGGCGAAGAACGGCAGGAACGACAGCTTCACGCCGTGCGTGTCGAGGAACTGCTGCTTGGCCCTCGCCCGCAGCTTCGCCACCTTGGTGACGTCGACCTCGACGACCGTGGTCAGCTGCGCCGACACCTGCAGCGACTCGACCATGCGCCGGGCGATCAGCGCACGCATCCGGGTCAGCTTCTGCGTCTGGCCGCGCAGCGGGCTCGGCGACGCCTTCGCCGCGGGGGCCGTCTCGGCCTTTGCCGGCGCGGCCGGCGCGGCCTGCTTCGCGGCGGCGGCCTCCTTGGCCTTCGCGGCCGCGTCGAGGACGTCCTGCTTGCGGATGCGGCCGCCGACACCGGTGCCGGACAGCGACGACAGGTCGACCCCGTGCTCGGTGGCGAGCTTGCGCACCAGCGGCGTGACGTATCCCGCCTCGTCGCCCTCAACCTTGCCGTTGGCGCTGGCGCTGGTGCCGGGACCGGCGGCGACCGGAGCGGCGGCGGCCGGCTTGGTCTGGGCCGGCTGCGCGGGCGCCGGGGCGGCCGCCTGCGCCGGGGCCGCGGCCTGCTTCGGCTCGGGCTTTGGCTCGGGCTTGGGTTCGGGCTTGGCCTCAGCCTTGGGTTCGGGCTTGGGCGCGGCCTTCGGCTCGGCCGGGGCGGGCTGGGACGCGGCCGGCGCGGCACCGGCGGCGCCGATCACGGCCAGCTCGGCGCCGACCTCGACGGTCTCGTCCTCGGCGACCTTGATCTCCAGCAGCGTGCCGGCGACCGGCGACGGGATCTCCGTGTCGACCTTGTCGGTGGAGACCTCCAGGAGCGGCTCGTCGGCCTCGACGGCGTCGCCGACCTGCTTGAGCCAGCGGGTGACGGTGCCCTCGGTCACGGACTCGCCCAGCGCGGGCATCTTCAGCGACGTGGTCTCGCCCGAGGCCGCGGCGGCCGGGGCGGGCGCCTCCTCGGCGGCGGGCGCGGGCTCCTCGGCGGCAGCGGCGGGCTCCTCGGCGGCGGGCGCGGGCTCCTCGGCGGCGGGCTCCTCGGCGGCGGGCTCCTCGGCCGGCGCGGCACCGGAGTCGCCCGCGTCGCCGATCACGGCCAGCTCGGCGCCGACCTCGACGGTCTCGTCCTCCTGCACGACGATGCGCGTGAGCACGCCGGCCGCCGGGGACGGGATCTCCGTGTCGACCTTGTCGGTGGAGACCTCGAGCAACGGCTCGTCGGCCTCGACCTGGTCACCCTCCTGCTTCAACCAGCGAGTGACGGTGCCCTCAGTGACGCTCTCGCCCAACCGGGGCATGGTGACCGATACCGGCATATGAACAGTCTCCTTGAAACAGCGCTGGACAGTGCTTGTGGCGGTCGGGTCCCAGATGATCAGTGGACGTGCAGCGGCTTGCCGGCGAGCGCCAGGAACGCCTCACCGATCGCCTCGTTCTGCGTGGGGTGCATGTGCACGAGCGGGGCGACGTCACCAGGGAACGCCTCCCAGTTGTAGATCAACTGTCCCTCGCCGATCAGCTCGCTCACGCGCGCGCCCACCATGTGGACGCCGACGACCGGGCCGTCTTTGACGCGCACCAGCTTCACGAAACCGGCGGTCTTCAGGATCTGGCTCTTGCCGTTGCCGGACAGGTCGTACTGCACCGTCTCGATCTTGTCGCCGTGCAGCTCGCGGGCCTTCGACTCGTTGAGTCCCACGGAGGCGATCTCGGGCTCGGAATACGTCACGCGCGGGATGCCGGCCTCGTCGATCACCTGCGGGTGCTGCCCGGCGATCTCCTCGGCGACGAAGATGCCCTGCTGGAAACCGCGGTGCGCGAGCTGCACGCCCGGCACGATGTCGCCGACGGCGTAGACCCCGGAGACGCTGGTGCGCAGGCGCTCGTCGGTGAGGACGAATCCGCGCTCCATCTTCACGCCCTGCTCCTCGTAGCCGAGGCCGGCGGTCGTCGGGCCGCGGCCGACGGCGACGAGCAGCAGCTCTGCCTCGATCGTCTCGCCGCCCTGGATCTTCACCCGGACGCCGGCGTCGGTGCGCTCGACACCCTCGAACGGCTTGCCGACCTTGAACTTGATGCCGCGCTTGCGGAACGCCCGCTCCAGGGCCTTGGAGCTCGCCTCGTCCTCGACCGCGACGAGCCGCGGGAGGGCCTCGACGATCGTCACGTCGACCCCGAACGACTTCCACGCGCTGGCGAACTCGCAGCCGATGACGCCGCCACCGAGGATCACCGCGGACGTGGGCACGTGGTCCAGTGTCAGGGCGTGCTCGCTGGTGATCACCCGCTCGCCGTCGACCTCCAGGCCGGGCAGGCTCTTGCTGTAGGAGCCCGTCGCCAGGATGACGTTCTTGCCCTTGTACCGGGTGCCGGCCACCTCGACCGTGTCGGCGGCGACGAGCTTGCCCTCGCCCTCGATCAACGTCACCTTGCGGGCCTTCGCCAGCCCCTGCAGCCCCTTGTAGAGCTTGCTGATGACGCCGTCCTTGTAGGCGTTGACCGCCTTCATGTCGACGCCGTTGAACGTCGCCTGGACGCCGAACTGCTCCGCCTCGCGGGCCGCGTCGGCGACCTCACCGGCGTGCAGCAGCGCCTTGGTCGGGATGCAGCCGCGGTGCAGGCAGGTGCCGCCGAGCTTGTCCTTCTCGACCAGGCCGACGGACAGCCCGAGCTGCGCCGCGCGGAACGCCGCCGCGTAGCCGCCGCTGCCGCCGCCCAGGATCAGGACGTCGAAGGAGTTGGCGTGTGGGTCGCTCACGAATTCTCCCAGGTGATGCACGGACCTGTTGGGCCCGTGATGGCATGACGATCCTTGGCCATCTTGTCACCACCGCTGTCCGCCTGCGACGGTAGGTGCCCCGACGTCGTACGCTGAGCGCCCCTTCGTCGGGGATCGTCACGGGGAGGGAAACGGATCGTGGCCTGGTTCAGCCGCCGCAAGCCCGCCGCAGGTGGGCGCACCGCGAGCCGTGACGACCTGCGGCATCTGGAGGAGTTCATCCGGTCCCGCCGGGGCGTGGAGGGCTTCATCGAGCCCCGCACGACAGTGACAGAAACGACACTGTTGTTGATCGCACACGACGGCGAGTGGACCCGCCGCCGCGTGGACAACCCACAGGTGGCGCGGCAGTTCGCGCACAAGCTCAGCATGCCGATCTACGACGTGGCCCTGGTCGGGTACCCGCAGCGGATGCGCGACTACAACGCCCGCAACAAGAACAACGGCGGCGGCTAGCGCTCCTCGGCGATCTCCTCGAGGAGGCTGATCAGGGTGCGCACCGGCACGCCGGTGCCGCCCTTGGCCCAGTAACCGAACGCCTCGCCGGAGTGGTAGCTCGGACCGGCGATGTCGATGTGCGCCCACTGGACGCCCTCGGCCACGAACTCGGACAGGAACACGCCGCCCTGCAACATGTGCCCGGCCCGGTCCATGCCCGCGTTGACCTGCGAGATGTCGGCCACCTCGGAGTCCATGCCCTTGCGCACGTCCTCCGGCAGCGGCATCGGCCACGCCGGCTCGCCGGCCCGGTCACCGGCGTCGCGGACCCGGTCGCACAGCTCCGGCGTGCCCATCACGCCGGCGATCCGCTTGCCGAGCGCGATGACCTGCCCGCCGGTCAGCGTGGACACCTCGAACAGGTAGTCCGGCTCGTCCTCGCAGGCCCGCGCGATCGCGTCGCCGAGGATCATGCGGCCCTCGGCGTCGGTGTTGAGCACCTCGACCTTGTGCCCGTTGTACATCGTCACGACGTCGCCCGGCCGGTACGCGCTGCCGGAGGCCATGTTCTCGGCCATCGGCGCGTACGCCACCACCGCGACCTTCGGCTTCAGCGCCGCGATCGCGATCATCGTCGACACCACCGCCGCCGCGCCCGACATGTCGGACTTCATCTCCCACATGCCCTGCGCCGGCTTGATCGACACGCCACCGGTGTCGAACGTGATGCCCTTGCCGACCAGCGCCACCCGGCGGGTCGCGCCCGCCGGCTCGTATGCGATGCGCACCATCCGCGGCGCCGCCGCCGAGCCCAGGCCGACCGCGAGGATGCCGCCATACCCCTGCTTGGCCAGGGCCTTCTCGTCCAGGACGCTGACGTCCAGCTGCGCGGCCCGCGCGGCCTCGGCGGCCTGCTCGGCGAACTGCGGCGGCCGCAGGTCGTTGGGGGCGGTGTTGATCCAGTCACGGGTGCGGGTCACCGCCGCGGTGACGGTCCCGGAGCGCTTCACCGCCGCCTTGGCCGGACGGGCCGCGGCGTCCGGCACGTGCAGCACCACCTTGCGGACCGGGTCCGGCCGCGTCCCCTTCGTCTTGTACCCGGCGAAGCGGTACGCCCCCAGCACCGCGCCCTCCGCCACGGCCCGCACGCCGGCGGTCAGCTCGTCGTCGGTGGGCGTGTCCCGGTCCGACAGCGGCAGCACCAGGGCCACGGACGCCGACCCGGCCAGGGCCCGCGTCGCGGCACCGGCGGCCCGCCGCAGCGTCTCCGCCGCCGGCGCGGCACCGGCCGGCTCCGGCCCGAGCCCGACGGCCACCACCAGCGGCGCCGTCACGGCACCGAACGCGGCGACCTTCGTCACCTCGCCGACCGCACCGGTCGCACCGAGCGTCCGCAACGTCTCGGCCAGCCCGCCACCCGGCCGGTCGCTGAACGCCGCCGCGACGCTCTCCGCCCCGGAGGCGAGCAGCAGCTTGGTGTCACCGCCGTCGTGCGCGTAGACACCGACGACGACGGCGTCGACGGTGAGCTCGGCGGGGTCGGTGTCGACCAGGTTCAGGGCGGTCACTCGGGCTCCAGATCACTGGTGATGTTCTGCGTCAGCGTTCACTGCGGCTGCACCGCAGCTTCGACGGTGGCACCGCATCTTCAGCATGCCGCCGATTCGGGTGCTGGACACGATAACCAACGCGATAGGTTGCGGGCATGACGCAACCCTTGCGGCACCCCGCGTTGTATCACCGCCATGCGGCGCTCGGTGCCAAGTTCGCGGCGTTCGGTGGCTGGGACATGCCGCTGGAATACGCCGGCGGCGGCGTGCTCAAGGAGCATACGGCCGTCCGCGAGGACGCCGGCGTGTTCGACGTGTCGCACCTGGGCAAGGCCCGGGTGCGCGGCCGCGGCGCGGCCGACTTCGTCAACCGCTGCCTCAGCAACGACCTCAATCGTATCGCCGCAGGTCAGGCGCAGTACACCCTGTGCCTCGACGAGAACGGTGGCGTGGTGGACGACCTCATCGCGTACCGGTTCGGCGACGACGACGTCTTCCTCATCCCCAACGCGGCCAACACGGCCGAGGTCGTGCGGCGCCTCGTCGCGGCGGCCCCGACCGGCATCAGCGTGGTCGATCAGCACGAGCTGTTCGCCGTCCTCGCCGTGCAGGGCCCCCGCGCCGCGGAGCTGCTGGACGGCATCGGGCTGCCGACCGACCACGACTACATGAGCTTCACCGTGTCCGCGTTCCAGGGCACCGACGTGGTGGTGTGCCGCACCGGGTACACCGGCGAGCACGGCTACGAGCTGGTGGTGCCGTCCCACGACGCGCACACCCTGTGGGACGCCGTCGTCGCCGCCGGTGCCCGCCCGTGCGGCCTGGCCGCCCGTGACACGCTGCGCACCGAGATGGGGTACCCGCTGCACGGACAGGACCTGTCGCCGCAGATCAGCCCCGTCCAGGCCCGCTCCGGCTGGGCCGTCGGGTGGGGCAAGGAACAGTTCTGGGGCCGCGACGCGCTCCTGGCGGAGAAGGCCGCCGGCCCGCGCCGCCTGCTCTGGGGCGTCGAGGCGGTGGACCGGGGCATCCCGCGGGCGCACATGACGGTCCTGCCGGCCGAGGGTGAAACCCCCATCGGCGAGGTGACCAGCGGCACCTTCTCCCCGACCCGCAAGGTGGGCATCGGGCTCGCGTTGATCGACACCGCGGCGGGCGTGTCCGAGGGCGACGAGATCGCGCTGGACGTGCGCGGCCGCCGGTCGAAGGTCCGCGTGGTGAAGCCGCCGTTCGTGAAGTCCAACGTGCGCTGACCCCTTTTTTCCGTGATCCGGAAGACCTCGTGCACCCCTGGCTGCACGAGGTCTTCCGGATCACGGCGCGGTCGGGGTCAGGGGGTGGTGGCGAGGACCAGCCAGGCGGTCATCGTCGCGAGCTCGACCGCGGCGCCGATCACGTCGCCGGTGACGCCGCCGAGACGGCGCCCCGCGTGGCGGGTCAGGGTCCACGCCACGCCCGCCGCCAGGAGCACGGCGAGCGGGCCCCGGACCGGGTCGGCGAGGACCGCCGCCGCGGCGACCAGGATCGTGATTCCGGTCACCACGGTGCGGGGGAGGGTCTCCGCGACGAGGGCCCCGAGGCCCTCGGGGCGGGCGGCGGGCAGGCCGGCCCGGCAGGCGACGGTCGCGCCCAGCCGTCCGGCGGCCGCGCCCGCCGCGACCAGGCCGAGCGCCGACGGCCACGGGCGGGAGAAGACGCTGGTCAGGGCGCTGGTGTCGAGCAGCAGGACGGCCGCGATCGCGACCACGCCGAACGGCCCGATGTCGGACTTTTTCATGATTGCGAGTGCTTTTTCCGGACCTTGGTACGAGCCGAGTCCGTCCGCCGTGTCGGCCAGGCCGTCGAGGTGCAGCGCCCGGGTGCACAGCGCGAACAGCGCGACCGTCACCGCGGCCGCCATGAGCGGCGAGCCACCGGCGCCGCGGAGGCCGAGGGCCGCGCCGCCCAGTACACCTCCCAGCAGCAAGCCGACCAGGGGAGCGCACGCCATGGCCGTCCGCGCCGTCTGCCGGTCGACCCGGGACACGCCCAGCGGGGCGACCGTGAACAGGGTCAGGGCGAGTCTCAGTCCTCCCACGACGGTTTCACGTAGGGCATCTCGGCGGTCGGGGAGTCCGCGACGACCCGCTGGATCTCCGCCTCGATCCGCTCCTGCTCGGTCAGCCCGTCGGCGGGCTCGGTGACCGGCGCACGCGGCGGGGTCGCCGCCGCGAGGGTCAGCGCGGTGTTGACCAGCGGCAGCGCCACCAGGGACGTGCCGCCCTCGCCGAGGCCCAACTTGAGCTGCAGGAACGGGGTGACCCCGAGCACGTCGGCGCCGAGCTTCACGGTCGGGTTGTCGCCGTGGTCGGCCATCAGGAGCCAGTGGCGGGTCTGCGCGCCGTAGTCGCGGGCGACCAGACCCGCGGCGATGCCGACCGGGCCGTCGACCATGACCGGCAGCCGCCGGGACGCGGCGCCGAGCAGGATGCCGGTCGCGACCGCGATGTCGCCGCCGCCGAGCATCGACAGCACCGTGTGCGGCTCGCGGCTGCGGGCCCGGATGCGGTGCCGGGCGTCGCGGATCGCGCCGACCTTGCGGATCCAGGCGGCGTCGTCGACGAACCCGGACGCGTCGACGACCCGCCCGAGCAGCGCGGCCGGCTCACCGCCGGTGAGCACCGCCACGATCGCCGCGGCGGCCGCGTCGGAGCCGGCCCCGCAGGCGGCCAGGACCAGCAGGTCGACGCCCTCGTTCGCGGCGGCGTCGGCGAGGCGCCAGCCGAGGGTGAGCGCCGCGTCAACGCTGCCGTCGTCCAGCGCGTCGTGCAGCTCGGCCGGGCCCGCCTCGGGGCAGTCGATCGCCTGCACGCTGGCGCCGGCGTTCGCGGCGAGCATCGCCAGGGTGCCGGTGCCCTCCACGACGTCCTCAAGCCGCCGGTCGGCGGCGGCGGCCGAGTCACCGGCGGCGAACGCGCCGGTCCGGTCGCCGCGCAGCACGAGGACCCGCGGCTGCTGCCACGGGCGCGGGTCGGGCCGGCCCTGGGTGCCGCCGGCGAAGCGGACGACCGGGACGAGGCCACCCAGGCCGGCGCCGTTGAGCTTCAGGGTCAGCAGGCGCTCGGCGGCCTCGGCCGCGGTCGACTCGTCGGGCAGCGGCAGCTCCATGCCCGGCTGGAACGACAGGGTCTCGCCGCTGTCGGCGGTCGACAGGACCGCGCCCGCGACGGCTCCGCTGAACACGAACGGCGCCGTGTCGCGCGGAGCGAAGGACGGCGCCCCGACGGTGCGCCCGCCCGCGTAGTTGACGGCGTCGCCGCCGCGCAGCCAGGTGACCTCACCGGCGACGACCATGGCGACCCCGTCGCTGGCCGCCGCGACCCGCTGGTTGAGCAGCCCGTTGGCGTCGGCGAACGTGCGACCCGCCTGGGTCGACGGCATGACCGCGAGGCCCACCTCGGGCGCGACCATGACCACCAGCGCCGCCGGGCAGGCCCGCACCGCGTCGCCGAGGGCGTTGATGCGGCCGTCCAGCGCGTGCGGGTCGGACCAGTCGCCGGTCGAGTCGAACAGCGCGGTGAGCCACCCGCCGAGGTCGTCGACGAGCAGCACGTCCTCGGGTTTCGCGCCGTGCAGCAGGTCGGCGAGGCGCTCCGGGTCGGTGCCGATCTCCTCGGTGCTCCACCCGGCGGGCCGTCGCTCCCGGTGTCTGGCCAGCCGCGCCGACCACGCCTCGTCGGTCAGACCGCCGGGCAGCTCGGGCGCGGTCGCGACATAGCGCACCCGCTCCGCGTCCGCGACGAGCGACTCCGCCACTTCCGACTTCCCGGACCGGATTCCACCGAGCACCAGCAACCGCATGCCCCGTACTTTATGGCCAGCCGCTCACTTTCCGGTGGGCGGCATCGGCACATCGCCTCCAGCCCGATACGCTCGAAACTACCTACCTGGGACGGGAGCGTGACTGATGGCGTGGACATGGCAGTTCGAAGACGCTGAGAGCCGGGCGGTCGACGGCCCGAACGAGGCGTTTTCCAGCCAGTCCGACGCGGAGTCCTGGCTCGGCCAGAGCTGGCGTGAGCTGGTCGCCAAGGGCGCGACGACGGCGATCCTGGCCGAGGACGAACGCACGGAATACAAGATGAGCCTGCTGCCGGCGGGGGGCTGAGGGACATGGCGTTCGGCCGGTCGCCGGGTCACGTCGCGGGCCTGCCCCGTGAGGCGTTCCGGCCGAGCCCGATCTTCCTCGGGATCGTTGCGCTGTTCATCGTCTCCGGCTGGATGACGTGGACCGGCTTCGGCAACGTCCAGATCGACGTATTTCTGTTCGTCGCGGCCGGCTGGACCGTCTCGCTGTGCCTGCACGAATACGCGCACGCCCTCGTCGCGTACAAGGGCGGCGATCATGACGTGGCGCACCGCGGCTACCTGACGCTCGACCCGATGAAGTACGCCCACCCGCTGCTGTCCTTCGTGCTGCCGGTGGTGTTCCTGCTGATCGGCGGCATCGGCCTGCCCGGTGGTGCGGTCTGGGTCAACCACGGCGCGATCCGCAACCGGTTCACGGACAGCCTGATCAGTTTCGTCGGCCCGGCCACCAACATGGTCCTCGCGGTGGTGCTGGTCGTGCCGTTCGCGCTGGGGCTGGACACCGGCGGCGACCCGGCGTTCTGGGCGGCCCTGGCGTTCCTGGCGTTCCTGCAGCTGACCGCGAGCATCCTCAACTTCGTGCCGATGCCGGGGGTGGACGGCGGCAACCTGCTGTTCCCGTGGCTCAGCCCGCAGTGGCAGCGCGGCTTCAACCACGTCGCGCCCTACGGGATGCTGCTGCTCATCGCGCTGCTGTGGTCACCGGTCATCAACGCCTGGTTCTTCGAGGTCGTCTTCGCCTTCGGCGACGTGATCGGCCTGCCGTCGTCCCTGGTCGGCGACGGCCTGGACCTGTTCCGCTTCTGGTCGTGACCGAGGGGACCCCGCGAAGGGCCCCCTCACACCACGATCAGGGACGCTTCGCCGGGCTCTGCGTCCGCGCCGGGTCACGCTCGACGACCGGGTCGAGGATCTCGTCGATCCGCTTCAGCAGCTCCGCGTCCAGCTTCACGCCCGCCGCCTTCACGTTGTCCTGCAGCTGCTCCGGCCGGGTCGCGCCGACGATCGCCGAGGACACGTTCGGGTTCTGCAGCACCCAGGCCACGCCCAGCTGGGCCATGGTCAGCCCGGCCTGCTCGGCGAGGGGCTTGAGCTGCTGCACCGCGGTCAGGACCTCGTCGCGCAGCAGCCCGGAGATGAACCCGGCGCCCGACTTCTCGTCGGTCGCCCGCGACCCCGCCGGCGGCGGCTGACCCGGCAGGTACTTGCCGGTGAGGACGCCCTGGGCGAGCGGCGACCACACGATCTGCCCGATCCCGAGCTCCTCGGAGGCGGGGACGACCTCGGCCTCGATGACCCGGTACAGCGCCGAGTACTGCGGCTGGTTCGACACCAGCTGGATCCGGAGCTCCTTTGCGAGAGAAGCGGCGGCGCGGATCTGCTCCGCCCGCCACTCCGAGACGCCGATGTAGTGCGCCTTGCCGCTGTGCACGACGTCCGCGAACGCCTGCATCGTCTCCTCGAGCGGCGTCTCGGAGTCGTAGCGGTGCGCCTGGTACAGGTCGACGTAGTCGGTCTGCAGGCGGCGCAGCGAGCCGTTGATCGACTCGGCGATGTGCTTGCGGGACAGGCCCCGGTCGTTGCGGCCCGGCCCGGTCGGCCAGTAGACCTTGGTGAAGATCTCCAGGCCCTCGCGGCGCTGACCCTTCAGCGCCTCACCGAGCACGACCTCCGCCCGGGTGCCGGCGTAGACGTCGGCGGTGTCGAACGTGGTGATGCCGAGGTCGAGGGCGGCGTGGACGCAGGCGGTCGCCTGGTCCGCCTCGACCTGTGAGCCATGGGTGATCCAGTTGCCGTACGAGATCTCGCTGACGAGCATCCCGGACCGGCCGAGGTGACGAAACTCCATGACTAACTGCTTACATGACGGGACGCGTATCGGCGAGCAGACGGTCGATCTCGTCCGTCACCCCGGTGCGGCTCGGGAATGTGGCCTCGATCACCGTCCGGCCGCGCCGGTCCAGGGCACCCCAGCGCTGCGCGTCGTCCGCGTACAGGAACGCGACCGGGTGGATCATCAGCGTGTGGTGCACCGGCGGCACCAGCACCCGCCCGGAGCGGTCCACGACACCCTTGCGCCCGTCGAGGGAAACGACGGCGAGACCTTCGTCACTGAAGCCGTCGATGTACCGACCGTCGAGCAGCGCGGTGGCGAACCCGTCGTACTGGAACGACACGACGACCCGGCCGACGCTGTCGACGGCGCCCCAGTGCTCGCCGCGCCGCACGGCCGCGACCCCCCGCCGGAACGGCCGGACGTCGTCGAACCCGGTCGAGATGAGCACCGCGTTGGTCTTGTCGATCGCGATCCACCGGTTGGTGCCGTCCCGCGACACCCAGGCCACCCCGTCGGAGAAGCTCCCGACGCCCAGGTAGCCGACGGCGGGCTCGATGAGCACCTTGCCGGTGTCGTCGATGAGCTCCCAGTTCTGCGACCCCTGCCGCTGCACCCACGCCACCCCGTCCCGGAACGGCTGGACGTCGAGGTATCCGGGGCCGATGCAGAAGTTGCCGTCCGGCTCGATGTACCCCCAGCGCTGGGTCTGCTCGTCGAACGCGGGCGCCGGCGACTTGCGGATCTGCAGGATCTCGTCGCGGCTGCGCGGGTAGGGCCCCCAGCCCTTCTCCGCGACCCGCCGGAACACCGCGTCCAGGGCCAGCTCCGTTTGCGCGATGAGCTCCGGGTCCTCCTCCTTGCGCAGGTCCAGGGCCCGTTCGAAGTGGTTGCACGCCTCCATGTAGCGGCCCTGGTCGTAGGCGCACTTGCCGGCGTGCTGGTGCATGGTGGCCCGAAGCCGGTCCGGCAGCTCGCTGCTGTTGGCGAGCGTGAACAGCCGGTCGGCCTCGTCGAACTCCTCCCGCCACTGCAGCACGTGCGCGAGCCGGGCCTGCGCGATCGCGATGCGGCGCAGCTCACCGGTCGCCTCGGCGTGCGCGAGGGCGAGCTTGCCGTCGGCGAACGCCTTCGGCATGTCGTTGAGGATCCGCGACACCACCGCGCGCAGGCTCAGCAGCCGCGCCCGGGTCGGGTTGTCGGCGACGCCGTTGAGCTTCGCGGTCAGCAGGTCCCGGATCTCGGTGAGCTCCGCGACCTCGTCGCCCTCGATCTGCTCGCGCAGCGTGTCCGGGTCGAAACGCCACACGTAGCCGGCGAGGACCTGCTCCGGGTCCGGCCCGGCGGCGTCCTCGGACTTCGCCTCGGGTCGCGGCGCCGGCGAGGTCGGCAGCAGCGCCGCCAGCTCGGCCGGGAAGCCTTCCGCGCCGGGCCGCACGATCGGCAGATAGCCCGTGGCCTGCAACCCGTCGACGCCGGCGCCGGTCAGCGACGCCGAACGGTAGGCGTCCATCGCCGACTGCTGCACCGCTGCGGACCCTTCGGTTTCCGGCTGCTGCTCTGGCACGTCCACCGCCGGCTCGCCCGGTTCGCCGCCGCCGGCGGGCCCGAACGCGTTGAACGGCACGTCCGGCGTGACGAGGGGCGGCGCGCTCATCGGCGCCACCGCCACGGCCGGCGGTTCGGCGGGCGGCGGCTCGGGCGCCACCGGGACGGGCGCCGGCTCGGGCACCGTGACGGCCGGCTGCTGCGGCGCCGCGGAGACGGGCACCGCCGAGACGGGTGCCGCCGACACCGGCGCGGCCGAGACTGGCCGGTTGCCGGGGTCGGCGTTCCAGCCCGGCGCCGGGGCGGCCGAGACCGGGCGGTTGCCGGGGTCGGCGCTCCAGCCCGGTCCGGGGGCCGCGGACACCGGCTGGTTGCCGGGGCCGGCGCTCCAGCCGGGGCCGGGTGCGGCCGAGACGGGCCGGTTGTTCGGGTCGGCGTTCCAGCCGGGGCCGGGAGCGGCGGACACCGGCCGGTCGGCGAGGTCGTCCTGCCATCCGTGGCCGGGCGCCGGGGACTGCGGTGCCGCCGAGACGGGCGCGGAGGACACCGGCGCCGAGGACACCGGCCGGTCGTCACCCGCCTGGTCGTCGCGGACCGGCGCCCCGTACGTCCGTGGCGTCGGAGCACCCTGCGGCGGGGCGCCGTACGTGCGACCCTGCGGCGGCGCGCCGTGCTGGGCGGGCGCGCCGTAGACCGTGGCGCGGCCCTGACCGCCGTACGTCGTCCCGGCCGGCGGTGCGCTCATCGGCGCGTCCACCGGCGGCGCGCCGTAGACGGTGGCCCGGCCGGTGGTGCCGGGCGGGGCCGCGCCCGCGGCGCCGCGGCGCACCCGGGGGACCTCGTCCGTCGGCTCGTCCAGCGCCGGGTTGCGCGGGCGGCCGTGTCCCTGCTGCGGGCGGCCGTACCCGGGCGGCGGCCCGTCATAGCCGCGCCGGTCGTCGTACCCGCGCGGCTCGTCGTATCCCCGCCGGTCGTCGTAGCCGCGCCGGTCGTCGTATCCGCGTGGCTCGTCGTAGCCCCGCCGGTCGTCGCGGCCGCGCCCGTCGTAGCCGCGCCCGTCGTCGCGCCGGCCGTCGTCGTAGGGCTGCTCGTAGCCGCGGCGGTCGTCGTACCCCTGCTGCGGGTGCCTGCCGGGTCCCGGGTGCCCCTGCTGCGGGTGCGGAGGTCCCTGATAGCCACCCTGCTGCGGGCGGCCCTGCTGGGGGACCTGGCCCGGATGCCCGGGATGCTGCTGCGGGTGACCGCCCGGCTGCGGCTGCCCCTGCGCCCACCGCTGCTGCGGCGCGCCGTGCGGCCGGCCGCGCTCGTCGCCGGGCCCGCGCGGGTCGCCGGCGCGGGGGTCTACCGCACGAGGGTCAGCGGCACGAGGGTCAACGGGGCGGTGGTCGGCCCGGCGGGGGTCGCCGGCGAACCGGGGGTCCGCGAGTCGCGGATCGGCCAGGCGCGGGTCGCCCTGCCGCGGGTCGCTCAGGCGTGGGTCGCCCTGCTGGCGGGGGTCACCGTACTGCCGGCCCGGCGGGCGGCGGCCGGGGTCGTCGGCCCACGGCTCGGCGCCTTGGGAGTCGGAGCGGTGTTCGGGGCCGCCGCGACCCGACGGTGTCTGCTCGTCACGTCGCTGCTCCGGCACCCTGGTCCACGGCATGGTCGGCACTGCCGCCCAGGTGGGCGCGGCGGTTCCCGGCTCTTCCCCCGGGTACTCGTCGCTCACAGCTTCGCTCTCCTCGCCCCGATCCGGCACCAATCATGCACCGGCGCACGCCACGCGCCTACCCGGTGAAATCGTGGTCCGGTCGCGAAGGGAGGGTACGGCTTGGGAGCCGTCCAACGCCACCGTCGGGCGGGCCGCCGCCGCCGAATCGTTGTCGCCCGACGGGCCGGATCCGGGCGCCGTCCGGTCGTCAGACCGTGGCGCCGACCTTCACCTGCGGTTTCGGGTTGCGGATGAAGCGGAACGAGATGGCGCGCATGATCGCGTAGAAGTACAGCCGGCCGAGCTTCTCCGTGGACGCGGGGAAGCGCTCCTTGACGAGCCGCTTGATCGTCCGCGAGATCAGGAAGCTGTCGATCGCGGTCGCGACGGCCATGACGCCGAAGAGGGCGTTGGCGGCGAAGTAGATGCTCGGGTTCAGGTTGCGGTTGAAGCCCACCAGCATCACCAGGAACGTGGTGCCGAAGAAGAAGGTGCCGATGGTGCGCCGCGAGTCGACGATGTCGCGGACCAGCCGGCGCTCGGGGCCCTTGTCGCGGGCGAGCAGGTAGCGCTCCTCGCCGTTGGCCATGCCCTCGCGGGCCTCGAGCCGTTCGGCGCGCTGCCGCTCCCGCATCTTCTTGCTGGCCTCGCGGCGGTTCGCCGCGGGCGGCTCGGCGACCCGACGGCCGGCCACGGTCCGCTTCGGCGTGGTCTTGCCCAGGTCGCGCTTGCTCAGGGTCTGGCGCTTACCGGACGCGCCCTCGGGCCCGGAACTCTCCGTGGGCTCGGGGGTGGCGGCCACGGCGGGCTCGGCTGACTTGCGGGAGAACAACGACGGCACGCCGTGAAGGGTAGCGGACAGTAGGCGGGCGACCCAACGCTCGGTGCCGCCCGCCGTACCAACTCCGCCTTTAACCGAGCTCGACGTGCGCGCCGAGGCCGTTCAGCTTGCCCTCGAAGTCCTCGTAACCGCGCTGGATGAGCTTGACGCCATACACCCGGGAGGTGCCCTCGGCGGCGAGCGCCGCGATCAGGTGGCTGAACCCGGCCCGCAGGTCCGGGATCACCAGGTCGGCGGCGTGCAGCTTGGACGGGCCGGCGATGACCGCGGAGTGCATGAAGTTGCGGCGGCCGAACCGGCACGGCGTGCCACCGAGGCACTCACGGTACGTCTGGATGGTGGCGCCCATCTGGTTGAGCGCGGCCGTGTAGCCGAGGCGCCGCTCGTAGACCGTCTCGTGCACGATCGACAGCCCGCGGGCCTGCGTGAGCGCCACGACCATCGGCTGCTGCCAGTCGGTCATGAAGCCGGGGTGCACGTCGGTCTCCATCGCCACGGCGTTGAGCTCGCCGCCCGGGTGCCAGAAGCGGATGCCGCCCTCGCCGGGGGTGTCGTCGATCTCGAACGCGCCACCGACGGACGTGAACAGGTTGAGGAACGTCATCATGTCGGCCTGCCGGGCGCCGCGGACGAAGACGTCGCCGCGGGTCGCGAGGGCGGCCGCGCCCCAGCTGGCCGCCTCGATGCGGTCCGGGATGGGACGGTGCTTGTAGCCGGTGAGGCGCGGCACACCCTGGATCTCGATGACCCGGTCGGTGTGGACCTTGATGATCGCGCCCATCTTCTGCAGCACGCAGATCAGGTCGATGATCTCCGGCTCGACGGCGGCGTTGCGCAGCTCGGTGACGCCCTCGGCGCGCACGGCGGTGAGCAGGATCTGCTCGGTCGCGCCGACGCTCGGGTACGGCAGCTCCAGCTTCGCGCCGTGCAGCCCGTTGGGCGCGGTGATGTCCATGCCCTTCTCGGACTTCTCCACGACCGCGCCGAACTCGCGCAGCGCCTGGATGTGGAAGTCGATGGGCCGCCCGCCGATGTTGCAGCCGCCGAGGTCGGGGATGAACGCGTGACCGAGCCGGTGCAGCAGCGGCCCGCAGAACAGGATCGGGATGCGGCTGGAGCCGGCGTGCACGTTGATCTCGTCGACGTTGGCCGACTCGACGTCGGAGGTGTCGAAGTGCAGCTCGCCGTCGAGCGGGCCGCGGGTGACCTTGACCCCGTGCAGCTCGAGCAGGCCGGTGACCACTTCGACGTCGCGGATCGCCGGCACGTCGAAGAGCGTGCTCGGGGTTTCGCCCAGCACCGCCGCGACCATCGCCTTGGAGACGAGGTTCTTGGCACCGCGCACCCGCAGCTCGCCGTTGAGCGGCGCGCCGCCGTGCACGGTGAGGACGTCACCGGCGTCGTAGTTGGTCACGGAAAACCCTCCTGCAGGCAGGAATTGAAGAGGAGACGTGCTGACGGAGCGTGAACCCGCGCAGCAGCATAACCACATCTACTGCATGCGAGCGCCGACCGCACGTCCGTCGTGGCACGAAGACGTGACTCCGACAGCGATCATCCTTCGGGCATCACGGAGGGTGATGGAAAGGTCCTCTTTAGGGGAGCGCCAGCATCCGGTCGAGCGCCACCCGGGCGTAATGCGCGGTGTCGGCGTCGACGGTGATCTCGTTCGGCACGCGGCCGGCGACGAGCTCCTCCAGGGCCCACACGAGGTGCGGCAGGTCGATCCGGTTCATCGTCGAGCAGTAGCAGACGTTCTTGTCCAGGAACATGATCTGCTTGTCCGGGTGCGCCAGCGCGAGCCGGCGGACCAGGTTGAGCTCGGTCCCGACCGCCCACGCCGAGCCGGCCGGCGCCGCCTCGATCATCCTGATGATGTATTCGGTGGAGCCCACGTGGTCCGCGGCGGTGACCACCTCGTGCTTGCACTCCGGGTGGACCAGCACGTTGACCCCGGGCACCCGGGCGCGCACGTCCTCGACGCTGTCGAGGGTGAAGCGGCCGTGCACCGAGCAGTGCCCACGCCACAGGATCATCTTCGCGTCGAGCAGCTGCTGGTCGGTCAGGCCGCCACCGGGCTTGTGCGGGTCGTAGAGCACGCAGTCCTGCAGCGTCAGACCCATCTTCAGCACCGCCGTGTTGCGGCCCAGGTGCTGGTCGGGCAGGAAGAACACCTTCGAGCCGCGCTCGAACGACCACTTCAGCGCCGTCTCCGCGTTGGACGACGTGCACACCACGCCGTCGTTGCGCCCGACGAAGCCCTTGATGTCGGCGGTCGAGTTCATGTATGTGACCGGCACCACGTCACCGGCGATGCCGAGCCGGGTGAAGTGCTCCCAGGCCTTCTCGACCTGCACGAGGGCGGCCATGTCGGCCATCGAACAGCCGGCGGCCAGGTCGGGCAGCACGACCCGCTGTGTCGCGGAGGTCAGGATGTCGGCGCTCTCCGCCATGAAGTGCACACCGCAGAACACGATGTACTCCGCGTCGGGGCGGGCGGCGGCCTCCCGGGCCAGCTTGAACGAGTCGCCGGTCACGTCGGCGAACTGGATCACCTCGTCGCGCTGGTAGTGGTGGCCGAGCACGAAGACCCGGTCGCCGAGGGCGGCCTTGGCCGCTCTGGCCCGCTCGACGAGGCCGGGGTCGGACGGTGCGGGCAGGTCGCCGGGGCACTCGACCCCCTTCTCGGTGTCGGGGTCGGTGCCGCGGCCCAGCAGCAGGAGCGCGGTGGCGGTTGACGACGGTTCAGCCCAGGTCACCCTTCGATCGTCGCACGCGTGCGGTAGTGCGGAACTGTGACCTACGAGACGTGCACAATGTCCGGATGCGTGTCCTGGTGTGCCCCGACAAGTTCGCCGGGACGATCTCGGCCGTCGACGCCGCCGAGGCCCTCGCGGCGGGCTGGCGGGGCGTCCGGCCCGGTGACGAGCTGACCCTGCGACCGCTGTCCGACGGCGGTCCCGGTTTCGCGGGGGTACTGGCAGCGGCGCTGCCGCACGCCCGCGTCCTGACGGTGCCGACGACCGACCCCCTGGGCCGCCCGGCTGTGGGACACGTCGTGCTCGACGGCACCACGGCCTACGTGGAGAGCGCCGAGGCGTGCGGGCTGCACCTGCTCACCCCTGCTGAACGTGACCCTCGGCACACCACGACCTTCGGCCTCGGGACCCTGCTGCTCGCCGCGGTCGAGGCGGGGGCCACCACGCTCGTCGTCGGGCTCGGCGGCAGCGGCACCAACGACGGCGGCGCGGGCCTGCTCGCCGCCCTGGGCGCCGCCCCGCTCGGCGCGTCCGGCTACGCCCTGCCGTACGGGGGAGCGGCCCTGGTCGACTGCGTCGCGCTGGGTGGCGTACCGAGGCTGAGAGAGGCGACCCTGATCGCCGCCACCGACGTGGACAGCCCCCTGCTCGGGCTGCGGGGCGCGAGCGCTGTCTACGGCCCGCAGAAGGGCGCGACCAGGGAAGACGTCTTCCTGCTCGACGCCGCGCTGACCCGGTTCGCCGAGGTGCTGCAGACGCTGCCGGCCGCGCCGTCCGGGCTCGTGGACCTGCCCGGGTCGGGCGCCGCCGGCGGGCTCGGCGCCGCGCTCCTCGCGCTCGGCGCCCGGGTCGAGTCGGGCATCGGCCTGGTCCGCCGGCTGACCCTCCTGGACGCCGAACTGGACGAGGTCTCCCTGGTCGTGACCGGTGAGGGCGCCTTCGACGAGCAGTCACTGCGGGGCAAGGTCGTGGCCGGTGTGGCGAACGCCGCACGTGATCTCGGCGTCCCCTGCGTGGTCGTCGCCGGCCGGGTCGACGCGGGCCGGCGGGAGGCCGCCAGCATCGGCGTCACCGAGACCCACTCCCTGGTCCAGCACTTCGGCAGCGTCGCCGAGGCCCTGGCCAGGCCCGCCGAAGGGCTGCGGGAACTGGGCGAACGGCTAGCTCTCCAATGGAGCCGCTAGCTCTCCATCGGAGCCGCTAGCACGAAAGCGTGTCACTATGAGAGGGAATGCCATCGGACGCTGCCGCGTTGAGCTCCGGTGGAACTGTAGACATCACCGCAGGGAGCCTTGATCGTGACCGCTTCGAAGTTTGCCGAGCCTGTTCAGACGGACAACCCGGCCGGCATCGGCCTCACCGCGGATGCCGCTGTCAAGGTGAAGGGCCTGCTCGAGCAGGAAGGCCGGGACGACCTGCGGCTGCGCGTCGCGGTCCAGCCCGGCGGCTGCTCCGGCCTGCGCTACCAGCTCTTCTTCGACGAGCGCTCGCTCGACGGGGACAAGGTCAGCACCTACGACGGCTTCGAGGTCGTCGTCGACCGCATGAGCGTGCCCTACCTCACCGGCGCGACGATCGACTTCGCGGACCGGATCGACGCGCAGGGCTTCACCATCGACAACCCCAACGCCCAGGGCTCGTGCGCCTGCGGCGACTCCTTCCACTAAGCCACCTCACAGAGCCGCTCTCCGCACCCCGGAGGGCGGCTTTGCGCTGTCCCGGGTGTTTGCCGGGGCGCCATCCGGGTGTCCTAGTCTGTTCAGGCCCTGCCGTCTTGAGACCGAGGTTTCCATGAAGATCGTCGTCACCGGCTCGATCGCGACCGACCACCTGATGCACTTCCCGGGCCGCTTCGCCGAGCAGCTCCTGCCCGACCAGCTGCACAAGGTCTCGCTGTCGTTCCTCGTCGACGACCTCACGGTCCGCCGCGGTGGGATCGCCCCCAACATCGCGTACGGCATGGCGCTGCTCGGCCTCGAACCGATCCTCGTGGGCGCCGTCGGCGCCGACTTCGGCGACTACCGCAGCTGGCTCACCCGGCACGGGGTCGACTGCGACTCGGTCTACGTGAGCGATATCGCGCACACCGCCCGGTTCGTCTGCACCACCGACGACGACCTGTGCCAGATCGCCTCGTTCTACGCGGGCGCCATGTCGGAGGCCCGCAACATCGAGCTGTCCCCGGTCAACACCCGGGTGGGCGGCATCGACCTGATCCTGATCAGCGCCAACGACCCGGTCGCGATGGTCCGGCACACCGAGGAGGCCCGGGCGCTCGGCGTCCCGTTCGCCGCCGACTGCTCGCAGCAGCTGGCCCGGATGTCGGCCGACGAGATCCGCAAGCTGATCGACGGCGCCGCGTACCTGCTGACCAACGACTACGAGAAGGAGCTGCTCGAGTCGAAGACCGGCCTCGACACCGAGCAGCTGCTCGACAAGGTCGGCGTGCTCGTCACCACCCTCGGCAAGGACGGCGCGCTCATCCGCGGCCGTGGCCTGCCCGGCGAGATCCACGTCCCGGTCGCCAAGGGCGTCGTGGCCAACGACCCGACCGGCGTCGGCGACGGCTTCCGCGCCGGCTTCTTCGCCGCGCTGTCGTGGGGCCTGGGCCTGGAGCGGTCCGCGCAGGTCGGCTCGATGGTCGCCGCGCTGGTCCTGGAGACCGTCGGCCCCCAGGAGTACGAGATCCTGCCCGCCGAGTTCACCAAGCGCATCGCCGAGTCCTACGGCGACACCGCCGCCGACGAGATCCGGGCCTTCCTGCCCGTCTGACTATCCCTATCGGTGTAGTAGGAACCGGCGTACAGTTGCCGCTGTGACGATCGTGGTCGTGGCGCTGCTCGCCTTCGCCACCGTGGTCGGGCTCGTCTACCGGGCCCGCTACGGTCGCCTCCACGCGGCCGGCGGCGACCTGCCGCCGGGCCTGCTCGCCCCGGCCCGTGACACGGTCACCCTGCTGCACTTCTCGTCCGCGACGTGCGCGCCGTGCCGCCAGGTCCGGGCCGTCTGCGCCGACCTGGCCGGCGGCCTGGACGGCGTCCGGCACGTCGAGCTCGACGCCGACGAGCACCTCGACGCCGTCCGTGACCTCGGCATCTGGCGCCTGCCGACCCTGCTGGTCGTCGACCGGCGCGGCAACATCGCCCAGCGCACCGTCGGCGTCCCGGACCGTGCGTCCCTGCGCGCCACCGTCACGGAGGTCCTCGCCGCATGATGCTCGACCCTCGCGGCCCGCGGTTCTCCGCCGGCCTCACCACCATCCTCTTCGTCGTCGTCCTGCTCACCGGCAACGGCTGGCTCGCCCTGGCCCAGGCGGCCGTGTTCGCCGTCGGCGCGTACGACCCGCGGCTGACCCCGTACGGCCTGCTCTACCGCTATCTCGTCGCACCTCGGCTCGGCCCGCCGGCGGAGCGCGAGGACGGCGCCCCGGTCCGCTTCGCCCAGGCGGTCGGGTTCGTCTTCGCCACTCTCACCGTCGTCGGCTACCTGTCCGGCGCCACCGTCGTCGGCGCCGTCGGGGCGTCGTTCGCCCTGGTCGCCGCGTTCCTGAACGCGGTCTTCGGCCTGTGCCTCGGCTGCGAGGCCTACCTGCTGATCAAGCGCCTGCGCACAGCCTGACCCCTGGCCTTCGACGGCGGGCGTGCCCACGGACGGCCTGACCCTGGCCTCCGACGGCGGGCGTGCCCACGGACGGCCTGACCCTGGCCTCCGACGGCGGGCGTGCCCACGCACGGACCGGCACCTCAGCACTCCCCGTGCACCGGTCCGCATGCCGGGGTCGCTTGACCGATCTGGCCACCCGACCGGCGCCGGGCTTCCGTTCTACCTGGACGCTACCCCGACCGTACTAATCGATCTTCGGAGTCGCTACCGTCCGTAGTAACCGGACGTCAGCGTAGCCCATCAGCGGAGTTCGACCGTGTGGCGGTCGCCGTCGGTGGAGATGAAGGTGTGGCCCCGCAGCCGGCACCAGGCGGGGATGTCGACCGCGGCGGCCGGGTCGTCGGCGAGGACCTCGATCCGGGTGCCGGGGGAGTGGCCGGCGGCCAGCTTCGCCAGCATGATCACCGGCAGTGGGCAGCGCCGGCCGAGAGCGTCGACGACCAGGGGCCCGCTCACATCCCCACCTCCGCGCGCACGTCCGCGACCAGGCCGGGCAGCACCGCGAGGAACCGCCGCACGTCCTCGGTGGACACTGCACTGTGGAGCGAGACGCGGACGTTGCCGTGGGTGAGCACGCCCATCGCGGCCAGGACGTGCGAGGGCCGCAGGGTGTCGGCGGTGCAGGCCGAGCCCGACGACACCGCGAAGCCGGCCCGGTCCAGGGCGTGCAGGAGGACCTCGCCGTCGACGTACAGGCAGGAGAACGTCACGATGTGCGGCAGCCGCTCGACGGGCTCGCCGACCACCTCGACGTCGGGCACGGTGGCGGCGACCGTGGCCCGGATCTCCTCGACGAGCGCGCTCAGCCGGGCCGCCTCCGTCGCGGCCTCGGCCTGCACGGCCCGCAACGCCGCCGCGGCGGCCACCACCGCCGGGACGTCCACCGGCGACTCCCACGGCTGCTCCCAGCGGGTGCCCTTGCGCACGGCGAGGACGCCGACACCGGCCGGGCCGCCCCACTTGCGGGCGCTGCCGGCGAGCAGGGACCAGCCGGTGGGCAGCGCCACACGACCGATCGACTGGGCGGCGTCGACCAGCAGCGGCACCCCGGCCGAACGGCACAACGCGGCGGCGCCGGCGACCGGTTGGACCGTCCCCACCTCATGATTCGCGCTCTGGACGGCCGCCATGGCCACTTCCGGCGAATCCAGCGCCGTTTCCAGGGCGCCGAGGTCGACCCGTCCGGTCAGTGACACCGGCACCTGCACAGCAAGGTCGCCGGCGGCCTTGATCACCGCGGAGTGCTCGACCGCGGTGTGGACCACCAGCCGGCGGTCGCGGGCCCGCCTGACCCCGGCCACGGCCTGCCGGATCGCGTCGGTGCCACCGGCCGTGAAGTGCAGTTCGTCGGGGCGCGCGCCGAGGACCTCGGCGACCGCGGCCCGGGCGGCGTCCAGCAGCTGGCGGGCGCGCCGGGCGGGGGTGTAGAGCTTGCCCGGGTCGGCCCAGCCGTCGTCCAGTGCGGCCAGAAACGCTTGCCGCGCAACGGGATGCGGCGGCATCGCGGTGGCGGCGTCGAAGTAGACACCCACCCGCGCAACGCTATCGCGACCCGGACACGACCACCCCAAGCCGGGCGGACCGCGCATGGTCGAGTACGCTCGCCAGCGTTGGTGAGGCTTGCCGTGCGAGGGACCTTCACAAGGACCGCACGGCGCTGCTAAGGAGGCAGGAGCAGGTGGTCTCAAGAGGTTTGAGCCCCGCGCGCGCCGTCGGGCTCGCCGTCTCGGCCGTCGCGGTGACGACCCTGCTCGCCGGGTGCTCCGTCGACAGCGCGTTCGCCGGGTTCGGTTGGCCGAAGGGCATCACCCAGCAGGGCGATCGCATGTATGACCTGTGGATCGGGTCGGTGGTCGCGGCGCTCGTGGTCGGTGTCTTCGTGTGGGGCCTGATCTTCTGGTGCGTGGTGCGCTACCGCAAGCGGGGCGACGAGCTGCCGCCCCAGACGCGCTACAACATGCCGTTCGAGATCCTGTACACGGTCGCGCCGTTCGTGGTCATCGCCGTGCTGTTCTTCTACACCGCGGTCATCCAGACCGACGTGGACCGGCTGTCCAAGAACCCCGACGTCAACGTCGAGGTCATCGCCTCGAAGTGGAACTGGCAGTTCGTCTACAGCGACTCCAAGGGCCCGGACGGCAAGCCGATCACGACGGTCGGCGCCGACGACTACATCCCGGTGCTGGTGCTGCCGGCGGGCAAGTCGGTGCAGTTCAAGGAGACCTCGCGGGACGTCATCCACTCGTTCTGGGTGCCGGACATCCTGTTCAAGCGGGACGTCATCCCCGGCGTGGAGAACAGGTTCGAGATCAAGCTCAAGGACAACGCCGCCGGTGCGTACGTCGGCCGGTGCGCGGAGCTGTGCGGCACCTACCACTCGATGATGAACTTCGAGCTGCGGGTCGTCTCCGCCGAGCAGTACCAGCAGTACCTGGACCTGCGGGGTGCCGGTAAGAGCACTCCGGAGGCCCTGGCGCAGCTGGGCTTCCCGAACCAGGGGTACGCGACGACGACGCACCCGTTCGACACCGACCGCACGCAGCGGTCCTCGAGCTGAGAAGGGGCGCACGGCGATGAAGTCAGAAGGACGCTTGTTCTTCGTGCTCGCGTTGTTCGTGTTCGCGATGGCCGCGCTCTACGGCTGGTGGACGAACGTCGCGCCGCACGAGCAGACCGGGCACCGGGGCGTCGAGTGGATCGGCGTGGTCGCGCTGATCCTGTCGGGCCTGCTGCTCACGATGATCGGCAGCGCGCTGTGGTTGATCTCGCGCCGCATCGAGCCGCGTCCCGAGGACCGGCCCGAGGCCGAGATCCACGAGGGCGCGGGTGACCTGGGCTTCTTCAGCCCGGGCAGCTACTGGCCGATCGGTATCGCCCTGTCGGCGGCGATCGCGTGCCTGGGCCTCGCGTTCGACCAGTGGTGGCTCGTCGCGGTCGGCCTGATCTCGGTCCTCGTCGCGACGTGTGGCCTGATGTTCGAGTACTACACCGGCACGCGGCGCGGCGCCGAGCACTGAGCCGTACAAGAACGAGCACTGAGCTGTTTAAGAAAGAGCACTGAGCTGTACAAGAAAAGGGGGGCCTCCGCGGAGGCCCCCCTTGCTCATGCGTTCGCTTGTGCTTTGGCGGCGGCGAGCTCGCCGCGTTCCTTGAGGTCCGCGGCGCGCTGCAGGTCGGCGTCGCGCACGACCAGGTTTCCGAACGCGGCCACGGCCTGGTAGTACGTCCAGGCGAGGCTGGTGCAGGCCGGTCTGACGAAGGCGTTGTACGTGGCGCACTTCGCCTTCAGGTCCCGGTAGAACGCGTCGTCGATGCGGGACTTGTTGGCAGGGAACTGCCCGACCGACTTGTAGTTGCGGTAACCGAAGTCGTGCCGCTGGCACGACAGCCGGAAGTCGAAGCCGAGCGGCTGGTCCGGGCTGCTCGAGCAGTAGTCGGTGGACCAGTCGAAGGCGTAGGACGCCCAGTCGGACTGGTGCTGGCGGGCGGCGTTCCAGGCGTTGTAACTGGCGGCGGTCGGCTGTGACCAGGTCGACATGACGGCCAGCTTCTCGTCGATGCCGGCCGCGGCGGCGGGGGATGCGGTGCTGACGATGCCGGCCATCGCGCATGCGAGCGCGAGGACGGCGGCGCGCCGGAGATTCATGAACAGATTGTCCAGCCTCAATGTGTACCGGCACGGAACCTGCGCCGAACGGTACCTACGGAGAGCTGAACGGCCGTTCAGGCCGCCTTGCGCCCCTGCCGCAGGATCACCCGCGAGCGCCGGTCCATCAGCAGGATGACCGGCGCCACCACGATCGCCGCGCCGCAGGCCGTGCAGGCCCGGTCGGGGCAGGTCGCCCGGGGATGGTCGGTGCAGGCCGGTCGCTCGAAGATCCGCTGCCGGGCGCAGGTGTCGCAGTGCAGCTCCATGCCCGTCACCGTCCCACCGCCCATCGCACCGGCCCGGGACGGCGGGCGGCGTGTCGCATCACTTTTCGGTACCACTCGGCTTCGGGCTCCGCACCGGCGTCCTGGCCGGCGTCTTCGGCTTGGCCGTCGGCGGCAGGAACGCCTCGTCACTCACGCTCGGCGTCGTGTACTGCAGCGTGAGCTGCGTGTACCTGCCGGCGTCGGTGGTCCCGTCGAAGTACGCCAGCAGCCCGCCCGGGTTCACGCAGGCCGTCTCGGTCCGGACCCCCTTCGCGGTCACCGACACGCACTGCGCGTCGCCGCGCTTCGACGTGCCGGTCCGCACGTCCTCGCCCTGCGCGATGGTCGCGAGCCGCCCCATCGCCGCCTCGGGCGCCATGAAATCGCCCCCGAACGCGTCGCTGATCGCCTTCGCCTGCGACGGGGACATGGCGTCCACCCCGGGCCCTTCGTCGCACTGTACGACCGGCTGAGGGGTCTTCTTGACCTTCGTCGAGCTCGGCGCGGGGGACGGCGCCACGGCCCGGCACAGGTACGTGCCGTCCGGCGTCGAGATGTACGTGACACCCGCGCCCCGGTACGCCCGCCGCGGCATGGACTGCGACACGATCACGGTCGCCCCGGCGGCGGTCGTGTACTGGATCGTCGCGTCCGACTGCAACCCGAGCACCAGCCGCGAGGCGAGACTGTCGACCAGTTCGAGGGCCGGGTTGGCGGCCTCCGCCTGCTCCTTGACCGGCGCGCCGCACGACTTCGCCATCATGCCGGCGAAGCCGAGGGTCAACGCGCCCGCGACGACCGCCGACAGCAGCGCCTTCTTCTGAGAGTTGTTCGCCACGTTTCGTCAACGGCGGTCAGTGCCCGGAGGGCACGGACCGCCGTTGACGAAACGTGGCTTGCTGTTTCTTCCGCGGCGGCCTT
>NZ_BONQ01000145.1 GCF_016862795.1 Dactylosporangium siamense | reverse complement strand
GATTCTCACCCCACACCCCCAATGCTCGCGTTGCTCGCACGACCTGCGCCCCGAGGGCGCGGTCGAAACGGACGCGTGCGCGTGGCCTATGAAGACCGGGGGTTCGGGTTCCAGGCTCTCAAGGTCTGTCGTCTTCCTCGCCCGCCATGCGCGCGAGACGACGGGGGCGGGCCCGTCCACCGCAAACCCCGTCGATCATCAAAGTGGGCACCGGCGAGCCTTTGACTACCTGGTTGATGAGTGGTCTGCTGAGGTCGGTGATCGACCAGGTACTCGCGTGCCGCCTCGGCCTCGGCCTCGGCCTCGGCGGACCTTGATCCAACCGCGCCACGCCGGCCGGAACTTTCCGGCGCACCGCCGCCCGCGGAGGGGAGGGGGTTACGGCTTGAAGGCGGACCAGCGGGTTACGAGGTCGGTGGCGGCGCCCGAGTCGACGGCGGCGGCGGCGCGGGTGAGGCCGGCCTGGAGCTGGGACGGCAGGTCGGTGGTGGACAGGCCGGCGCGGGCGGCGATGGCGGCGGCCGCGTTGAGCAGGACCGCGTCGCGGACCGGGCCGGGTTCGCCGGCGAACATGCGGTGCGCCACGGCCACGTTGTGGGCCGGGTCGCCGCCGCGCAGGTCGCCCGGGGCGGAGCGGGGTAGGCCCAGGTCGACCGCGTCGAGGACGGTTTCGGTGACCGTGCCGCCGGTGACCACCCACACCCTGGTCGGGGCGCCGGTGGTGAACTCGTCCAGGCCGTCCTCGCCGCGCACCAGGAGCACCGAGAAGCCGCGACCGGCCAGCACCGAGGCCATCACCGACGCCATGCGCGTGTCGAAGCAGCCGATGGTGGCGGCGGTGGGCTGCGCCGGGTTGGTGAGCGGGCCGAGGAAGTTGAAGACGGTGGGGATGCCCATCTCGCGGCGGGTGGGGCCGGCGTGGCGCATGCCGGGGTGGAAGCGGGCGGCGAAGCAGAAGCCGATGCCGACCTCCTCGACGCAGCGGGCGACCTCGTCGGGGCCGAGGTCGATGGTGACCCCGAGCGCCTCGAGCAGGTCGGCGGCGCCGGTCGAGGAGGAGGCGGCGCGGTTGCCGTGCTTGACCACGGGCACGCCCGCGGCGGCGGTCACGATCGCGGCCATGGTGGAGATGTTGACGGTGTTGGCGCGGTCGCCGCCGGTGCCGACGATGTCGACGGCGGCGTCGCGCTGGGCGGCGCTGAGCGGCACCTTCGGCGCGATGGAGAGCATCATCTCCGCGACGCCGGCGACCTCGGTGATCGTCTCACCCTTGGCGCGCAGCGCGACGACGAACGCGGCGATCTGGCTCGGGGTGGCCGAGCCGGCCATCACCTCGCCCATCGCCCAGCCGGCTTCGTCGAGGGACAGATCCTCGCCCCGGAGCAGGGCGTTGAGCAGCTGGGGCCAGGTCCGCTCGCCCATGCCTCAGCCCTGGACGGGGAGCGAGCGCAGGAGGTCGGACACCGTCTTGCCGGTGGTGACCGGGTCCAGGGGATACATGATCGTGCCCTCGACCCGCGCGTAGGACGCCAGCCAGCGGTCGGCGGCCCGGGCGATCGCCAGGACGACCGGCGGCGGGTTGGTGATCTCGTCCTTGAGCTGGCGGGCGATGCCGAGACCGCCGCCGGGGGTCGCCTCGCCGTCGAGGACCAGCAGGTCGACGTCGGTGTCGTCGACGAGGCCGACGACCTCGGCGTAGGTGGAGGCGTCGACGAACTTCACCGACAGGTCGGCCGCGGGACGGCTGCCGATGGCCAGCCGCATGCGGTCGCGGACCTCGGGATCGTCGCTGTACAGCAGGACCGTGTGCTGTGTCATGTGCGCGCTGCTCCTCGTGTGGCGGGTGCCTCGGGGATCGTACCGTCATCGGTGATGGCGATGCCGGTGCGGGCGGACCACTCCTGCTCCTCGAGCCGCTGCCGCTCCTCGCGGTCCAGCCGGCGGTCGACCCGCTTGGCCTCCCGGTCGGACTGGCGCATCCACTGCACGACCAGCACGGCGAGCATCGTCACCGAGACGATCTCGCCGCCGGCCCACAGGATGCCGCCGGCCACGACCTGGTCGTGCGCCGGGTCGGCCCAGGTCAGCCCGAGTGACGGGTACCAGTCGCCGCCCAGCAGCTCCTTGCTCTGCATGATGGTCAGCCCGAGGACCGTGTGGAACGGCGTGGACAGGAACATGAGCAGGGCCCGGGCCGGATACGGCCAGCGCCCCGGCAACGGGTCCAGGCCGATGAGCGGCCAGAAGAACAGGCAGCCGACGGCGATGAAGTGCGCGTGGGTCAGCTCGTGCACCCACTCGTGCCGCATGGTCAGCTCGTACAGGCCGGTGAAGTACAGGGCGAACGGCGTGACGACGAACAGGCCGAACGCGACCAGGGGGAACGCCACGACGCGGGCGACCCGCGAGTGCACCACGGCGAGCAGCACGCGGCGGCCCCGGGGCGGCAGGGTGCGCAGCGCGAGGGTCACCGGCGCGCCGAGGGCGAGGAAGATCGGCGCGATCATCGACAGCATCATGTGCTGGATCATGTGGACGCTGAGCAGCGTCGTGTCGTACTCCTCGACGCCGGTCATGGTGACCGCGGCGATCGAGCCCAGGCCCGGCCCGAGGAAGAGCACGACCCGGGCGACGGGCCAGCGGTCGCCGCGCCGGCGCAGGCTCAGCACGCCCGCGAGGTAGAGGCCGGCGGCGACGATCAGCGCGAGGGTCAGCCAGGACACGTGGAACGAACCGAGGATGCCCGCGGCGGACGGAGGCCCTGGTTCAGCAGCTCGGAACACGTCCCCAGACTATGCCGACGCACGAAACGCCCCACTCTGGTGGACCCCGTGAAAAGCCGGTGATGATCGGGGGGCAATAATGACGGCGTGACTGCGGCCCCAGCGATTGCCAAGAGCCAGATCCACTCACTGACCAGGCCCAACATGGTCAGTGTCGGGACGATCGTGTGGCTCTCCAGCGAACTGATGTTCTTCGCGGCGCTGTTCGCGATGTATTTCTCGATCCGTGCGGCGGCTCCCGAGCTGTGGGAGAAGCACACCGAGGTCCTCAACGTCTGGTACGCGTTGACCTTCACCACGGTCCTGGTGCTGTCGTCCATCACCTGCCAGATCGGCGTGTTCCGCGCCGAGCGCGGTGACGTGCACGGCCTGCGCCGGTGGTTCGCGCTGACCTTCGTGATGGGCCTGATCTTCGTGCTGGGCCAGGCCAACGAGTACGTGACCCTGGTCGGCGAGGGTGTGAAGATCAACGGTGACGGCTACGGCTCGATGTTCTACCTGACGACCGGCTTCCACGGCCTGCACGTCACGGGTGGACTCATCGCCTTCATCATCTATCTGATCCGCACCACCATGGGCCGGTTCACCCCCGCCCAGGCGACCGCGGCGATCGTCGTGTCGTACTACTGGCACTTCGTCGACGTGGTGTGGATCGCACTGTTCGCAATGATCTACTTCCTCCAGTAGGAGTTCGGGCCGCGCGTCACACGCTCCCGGGGACCACCCACTTCTTGAGACGACTTAGGTGATGACGACAAAGGTGAGGCCATGACTTCTGAGCAGAGCAAGCGGCCGCTTGCCCGGCTGGTGCCGGGTGGCGCGCGCGCGGCGCGGGGCAAGCTGCGACGGCGGTTGTCGGCGGCCGTGCGCCTGGTCGCGGCGCTCACGCTCGCCGGCGGCCTCTACACGGCGTACGCACCGGGCGTCGGCCGCGCCGAGGAGACCGTGAAGCTGTCCGACGCGGCGGCGAACGGCAAGGCGATCTACGAGGTCAGCTGCATCACCTGCCACGGCCGCAACGCCCAGGGCGTGGAGAACCGGGGTCCGAGCCTCATCGGCGTCGGCTCCGCCGCCGTGGAGTTCCAGGTCAACACGGGTCGCATGCCACTGGCCCGCCAGGAGGCGCAGGCCGAGCGCAAGACACCGCAGTTCGACGAGAGCCAGGCCGCCGAGCTCGGCGCCTACATCCAGGAGCTGGGCGGCGGCCCGCAGCTGCCGAGCGCGGAGAGCCTCGACGAGCAGGTCAAGCAGGCCCGCGGCAGCGACAAGATCCTGGCGCACGGCGGTGAGCTGTACCGGGTCAACTGCTCCTCGTGCCACGCGTTCTCCACCGGTGGCGGCGCGCTGTCCTCGGGCAAGTTCGCCCCGTCGCTGCAGCACTCGACCAACCGTGACATCTACGCGGCGATGCTGACCGGTCCGCAGAACATGCCGGTGTTCGGCAACAACCAGCTGAGCCCGGACGACAAGGCAGCGATCATCGCCTACATCCAGGACCTCAACAAGAACGAGGCGGCCGACCCGGGCGGCTGGGCACTCGGCCGGTACGGTCCGGTGCCCGAGGGCCTCGTCATCTTCCTCGTCGGTATCGCGGCGCTCGTGTTCGCCACGCTGTGGATTGCAGGGAAGTCATGACCACCCACCACCCGTCCGACGACGAGTTCGACGCCAGCGACGCGTCGCTGACCAGGTTCGACCTGGTCAAGGAGGGCGCCCGCCGCGACGGCGTGCAGATCGTGCACTACGCGCCGCGGTTCCCGGTCCCGGGCACCCGCGCGGAGCGCCGCATCGAGCGCGTCCTGTCGTTCCTGTTCCTGCTCACGGGCCTGATGGGCACCGCGTTCGTGGTCGCCTACATCGCCTGGCCGTGGAAGTACGGCGAGGGCGACTCGACCTACCGCGCGCTCTTCCCGTACTACACGCCGGTCCTCGGCGCGACGCTCGGGCTGTGCCTGCTGTCCCTGGGCCTGGGCATCGTGGTGTGGAGCAAGAAGCTCCTGCCCGAAGAGGTGTCGATCCAGGAGCGGCACGACGGTCCGTCGGACAGCACCGAGCAGGTGCTGACCGCGGCGACGATCCTGAACATGGGCGACGAGCTCGGCCTCAAGCGCCGCCGCTTCGTCGGCCTGGCGTTCCTCGCCGGTGCCGCGCCGCTCGGCGCGGTCGCCGGTGCCCTGCTCGTCGGCTCGCTGATCAAGGCGCCGACGCAGGACGGCGAGAACGTCTTCTTCACCACCGGCTGGGACCCCAAGCACAACGACGGCAAGCCGGTGCGCCTCACGCACGAGGACGGCACCCCGATCCGCCCCGCGGACGTCAGCGTCGGCGGCCAGATCACCGTCTTCCCGGGCATCCCGCACGGCGCCACCAACAAGTGGGCCGACTCGCCGACGCTGCTCATCCACCTCCGCGAGCAGGACGCCGAGCTGACGAAGAAGCAGGCCAAGGAGCTCAACCACGGTTCGCAGTGGCAGAACTTCGTGGCCTACTCGAAGATCTGCACGCACGCCGGCTGCCCGGCAAGCCTCTACGAGCAGCAGACCAACCGCCTGCTGTGCCCCTGCCACCAGTCACAGTTCCAGATCACGGACAACGCGCGGCCCATCTTCGGTCCGGCCAGCCGCGCCTTGCCCCAGCTGCCGATTACGGTGGACGATGAGGGTTACTTCATCGCAACGCAGGACTACAAGATTCCGGTCGGACCGGCCTTCTGGGAGCGGCCATGAAACGGCGCAAGATCGACGTCCGGGCCCTCCCGGCCAACTCCGCCAGGGCCCTCGACGAGCGGTTCCAGGCGGCCACCCCGCTGCGGCGGTTGATGAACAAGGTCTTCCCCGACCACTGGTCGTTCCTGCTGGGTGAGATCGCGCTCTACTCGTTCATCGTCCTGCTGCTCAGCGGCATCTTCCTGGCCCTGTTCTTCGACCCGTCGTTGCGCGAGGTCGTCTATGACGGCAGCTACGCGCCCCTGCGCGGCGTGGAGATGTCGCAGGCGTACAACACCGCGCTGCACATCTCGTTCGACGTGCGCGGCGGCCTGTTCATGCGCCAGATGCACCACTGGGCCGCGCTGCTGTTCATGGCCGCGATCGTGGTGCACATGTTCCGGGTCTTCTTCACCGGCGCGTTCCGCAAGCCCCGCGAGGCCAACTGGATCGTCGGCGTCCTGCTGTTCTGGATGGGCTTCCTCGAGGGCTTCGGCGGCTACTCGCTCCCCGACGACGCGCTGTCCGGCACGGGCCTTCGCATCGCCAGCGCGATCATGCTGTCCATCCCGATCGTGGGCACGTGGGTGACCACGTCGCTGTTCGGCGGCGAGTTCCCCGGCGAGGTGATCCTCGACCGGCTGTACATCGTCCACGTGCTGCTCGTCCCCGGTGCGCTGCTCGGCCTCATCAGCGTCCACATGGGCCTGCTGGTGAAGCAGAAGCACACCCAGTGGCCCGGCCCCGGCCGGACCAACAACAACGTGGTCGGCGTGCGCATGTTCCCCGGCTTCGCGGCCAAGGCCGGCGGCTTCTTCATGATCGTGTTCGCCATGATCGCCGCCCTGGCGGGTCTGTTCCAGATCAACCCGATCTGGCTGTTCGGCCCGTACAAGGCCGCGGTCGTGTCCGCGGCGAGCCAGCCCGACTGGTACGTCATGTTCCTCGACGGCTCGACCCGGCTCTTCCCGGCCTGGGAGATCCGCTTCGACTTCTTCTACGGTGACGGGTACACCATCCCGCCGATCTTCTGGCCGACGGTGGTGCTACCAGGCATCCTGACGATGTTGCCGATCTTCTATCCGTTCATCGAGGCGCGGTTCTCCAAGGACAAAGAGGTCCACAACCTCCTGCAACGTCCCCGCGACAACCCGCTGCGCACCGCCCTCGGCGCCATGGCCATCGCGTTCTACGTGGTCCTGCTGATCTCCGGCGGCAACGACGTCGTCGCGGACAAGTTCCACATCAGCCTCAACGCGATGACCTGGGCCGGCCGCATCGGCATCCTCATCGTGCCGCCGCTGGCCTACTACGTGGCGTTCCGCGTCGCGCTCGGCCTCCAGCAGCACGACCGCGAGGTCCTCGCCCACGGCGTGGAGACCGGCATCATCCGCCGCCTCCCCGACGGCAAGTTCGTCGAGATCCACCAGCCGCTGCCCTCCGGCAACGGCCATGGCCCGTCGGACGAGGAGGCCCACCACGGCCTCGAGTACGGCGGCTGGGTCGTGCCGAAGAAGATGAACCGCCTCGGTGCCCTGGCCCCGACGGTGAAGGGCTTCTTCTACCCGATCGAGAAGGCGGGCCCGGCCCCGAAGCCGCGCCAGCTCGACGACGACCGTGACCGCGAAGAGATCACCAGCGGCCACTGATCCGACCCGCGCGACGCCCCCTGCTTCTCCTGAAGCCGGGGGCGTCGCCGTTTGCCGGCTCCGGTCCGTCGTGGGCACGGCCCGCCGCTCCCGTCAGCCACCGGTCGGCCGTGAACGGCCTCCCTGCCACCTCCGCGGACAGTCGCGGCGACACGACCTGCGGTCGTGACAAGCCCGCAGCCACGACCTGTGGTCGTGACAAGCCCGCGGCCGCGGCCGGCCACGACGCGACCTGCGGTCGCCGACGCGCCCCTCGCGGATCGGAACCGATGCCCGAAAAGTAGTCCTTCGCGCGCTTTCGTCCGCAGCCGAAGTGAATCTTCGTCATGGTCGAAGGAGTGCCCCCGGCTGCGTGGACGGCCGGTGTCGCCCTTCGATCATGCTGCGCAAGATCGATTCGGCGGTCCGGGCGGCCCGGTGCGCCCAGATCGGATCCGGGCCTTGCCCGCCCACTTGGGAAACCTCGACTACCTGGTTGATAACTGGCACCCACGAGCCACCGATCAACCAGGTAGTCGCAAGATCGCTGGTGCTGTGCGGCCTGGACCCGGCAGTCGGGTCGTGGCCGCACACACGCGTCGCTGCCCCCGTCGGATCCGCTTCCCGGTCACGCGACGGTTGATCACAGTCGTCCCGCGGTCGCTTGTGTGGCGGTCGCCTGTGTGGCCGGTCCGCGACGTTGGCCACCGGTCGTGTGGGTGCGCGCCGGTGGTGTGCCGCGCGGGGCAAGGTGTGGTGCGTGCGGGGGTTCGCCGTGGGCGGATCCGCCGTCGGTGAAGCGGGCTGGGCGCCGGCCGCCCGGGGTGCCTACGGTCCGGGGATGAACCTGGTCGAACTGCTGCCCCGCACGCTGTACCTGCTCGGATCCCCGGTCGGCCACGCGTACCTGTGGTGCGGCCCCGACGGGCTGACCCTCGTCGACACCGGCCTGCCGGGGTCCGCGCCCCGGATCGCGAAGGCCGTCGAAGCCCTCGGCCACCGGCGAGGCGACCTGCGGCAGGTCCTGCTCACCCACGCGCACGTCGACCACGTCGGATCGGCCGCGGACGTCGCCGCCTGGGGCGACGTCAGCGTGGCCGCGCACCGCGACGACGCCCAGGTCGTCCGGGGTGAGGCGGAGAACCCGCCGCCGGTGTTGGAAGGCTGGGAGCGGCAGCTGTACGACCAGGTCCACGCGACCATGCCCGACGACCGGCCGGCTCCGGCCCGGGTCGACCGGGAGCTGCGCGACGGCGACCTCATCGACCTCGGCGGCGGGGTCCAGGCCGTCGCCGTCGCCGTGCCGGGTCACACCCCGGGCAGTGTTGCGTTCCACCTGCCGGAGCACGGGGTGCTGTTCACCGGCGACACGATCGCCCGCGCGCCGGACGGCACGGTCATGCTCGGCGTGTTCAACACCGACCCGGCACGGGCGGCGGTGTCGTTCCAGCGCCAGGCCGGCCTCCGGCCGAGGATCGCCTGCTTCGGCCACGGTGAACCGCTCACCGAGCACACCGCGACCAGACTCGCCGAGGCCGCCGCACCACGATGAGCGCCACGGCATCACGGCATCACGCCATCACGGCGAGCGGCGCCACGGCACCACGGCGAGGGGCGTCGCGGTACCCCACCGAAAAAACGCTACGGCGAGAACCAGTCGGCGACCCGGCTTGCCAGGAGCGTGCCGTGGCGGGCCCAGGTGAAGTGGTCGATCGGGGAGCCGGCGTCCGCGGCGGAGTAGTGCGCGCGGGTGACGGACGCGGCCGACAGCTTCGCCGTGAGGAAGTCGACCGTCGGCGCGGGCGTGTACTGGTCGGTCTCCATGTCGACGGCCAGCACCGGCAGCCGCACGCCCGGCAGCGCGGCCTCGATGTCGACGCCGGCCAGGGTCGGGTAGCGGCCGGTGCGGGCGGTGTGCGCCCAGTCGCCGATCACGCCGCGGGACTGGCGGCCGCCGAAGCCCCACCCGGGCCAGACGCCGAGGAGCGCGGACACGGCGGCCAGGGAGGACGTGAACGCGAGCGTGGAGGGGGCCCGGAGGCCCGGGTAGCAGCGCCAGTACGGCAGGCCGACCGCGAGCAGCGCGAGACCGTCGACGCCCGGGTCCAGGCCGGCGGCGTGCCGGGTGGCGAGGTGCAGGGCGCACGCCTGGCCACCGAGGGAGTGCCCGACGAGCAGGGTGCGGCGGCCGGCCCGGCGGGGCTTGAGGGTGTCGAGGACGGCCTCGACGTCGGCGGTGAGCTCGGCGAGGCCGTACCGGGAGGCGCGGGACGGGCGCGGGGTGGAGGCGCCGGTGCCGCGCAGGTCGGCGACCACGACCTCGATGCCGGTGGCGTTCAGCGCGGCAGCGAAATGCCGGTAGTAGCGGGCCGGGACGCCCATCGCGGGCCACAGGACGGCGAGGGTCGCGGCGTCGTCGACCGGATACGCGTGCAGCGCCAGGCGATCGGTACCCCGGTCCAAGAACTGGCCCGAGGACTGGTCCAGGAACTCCATGGATTCGTAGGGTAGAGGTAGGAGGTTACCCACGAGTAAGAAGTGTGACCCAGGCTACTGTGCGGTGCGTGAAGCCAAACGATCTGTCCCAAATGCGCCTACCCGGTGCGCCTACGGTCAGCCCCGACGGCAGGACCGCCGTCGTGGCGGTGAGCCGCCTCGAGTTCGCGGCGGACTCGTACACCTCCCAGCTCTGGCTCCTTCGCACCGACGGGAGCGCCGCGCCCACCCAGCTCACCCACGGATGGCACGACAGCGCCCCGCGGATCTCGCCGGACGGACGGTGGCTCGCGTTCCTGCGCGCGACGAAGGCGGCGGGGAGCCGCGCGGGCGGCGCCAAGGCCGAGCACGACGGCGCGCCGCAGCTGTGCGTCCTGCCCCTGGCCGGCGGTGAGCCGCGGCGGCTGACGGACCTGCCGCTGGGCGCCGGCACACCGGCCTGGTCACCGGACAGCGCCCGCCTCGCGTTCTCCGCGCGGGTGCCGGCCGAGGGGCGCTACGGCACCGGCAAGACTGAGGACGGCGAGAAGATCGGCGCCGACGGGGAGGCGCCCCGGCGGATCACCAGGTACTTCTACCGCGTCGACGGCCTCGGGTTCCTGCTGGACCGCCCGGCGCACCTGTTCGTGGCCGACCTCGACGGCTCGCTGACGCAGGTCACCGACGGCGAGCGCAGCCACGGCGACCCGGTCTGGAGCCCCGACGGGCGGTCCCTGGCGTTCGTCTCCGAACAGCACGACACGTGGGGTGACGACCTGGCCGCCGACGTGTGCGTCATGCCGGCCGACGGCGGCGAGATCCGGGCGCTGACGGACACCACGCTCAGCGTGGGCCTGTGCCGGTGGGCGCCGGACGGCCGCTCCGTCCTGTTCACCGCCAGCCTCGCCGGCGAGGGCCGGGTCGACCCGGTGGTCCGCAACGAGTCCCTGTGGTCGGTGCCCGTCGAGGGCGGGACGGCGACGCAGCTGCTCGACCCGGAGGCGTACACCCTCGCCGCGCCCGGCGGTGACATCGCCGCCACGGACCGTGGGGTCCTGTTCACCAACGAGCACCGCGGCGCCGTCCAGCTGCTGCGGGTGCCGTTCGACGGGGGTACGCCGGAGGTGCTGCTGGACGGCGAGCGGCAGGTCGCCGGGTTCGGCGTCGCGGGCGACACGGTGGTCGCGACGATCGCGGGCCTGGCGGACTGGGGCGAGGTCTACGCCGGTGACCTGAAGCTGTCGGACTTCTCGGCCGGTGTCACGGCCCTGGAGCAGGTCGAGATCAACGCCACCGCGCCCGACGGCTATCCGGTGCACGGCTGGGTGGTCAAGCCCGCCGGCGACGGCCCGCACCCGGTGCTGCTGATGATCCACGGGGGGCCGTTCGCGCAGTACGGCTGGCGGCTCTTCGACGAGGCGCAGGTGTACGCCGGCGCCGGCTACGCGGTCGTGTACGGCAACCCCCGGGGCTCGTCCGGCTACGGCGAGGCGCACGGCCGGGCGGTGCGTGGCAACGTCGGCGAGGTCACCGCCACCGACCTTCTCGCCCTGCTGGACGCCGCCCTGGCGGAGGACGACCTCGACGCCGACCGGGTCGGGGTCCTCGGCGGCTCGCACGGCGGGTTCATGACCACGTGGCTCGCCGGCCGGCACGGCGACCGCTTCAAGGCGGCGATCTCCGAGCGGGCCGTCAACGCGATCGACAGCTTCCAGGGCAGCTCGGACATCGGCTGGGTGTTCGCGGACTCCCTGTACGGCGCCGACGGCGGATCGTTCGAGCAGCAGAGCCCGCTCACGTACGCCGGCAAGATCGACATCCCGATGCTGATCATCCACTCGGAGCAGGACTGGCGCTGCCCGGTCGAGCAGGCCCAGCGGCTGTTCGTGGCGCTGAAACGGCGCGGCACCCCGGTGGAGCTGCTGCTGTTCCCGGGGGAGGGGCACGAGCTGTCCCGCTCCGGGCGCCCGTCGCACCGGGTCGCCCGCTTCGACGCGATCCTGGAGTGGTTCGGCCGGCACGTCTGAGGTGTTGGGGAGGGGTTCGTCCCCTCCCCAACCACCTACTTGACCAGCAGCTCGGCGATCTGGACCGCGTTGAGGGCGGCGCCCTTGCGCAGGTTGTCGTTGGACACGAACAGGGCGAGGCCGTTGTCCACGGTCTCGTCGGCGCGGATCCGGCCGACGAAGCTCGGGTCGGCGCCGGCCGCCTGCAGCGGCGTCGGCACGTCGGTCACCACGACACCCGGCGCGGCCTGGAGCAGCTCCAGGGCCAGGGCCACCGAGATCGGCCGCTCGAACCGGGCGTTGAGCTGCAGCGAGTGGCCGGTGAACACGGGCACCCGCACGCACGTGCCGGACACCTTCAGGCCCGGGAGCTCGAGGATCTTGCGGCTCTCGTTGCGGAGCTTCTGCTCCTCGTCGGTCTCGAACGAGCCGTCATCGACGATCGAACCGGCGAGGGGCAGCACGTTGAACGCGATCGGCCGGCTGAACTGCTTCGGCGCGGGGAACTCGACGGACGAACCGTCGAACGCGAGCGCGGCCGCGCCGTCGGCGACCTTGCGGACCTGCTCGTCGAGCTCGGCGACGCCGTTGAGCCCGGCGCCGGACACCGCCTGGTAGGTGGCGGCGACCAGGGCGACCAGGCCGGCCTCGTCGTGCAGCGGGCGCAGCACCGGCATCGCGGCCATCGTGGTGCAGTTGGGGTTGGCGATGATGCCCTTCGGCCGGTCCGCGATCGCGTGCGGGTTGACCTCCGCGACGACGAGCGGCACCTCCGGGTCCATCCGCCAGGCGGAGGAGTTGTCGACGACGACGGCACCGGCGGCGGCCACCTTCGGCGCCAGCTCCTTCGACGTGCCCTTGCCGGCGGAGAACAGCACGATGTCCAGGCCGGAGTAGTCGGCGGTCGCCGCGTCCTCCACCGTGATCTGCGTGTCCTGCCAGTCGATGGGCCGCCCGGCGGAACGGGCGGACGCGAACAGGCGCAACTGGTCTACCGGAAACTGACGCTCGGCCAGGATGTGGCGCATGACGCTGCCCACCTGACCCGTGGCTCCGACGATGCCGATCCTCATGGGCGTCGAGATTACCGGGTCATTGCGGCCGACTCGCTGCGATTTCGCCCACTGCAGGCGCCGTAACCAGCGCTTTTGCTGGTTTCTTACGGCTTGCCGACAGCTGCGGCGCACGGCTTTCGGCGGGGCGGCCGAAATTAGCCGGAAATTCGCAAGCCGTGATCAGTCAGTGTCGGGCAGGCCGATCGAGAACGCCTCTTCCAGGTCGTGCTGCGAGTAGGCGCGGAACGCGATGTGCGTGTCGGTGTCGACGACGCCCGGCACCTTCGAGATGCCGCCCGCGATGACCTCGGCGATCTCCTCGAACTGCCGGACCCGCACCATCGCGATCAGGTCGACGTTGCCGGCGACGGAGTAGACCTCACTGACCCCGGGGAGGTTGGCGATGTTCTCGGCCACCTCGGGGATCGAGTCGGTCGCGCAGTCGATGAGGACGATCGCGGTGATCACCTGCGGTGCTCCTTCCAGCATGTGGACACCGTCATGCTAATCCGCCGCGACGGTGAGCTCCCGCCCGACCCGGATCGCGTCGCGCAGCGTCTCGCCCGCCCGCACCTCCGCGCCCGGCCACACCACGCCACGGGTGACCCGACCCGCGACGACGGCACCGCTGCCGATGACCGCCTCCCGCACCGGACCGGTCACCGAGGCGTCCTGCGCGATCAGATTCCGGTGGTGCACGGCGTGCAGGTTGGCCTTCAGGTAGTCGCGCGGTGTGCCGGTGTCCAGATAGGTGCCCCGGTATTCGACGACCTCCAGGCGTCCCTCCCGCTCCGCCGGCCGCCAGGTGGTGCGCACCAGGTCCGACGGGACCGCCTCCAGGCGCTCCACCAGGTCCCAGGGCAGCAGGGAGAAGCCGGCGAACCGGTGCGTGCCGAACTCCTTCGGCGGGCCGGGGACGCCGAGCATCCGCACCGTGGTGCCGTCCCAGCCGGTCAGCAGCTCGGCTATGTCTGTCGCATCCGCCGGCGCGAGGTACGCGTCGGCGTTGCCGACCAGGACGCCCCGGCCCCCGATCCAGTCCTTGAGGAGCGCGAGGCCGCCGGCCGTACCGAACGGATCGCCCGGCTCGACGGAGAGGTGTGCGCGACTCCCGACGTGCGCGACGACCTGCTCGCCGAGGTAGCAGGCGTTGACGGCCAGGTCATCCGGGCCGGTGATGCCCAGCGCGGCGACCCTGGCCATGGCCCGGTCCAGCAGCGCGACGTTGCCCACCGGGCACAGCGCCTTCGGCAGGTGCTCGGTCAGGGGCCGCAGCCGGCGCCCTTCCCCGGCCGCCAGGATCACCGCGCAGAGCTTCACTTGGTGAGTACCTCCGGGTAGTCCTTGTACGGCCCGATCCCGTAGTGGGCGAGCAGCTGCGACGTCGACACCGTCAGCGGCGGCAGCCCGTCCAGGCGGTGCCAGGCGGCCTCGATGACCTCGGCGCCGTCGATCTCGAACGTGTCGGACGGCTCGACCTCGGTCTCGAACACCATGTCGATCCACTGGCCGCGGGTGTGCACGACGGCGTTCGGGTTGGCCGGCCGGAACCTGTCGAGGGGCACCTTGATGCCGGTCTCCTCGGCGAGCTCGCGGGCCGCGGTCTGCACCGGGCGCTCGCCGCGGTCCATGAGGCCGGCCGGCAGGTTCCACCCGGCGCCGGGCGGCTGGCGCAGCAGGAGGATGCGCGTCGCCTCGGGGTCGCGGACCAGGATGACCGCGCCGACCGTGTACGTCGGCTGGAACGTCCGCACGATCCGGCGCTTCCAACGGGCCGGGAGACGGTAGAACGTCCGGTACGCCGCCATCCGCAGCTGTTGTTTCACCGTCATCTGCGAAAGGCTAGTGCCCTACCTGGGGGAGTGGTCGACCAGGGCGATCAACTCCTCGACCACCTCGTCCGCGGTGCGGCTGTGGTCGGCGACGGCGACGAGCAGCGTCTCCAGGTCCGGATATCCGAGCCTGGTCGCGAGGCGGACCAGGGGCAGGTCGCTGGCCAGGCCGCGGCCCTGTCGGCGCAGCGCCAGCCCGATCGCGAGCCGGCCCAGGCGCACCTTGTTGGCGACCGTGATCGCGGGCGCCTCGTGCGCCTCGAACCACCGGCTGATGTGCAGCCTGGCGTGCGGCGTCTTCACGAACTCCAGCCACTCCGGCGACGGCCCCCGCGCGGGCGCGTCCGCGTCGAAGTCGAACTCGTCGCGCTGCCCCGTCCGCGTGATGATCTCGACCGCGTCGCCGTCGGCGAGCGGCGACGACACCGCGATCAGCCGCCCGTTGACCTTCGCACCGATACATCGGTTGCCGACGTCCGCGCCGAGGATGTAGGCGAGGTCGACCGGCGTCGCGTCCTGCGGCAGCAGCACCGGCCGTCCACCGCCCTCGGCGAGCACCAGGATCTGGTCCTCGGCGAGGTCGCAGCGCAGCGACGCGATGAACTGCGACGGGTCCGACGCCGCCGCCTCCCAGTCCAGCAGGCGCCGCAGCCAGTTCAGCTGCTCCGCCTTGCTCGCCGGGCCGAACCGCGCCGCCGTGTGCGGGTACCGGAAGTTGGCGACGATGCCGTACTCCGCGGCCTGGTGCATCTCCTCGGTGCGGATCAGCACCTCCAGGGAGCGTCCCTCCGGCCCGAGCACCGTGGTGTGCAGCGACTTGTAGTTGTTGCCCTTCGGCGTGGCGATGAAGTCCTTGAACCGCCCGGGCACCGGCCGCCACTTGCCGTGCACCGCGCCCAGCGCCGCGTAGCAGTCCGTCTCCGGCCCGTCGACGATGATGACGACCCGCGGCATGTCGTGCGGGTCCTCGTAGTTGCCGTCGACCGTGTCCTTCCAGATCGAGTACAGGTGCCGCGGCCGCGGTGACACCTGCGCGTCGATGCTGAACTTCCGCAGGTCCGTGTTCACCGCGGAGATGATCCGCTCCAGGTAGCCGTCCCAGCCGGTGCGCTGCCTGACGTACTCGTCGATCAGCGCGTACCCGCCCGGGCTGACCGCCCGCAGCACCCAGTCCTCGAGCTCCCGCTTCAACGCCTGGATGCCGAGCCGCTCGCACAGCGGGATCAGCACCTCCCGCGTCGCCGTCGCGATCCGCACCTGCGACTTGATCGACCGCGCGTCGAGGGTCCGCATGTTGTGCAGCCGGTCCGCCAGCTTGATGACGAGCACCCGCACGTCCCGCCCGGCGGCGACGATCATCTTGCGGATCGTCTCGGCCTCGGCGTCGGCGCCGTAGAACATCTTGTCGAACTTCGTCACACCGTCGACGAGCAGCGCCACCTCGCCGCCGAAGTCCCGTTCGAGCGCGCCGAGCGTGTAGTCCGTGTCCTCGACCGTGTCGTGCAGCAGCGACGCCACCAGCGTCGTCGTGTCCATCCCCAGGTCGGCGAGGATCTCCGTCACTTCGAGCGGGTGCGAGATGAACGCCTCCCCGCTCTTGCGCATCTGCCCGCGATGCATCTGCTCAGCGGTCGAGTACGCCCGCCGCAGCAACGCCACGTCCCCCGTCGGGTGGATCGTCTTGTGCGACCGCAGCACGTTGACCATGGGGTCCTCGGCCGTCTGCCACGGCAGCATCGCCCGCAGCCGCGACCCGATGATCGCCGAGTACGTCGACGTCGGGTCCCCGGGCACCGCCCCACCCACGAGCGCCGAGTACGTCGGCGGCGGCGGCACCGCCGGCGAGTCCTCGGTCGGCGGCGCGGTGAGCCTCGCCCGGGGCGCCGCGAACCGGTCGTCGACGGGCACCGCCCGCTTCACGTCCCGATCCTTGCCCGCCCGCGCCGCACCGGTGTCGTCCGCGGCTGCGGCCTTGTCCGCGGCGGGCCTGTCCGCGGCTGCGGCCTTGTCCGCAGCGGGCCTGTCCGTGGCGCTCTTGTCCGTGGCTGGCCTGTCGGTGGCCGGGCGGTCTGTTGCGGGCCTGGTCTGTGGGGGGCCGTCCGCCGTTGGCGTGGGCCGGTCTGCGGTCGGCCGGTCTGCGGTCGGCCGGTCGGTGGCGGGACGCTCGACGACGGATCGTTCGTTGCGGGGGCGTTCGCCGCCCTGTCGTTCAGTGCCGGTTCGCTGGCCACCTGGACCGGGCCGGGCCACAGGCGGCCGGGACCCCGCGGGCCGTTCGTTGGCCGGCCAGTCCCTGCGCGTGTCGCCGTGGTCCTGCGGAGCCCGTTGGCCCTGCGCCGCCCGTTGTCCCTGAACCGCCCACTGCCCGGGCGTCTCCTGCTGGTCGCGTGGCTCTCGGCGCTCAGCCGTTCCGTGCCCGGCGGCCCTGGTCGTGGCAGCCCCGGCACCGGCTGTGGTCGTCTCGGCTGCGGTGGTTCCGGCTACGGCGGTTTCGGCTGCGGCGGTTTCGGCTGTGACTGCCTCGGTTCCGCCGGTCCCGGTTGTGGCAGTGCCGGCGGTCCCGGTTGTGGCGGAATCGGCTGCGGCGGTTTCGGCTGTAGCGGTGCCGGCTGTGGCGGTGCCGGCTGTGGCGGCTGTGGCGGTGCCGGTTTTGGTCGTGGCGCCTTCGGTTTTCGCGGCCGTGTCGTCCGGAGCGTGATCCCGCGCGAACTGCCGGGCCGTCACTCCCTGCCGGCTCTCGTCCTCCTGCGGCATGCGCTGCCCGGGCGTTGCGTCGTTCGTCTGGTCGTCCCGCACGGCCTGCGCTGCCGGGTGGCGCTCCGCTGTCTGCGCTTCCGCCCGGCCCGGTTGCGAGCGGAGCTCCCCGCCGCCACCCGCGCCGCCGCGACCTCGATCTCCGCCACCGCCGCCGTGCGCTACCTGGTCCTGCGCTACGTGGTCCCGCGCTGCCTGGTCCTGTGCGCCGCTGTCCCGGGAGCTCCGGTCTTGCGCGTTCGGGCCCTGTGACGATCCGCCCTGCTCTCCCCGGTCGCCGCCGCTGCCGTCCTGGGACCCTCGGCCCTGCGCGCTCGGCTCCTGCGGTGCTACGTCCTGCGGCTCGCGGCGCCGGGCATTTCCGTCCCACGCACCGTCGTCGTGCGGGCCGTGGTCGTGCGGGTCGCGGTCCTGCGCACTGCGGTCCTGCGGGCCATGGTCCTGCGGGTTCGTGTCGTGGGTGCCGGACCCGTGGCCGTCGGGCTGCAGATCGCCGGGCTGGTGACTGCCGGGCTCGTGTCCGTTGGACTCATGGCGGCTGGGCTCGTGCGTGCCGGGCCCGTGAGCGCCGGGCCCGTGAACGTCAGGCTGGTGGGCGTCGGAGGTGGGGCGGCCGGGGTCGGACTGGTCGGCTGAGGTCCGGTCCACGTACGGACGGTCGGCCCGCTGCCTGTCCTGCTGGTTCCCGTCTCTGGTGTCGTCCCTGGTGTTGCGATCCGAATGGTGCCGCTCGGCCGGGTGTGCGGGGCGGCGACGCCGGGTCGGGGCCTCCGGCACGTTGATGGCCGCGGTCGGCAGCCCCCTCGGCCCGAGCAGGACCTCGCCCACCGCGTCGCGCAGCTGGTGGGCGTCCGTGGCGCCGGGCACGGGGGGTGGAGGCGAAGCGCCACCGATCGTGAAGCCCGTCGGCAGCGTGTGGACGAAACCCGCCGGCTCGTTGGGCTTGCCCCCGGGCGTCAGTGGGTCCAACATGAACTCGCTGTGCGCGGACGTGGACCCGGAGTTGGCGCCGGTGGCCGTGGAGGGGCCAGCATCCAGGGGCGCGCCGGACTGATGCAGACCGGGCTCCATGCGGCACCTCCTCACCGACGGGCCGGGGGGGCCTGGGTTTGGGTAGGTTCCAGCCTAGTTTCCCTCGTGGCATCCGATCGGTCATTTGAGTATGTGCGATCGTCCGATGTGCTTACCCTTCCAGGTCGATTCTGACCGACGCGGCGGCCTCCGCACGGGTGAGAAATGGGCGCCACCGGCCGGCGCCCGTGGCCGGAGATGACCATCCCATGTCGGCCTTGACCAGCCGTGTCTCCGGTCGCTCGAGCCAGGCGAGGATCCGCTCGGTCTCCTCGGGCGACGCGCGGGGCGTCGGCCCGTGCCCCGGCAGGACGGTCTCAGCTGTGGCGAGAACCACATCCAACGTCGGCTGTGGATGCACCCTGGGGGGTGAAACACCGGCTGCGGCGAGTCGGCCGTGTCGCACCACCGCCAGCTCCCAGCCGCCCTTCGCGGCCGGTCGAGCGGCGATCAGCTCGGGCAGGCTGGTCAGCGAGACGAGCCGCTGCATGCGGATCGCCGTGCGCAGGAAGGCGATCAACCGGGTGCGGATCGTGGCCGCGTCCTCGAAGCGCTCCGCGGTGGACAGGGTCTCGATGCGGGCCATGAGGCCGCGCACGACGGGGCCGGGATCGCCGGTCGTCGCGGTGCGGAACGGCTCGGCGGCGGCCGTCTCGTAGTCGTCGGGGGAGATGCGGTGCTCGCACGGCGCCGGGCAGCGGCCGAGCTCGGCGAGCGCGCACGCGGGGGTCTTCGTGCGCAGGGACAGCTTGTGGGTGCACTGCCGGATCGGCAGCGCGTCATAGATGCCGGCGGCGGCGAGCTCGGCGCCGCGGCGGGAGCCGAACGGGCCGAGATATGCCGCGCCGTCGGGCTGCACCTCACGCACGACCGACAGCCGGGGATAGGCCTCGCCGGTGAGCTTGAGCCACATGACCCGCTCCGGAAACTTGGAGCGGCGGTTGTACGGCGGTTTGTGCGCCGCGATCAGCCGCAGCTCCCGGACCTCGGCCTCCAGGGAGTGGGCGCAGAGGATCGCCTCGACCCGGTCCGCCGCGTTGATCATCTCGTCGATGCGGGCCCGCTTCTCGGCGGCGGTGAAGTAGCTGCGGACCCGGGTCGCGATGGACGAGCTGGTCCCGATGTAGAGCGGGCGGTCCTTGTGCCCGCGGAACACATAGACCCCCGGGGCGTCCGGCAGACCTTCGGCGAGGTGCCGTTTGCGCCGCTGGGACGGACTGACCGCCTTGACGAACTCGATCGTCTCGCCGATGGTGTGCACCTTGTGGCTGCCCAGCCGGGCGATGAGGCCGTGCAGGACGTCGACGGTGGCCCGGGCGTCGTCGAGGGCGCGGTGGATCGGCTGGGTGCTCGCGCGGAAGTGCCGGGCGAGGGTCGACAGCTTGTTGTTGGGCACCTCGTCGGCGACCAGGGCGCGCCGGGCGATCGCGGCGGTGTCCAGCACGATCGGCTTCGGCCACGCGTAGCCGTGCTTGGCGCAGGCGGCCTTGAGGAAGCCGGTGTCATAGGGCGCGTTGTGCGCCACGAGCACGGCGCCCGCGGCGAACTCCAGGAACGCCGGCAGCACCGTGTCGATCGTCGGTGCCTCGACCAGCATCGACTCGGTGATGCCGGTCAGCACCGTGATGAACGCCGGCAGCCGCTCCTCGGGGTTGACCAGCGTGCCGAACTCGCCCAGGATCTCGCCGCCGCGGACCTTGACCGCGCCGATCTCGGTGATGCCGCCGCCGTCCGGCGCGCCGCCGGTCGTCTCCAGGTCGACCACCACGAACGTCGACGCGAACAGCGTCGCCGCACGTGGGTCGTCGAACAGGGCATCGAGCGTTTCCTGGTGGTAGTCGGCCACGCGCGCACACTACGACCAGGGTGTGACAAAAATTCCTCAGTGCGCCGGGAAACGCAGTTCGAACCGGACGTCCGGCGAGCCGATCGTGGCGTTCGTGCGCACCACGGTCGCGGCGTGGGCCCGCAGGATGTCCGCCACGGCCCGCGGGACCAGCTCGTCGGCCTCCCGCGTGCCGTCGAGGTCGGCCTGCCATTCGGGGGCGATCGACCCGCCGGCGTGGCTGATCTCCACCGTCGGCACCGGCGCGCCCAGCACGCGCACCGCGACCCTCCCGCCCGCCGGTGCCACTTTGAGGGCGGAGAAGACGACGTAGTCCAGCGCTCTGGAGAGTCTGCCAGGATCCGCCTGTACCGACGCAGCATCGGTCACACCAAGGGTGATGGCGATGTTCCTGGCGTCCGCGATGGGCCGCAGTTCCCGGATGCGGGCCTCGGTCAGGTACGTGAGATCAACCGACCTGGCTTCCGGGTGCCCTTCGAGGACCGAGGTGACGACGAGGCGCCGTAGCTCGAGCAGCTCGGTGACCTGCTTGGCCAGGGCCCGCAGCCCCCGCATCTGGTCGAGGTTGAGGCGGTGCGGCGCGTGGTCGACCACGCACAGGGTGCCCAGCGCGGCGCCCTCGCTGGTCAGCAGGGGGGCGCCGGCGTAGAACCGGATGCCGTCCTCGGCCCGCACGAAAGGGTTGTCGGCGAACCTCGCGTCCTCGGTGGCGTCCGGCACGACCATCAGGTCCCGTCCCATGATCGCGTGGGCGCAGAACGCGACCTCACGGGGTGTCTCGGTGGGACCGGTCAGGCCGATCTTGGCCTTGAACCATTGCCGCTCCGTGTCCACGAGCGTGACCAGGGAGATCGGCGCACCGCACACCTCGGAGGCGATCCTGACGATGTCGTCGAAGTCGGTCTCCGGGGGAGTGTCGAGGACCGCCAGCGCCCGTAGCGTCGAGATCCGTTCGGTTTCGTTCTCGGGTACCGGCGGCTGCATGTCGGGCCTCCTCGGTGGCGTACCCCAATCGGGTGAAATAAGGATATGTCAGCTTTTAGCCTTTCGAGGGAAGCCGGCGGTGCCGGAGACCATCCGGGGCGAATCTGGTCGACAATGCGACACTGGAGTGATGCCCGCGCACGACGTTCCCGATGACCTCGACGACGAGGCCGTGGTGACGTCTGTGCCGGAGGAGGTGGACCTGCCCGACTCCGACGGCGGTATCGAGCCGGTGCTGCCCGAGACCATCCGCCAGCGGGTGATCTCCCTCGCCGCCGGTGCCATGACCGGCCTGCCCCTCGACGAGCTGCCCATGCCGCTGCGGCGGGTCGCGAAGTTCGCGCCGAACCGGCGCGCCCGCCTCGGTGGCCAGGTCATCGCGATGCAGCTGTCCGGTGACCCGCTGCTGCGCCAGCGCCTCGCCACCAGGGTCGTCAACGAAGCCGGTGACCTGGGCGCATCCATCCTGGAAGGGGTGGCACCACCGGCCGCCGACCCCGTCGAGGTCGCCGCGCTGGCGTATCTCGCCCGCCCCGACGGATGGCGTGACCTGGTCGAACGCGCCACCGACACGGTCCGCGCCGAGGCGCAGGGCGCCGCCACGTCCGAGCGCATCCGCGACGTCGAGCAGCGCCTCGCCCGGGCCGAGCACGACCGCGCCGTCGCCCGGGTGGAGGCCGACAAGCTCCGCGACGAGCTGGCCCGGCTCCGCGACGAGACGTCCGGCCTCCGCGAGGAGGTCCGCTCGCTGGGCAAGGCGCTGCGGGAGAGCCAGGCCAAGGAGCGCAAGGCGACCGACATGCTCGCCAGCGAGAAGGGCCGGGCCACCCGGGCCACCGCCGACCACGACGCCGAGCTGCGCCGCATGCGGGCCAAGCTCGCCGAGGCGGAGACCGCGGCCGGGGCCCAGCGGCAGAGCGCCAAGGACGCCCGGGCGGTCGACGACGCCCGGCTGTGGCTGCTGCTGGAGACGATCGGCCAGGCCGCCGTCGGGCTGCGCCGTGAGCTGGCCCTCGACCCGACCGACCGGCTGCCGGCGGACTTCGTCGCCGACCACGACGCCGACCGGCCCGAGAACGCCAACGGCGCCGGTGCGGCCCGGGCCCTGGACGCCGACGACCCGGCCCGGCTCGACCAGCTGCTGAGCCTGCCGAAGGCGCACATGATCGTCGACGGCTACAACGTCACCAAGAAGGGCTACGGCGAGCTCTCCCTCGAGCAGCAGCGCAACCGCCTGGTCGCCGGGGTCGGCGGCCTGGTCGCGCAGACCAGGGCCGAGGTCACCGTCGTGTTCGACGGCGCCGAGCGGGTCGTCGGCCTCCCACCGGCACCCCGCGGCGTGCGGGTGCTGTTCTCGAAGAAGGGCGAGACCGCCGACGAGCTGATCCGGCGCCTGGTCAGGGCGGAGCCGGCCGGTCGGCCGATCGTGGTGATCTCCTCCGACAAGGAGGTCATCGACGGCGTGCGGCGCCACGGTGCGTACCCGCTGGGCAACGACACCCTGCTACGCCGCCTGTCCCGGTCCTGACCTGCGGATCCTCATTTTTGTCGTACCCCCCGCTTACCGTGGAGCTACGGACGGTCAACGGAGGAGGAGCGATGCTCGTCGACTGCGAGACCTGCTCAGTGCGCGGCACCGCCTGCGGCGGTTGCGTGGTGACCCTGCTGCTGGACACCCCGCCTGCGCTGCACCAGCTCGGCGCGGCCGAGGTCCGCGCGATCGAGGTGTTCGAACGCGCCGGGTTCGAGGTCACCGTGCTCGACCCCACCCACGTCGAGGCGGCGGCACCACGCCGGGCGGGGCGGCACCGCGCCGCATAAGCTTGCGGAGTTTTCTCACCAGGAGGTGCGGCGTGTCCCCTCGCGCATGGGCGGCGATCACCCTCGCGGTGCTGCTCGTCGCGGTCGTGGTGGTCGCGGCGCTGCGGGTGCCATGGTCGGCTCCGCCGGCGCCACGCGGCGACCAGCTCGCCGCGCTCGACACGCTGCCGGTCGACGCCGTCGCCAGAGGCCGGGCGTTCCACGCGGCCCTGCGCCCCGGCACCTACCTGTCCCTCGCCCTCGGCCTGCTCGTCGCGGTCCTGCTCGGCCTGACCCCGGCCGGCGCGTGGATCGTCGAGCAGGTGTCCCGGCCGTTCGGCGGCCACTGGCTGGCCCGGGCGCTGCTCGGCGGCCTCGCGGTGGTGTTCGTCGGCGAGATCGCGGCGCTGCCCCTCGCCGCCTGGCGCCAGTCCATCCTCAGGCGCTATGGGCTGTCCACGCAGGACTGGTCCGGCTGGACCGTCGACATGCTCAAGAGCTACGCCGTCGGGGCGGTGATCGGCGCGGTCGCGCTCGTCGGCTTCTTCACCGTGACCCACTTCGCACCGCGCTGGTGGTGGGCGTGGGGCGCGGCCGGCGCGGCGCTGCTCACGGTGCTGCTGTCGTTCGTCTTCCCGGTCCTGGTCGAGCCGGTCTTCAACAAGTTCACCCCGATGCCCGACGGAGAGCAGCGGACCCGGCTCATGGCCATGGCGCAACGCGACGGCGTCCCCGTGCGCGACGTGCTCGTCGCCGACGCGTCCCGCCGGACCCGCGCGGTCAACGCGTATGTCTCCGGTCTCGGCCCGACCCGCCGCATCGTCGTCTACGACACCCTCCTGGAGAAGGCGCCCCAGGAGGAGGTCGAGTCGGTCGTCGCGCACGAGCTCGGCCACGCCAAGGACGGCGACGTGTTCACCGGCACGCTGCTCGGCGCGCTCGGCGCGGCCGCCGCCGTGTGCGCCCTCTACCTGCTCGGCTCGTGGGCCGGTCTGCTGCGCCGCGCCGGCGTCGACGCGATCGGCGACCCCCGCGCCGTCGCGCTGCTGATCGCCGTCGCCACCGTCGCGGGCCTGCTCGCCGGCCCGGCGCAGGCGTTCGTGTCGCGGCGCGTCGAGGCCCGCGCCGACCGGCACGCCCTGCAGCTCACCGGCGACCCGGCCGGCTTCGAGGCCATGCAGGGCCGGCTCTCCCTGGTCAACCTCGGCGACCCCGACCCAAACCCGGTCGAGCAGTTCCTGTTCGGATCCCATCCGACCGCCGTCGAGCGGATGGCGGAGGCGCGGGCCTGGGCGCGGGGCGAGCGATGACGACGCTGCTCGTCACCAACGACTTCCCGCCCCGCCCGGGCGGCATCCAGCAGTTCGTGCACAACCTCGCCGTGCGCCAGCCCGCCGGCTCGGTCGTCGTCTACGCCTCCACGTTCCGGGACGCGGAGAAGTTCGACGCCGAGCAGCCGTTCGAGGTGGTGCGCGAGCCGACCGGCATGCTCCTGCCCACGCCCGGCGTGGCCCGCCGCGCCGCCGCGCTGGCCCGCGCCCACGGCTGCGACAGCGTCTGGTTCGGCGCCGCCGCCCCGCTCGGCCTGCTCGCCGACGGCCTGCGCCGCCGCGCCGGGATCGAGCGGGTCGTCGCCCTCACCCACGGCCACGAGGTCGGCTGGGCCGCACTGCCCGGCGCCCGCACCCTGCTGCGGCGCATCGGCCGGGGCGCCGACGTTGTCACGTACCTGGGGGAATACACGCGCAGCCGCCTCGCCCGGGTCCTCGACGGGCACACGTCCCTGCAGCGCCTCGCCCCCGGCGTCGACGTCGACGCGTATTCGCCGCAGGTCGACCGGCACCTCGTCCGCGCCCGCCACGACCTCGCCGACCGCCCGGTGATCGTGTGCGTCTCCCGCCTGGTGCCCCGCAAGGGCCAGGACGTGCTGATCCGGGCCCTGCCGCTGATCCACCGCGCGGTCCCCGACGCCGCACTGCTGATGGTGAGCGGCGGGCCGTATCGTCCCACCCTCGAGCGCCTCGCCCGCGAGTCCGGCGTCGAACGCCACGTCGTCTTCACCGGTGCCGTCTCCTGGGCCGAGCTGCCCGCGCATTACGCCGCCGGCGACGTCTTCGCCATGCCGTGCCGCACCCGCCGCCGCGGCCTTGACGTCGAGGGCCTCGGCATCGTCTACCTGGAAGCCTCCGCCACCGGCCTGCCCGTCGTCGCCGGCGACTCGGGCGGCGCCCCCGACGCCGTCCGCGAGGGCGAGACCGGGTTCGTCGTCCCCGGCCGCGACGTGCCCGCCGTCGCCGACCGGATCACGACCCTCCTGCTCGACCGCGCCCTCGCCGCGAAGATGGGCGCCGCCGGGCGCGCCTGGGTCGAGTCGGACTGGCGCTGGGAGACGCAGGCGGACCGCCTCCGGACCCTGCTCACCACGACTCCGGACCACACCGCCTGACCCTTCGACCGCCGGGACCCGTAGCGTTGGTGCACGGCCATGGCTCGGACGTTCCCGTCCCGCGTCGCACGGACCGACGGCGACGGCGGTGCTCCACCTCGGCCTTCGGGACCACGGCGATCACCACGTTCCCGTCGCACCGCGTTCCCGTCGCACCGCTGCACCGTGTTGTCGCTGCACTGTGTTGTCGCTGCACCGCGTTGCCGCGTTGCCGTCGCGCCGTCGCCGCACCACCGCACCGCGACACCGCACCGCGACGCCGCACCGGTTTGAACGACGATCGTCCGACATCACCCCGGACCTGCACAGCGGCGCCCCGGGATTTCCGCATGCTTGCTTTGAACGAAGCCGTAGGGCCGCTGAGGACGACAGAGATCAACTGGCGTCGAGGATGCGAAACCTCGGGTGCGCAGCCATGCCCCGGCCTCGGCCGTCCCAGCCGCGTCCGCCCCCGCCGCTGGCCCAGATGCCCAGATGCCCAGACACGCGCCACCGCGTGCCGCGATGGGCTCCAGTTCCTCGTCGAGCCTGACGTCCGAGCGACCCTTGCCACGACCCGGGGCTGCGGTGATGTCGCCGCCGTGATCGAAGGATGGCCGTGGTCGCGTGGACGGCCAGCCCGCGCCTTCGATCACCGGGAAGATCGCCGCCGCAGGATGTCGCCGCCGTGACCTGGGGCTGCGGTGATGTCGCCGCCGTGATCGAAGGATGGCCGTGGTCGCGTGGACGGCCAGCCCGTGCCTTCGATCACCGGGAAGATCGCCGCCGCAGGCGGAGCAAGCCCGCAAAGCCCTGTCCGGACATCGGGAACGCCGAATCGGACGCTGCCAGCACCCCGCTCCGCATCCCAGCACCCCGCGCCGCATCCCAGCCCGACTCGACCAGCAGCCCGGCCCATCGAGCCCGTGCCATCGCCGCCGCCGCCACCGACGCCACCACCACCGACGCCGACGCGGGTGCTGTGGTCACCGTGCCGGAGGCTGGGCCGCGAAAAGCGCGCCTGCACCGAATCGATTCGCGCGCAAGTGCCCGGAAGGGGGAATGGCAAGACGCATTTTCGGGGGTAATCGCCGCGACCGGGGTCAATGCCGTGGGGTTGGCCATCGGGCAGGGTGCGGAGTGGAGAAACGACAGGCTGGCCGTTCTGGGGGTTGAGGGCAGATCGGCCAGCGCCTATCGGAAAACCGGAGGGTCAGAACTTCGGGGCGTCGGGGGCTTCGAGGAGGCCGAGACGCAGTGCGGTCATGAGGGCCTGGGCGCGGTTGGCGGCGCCGAGCTTTTCGTACAGCTTCGAGATGTGCGTCTTCGCGGTGGACTCGGAGACGAACAGCTGCTTGGCGATGCCGGCGACGCTCATGCCGTCGGCGAGCAGGCGCAGGACCTGGCCCTCACGGGGGGACAGCTGCGGGCCGCTCGGGGCCAGCCGGCGCTTCATCGCCTCGGCCAGGTCCGCCGCGGTGAACGCGGAAGGCGCCGACGCGGCGTGGCGGGCCGCCGCGACCACCTCGTCGGCGGGGGCGGTCTTCGGCACGAAGGCGGACGCGCCGGCTTCGAGGGCGCCGAAGAGCTGGTCGTCTCCCGCATACATGGTCAGCACGACGATGCCCATGGTGTTGCTGGTCTTGCGCAGGGCCCTGGTCGCCTCCAGGCCGCTGCCGTCGGGGAGGCGCAGGTCCATGATGACCACGTCGGGCTGCAGGGCGCCGGCCTGGCGGATCGCCTCGGCGGCCGTCGCGGCCTCACCCACCACCTCGAACTGGCGGTCACGCTCGAAGGCGTGCCGCAGGCCTCTGCGGATGAGATCGTGGTCGTCGACGAGCAGAACTTTGGTGCGTGTCGTCGGCGTCGCGGTAGTCGACATTCCCGGTGCTCTCTCCCTCTGGTGCCTTCACGCTACCGCGCACGCGGTGCGGTTCCGAGCACAACCGCCACTGTTGTCCCATTCGGCACGCGCGGTGTGATCTCCAACCGGCCTCGGATACGTTCCGCTCTCTCGGCCATGATCGCAAGACCATAGCGCCCGTCAGGGCGGTTCTCACCTATGCCGCTTCCATCGTCGGAGATTTCTACCTGTGCGAACGGTGGATCGACCGCGCACGTTACCCAAAGATTCTCCGCGCCGGCGTGTTTCCGCGCGTTCGTGATGGCTTCCTGGGCAATGCGCAGCAGTTCGGCCTCGACCGCGGCGGGCAGTCGGGCGGTGGTTTCGTCGAGCGAAAGGTGGACCCGCAGGCCGGCGGAGGCGCCGACGGTGCGGGCGTAGTCGGCGATCGCGGCGGTGAGGCCGCCGTACCGGTCGACCTCGCTGCGCAGCTCGAACAGCGACAGCCGCAGCTCGGTGATGACGCGGGTGACCTCGGCGCGCAGGATGCGCAGCTCCTCCTCGGCGGCGGTGGCGTCGGGCAGCGCGGCGACCGCGTTGTCGATGCCGTAGCCGACCATGACGAGCTCCTGGGCGACGCCGTCGTGGATCTCGCGGGCCAGCCGCTGCCGCTCCTCGGTGGTGGCGAGGGAGCGGACCTCGTCGAACAGCAGCGCCGCCTCCAGGCGCAGCGCGGCGGCGCCGGTCAGGCCGGTCACCCGGGCGAGGACCGGCGGCGGGTACGCCCCGGCGCTGTCGCTCTCCAGGACGATCAGCCCGACGGTGCGGACCCCGGCGACGAGCGGGACGACCATCGAGGAGATGTCCCGGCTCGGCGCGACCGACCGGGCCTGCGAGCGGCCGGACACGACCGGCTGCTGGGTGGCCCACGCGTCGGCGACGGAGCTCTCGGTGTCCAGGGCGGTCTCCCAGTCGAGGCGCTCCACGCCCGCCTGGGCGAGCACGACGAGCCGGCCGCCGCCGCTGCCGGACAGCACGGCGCCACGGGAGGACGGGACCATGGCCCGGACCTCGTCCAGCAGGTGCTCGGCGAGGCCGCCGGGGTCGAGGGTGGCGCCGGGCAGCTGCCGGGCGACGCTGCGCAGCTGGGTGAGCAGGCGGGTGGCCTCGACGTACGGCTGGGGTGTCTCGTCGGTGCGCCGCGCCAGCAGCACCCGCTGCAGCACGGCCGCCTGGTAGGCGCCGGCGCCGGCGAGGACCAGCCACTGCAGGCAGGTGCCCAGGTAGCCGCGGTCGGAAAGGACCCCCTCCGACGCTCCGCTGACGACCAGGACCACGGCCGCGACGCCCAGCAGGACGGCGGCCACGCGCCGCCCACCGGCGAGCACCGCACCGATGACGGGCACCGGCAGGAACACCAGGAAGTTGTCGTCGGTGGTCGACGCGGCGAGGGCGACGACGAGCACCTCGGCGGCGCGGCCGAGGTGCGCGACCCGGTGCGTGGGCGGCGCGACCGTGGCGATCGCCGCCGCGGCGGTCAGCAGGACGAGCCAGAGCAGCTCGGCCGTGTGTATGCCCTCGATGAGCACGAGCGCCGCGACGAGCGCGAGCATCAGGACACGAACCGCGACCACGGCACTTCGGGGGCGGTCGCCCAGCACCGTCAGCTCGGTCAACGAATGGTCCTCCCAACCGTAGGTGACAGCATCAGCGCTCGTAGATGGCGGCGATGTCGCCGGCGTACTCCTTCAGGACCACGTTCCGTTTCACCTTCAACGACGGAGTGAGCGTTCCGGTCGCTTCGGTGAAGTCCTGCGGCAGGATGCGGAAGACCTTGATCCCCTCGGCCTTCGACACGGCCTTGTTGGCGTCGTCGATCGCGGTCTGGATCTCGGCGCGCAGCTCGGGGTCGTCCACGAAGGAGAAGTCGGCGGGCTTGCCGTGTGAGGACGCCCAGGCCGGCAGCGCGTCGGGGTCGATGGTGACCAGCGCCGCGATGAACGGCTGCCGGTCGCCGACCACCATGCACTGGCTCACGAGGGGGTGGGCGCGGACCCGGTCCTCGAGCACGGCCGGCGCGACGTTCTTGCCGCCGGCGGTGACGATGAGCTCCTTCTTGCGGCCGGTGATGCGCAGGTACCCGTCGTCGTCGAGCTCGCCGATGTCCCCGGTGTGGAACCAGCCGTCGCCGTCGATCGCCTCGGCGGTGGCGGCGGGGTTGTTCCAGTACCCCTTGAAGACGATGTCGCCCTGGACCAGGATCTCGCCGTCGTCGTCGATGCGGATCGTGACGCCGGGCAGCGGGCGCCCGACCGTGCCCACGCGGGCGCCGGTGTCGCGGTTGGCGTTGGTCGCGGGGGAGGTCTCGGTCAGCCCGTACCCCTCGAAGATGGTCACGCCGATGCCGCGGTAGAAGTGCGCGAGCCGCTCGCCGAGGGGCGCGCCGCCGGAGATCGCCCGGGAGCACTGCCCGCCGAGCGCGGCCCGCAGCTTGCCGTAGACGAGCCGGTCGAACAGCGCGTGCTGCACCTTCAGCAGCGGGCCCGGTTTCGCGGTGGCGCTGTAGGCGATCGCCACCTGCTCCGCCCGGTCGAAGATCGAGCCCTTGCCGTCGGCGTGTGCCCGCTGCTTGGCCGTGTTGTACACCTTCTCGAACACCCGCGGCACCGACAGCACGAACGTCGGCCGGAAGCTCTGCAGGGTCGCCGCGAGGTTCTTCGTGTCGGCGGTGTGCCCCATCGTCGCGCGGGCCTGCACCACGCCGATCTGGATCAGCCGGGCGAAGGAGTGCGCGAGGGGCAGGAACAGCAGCGTGCGGGCGCCCTGGTGGAACAGCGACTGCAGCTCGGGGATCGCGTTGACGATGTCGGACAGCATGTTGCGATGCGTGATCATGCAGCCCTTGGGGCGGCCGGTGGTGCCGCTGGTGTAGATGATCGTGGCCAGGTCGTCGGCCTTCGTCGCGGCGCGGCGGGCCTCGACGTCCTCGCGGGGGACCGCGGCGCCGTCGGCCGCCAGCACGTCGACGCACCCTGGAACGGCTGCGGTGCCGTCGATCTGCCAGACGTGCTCGACCGAGGGAAGGCGGATCGCGGTGACGGTGTCGCGGTGCGCGTCGGTCTCGACGAAGACGGCGATCGCGCCGGAGTCCTCGAGGATCCAGGCGACCTGCTCCGGGCTCGACGTCTCGTAGATCGGCACGGTGACCGCGCCGACCGACCAGATCGCGTAGTCGATGAGGGTCCACTCGTAGCGCGTCTTGCTCATCAGCGCGACCCGCTGGCCGGCCTCGACGCCCGCCGCGAGCAGGCCCCTGGCCAGGGTCAGCACCTGGTCGTGGAACTGGCCGCAGGTCACGTCCTGCCAGACGCCTGCGATGTGGCGCTGGAACTGCACCGCGTCCGGTGCCGCGACCGCGTTGTCCCACACGGGGTCGGTCAGCGTGGCGTGATCGCCGACGGTGACCGCTGGGGGCACGGTGAACTCGCGCACGTGGGACTCCTTCGTTTCCAACCCGTATCCGCCGAACCTACCGTGCCGACGGATCGCCAGGGACACCGCAGAGGTAGCCTGCCACCCATGGCCGACACTTCGACGCAGTCGATCGTCATTGACGCGCCCCCGGAGCGCATCGCCGAGGTCATCGCCGACTTCGCCCGATACCCAGAGTGGGTGGCGGCGGTGAAGTCGGTCGAGGTGATCGAGGAGTACGAGGACGGCTACGCGAGTCAGGTCGCCTTCGTGCTGGACTCGGGCCCGGTCTCGGACGAATACACCCTGCAGTACGAATACGCCGAGGACCTGACCCGCATCGAGTGGAGCCTGGTCGCGCCGTCGAAGATGCAGAAGCAGCAGGACGGCTCCTACGACATTACCGCCAACGCGGACGGCACCTCAACGGTGACCTATTCCCTGGCCGTGGAGCTGGCGATCGGCATGCTGGGCATGTTCAAGCGCAAGGCCGAGAAGATGATCATGGACACCGCGCTCAAGGAGCTCAAGCGGCGCGTCGAGGCGGCGGAATGAGCGGCCAGCGCAGCGGCTCGGGCCGCGAATCGGAGGCGGCGGCGTGACGCGCGACCCGCGCGAGGAGGCCGAACGCCTGGTCGCGACCGCCCTCGCCGCGCTGTCGGTCGCCGCGAACAGCACCGCCGGCTTCGCCACCGGCTCCGCCGAGTGCTGCGTCTGCCCGGTCTGCAAGGCGATCGCCGCCGCCCGTGACCCCGACCCCGAGTTCGCGGAACGGCTCGCCACCGGGGTGGGCGACCTCGCCGTCGGGCTGGCGGGTGTCCTGCGCGCGTTCGGGCAGCCCAGGCCCACCGCTACACCGGAACCACCCGGAGAACCCGAAGACGTTTGGCAACACGCCACCACGGAGACACCGATGTCGCCGAAACCGATGGCCAAGAAGGCCGTCAAGCCCAAGATTGATCCCGAGGCATAGCGCCTGTACGAGAGGAGACAGACGCGGTGGGGTTGACCATCGGAGTCGACATCGGTGGAACGAAGGTGCTCGGCGGGGTCGTGGACTCGGCGGGTGACGTCCTCGCGCAGACCCGGCGCGACACGCCGGCGCAGGACCCGGCCCAGACCGCCGACCGGATCATCGAGGTGATCCAGGAGCTGGCCGCCGGGCACGCGATCGACGCGGTCGGCATCGGCGCGGCCGGCTGGATCGACGCCACCCGCTCGATCGTGCAGTTCGCACCCAACCTGGCCTGGCGCAACGAGCCGCTGCGCGACAAGATCACCGCCGCGGTCGGGCTGCCGGTCGTGGTGGAGAACGACGGCAACGCCGCGACCTGGGCCGAGTTCCAGTTCGGCGCCGGTCGCGACGCCGACAACTCGATGGTGCTGTTCACCGTCGGCACCGGCATCGGCGGCGGCATCGTCATCGGCGGCAACCTGGTCCGCGGCACCAACGGCATCGCCGCGGAGCTCGGGCACATGATGATGGTTCCCGGCGGCCATCCCTGCGGCTGCGGCCGGCACGGCTGCCTCGAGCAGTACACCGCGGGCCCGGCCCTGATCCGGTTCGCGAAGGCCGACGCGCGGGAGAAGCCCGAGCTCGCCGAGCAGCTCCTCGCCCTGGTCGGCGGGGACGTCGACGCGATCAGGGGCCACACGATCACCGAGGCCGCCCGCCTCGGCGACGCCGTCGCGATCGGCGCCTTCGAGCAGGTCGGCCGCTGGCTCGGCGTCGCCCTCGCCGACATCGTGCAGATCCTCGACCCGCAGGTCATCGTCGTCGGCGGGGGCGTCATCGACGCCGGGGACCTGCTCATGAAGCCGGCCCGGGCCAGCTACGAGGACCAGCTCGCCCAGCGCGGCCGGCTCCCGGTCGCCGAGGTCCGCCCCGCCCTCCTGGGCAATGTCGCGGGAATGGTCGGAGCCGCCGACCTGGCCCGCGTATGACCAAGCTGCGGGTGCTGTCGTACAACCTGCACAGCCTGCGCGACGACCGCAGGTCGCTCGCGCAGGTCGTGCGGGAGGTCGCGCCCGACGTGGCGATCCTGCAGGAGGCGCCGCGCCGCTTCCGGTGGCGGCAGAAGTCGGCCGACCTGGCCCGCGACTTCGAGCTCGTCGTCGCCGGCGGCGGGCTGCCGTCCCTGGGCAACCTGATCCTGACCAACCTGCGGGTCCGCGCGTTCGACGGCTTCGACATCCGGTACCCCTTGACGCCCGGCCGGCACATGCGCGGCGCCGCGTTCGTCCGCTGCCGCGTCGGGCGGTCCACGTTCGCCGCCGTCGGCTCGCACCTGTCCACCGACGCCACCGAGCGCCCGGGCCAGGCCGCCGTGCTCAAGCAACACCTGTCGGAGCTGGCCGAGCCGGTCATCTTCGCCGCCGACCTCAACGAGAACTCCGGGGGCGCCGCCTGGCGGACCCTGGCCGACGGCCTCGTCGACAGCGCCGGCGCCGACGAACGCCACACGTTCCCGTGCGCCGCCCCCCGCGAGCGCCTCGACGTCGTCTTCGTCGACCCGCGCGTGACCGTCCTGTCCTACGAGGTCGTCGACTCGCCGGCCGCCCGCCTCGCCAGCGACCACTTCCCGGTCGTCGTCGAGCTCGACCTGCCCGAGTGACCGCGACATAGCCGCCGTGGTTCCTGATCCTTCCGGCTCCGGTCCGCCGTGGGCGCGGCCGTGGCTCCCGTCAGCCACCGGTCGGCCGTGAACGGCCTTCCTGCCGACTCCGCGTTCACGTGCGCAGGACACGACCTGCGGTCGTGAACAGGCCCGCGGCCGTGGACGGCCGCGACACGACCTGCGGTCGTGACGGGCGGGACCGGATGCGGGGTTGGGCGGGTGGCCAGTTGACCTTGGACACTGTGTCACCCCCTGGCCTGACAAAGTGTCCAAGGTCAACTTCTGCCGGGGATCTGACGTGCGGGACTGGACAAACCAGCGCCGAGCGGACGAGGATCTGGCCGCGAAAGCATGCGTGGGTGCATTCGAGCGGCATTGGGAGACGACGCGGGTGACAAGCTTCGACGAACTGGCCGGCGGCGCGACCCACTGGCGCGACGGCGAGCCCGTCTACGACCGCGGCGACACCGTCTGCGTGATCGGCGCCGGTGGCACCGGCCTCGCCGCGATCAAGAACCTCCGCGAGGCGGGCTTCGGCGTCGACTGCTACGAGCGTGAGACCGGCGTCGGCGGCGGGTGGAACTGGCGGCACGACCGCAGCCCCGTCTACGCCAGCACGCACCTGATCTCCTCGAAGCCGTTCACCCAGTTCCCGGACTTCCCGATGCCGGACGACTGGCCCGACTACCCGCACCACTCGCAGCTGCTCACGTACTTCGAGCGGTACGCGGACCACTTCTCGCTCCGGGAACACATCTGGTTCGGCACCGACGTCTCCCGGGTCGAGCCCGCCGACGACCCCGACGGCGGCCCGCCGCGCTGGGACGTGACGGTGCGGGGCTCGCGGGGCGGGGCGCCGCGCACCATGCGCTACGCCGCGGTCGTCGCCGCCAACGGCCACAACTGGTCGCCGAAGATGCCCGAATACGAGGGGCTCGCCGAGTTCCGCGGCAAGGTGATCCACGCCAGCCAGTACAAGGACGCGGCCCAGCTGCGCGGGCGCAAGGTGCTCGTCGTCGGCGCCGGCAACAGCGGCTGCGACATCGCGGTCGAGGCGGCCCAGCAGGCGGCGAAGTGCTGGCACTCGACCCGCCGCGGCTACTGGTACGCACCGAAGTACGCCCTCGGCAAACCCGCCGACCAGGTCAACGACCGGATCCTGGCGATGCGGCTGCCGTTCCGGCTGCGCCAGTGGCTGCTGCAGCGCACGATCGCGATGACCGTCGGCGACCTGACCCGGTTCGGCCTGAAGGCGCCCGACCACGGCCTGCTCGAGATGCACCCGCTGGTCAACAGCCAGCTGCCGTACTACCTCGGGCACGGCGGGATCACGCCCCTGCCGGACATCAAGCGCTTCGAACGCACCGAGGTCGTCCTGTCCGACGGCCGCACCGTCGAGCCGGACCTGGTCGTGTTCGCCACCGGGTACCTGCCCAACTTCGACTTCCTCGCCCCGGAGCTGCTGTCGACCGACGCCACCGGCCGGCCGCGCCTGGCGCTGCAGATGCTGTCGCGGACCCACCCGACCCTCGCCGTCGCGGGCCTGCTGCAGCCCGACTCGGGCGTGTTCACCCTCGCCCACTGGCAGACCGTGTTCATCGCCCAGTGGCTGCGCGTCCTGGACGCGTCGCCGGCCAGGGCGCAGGCGCTGTGGGCCAAGCTGCGCCAGGACGGTGACCGGCGCTTCACCGCCGGCAAGGTCACCGACTCGACCCGCCACTGGTTCGAGGTGAGCCACTTCGTGTACCTGCAGGAGCTGGAGAAGTCCCTGCACGAGCTGGAGGCGGTCCGTTGACCACCCGTGTGATGCGCTCCGACGAGTGGGCCGACCCGCCGAAGCCCGTCCAGCGGGAGGTGCTCACCGAGCAGCCCGACACCCCGCAGGACCGGCCGCCGGTGCTGTTCGTCCCCGGATACGGCCACGGCGCCTGGGCCTTCGCCCAGCACTGGCTCGAGCACACCGCCCGCCGCGGCTTCCCCGCGTCCGCGATGAGCCTGCGCGGCCACGGCGGCAGCGGCGCCGACCCCGACGCCCGCCTGCGCGACTACGTCCACGACGTCACCCAGGTCGCCGCCGGCCTGCCCAAGCGCGCGGTCCTCGTCGGCCACGGCGCGGGCGCCCTCGTCGTGGCGATGGCCCTCGCCCGCTACCCGGCCCGCGCCGGCGTCCTCACCGCCCCCGTCTTCGGCGGCGTGAGCACCGCCCTGGGCCTGCTGCGCCGCAACCCCACCGGCACCCTCCCGGGCCTGTTCGGCGGCCGGGTGTCGCTGCGCCCGGCCCAGCTGTTCAGCCGTTCCCTGCCGGCCAAGGAGGCCCAGTCCTACACCGCCCGCCTCCAGCGCGTCCCGGCCGGTGCCCAACGCCAGCTGGTCCGCCGCCAGGAGCCGGAGACCCCGGTCGGCGTCCCGCCGGTCCTGGTCGCGGGCAGCCCCGACGACCGCATCGTGTCGGCCTCGGCCCTGGAATGGGTCGCCCGCCGGTACGGCGGCTCCCCGCTCCTCTTCCCCGGCATGGGCCACGACCTCATGCTCGACGCCCGCTGGCAGGAGCCGATCGACGCGATCCTCGACTGGCTCGAAAAACTCCCCAGCTGACCGACCGCTCCGGACGCCGCTTCCCACGCCCACCCAGGTCGCCCGCACCTCGGGTTCCGCACCCGTTCGACCATGACCTGGTTGATCAAAGTCGTCCCCCGGTCACCCGCACAGTCACCCGCACAGCCAGCCCGCGACTTCGATCACATGGGCGCGGTCAGGGGAACCCGGCCAACGCGGCACGGCTGGACCAAGACCCGCCAAGCTCGAGCCGAGTACGCCACTACCTGGTTGATGACTGATCACCCGCGACCAGTAATCAACCAGGTAGCGGCAAGATCGCCGGCGCCGGACGGGCCCGCCTCCGTCGTCCCGCGCGCAGGGCGGGCGAGCCGGACGACAGACCTTGAGCGCCTCAAACCCGGACCCCCGGTCTTCAACGGCCACGCGCATGCGTCCGAGTCGG
>NZ_BONQ01000144.1 GCF_016862795.1 Dactylosporangium siamense | reverse complement strand
AAGGCCGCCGCGGCAGAAACAGCAGAAACAGCAGAAACAGCAGAAACAGCTACACGCGGGCGCCGTTGTCCGGGTCGTCGTCCTCCTCGTCGCCGGGGCGCAGGCGCAGGACCAGGGAGACGAAGCCGCTCAGCAGCAGCGCGAAGCCCAGGAACAGCGTCGACTGCGGCCCGAAGACCGGGAGCAGGTCGGGCCAGATCAGCAGGACCAGCCCGCCCACCAGGCCGATGACGGCGAGCAGGGTCGACGGCGCGATCCTGGGCAGCGGCGGCGGGGGCGGGGGCGTGTAGCCGGCCTCGTCGTCCTCGTCGTCGGGCAGGTCGGCGCCGAACGAGTCGAGCCCGTCCAGCAGGGTGCGGTCCACGGCGTCGGAGGCGCGTCGCATCGGGGGCCGCGGGGCCGGCTCGGTGTCCATGTCGGCGGCGGTGGACCCGGAGGAGTCGAGGTCCTCGGCGGCGGGCCAGGGCGCACTGGTCGGATCGACGGTCGTGTGGAAGCCGGCGATGATGCTGGCGAACGTCTCGTCGTCCGAGGTGCGGCTCGTCTTGGCCTCCGGGGCGGGAGTCGCCTTGGCGGGCTGGGCGGCCTCGGCGGGTGGGGTGTGCTGCTCGGGCACGGCGGTGAGCTGGCTGAGGAAGTCACGGGCCGTGGCGAGATGGTCACGGTCAGCGTAGAGCCGGTCGGTGGGTCTGGCGGGCAGGGTCGTGGTGCGGGTCACGGGGTGCAGATCGGTGGCAGGCTGGAGATATGCCGCGATCCCTCCGGCCGCGAGGACGTCCAGCAAATGCTCACCGACACGAGGGTCAACGTCTCCGACCACCGCATATTCCTGCGCTACCAGGCCGTTGTCGCGCCGGCCGCGCCGCGCCCCACCCCCTGGCACCGCCTGCCCCTCCCCGCGGCCGACACCGCGACGACCGGGTCCGCCGCGAAAAAACCGCTGACCGAAATCCTGACATGCGCAGTGGTGCTTCCGGGAGTGCGTTGTGGTGTGCCGAACTGGTTCGTAGGCTCTTTGCGACGGTCATCACCGATTGTCGGCAGATCTTGGAAGGTTGAGCGGTGCTCTACTGGTTCCTCAAGTACATCGTCCTCGGGCCTGTGCTGAAGCTCATCTTCCGCCCCAAGGTGGAGGGACTCGAACACGTCCCCGCCGAGGGGCCCGTCATCATCGCCAGCAACCACCTGTCGTTCGCGGACTCGATCTTCATGCCGTTGAGCGTCAAACGGCGGGTCACCTTTCCGGCCAAAGCCGAATATTTCACCGGAAAGGGTGTTAAGGGGCGCCTCGTCAAGCTGTTCTTCGCCGGCACGGGTCAGGTCCCGATCGACCGGTCGGGCGGCAAGGCGGCCCGGGCGGCCCTGGAGGTCGGGCTCAAGATCCTGCGGGCGGGTGGCATCTTCGGCATCTACCCGGAGGGCACGCGCTCCCCGGACGGGCGGCTGTACCGGGGCAAGACCGGCGTGGCCCGGCTCGCGCTGGAGTCCGGCGCGGTAGTGGTGCCGGTGGCGATGATGAACATGGACAAGGTCCAGCCGATCGGGCAGCGGCTGCCCAACCTGAAGCGCGTCCACATCCGCTTCGGCCCGGCGCTGGACTTCTCCCGCTACGCGGGGATGGCGGGGGACCGGTTCATCGAGCGGGCGGTCACCGACGAGATCATGTATGAGCTGATGACCCTGTCCGGCCGCGAGTACATCGACATGTACGCACAGAAGGTGAAGAGCGCCCCTGAGCCGGCGAAGGTCGAGCAGCCTATAGCGGCGTAGGCGGCAGCTCCGCGAGCTCGAGCAGCAGCGGCGCGGCGGCCTGCGTGGCGAAGGCGACCAGCTCGCTGCGCCACGGTTCCAGGCGGTCGGCGGAGTCCGGGCCCAGCCGGCCGAGCGCCTGGACCGCCCAGGTGAGCGACAGGATGCGGGCGGAGGCGTTGGGGATCTCGCCGTAGAGCTCCGCGGCGGCCAGGTGCATGTCGGCGGCCCGGGCGAAGTCGCCGTCGACGAAGGCGATCGCCCCGGTGATGGTCCGCATCGCCGCCTCGACCCACGGGGTGGGGTGCGGCACGTCGGCGAGCATGTCGCGGATCGCCATCATCGCGACCCGGCCGGCCAGGACGGCGGCGTGCGCGGTCGCGTCGATCCACTCGCCGCTGGCGATGGCCCGCACCTCGCGCCAGGTCTTGGCGAGCTCGACGACGAGCGCCTCCGCGTCGCGCTCCCGGCCCTGCAGCGCCCGGCAGAGCGCACCGTGGCCCAGCACGGTCCACTGGAGGCGGTAGAAGCCGCTGCGGCGCCCGGCGGCGACGAGGTCCTCGATCTCCTCCGGGTTGACGAAGGGCTCGCCGCGCAGGATCTTCATCCACGCGTGGGCGCCGCGCACCTGCAGGTCCCACTCCGACGCGGGGACCCGTTCGGCCACGTCGATCAGGGCGGCCCAGTCACCGGTGAAGTACGCGACCTGCGCCACGTTGGAGTAGCCGGTGGCGAGGGTGTGGCTGCCGGGGACGGTGTTGCGGCTGCTCTCGTACATCGCCGCGGAGGCGGTCCAGTCGCCGTCCTCGAGCAGCGCCCAGGCGACGTTGCGCATCGCCCGGTGCTCCGACAGCAGCCGCCGCTCCCGGCACACCTCCAGGGCGGCCTGCAGCTCGACCAGGCCGGAGCGGTCCCCGGCCTGGAACAGGGCGGTGCCGATGGTGATCCGGGCGCTGGTGGCGACCTCGATCAGGCCGAGGCGGTCGGCGATCTCCGCGGCGGCGCTGGCGGCGGCCACCGCGGGTTCGACCTCGAAGTTGGACATGTGCAGCCGGCCGAGCTCCGCGTAGGCGTCGGCCTTCTGCGGCGCGTCGGGCAGCTCGTCGAACAGCTCCACCGCCCGGTCCAGGCAGGACAGGGCACCGAGCCGGTCCGCGCGCAGCCAGGCGGCCTGGCCGCGGATGGTCCAGGCCCGGGCGGCGCTGGCCTGCTCGCCGGCCGCGTACAGCCGGTCGGCGAGGACCGCGAGCTGGTCGGTGCCGCCGGTGGCCGGGTCCGTGCCGAGGAAGGAGGAAGGGTCGGCGTAGAAGGCGATCTCGGTCGCGAGGAGCGCGATGCGCAGCCGCTCGCCCTGGTCGGTGGTGTCGTCGCAGAGGGCGAGGGCCTTGCCGGCGTGGGCCGCGGCGGCGTCGAGGGCGTGCAGCGCATAGGTGCGGCGGGCCGCCCGGTGCAGGGCGTCGCGGGCCGGCACGCTGTAGCGGGGCGCGTCCAGGCCGAGCGAGCCGGCGATCTCGTAGGCGGTGTACCGGTGGTTGGCGACCACCTCGGCGAGGTCGGTGTCGCGGTCGGCGGCGACGCTGTCGAGCCAGGCGGCGGTCAGCTCGTGCCGGGCGACCCGCTCGGTGCGGGGGAGCCGCTGGTAGCAGACGTCCCGGACGAGGACGTGGCCGAACCGGTACTCCGTCTGGCCCTCCATGGTCGAGGCGGCCTGCTCGTGGATCAGGTCGCGCTGCTCCAGGCGGCGCAGCGAGCGCTCGATGCCGTCGGCGGGGCGGCTCATGGCCGCGGCGACCGCGCCCGGCCAGAAGTTCATCCCGACCACGGCGGCGGCCTGCAGGACCGCACGGTCGGCGGCCTCCAGGAGGTCGACCCGGTTGGCGATGACGGCGTGGACGCTGTCGGGCATCGGCAGCACCCGGGACAGCGCGTCGGAGGTGCGCAGGTTGCCCTGCTCGGCCAGCATGCGGGTGTACTCGAGGGCGTACAGCGGGTTGCCGTCGGCCAGCTCGACGAGGGAGTTGAGCGAGTGGCCGGGGAACGCCGCCTGGCCCAGCAGGTGCGCGTACATGGTGGCGATCTCGGCGTCGCGCAGCGGCGGCAGGGTGATGGTGACCGACCCGGCGATGGCGCCGGCCCAGCTCGCGTTGCGCTCCAGGAACTCCGGCCGCGCCGTGGACAGCAGCAGCAGCGGCACGTCACGGACCGAGGCGCCGAGGCGCTCGACGAACCGCACCATCGACTCGTCGGCCCAGTGCAGGTCCTCGAAGACCAGGACGGTGGGCCGGTGCGCGGCGAGCGCGACCACGAAGCGCCGCCAGGCGGACTCGGTCTCGTCCGGGGCGAGCTTCGGGCCGGGCAGGCCGACGAGGGGGCTGAGCGCGTCGGCGAGCCGCTCGGCCTCCGACGGGGTGACGATCACGCTGAGCGCGGTGTCGAGCCGCTCCCTGGCCGTTTCGGCGCTGTCGGTGTCCAGGATGCCGGCCTGGGCCTTGACGATGTCGGCGAGCGCGGCGTAGGTCACGTTCTCCCCGAACGGCGGGCAGCGCCCGGTCCGCCACGCCACGGGCGCGTCGAAGAGCCGCTCGGCGTGCAGGAACAGCTCGTGCACCAGGCGGCTCTTGCCGATCCCGGCGTGGCCGATCACGGTGACCAGCTGCGGGGTGCGTTCCCGCAGCCCCCGGTGCAGCGCGTTGACCAGCAGGCTGAGCTCGTGGGTGCGGTTCACCAGGGGGGTGGAGCCGGCCTCCCGGTCGGGGTGGTTGCGCCGCAGCGGGGCGAGGGCCAGCCACACCTCGGTCGGGGTGGAGCGCCCGCGCAGCGTCGCCGGCGGCTGCGCCTCGTAGCGGATCGAGGACTTGGTCAGCGTGTACGTGCTGCCGCAGACGAGCACCCCGCCGGGCGGCGCGAGGGACTGCAGCCGGGAGGCGGTGTTGACCACGTCGCCGGCGACGATCGCCTGGCCGCCGTCGCGGGCCGCGGCCACGTCGACGAGCGCCTCGCCGGTCGCGACCCCGACGCGGAACCGCAGTGCCCGTTCGCCGTCGCCGGTGCTGGCATACCGGGCGAGCACCCGCTGCAGCTCCAGGCCGGCCCGCACGCAGCGCACCGCGTCGGTCTCGGTGGCCACGGGCGCGCCGAAGAGCGCCATCACGGCGTCGCCGATGTACTTCTCGACCACGCCGCCGTATTGGCCGATGACCTCGCGGGCGGTGGAGAAGAAGCCCTTCTGCAGCTCGCGGACCAGCTCCGGGTCGGCGCGCTCGACGTAGGGCGTGAAGTCGATCAGGTCGACGAACAGCACGCTGATGCGGCGGCGGTCCTCGCTGCGGGTGGCCGGGATCGGCACGGTGGCGCGGCCCATCGGCCGGTCGGACCTGGCCTGGGCGCCGCCGCCCGCCCCGGAGGCGGCGCGTGGGGTGCCGCAGCCGGTGCAGAAGGACGCGTCGGGGCTCAGCGAGCGTCCGCAGGTCGCGCAGGCGGGGCTCAGCTCGGCGCCGCATCCACCGCAGAACCGGTCACCATCGCCTGACTGGCGGCCGCAGCGTGCGCACTGACTGGAAATCGCCGACACTCCCTGACTCGGGTCCCCGCACATCCTCACACGCCGGGGACCCGACCGGCCACCGCGTTGCGTCGCGCAACGCGGTGGTGCGAGACGCAGGTCAGCGGTCGGTCATCCCGGCCCTGCGGCGCAGCGCGCTGAGGTCGGTCACCACGATCCGGCGGCCCTCGGTGCGCAGCCAGCCGCGGCTGGCGAACGACCCGATGGCCTGGTTGACACTCTGCCGCGAGCCACCGGCCATCTCGGCCAGCTGGCTCTGGTTGAGCTCGATGGTGACCATGGGGGCGTTGGTCTCGCCGGCGAGGCGGACCAGGGTCTTGGCGACCCGGCCGGGCAGGTCGAGGAAGACGTGGTCGGCGTTCTGCTCGGTGAGGCGCCGGATGAGCGCGCCCAGGGAGCGCATCACGGCGTCCAGGATGCGCGGGTTGGCGTGGACCAGCTCGATGAACGCGTGCCGGGACAGCGCGAGGGCCTGGCAGTCCTCGATCGCCTCCGCGGACGCCGAGCGGGCCGCCCCGTCCAGCAGCGACACCTCGCCGAGTGTGTCGGGCGGGCGGACCACGGAAAGGACCGCGCGCTCGCCGGTCGGCGCGGTCCGGAACACCATCACGGCACCGCGTTTGAGCACGATGAGTGATTCGCCCGGATCGTTTTCGACGAACAGCAGCTGGCCCTTGCGGTATGTCCGTGGCACCGCCGCCTGGATGACCCGCTGACGCACATCGGGCTCCAGACCACTGAACATGTCCACACCGGTCAGTGCGTCGCCGGGATCTGGCAGCCGACCCTCCACGGTCAAACCCCTCCCGGTGCAGCGTTGATCGGACTCGTGATCACGGTAGGTGATCACGAGCACAGTACGGAACTTCTACCAGATCATGACGCGCGTGTCGGAGTCTGTACATCCCCCGCATCGGCTCACCGACAGCCCGCGCATGCGCCCGCAGGCAGGCTAGTGCCAGCACGCAGACCGCTGGGGGGCGGGGTTGGTGTCGGGTACCCGAGGCGCCGGTGGTGCGAGCACCGGCACCTCGGGTATCCGCGTTTCCCCGGCACGTGTCCCGGCATCGGCGCATAATGCGCAGCGTGGCCCCCGCTGCCGACCAGGTGCACACGACACTGCGCAGAAGTTGGCAGTGCAGTCCCGGCCCGTGCATTCCTCTCGGCGCCGCCGCCTGGCGGGTGGAGATTGACGACCGGCAACTCGAAACGTCGCCACGGGACAGTGACCAGTTCGTCGTGAAATGGGCTCCCACGGCGGCCCGGCGCGGCTTCGAGGCCGGGCTGTGTGCCGCGGAACACGTCGATGCCGCCGGACTGTGCGCCGGCCGTCCGGTCCGGGCCGCCGACGGCGCGCTCACCTCGCGCGCCGGTGACGGCGTCCTCGCCCTGCTGTGCCTGGTGCCCGGCCGGCCGCTGCGCGCCGAGGACCCCGTGGACCAGGCGTGGTGGGGTGCCGCGCTGGGCGCCGCGCACCGCAGCCTGCGCCGGTTCGTGCATCAGGACCTGGCGAAGTTCCAGGCGGCGGCGGTGCCGTCGGCGGCGCCCCACCTGGCGATGGAGCCGTGGCTCGGGCCGGCGGTCGTGGAGACCGCGGCCGTGGTCCGCCGGATCATGGTCACCGACCAGCTCACCTACGGGGTCCGGCACGGCGCGCCGGCCGCCGCCCGGTTCCGGCTCGACCCCGCCACCGGCCGGGTCGGACTGGTCGGCTGGGCCGCCACCGGCACGGGCCCGCTGCTGTACGACCTGGCCCACGCCGTCCTGTGCGCCGGCGGCACCGGCGCCGACGCGCTCGTCGAGGCGTACGTGCGGGCCGGGCCGGTCCCGGGCGACGAGTGCGAGGCGGTCCTGCCCGCGATGCTCGCGCTGCGGACCGCCGTCCAGGCCGCCGCCGTCGCCGCGCGGATCCACGCCGACGGCGGCACCCCCCGCGACCACGCCGAGCTGACCCGGCTGGCGACCCTGCTGCGGTGAGGCCCGGCACCGCCCGGCAGGATGTGTGCGGTGTCGGCATATCGCTACTTCTACGACTGTGAGTTCATCGAGGACGGTCGCCTGATCGACCTGGTCTCCATCGGGGTGGTGGACGAGCACGGCCGGGAGTACTACGCGGTCTCCACGGAGTTCGACGGCTCGCGGGCGGTGCCGTGGGTGCGCCGCAACGTCCTGGACAAGCTGCCGTCACCGGCCGACAAGGCGTGGCGCTCCCGTGAACGGATCCGCGAGGAGCTCCTGGAGTTCCTGGTCGAGCCGCTGCGCGCGGGCGAGGCCGACGAGCTGGAGCTGTGGGCCTGGTATGCCGCCTACGACCACGTCGCGCTCGCCCAGCTGTGGGGTCCGATGCCGACGCTGCCCCGGGAGATCCCCCGGTTCACCAAGGACCTGCGCCAGCTGTGGGACGAGTCGGGCCGGCCGCCCCTGCCCGCGGCGGAGGGGCGGCACGACGCGCTCGTCGACGCCCGGCACAACCTGGCCCGCTGGGCCGTCATGCGTCCGGGGTCGTGACCTGCCGGGCGAAGGGGATCCGCAGCGCCAGGTAGAGCGGCAGCCCGAGCGGGGACAGCAGGATCGTCAGGACCAGCACCGGTGCCATGATCACCGGATGGATCCGCCGCTCGCGGCTGTCCAGGTAGATCCAGCGGCCGACGAGCAGGTCCCACGCGAGGACCTGGGCCCAGACCGCGGCGACCACGTCGTCGTCGGCGAACAGGGCACGCACGCCGGCCAGGTCGGGGTTGATCATCTCCGCGGCGAAGTCCCTGAAGACGGGGGCGATCGCGAGGGCCCAGACGACCAGCGCCGGCAGGGCGATGAACACCGACCCGGCGATCCGGCGTGACCAGTGCCACTTCGGGGCGACGATCATCAGCGCCCAGAACGGCATGACCACCAGGAACGCGAGCTGGAACAGGGTGCCGGCCATCAGTGGACCTCACTCAGCATCGGTGCGGCGGGGACCTCCACCGTACGAGGGCGGTCCAGGGCCCAGGCCAGGCCGCCGGCGGTGGCCAGCAGCAGGCCGCCGAGGGCCGCGAGGGTCAGCGCGTCCGGGTGGACGATCGACTGCCCGCGCAGCGCCTGCCAGGTGAGCAGGACGGTGAGCGCCGCGTACGCGCCGCCGGCGACGGTCACGACGCGGGCCCGCACCCGGTCGAAGCTGAGCCGGGCGAAGCGCCGGGAGGCGAGCACCAGCAGGAACCCGAGCAGCGGCAGCGCCTGCAGCGCGTGCATGCCGATGAAGTGCGCGGCGCGCAGGTCGCCGCCGGTGGTGCTCCAGTTGACCAGCGGCAGGCCGGGCCCGCCGTCCTGAACGCCGACGCTGTGCGCGCCGACGATCGTGGGCGCCTCGCCCTCGGGCCGGTCGAGCTGCGCCTTGGTGGGCATGGTCATCAGGAAGCCGACCATCATGCCGCCGAGGCCGACGAGCAGGCCGAAGCGCACGGCGAGGGCGTTGGCCCGGTCCGGCAGGCGCTGGATGAGCAGCAGGATCGCGAGGACCAGCGTGCACATCCAGGCGATCGCGATCGTGGCGCCCATCACGCTGTACAGGATGGAGTCGAGCGGGGTCTGGTTGTTGAAGTGGCTCTGCCGGCCGCGGGCCGCCTGGCCGACGATGATCACCATCTCGCCGATCATGGCGGTGGCGATCACGGTGCCGAGCCACCAGCCGAGCCGCCGCCGGCGCTCCAGCAGCGACAGCAGCCAGGCGATGGTGACGGCGTAGATGGCGATCGACACCGCGAACTTGAACGGCTTGAGCCAGATCGGGACGCCGATCAGCTCCCGGTCGTCGAGAGCGAGCCCGGCACCGGCGAAGATTGCGATGAGGATCATCACCGCGGTGGAGATGATGAGGGGGCGGTGCAGCTGTGCGAGACGCATCAGAGGCTCCCAGACAGTATGGATAGCGGCGCTCTCCACTATTGGAGAGCTACACTATCCATGTCAACCCTGAAAGGACCCTGATGCGCATCGCTGAGCTGAGCCAGACGACCGGCGTGCCGGTGCCGACGATCAAGTACTACCTGCGCGAGGGGCTCCTCCCGGCCGGCGAGCTGACCAGCCCCAACCAGGCCAGGTATGACGATCGCCACGTCCAGCGGCTGCGTCTGGTGCGGGTGCTGCTGGACATCGGCCGGCTGCCGATCGCCACGATCCGCGACCTGCTCACCGAGCTGGACCGGCCGGACCCCGACGTGCACGAGGTGCTCGGCCGGGCCCTGCCGGCCACCGTCGGCACCCGCGAGACCAGCGACCCGGCCATGCTCGCCGCGGCCCACGAACGGGTGAGATCCTTGATCAAGGAGCGCGGCTGGCTGCTGTCGGACAACGCCCGCACCCGGCAGTCCGCGGCCGAGGTCGTCGCCGCGTTCCAGCAGGTCGGCGCCGATGTCGAGCACCTGCTGGAGCAGTACGCGGACCTCGCCGAGCAGATCGCGGTGCACGACCTGCGCTTCGTCGCCCAGGCGGGCGGCAACGAGGGCAAGCTGCACGCCGCCGTGGTGGGCTCGATCCTGGGGGATTCCCTGCTCGCGGCCCTGCGGCGGATGGCGCAGGAGCACGAGTCGGCCAAGATGTTCGGCATCCGCGACGACAGCTGCTGAGGCCGTCCGGGGCGGCCGCCGGGCCGGAAGTGCTGGCTGATGCGACGTCGGCGAGTTCAGGCGGAGCGACTACAGTGCGCTGTGAATCGGCAGCGTCGCCAACGAGGGCTCGACCGCGCCCGTCAGCATGGTCGGGCAGCACCGCAACCAGGAAGGCAAGATCTAGCATGCGTATCGGCGTACTGACCGGGGGCGGCGACTGCCCCGGACTCAACGCGGTCATCCGTGCCGTGGTCCGCAAGGGAATCTCCACCTACGGTCACGAGTTCGTGGGCTTCCGGGACGGTTGGCGTGGCCCCCTCGAGGGCAACACCCGTGAGCTGGGCATCGCACAGGTCCGTGGCATCCTGCCGCGCGGCGGCACCATCCTCGGCTCCTCCCGGACCAACCCGTTCAAGATCGACGGCGGCGTCGAGAAGATCAAGTCGAACCTGGCCGAGCTGGGCATCGACGCGCTCGTCGCGATCGGCGGCGAGGACACCCTGGGTGTCGCGGCGAAGCTGACCGACCTGGGCGTCAACGTCGTCGGCGTGCCGAAGACGATCGACAACGACCTCGGCGCGACCGACTACACGTTCGGCTTCGACACCGCGGTCAACATCGCGATGGAGGCCATCGACCGGCTGCACACCACGGCCGAGTCGCACCACCGCACGCTCGTCGTGGAGGTCATGGGCCGCCACGCCGGCTGGATCGCGCTGCACGCCGGCCTCGCCGGTGGCGCCAACGTCATCCTCCTGCCGGAGCGGCAGTTCGACGTCGAGCAGGTCGCCGGCTACGTCGAGAAGCGCTTCCAGACGCAGTACTCGCCGATCGTCGTGGTCGCCGAGGGCGCGCAGCCGCTCGACGGCCAGATGGTGACGCACAACCAGGAGCTCGACGCGTTCGGTCACGTCCGCCTCGGCGGCATCGGCCAGTGGCTCGCCGAGCAGCTGGAGGCGAAGACCGGCAAGGAGGCCCGCACCGTCGTGCTCGGCCACATCCAGCGCGGTGGCACGCCGACCGCGTTCGACCGGGTCCTCGCCACCCGCTTCGGCCTGGGCGCGATCGACGCCGTGCACGAGGGCGACTTCGGCAAGATGGTCGCGCTGCAGTCCACGGACATCGTGCGCGTGCCCCTGGCCGACGCGACCCGTGAGCTCAAGACCGTCCCGGTCGAGCGCTACACCGAGGCCGAGGTCTTCTTCGGCTCCTGATCCCCGTCACGGCCCGGCCCCGGTTGGACCGGGGCCGGGCCGCGGTGCGTCGCCAACCTAGGGAGTGAGTTCGTGCGGACCATCGCCGTCTTCGGTGCCGGCAAGCTCGGTGAGGTGCTGCTGTCGGGGCTGCTGCGGGCCGGCTGGTCGGCCGACCGCCTCCTCGCCACCGCCCGCCGCCCCGAGCGGGCCCAGGAGCTGGCCGAGCGCTACGGCATCAAGGTCGTGGACAACGAGACCGCGATGCTCGAGGCCGACGTGCTCACCGTCGCGGTGAAGCCGCAGGACGCCGGGGTGCTCCTGGCGGACCTCGGCCCGAAGCTGCCGGCCGGCAAGCTCGTCGTGTCGCTCTGCGCCGGCCTGCCCACCGCGTTCTTCGCCCGGCACCTGCCCGAGGGCACCCCGGTGGTCCGGGTCATGACCAACACCCCGGCGCTGGTCGACGAGGCGATGACCGCGATCTCGGCCGGCCCGCACGCCACCGCCGAGCACCTCGCCCTCACCGAGGAGATGTTCCGGCCGCTCGGCCGCACCATCCGGGTCCCCGAGTCCCAGCAGGACGCGGTGACCGCGCTGTCCGGCTCCGGCCCCGCCTACTTCTACTTCCTGGTCGAGGCGATGACCGACGCCGGCATCCTGCTCGGCCTGCCCCGCCAGGTGGCACACGACCTCATCGTGCAGACCGCGATCGGCTCGGCGGTGATGCTGCGGGAGTCCGGCGAGCATCCGGTGAAGCTCCGCGAGGCCGTGACGTCGCCGGCCGGCACCACCATCAACGCGATCCGCGAGCTGGAGAACCACGGGGTCAGGGCGGCGTTCCTGGCCGCGCTCGAAGCCGCCCGCGACCGCGCCCGGGAGCTCGCCGCGCAGAGTGGTTGAATCTCCCGGTGACCGTCATCACTTGCGCGTGTTGCGGCGTGGACCTCGGCGACGTGCCGAGCATGTGGTCGTTCTCCGCCCCTGACACCTGGGCCGTCCCCGGCGTCGGCGGAGCATCGTTCCTCGAGGAGGAGCTGTGCTTCGTCGAACTGCCCGATCTCGATGAGCAGCACTTCTTCATCCGTGGCCTGATCGAGGTCCCGGTCCGCGGCGCCCAGGACGCGCTGACCTACAGCGTCTGGGCCAGCCTCAGCGCGGCCGGCTTCGCCCGGGCCGTCGAGCAGTGGGAGGACCCGGACCGGGCCGCCGAGCCGCCGTTCTTCGGCCAGCTGGCCAACCGCATCCCCGGCTACCCGGAGACCCTGCGCCTGAAGGTCCGGGTGCACACGCGCCGGCCCGGCCTGCGGCCCCTGGTGGAGCTCCGGGCGCACGAGCATCCCCTCGCGGTGCGGCAGCGCGAGGGCATCGACGCGCACGAACTGCCGGCCATCGCCGCCGCGTGCGGCGCCTGAGGACGTCCCTGGACGCCCCGGCTGACACTTCGTTCATTCAGGTATTCACCGGTATCCGACACGGTGTGCTGCCCGTACCGTTACCTGCAGTGAAGCTGATGCAAACCGTGACCGGTGGCCCCCCGCTCGTCACGTGTCCCGCGCTCGGTGCCCTTCCCCAGCCGACGAGCGCGGCGTAAAGCCCGCCGTCGGCCGCAGAGGTGGTCGACGGCGGCTTTGCGGCAATGCCGGGTCGAACCGGCGGCGCAGGTGCGACATGATAACCGGGTGCGATTCGAAACCAGCCGTGCGCTCGACGCGGTCGAGCGGAGACTGAGTGTCGACCCCCTCGCTGTCGGTGGGGTCATCGACCTGGTGGAGGCTGCCCGCAGCGTCGACCTCGACGGCGGTCGCCCCGCCTCCCTGCTGCGCCTCGGCATGTTCGTCGACGCGCTCAGCCGGCAGCTCGGCGACGGCAACGTCGCCCTGTATGCCGTCGCCGAACGCGGCGCCATGTCCGACACCGACTTCACCTCCAACGAGCGCATGGTGCTGCGCCGGTGGTCCGACGACGGGCTGATCGAGATGCTGCCGCCCGGCGCCCGGACCGGTGCCCGGGTCCGGGAGGCGGCCGCGCTCACCGGCCTGCCCCTGATCAGCCGCACCCCGCTGCCCGGCCACCCCGGCCCGGTCTACCTCACCACCGGCGCGGCCGGCGGGATGGAGCTGGCCCTGGCCCCGTCGACCGGCTCGTCGCCGCGGCCGCACCCGGTGCTCGCCCGGTTCTGGCGCTGCCCGGCCGCCGACTGCCCGACGCTCGGCCGGCCGCCCGCCGCCGGTGCCGGACAGCCACCACCCGCGCTGCCCAGTGGCGCCCCGCTGTGCCCGCGGCACGGCGACCGGCTGATCGACGCCGGTCCCCGGCCGCCGGCGATCACGATGGCGGTGCGCATCGACGGCATCGTGCGCGCCCGCTTCCCGCTGACCGCGGCCCGCCCGGTCGTCGTCGGCCGGGCCCCGGACGAGCCGGGCGGCATCACCATCGGCAACTGGCTCAACGACGAGTCGACCCGCCGGGTCAGCCGCAACCACGTCCGCCTCGAACTGCGCGACGGCATGGTCCTGGTCACCGACGTCAGCACCAACGGCGCCGCGGTCCTGGCCCGCACCGGCTCCTCGGTCCCGCCCCGCGAGGTCGACCTGCACCGGGGTGAGCCCAAGGCGATGGGGGAGTGGGACGAGGTCGAGCTCTACCCCGAGGTCACCGTCGGCCGCGCGGACCGCCCGCCGTCGTCGGTCGCCAAGGGCGGCGCCCCCAACTCCGTCATGGCCGACGCGCCCACGATCGCCCTGCGCCTGCCCAAGCAGTAAACCTGCCGAAGCAGTACACCTGCCGAAGCAGTACACCTGCCGAAGCAGTACACCTGCCCACGCAGTACACCTGCCGAAGCAGCAAACCTGCCGGACGGTAAACCGGTTGTCGCTGGAGTGACGGCGAGCTATCTTTCCAGCGTGATCACCACGACCGCGTTCTTCGAGTCGGGCCTATCGGCCACCGGCTCCGCGGTCGCGTGCGCCTCGGCGCTACGAAGCTGACCCTCCTCCCGCAGCCTTTCATGCGGAACCTACGGAGGAGGGTGGTCCGGCCACCCTTCACGACGGTGGCCGCGCGGTTCTGCACACCCACCACACATCCACTGTGGAGTGTCAGATGGCCAAGCAGACGTTCACGAGGAACAAACCCCACCTCAACATCGGCACCATGGGTCACGTCGACCACGGCAAGACGACCCTGACCGCCGCGATCACCAAGGTGCTCGCCGAGCGCTACCCGACCGTCAACCGGTACACCTCGTTCGAGGGGATCGACCGGGCGCCGGAGGAGATCAGCCGGGGCATCACCATCAACATCGCCCACGTCGAGTACGAGACCGCGACCAGGCACTACGCCCACGTCGACATGCCCGGCCACGCCGACTACGTGAAGAACATGATCACCGGTGCGGCCCAGGTCGACGGTGCGATCCTGGTGGTCAGCGCGGTCGACGGGGTCATGCCGCAGACGCGCGAGCACGTCCTGCTCGCGCGGCGCATCGGCGTGCCCCACCTGGTCGTGGCGATGAACAAGGCCGACGCGGTCGACGACGCCGAGCTGCTCGACCTCATCGAGCTGGAGATCCGCGAGCTGCTCAGCGGCTACGGGTTCCCCGGTGACGACGTGCCGGTCGTCCGGGTGTCCGCGCTGCGGGCGCTCAAGGGCGACCCGGCCGGCGTGCGGTCGGTGCTCGACCTGCTCGACGCGGTCGACCGGTATGTCCCGGTGCCCGACCGGGTGCTCGCCGAGCCGTTCCTGATGCCGATCGAGAACGTGCTCACGATCACCGGGCGTGGCACCGTCGTCACCGGCGCGGTCGAGCGCGGCACGCTGCGGCTCAACGCCCCGGTCGAGGTCGTCGGGCTGGGCCCCACCCGGTCCAGCGTGGTGACCGGCCTGGAGACGTTCGGCCGGCAGCTCGAGCAGGCCGAGGCGGGCGACAACGCGGCGCTGCTGCTGCGCGGCATCCGCCGCGGCGACGTGCAGCGGGGCCAGGTCGTCGCGCTGCCGGGGTCGGTCTCGCCGCACCGCCGGTTCACCGCCCACGTGTACGCGCTCACCACGAAGGAAGGAGGCCGGCACACGCCGTTCTTCGCCAACTACCGGCCGCAGTTCTTCTTCCGGACCACGGACGTGGTCGGGTCGGTCGACCTGGGCGAGGTCACGATGGTCATGCCCGGCGACACCGTCGACCTGACGGTCGAACTGGGCAAGCCGGTCGCCATGGCCGAAGGCCTCGGGTTCGCCGTCCGCGAGGGTGGTCGCACCGTCGCCGCCGGCACGGTCACGGAACTCCTCGACTAAGGGAGTCCGAGGTGGGCACTGGTCGGTATGGACACCGACCATGTTCAAGGCCCGGCCGACGCACCGCTGACCCTGCTCGAGTACGGGGACTACCAGTGCCCGTACTCGGGCCGGGCATTCGGCGTGGTGGAGCGCCTGCAGCTGCACTTCGCCGGGCGGCTGCGGTTCGCGTTCCGGCACTTCCCGCTCGTCGACAAGCACCCGCGGGCGATGCCGGCGGCGCTGCTCGCGGAGGCGGCCGCCGACGCCGGCTCGTTCTGGGGCATGCACGCGCTGCTGCTGTCCCACCAGGACAGCCTGGAGGACACGGACCTGTCCCGGTACGCGGAGCAGTTCGGCCTCCCGGGCACCGGCGGGACCCGCGCGCACTACCAGCGGGTCGACAACGACCTGGCCGCCGGCCGGTCCGCCGGGGTGCGTGGGACGCCCGCGTTCTTCGTGAACGGCGTGCCGCATGAGGGCGGCTTCGACTTCGAGTCGCTCCGTGAGGCGCTCGATAAAGTGGCAATCGGGTGAGATGCGGGTGAACAGTGTCGATTGCCAGAAGAGTTACGGCTTGTCCTCCCTAGGATCTTTGAGAAGAAACACAGCCAATTTTGAGCTGAACCAAGGTTGCCGTTAAGAGCGTCAGGGCAACCTGTAGGGGATGCGGAACCGGTACGTAGACCTCCTGCGAGCCGTCGCGATCATCCGGGTGGTGACCTACCACACCCTGGGGTTCGCGTGGCTGACCGTCGCGTTCCCGGCCATGGGCCTCATGTTCGCGCTCGGCGGCTCCCTCATGGCCGCCTCCCTCGACCGTGCCGACGGCGTCGGCCTGAAGGCGATCGGCCGCCGCATGCGCCGCATCGTCGTGCCGTTCTGGGTGCTGGGCGCGTTCGCCGTCGTGCTCATGTCCTTCATGGGCGGGCTGGAGCACACCTGGCGCCTCGTCCTGTGGTTCCTGCCGCTGGACGATCCGCCGACGTCGGAGAAGGGCGGGGTCTGGTTCAGCCAGATCTGGTACGTCCGCTCCTACCTGTGGTTCATCATCCTGTCGCCGGTCATGCTGTGGCTCTTCCGGAAGGCGCCGATCCCCACCGTGCTCGTGCCGTTCGGGATCCTCGTCACGATGTGGGAGACCGGTTACGGCACCGGCGGCATGGTCCGCGACTTCTTCATGTACGCGCCGATGTGGATGCTCGGCTTCGCCCACCACGACGGCACCCTGCAGCGGGTCTCCCGCAAGGTGCTGTGGCCGGCGTGCCTGGTGGTCGGTGGCATCGGGCTGTTCATCCTGTACAGCCACCCGGGGCCGCGCGGGTACGACATGAACGACGTGCCGGTCGCCGACGTGCTGTGGTCGACCGCCTTCCTGCTGGTGATGCTCAACGCGGCCCCCGCGGCGCTGAGCCTCGGTGCGGCCGAGCCGGCCGTCGAGGCGGTCAACCGGCGGGCGCTGACCATCTACCTGTGGCACGAGGCCGTGATCACCGCGGTCCGGCTGGCCGCGGTCGCCGCCGGGATCTCGCTGCTCGGCCCCTACGGCGGGCTGCTCCAGATCGTGCTGGTGTTCGCGCTGGTCACCCTGGTCGTGCTCGGGCTGGGCTGGGTCGAGGACCTGGCCGCCAGGCGCAAGCCGAAGCTCATCCCACTGCCGACCCGGGCATCGAACCGCCGGCTCGAGGACCAGGCGCAACCGGTACCGGCGTAGAACGACGGCGCATCGAGGAGCAGTGGCGAACCGTTTCAGCGCAAGTTGCAACACGACACGCCGACACTGGTCTTTGCTGGAACTTGCTGGAACCGGCTACCGTGCCGTTCGTGTCCGAACCGATCCACATCGAGCTGCTCGAGCGGCGGATCGACCGGTTGCGTGGCGAGCTGCGACGGGCCGCCACCACCGGTGACCGGACCATGGCCCGAGCACTCCGGGCCGAGCTGCGCCAGGCGGAGCACGCCTGGGACGACGCCCTCGCCGACCTGGAGGACCAGGCCCGGCCGGCGCCGCAGCCGGTGCACAAGCCGATGCTGTCGATCCGTGAGCAGGTGCACCACGCGCTGACCCTGCTCACGGTGCCGGCCGCGCCGAAGCTCATCATCGCCGTCCACGACGCCTTCTTCCCGGGCGAACTGGTCGCGGCGCGCCTCACCAGCCTGCGCCGCGACGAGGAACGCTCGTTCCGCGTCCAGCCGTTCGGCCGGCCGTACTACCTGTGCCCCGCGCTCACCGCCGACCTGCTGTCCCCGGCGCGCGGGCTCCTGGCGTTGTCCACCTGGCCCCTGGAGATCAGGGTCGTCGGACCGCTCAGCGCCCGCGTCGACTTCCTCATCGGCGCGATCAAGGTGGCCCAGCGGGTGGCGCAGCTGCCCGAGGACGCGCACGACGCCCAGCGGCTGCTGTGGCGGTTCGCCGCGAGCATCCCCGGTGCCGGCAGTGCGGGGATCACCCCCTCGTCCGTGGCCGAACTGGCCCAGGCCGAGCTCGACGTGCACCTCGAGGCCGACACCGCGGACCGCACCGCTGCGGCCAGTCGGGCCCAGGAACGCCTGGACGGATCCGAAGCGCTCTTCGGAGCCCGTCTGCAACGACTGCGTCGTACCGCGAGCACGACGTGAAACCGCGAAATTCTTCCCCGAAAGAAGACCGCTCATGGACCCACTGGTCGACCGGTTGGACCGCATCCGCGGCACGGTGGCGCCGCGCAACCACAACGCGCGCACCATCGCGGCCCTCACCAGCAACCCCGGGTGCGGCCGCCGTGGGCTGATGGACGCCGCCGGGGTCAACAAGGGCGCCGTCGCCGGGCAGCTCGGCTTCCCCGCCGGCTTCGGCCAGTCCCGGTTCGCGATCGCCCGCGGCAACGCGTTCGAGGCGCAGGTGAAGGCCGACGGCGCCGCCGAGCTGCTGCAGCTGCTGCGGGACCGGCTCGGCCTGGCGATCCCCGAGGTCGCCTACGACGACCTGTCCAACGTCGGCGGCAACGCCAGCCGCGAGGTCCGGTACGCCCGCACGAAGGCGCTCCTCGCCCGGGCCGCGTCGGAGCGGGACGACGCGGGGACGCTCTTCGACCACCCGATGCTGCGGCTGGAGATCGCGGGCTACTACGCGTACCTGGAGCCCGACCTCATCGCGTTCCGGGCCGGCGGCAAGTTCCACGTCGTGGAGATCAAGTCGTTCGCGGTCATCGACGGTCAGGCCGACCCGGGCAAGACCGCCGCCGCCGCGACCCAGTCCGCGGTGTACGTCATGGCGATGCGCGAGCTGCTCGCCGAGCTCGGCCACCCGCCGGAGTCGGTGTCGCACGACGTGGTGCTCGTCTGCCCGGAGAACTTCGCCAACCGGCCCACCGCCACCCTCGTCGACGTGCGCAAGCAGCTGACCGTCCTGCGGCGGCAGCTGTCCCGGCTCACCCGCCTGGAGTCGATCCTCGACGCGCTGCCGGCGGGGCTGTCCTTCGACCTCGCCTACGACAGCGACCAGCAGGCCACCCGCCCCGCCGACGAGCTGCGCAAGGCGGTCAGCACGATCGACGCCCGGTACAGCCCGGACTGCCTCGGCACGTGCGAGATGGCGTTCTTCTGCCGGGACGAGTCGGCCGGGTCGACGTCCGCCCTCGGCCGGTCGGTCCGGGACGACCTCGGCGGCGTGGAGAGCATCGGCACCGTCCTCGGGCTGGCCCGGGGGACGCTGACGCCGGGCGCCGGCCAGGAGGAGATCGCCGGCCTGTTGCGCTTCGCGCACAAGCTGCGCACCGAGTGCCTCGACGGCATCGGCTGACACGTGAGTGAGCGGAGCGAGCGAACCATGTTGCAGCGCCTCGTGCCTCGCGGTGCCGGTGAGCGCAGTGAGCCGGCGCCGTGAGCATCCTGACCGCGCTGGCGCGGGCCGAGGCAGTCGAGTCGGGCAGAGCCCAGCCCCTGACGACGGTCCGGCACACCCATGTCGCCGAGCGGCCGCTGGTCCTGGTGCCGCTCAGCCTCGCCGGTGAGGCCGCCGCGCCCCTGGCCGCGATCGTCGGCACCGACCCCGGCGAGCCACGGCTGCTCGTCGTGGCCAACCCCCGCGACCGCACCCAGCGCTTCGACTTCGTCGCCGAGCTGGCCCGGGTCGTGCTGTCCTACGTGGACGGGTGCGCCCGCAGCGTCGACACCGGCGCCGGTGGCACGAAACTACGCTACGCCGAAGCGCCCCAGGTCATCGTGCCGAACCGGGGCGGCGTCGAGTTCGTGCGGCTGCTGGGCCGCTCCACCCGGTTCCGCCGGCCGTTCGGCCCGTACCCGGTGCACCGCACCGTGCCGATCCTCGGGCAGTGGCTGACGTTCCTGCGGGAACGCGCCGACCACCCCGGCTCCTCGATGCTGCTCGCCATGACGTCGGTGCTCAGCGAGCACTGGGCGACCGGGCAGAGCGGCCTGGAGGACGCCAACCTCGCCGCGCTGCTCGGGTGGATCGACCCGCCCGGCGACCTCGACGGCGCCGGCGCCGCGGCCCTGGCCGAGGACCCGCTGCGTTCCCCGCCGGCCGGGCCGAGCACCGACCCGACCTTCGACAACGAGATCCTCGCCCCGGCCCTGGCCGCCGTCGCCCGCTCGATTGACGACTTCGCCCGCGAACGGGCGCTCGCCGCGCTCACCGCCGCCGTCGCCGACCAGATGCGGCCCACCTGGGACCTGACCTGGCAGGCGGTCCGGTTGCTGCGGACCCGGCCGGCCGGCGCGTCCGTCGAGACCCGCTGGGCGATGGACCGCGACGTGTTCACCATGTACCACATGGCCCTGGCCGAGGGGACCGCGCTGCCGCAGCCCCGGCGGGACAGCGCCGTCGCCGCCGCCGGCCGGCTCGACCGGCTCGAACGCGAACAGGCCCGCTACGACGCGCAACGGGCCCTCGACGACCCCCTCGTGATGGCCGAGTTCCGGCTGTCGGGGGAGGCGTTCACCGGCACCGTCGTCGCCGCGTCGCCGAACCGGGTCGACACGTCGGGCAAGAAGGCGGCGCTGCGCCCGCACATCACGGTGCAGACCGACGACCCGGTGCGCCTGGAGCCGGGCGCGCACCTGGTGTCCCCGGCCCGCCTCGCCCAGCAGGCGACGGTCGTGTCGGTGTCCAGCGTGGACGTCGTCCTCGAACTGTCCAAGGGCATGGGCCGCTCCACGAAACAACCGGCGCCGGGGTCGGTGCCGGAGGTGGGGGACCGCGTCACGTACGGCCCGGTCACCGACGCCTACCAGCCGCCGGGCCGCTTCCCGAGCCGCGACGACACCCCGTGGACGCACGGCGGCCCGCCGCCGGTCATCGAGTATCACGCGAGCGACAACGACGCCGTGGAGGATTGGTCGTGAGCGGCCAGCGGAGCGCAGCGGAGGTGACGGCGTGAGCGGTGTGATCGAGTCCATTCTCAGCGACTTCGGTTCCGCCGCCGGTCGGGGCGTCGTCGTCGACTCGCCGCCCGGCGCCGGCAAGTCGACCCTCGTGGTCCGCGCCGCCCGTACCCTCGCCGAGGCCGGCGAACGGCTGATGGTGGTCGCGCAGACCAACGAGCAGGTCGACGACCTCATCGACCGGCTGGCGACGGCCGCGCCCAACCTCGCGATCGGCCGGCTGTCCGCGTCGACCTACGTCCCGGCGCAGCGCGTCGTCAAGCACGGCACCGTCACCGTCAGCGGCGCCGTCAGCGACATGAACGCCAGCGCCGTCACCATCGGCACCGCCGCGAAGTGGGCCACCGTCACCGACGGCAGCTGGGAGCGGGCGATCGTCGACGAGGCGTACCAGATGCGCTCCGACATGCTGCTGCGTGTCGCCGGCCGGTTCTCCCGCGCGCTGTTCGTCGGCGACCCGGGCCAGCTCGACCCCTTCTCGGTCGTGGCCGTGGAACGCTGGGCGGGCCTGTCCTGGGACCCGATGCAGAGCGCCGTCGCGGTGCTGCTGCGGCACAACCCGGACCTGCCCGTGCACCGGCTGCCGGTGTCGTGGCGCCTCCCACCGTCGGCCGCGTCCGTGGTGTCGGCGGCGTTCTACCCGTTCACCCCGTTCGAGGCGGGCACGAAACCGGCGGACCGGCGCCTGGAGTTCTCCGCCCGGGCGCTCGGCGGCGATCACGGCCTCGACGCGACCCTGGAGACCGCCCGCCGCACCGGCTGGGCGCTGCACGAACTGCCGGCCCGGCACACGGTGCGCACCGACCGGGAGGCGGTCGCCGCGATCGCCGACCTGGTGACCCGGCTGCTGCAGCGCGGCCCGGTCGCCTACTCCGAGCACGCCCCGGACGGCCGGCCCGTCACCGTCGACCGGGTCGCCGTCGGCGCCGCGCACCGCGACCAGGTCGCCGCGATCCGCCAGGCCCTGGCCGGCACGGTCGCCGCCGACGTCACCGTCGACACCGCGAACCGCCTGCAGGGCCGCGAGTACGACGTCACCGTCATCCTGCACCCGCTGTCCGGCCGCCGCGACGCGAGCGCCTTCCACCTCGAAGCGGGCCGCCTGTGCGTGCTCGCCTCGCGGCACCGGCACGCGTGCGTGGTCGTGGCCAGGGCCGGCATCGCCGAGCTTCTCGACACCCACCCGTCCGCCGAGCCGGTCCATCTCAACGTCCCGGTCCGGTTCCCCGACGGCTGGGAGGCCAACCAGGCCATGCTGGCGCACCTCAGCGGCGACCACTGACCGGCGCGGTTCAGCGCAGCTGCGGCAGGAAACGGTGCCGGGCGAGCGCCATGGTCGTCTCGGCGGCGAGCGCGGCGACGAACGCGGTGATCGCGAGGACGACGATCCAGGCCCAGATCCGGTAGCCCGGCGGGTGGGCGTAGGCGACCCAGTGCAGCGTGAACGTGGCGACCGCCGCGTAGGGGAAGGCGAACGCCCAGAACCCCGAGGCGAAGTGCAGGTGGCGGTACCCGCCGACGAGCCGGACCTGCACGAGTGCGGCCAGCAGGGTGTAACCGGCGAGCCCGAAGGTCACGGCGTCGACCCGGTTGCGCGTGACGGCCAGATACGCCAGCCCGGCGAGGGCCGGCGGGGCGGCGAGGATCGCCAGGGTGGGTCGCAGCTGCGGGGGGAGCGGGGGGCGGAAGTACAGCCGGGCCAGGATCATCGACTCGATGACGAGCCACGACACGGCACCGAGGCCGAAGAACACCCGCGCCGGGCCCGACCAGCCGGCGAGGGCCGCGCCGATGGCGGCGATGAGTCCGCCGGCGACGGCCGGCAGCACGTATCCGGGATGGAGTTTGTCCAGGTCGAGGCCGGCGGAGAGCCACTGGCCGGCCATCCAGGCGGCCAGCACGACGGTGCCGGCGGCGAAGACGCCGAAGAGCCACTGGCCCGCCGTGCGTTCGTGCCGCATCAGGCCGACGGACAGCAGCATGCCGACGATCGGGATCAGCGAGACGAACGGCCCAAGCACCGGGTCGGCCAGTTCGGCGGGCCAGCCGCCGGGCCGTCGCGGCACCTGCGACACGTAGCTGACCAGGAGCGCCAGCCACACGACGGCGGCCAGGACGCACAGGATGTCGGAGACGAGCGCGGGGGCGAAGCCCAGCAACGCGGCGTAACCCCAGCAGCCGGCCAGGCCGGCCAGTCCGTACGCGATGCCGAACAGGTTCGGGGTGATCCCGACGTGCGGCTCGCTGGTCCGTGGGTTCACGGTCGCGCACTACCCGGCACCGCGGCGGTTATCCCGGGTCCTGATCAGGTCAGGACGCGCTTGGCCTCGTACATGGCGGTGTCGGCGCGGTGCAGGACGTGCTGGGACTCCTCGCCGGCGTGGAAGCGGGTGCCGCCGACGCTGGCGCGGGCCGTGATCGTCCCGCCGCCGAGGACCGCGACCGGCTCGGTGAGCGCGGCCTGGATCCGTCCGGCCAGCTCCGGCACGCCGTCGGCGCCGAGCGTGCCGTGGGTGAGCACGACGAACTCGTCGCCGCCGAGGCGGGCGACCAGGTCGCCGGTGCGCGCGGCGGCGGTGAGCCGGCCGGCGACCGCCGCGAGGAGCTGGTCGCCGGCGGCGTGGCCGAGGGTGTCGTTGACCGTCTTGAAGCCGTCGAGGTCGATGAACAGCAGCGCGCCCTCGCCGACGCCGAGCGCGGCGTCGAGGGCGGCCATGAACGCGCGGCGGTTGGCCAGGCCGGTCAGCGCGTCGACGTGCGCCAGCCGCCAGGTCTCCTCGAGGAGCTCGCAGGTGCGCAGCGCGGTCGCGGCCTGGTCCGCGACGCCGGCCATCCGGTTGATGATCTCGCGGGCGCGGGTGGTGCCCTGCGGGGTGTCGTAGGCGGCGACGAGGATGCCGTACGGGTGGTCCGGCAGCGCGATGTCCACGATGATCATCATGTCGTGGCCGAACGTGTCGAGCATGGCGAGGATGAACGGCTCCTCGCTGCCGCGGTCGTAGACGCGGGGGCGGCCGGTGTTGGCGCGGAAGCGGTCGAACAGGTCGGTGTCCTGCGGGGACACGGTGAGGTTCTGCGCCTTGCGGAGCCGGCCGTCGCCGGCCCCCGAGTTGGCGACCATGCGGAGCTTGCCCTGCTGGTGCAGCAGTACCGTCGCGGAGTCGGCGCCCATCACGGACCGGACGGCGTCCGCGGTGACCTCGGCGACCTCGGGCGTGGTCCGGGCCAGGGTCAGCTTGCGGGCGAGGGCCAGGAGGCTCTCCGCGGTCCGTTGCCGCTCGGCGGCGGTCTCCAGGGCGGACAGGGCGTCGAGGGCGACGGCGGCGAGGTTCGCGTAGGCGTCGAGCATCCGCCGCTCGGCGTCGAAGAAGTCCTCGCAGTAGGCCACGAGATACCCGTAGTAGCGGTTCGGCGAGGCGATGTCGGCCACGAGCGTGCCGCCGAAGCTGGTCGGCGGCGCGTCGGTGAGCACGGCGATCTCGGCGTCGGTCAGCCCGTAGCCGTGCACCTGCCGCGGCTGGTCCGGCGCGGGGGAGGCCACGAGCAGGAACGCCTGGGCGTTGACGGCGTAGCCGGCCCGGTCGGCGACGACGGCGAGGGCCCGCTCGGGCTGCTCGGCGGCGACGAGCTCGGCGACGGTGCGCTGCAGCAGCTCCATCCGCCCGGCGAGGACGTCGTCGGTGCTGTCGTCGCCGGCCCGGCGGCGGCCCCGCCACAGCCAGGACAGCAGCCGCCGCTGCCGCCAGCGGACCGTGTACACGCACGCCTCGGCGCCCTCGACCTGGCAGGCGTCGTGGGCGACGGTGGCCGCGGGCAGCCCGAACAGCGCCGGCAGCTGGGTGAGCAGCCCGCGGGTGTAGTCGCAGTCGTAGCGGCTGGGCTGGTAGCCGCCGCGCAGCCGGTACTGCACCGTGGCGGTGCCGTGTCCGGTCGACAGCGTGGACATGTCGGCGCTGGCGTTGAACTTGGCGCTGGTCGTGGCGATCAGCCGGATCAGCTGGGTCGGTCCGCCGAGCATCAGCAGCCCCAGCCGCAGCGGGGTGTTCACGGAGTACGACAGGATGCTCTGCCCGACCCGCAGCCCGACGGACTCGTCGCCGAGCGCCTGCGCGGCCGCCGCGAACACGTTGATCTTCGTCTCGTAGGACCACCAGCGGCGGGCGTCGTCGTACGCCTCGGGCGGCTCGTGTTCGCCGGCGAGGTTGAGCACGTGTGCGACCGCGGTGTCGCCGCCCCTGGCGCGCACGTATCGCACAATGGCGCGCAGGGTGACACCGGCCGTCTCTCGGATCTGTTCCATGGCGCCTCCGGTGCTCGACATCGGCGCGGTCCGGGGACTGCTGAGGATGTCCGGCGGGTAAGACTGCTCACATGGATCCCGAATCCGCCGAACCGTTGATCGTCGTGGACGGCGCCAATGTCGTCGGCTCCGTGCCCGACGGCTGGTGGCGGGACCGGCGCGGGGCCGCGACCCGGCTCCGCGACGCCCTCGCGGCGCGGGACGTCGCCACGGTGCCGGCCGTGCTGCTCGGTGCGATCACCCTGGTGGTGGAGGGTGCCGCCCGGGGCGTGCCGCCGGTTGCGGGTGTGCGTGTCGAAGCCGCGCCGCAATCCGGTGACGACCACATCGTCGCGCTCGTCGCCGACAATGTGGGTCGCCGTCCGGTCGTGGTGGTGACCGCGGACCGGGAGCTCCGCCAACGGGTGCGCGAGCTCGGTGCGAGTATTGTCAGCCCCGGTGAGTTGCGCGCGTCGATCTCATATGGTGGACGACGTGAATCTATCTAGCGGATAGGATTTGTCGGCAACATGTGCGCACCTCGGCATGGGTCTGTCGGTACTCTCACTCATGATCTTCTCAGCATGCGGGAAGAGATTGACCCGTCGTCGCACGGTGGCAAAGCTGGACTCGTAGACATGTCGTGAATGGCCGGTGAATGTCGGCCGAAAACATCAGACAAATTGTCATCGATCTATTCTGTGCGGCAGGTTACAGATCTGTCGCACGGCGTGACGATGCTGGTAAGGTCGGTGCCATGTGCCATGAGGTACTCCTTGACCCGTTGTGGGTCTCGCGGCGTGCACACCATTTCGACGGCCTTTGTCGAGCGGCTATCCGTTGATTCGGCGTCATTCCAAAGGCTTTTCGAGAGGATCTGAAAATGGCCATTTCGGTCGTCGGCGCTCCTGAGGTAGCGCCATCGGTGGTCACCATCACCGTGCACATCACCCTCAACGGGGACGAGCTCCCACCGGAGGCATCCCGCCTGATCAGCGACCTCGAGGCGCTCGCCGCCAGCCAGGCCAAACAGCAGATCCAGCCGTCGATCCAGCGCGGCCCGCAGACCCCGGCGCCGCTGCAGCGTGCCACCGCGACGGCGCACACGCTGCAGCACGGGCCGTCCCAGCACACCGGCCGTAACCTGCGACTGGTCGAGACCACCGACGCCGGCGTCGCCGCCGAGCCCACCAGGGTCAAGCGGATCGGTGCCGCCGACGCCCCCTCGCTGTACCTGTGCACCGGCTCCCGGCTCGTCCTGCGCGACGGCGCGCCCGTGCCGCTGACCCGCCGCGAATACGACCTGTTCCTGTTCCTCTGCGAGCACCCGCGGCGCGTGTTCAGCCGGGCGCAGCTGCTGCGCCAGGTCTGGGGCTACGACATGGTCGGCACCGAGCGCACCGTCGACGTCCACGTGCGGCGCCTGCGGGTCAAGCTCGGCGAGGCCGCCCGGATCATCGCCACCGTCCGCGGTGTCGGCTATCGTCTCGACGATGACGCCGCCGTCCAGGTTGTCGTTCGCGAGGACTGACCCCCGGATCCCCGCGCTCGCCGCGGGGATCCTGCTCCTGGTCGACCTGCTGCGGGTGTGGCTCCCGTCGATCATCACGATCTTCGGGCAGGCCGCCTCGACGCCGGCCGAGCTCATGGGCGCCTTCGCGCTGCTGTGGTTCCTCGTTCCGTTTGCCGTCGTGCCGCTCGCGGCGAGATGGGACGCGGCGAAGGTCGCGATCGCCGGTGCCGCCGGGCTCGCCGCCTGCCGCTTCGCGCTGCTGTTCGTCCACGGTGGACAGCCGCAGCTCTACGTCGCCTCCATCGGCCTGCTCGCCGGGCTGACCTGGCTCGCGGCGAGCGCCGTGCGCGGCGGCCCCGCAGCCGTCGGCGTCCCCGTCGGCCTCGCCGCCGCCGCGTTGCAGCACGCCGCCCTGCGCACGGTCGACCTCAGCTGGCAGTCCCGCTGGTGGGCCGCGCCGATCGTCGCGCTCGAGTGCCTCGTGCTCCTCTGGTGCCAGCAGCGGTTCCTACGGTGCCAGCACCGTGCCGCACCCGGTCGCAGCTCCGCGGCGGCCTGGTTCCTGGTCGGACCGGCGATGCTGCTGGCGGGGATGTTCGCCCTGTCCCCGGCGATCGCGACCGTGGCCGTGTCGTTCCGGTTCGACCCGGTCGCCGGCAGCGCGCCGCCCGCCGTGCCCGAGTTGCTGCTGGGCCTGGCCGTCGCCGGGTTCCTGGCCGGGGCCACCGGGCGGCTCCGGGGGCGTTTCGAGCGGGTCCTGGCGGGGGTGTTGCTGCTCGCCGCCGCGGTCATCTGGCTCTTCCCGGACGGGTTGTTCGTCGCGTTGCTGCTCGGCTGCGGCGCCCTCGGCCGCGCGTTCCGGGCCGCGGCGGCCGACGGCGCGCCTGTGCGGGCCGCGGCGGCCGGCTACGCGGCGGTCGCCGGCATGGTGGTGTTCGCCGTCGCCGCCGTCGCGTACTACGCCGCCTACGACCTCGGCTACCCGAACCAGTGGGTGCCGGTCGCGGTCGCCGTCGCCCCCGCCTGGATCCTGCTGCGTTCCGGGGCGGGCGTCCCCGCCGCCGGGGTGCCGCGCCGGGCCGGGCTCGCCGCGCTCGCCCTGTGCTTCCTCGTGCCGCTGCTCGGGGTCACCGTCACACCGGCGGTCACGCCCGGCGATCCGGACCGGGGGCTGCGGCTCGTCGCGTACAACATCCGCATGGGTTTCGGACTCGACGGCACCTACCGTCCGGCCGTCGCGGCCCGGGCGATCGCCGCGTCGGACCCGGACGTCGTGGTCCTGTCCGAGGTCGACCGGGCCTGGCTGCTCAACGGCGGCCACGACGACCTGCGGGTCCTCGCCGCCGCGCTCGGCATGCGGTACTGGTTCGGGCCGGCCGCGGACGCCGTCTGGGGCGACGCGGTGCTGACGAACCTGCCGGTCGGTGCGGTCGAGACGGTGCCGCTGTCCGCGGTGGGCGCGCCGACCGGTGCCCAGGCTCTCGGCGTCGTCGTGCGGTTCGGCGGCCGGGACATCGCGGTCGTCTCCACCCACATCCAGCCGCCGCCGGACGCCGAGCCCCTCGTGCAGGTCGCCGAGATCGCCGCGTTCGCGACCCGGTTCGGCGCGGGCCGGCCCACGTTCATCGCCGGCGACCTGAACATCGAGCCCGGGGACGCGTCGATGCGGGCGTTCGCGGACGCCGGCTACGCCGACGGGTTCGCCGCGTTCCGGCCGGTGCGCACGTTCCCCGCCGACGTGCCCGTCAAGCAGATCGACCACGTCCTCGTCCGGGGCCTGACCTGCGCCGATGTCAGTGTCGGCAGGGCAGTGACGTCGGACCATGCGATGGTCGCCACAACATTGCGGTGATTGAGCCGCCCCGTCGGTGGGCAACCTGACGCTCAGAGAGAAAGGGGCAGCGATGAGCGTCACACATGCGAACGGGAGCAAGATCGGTGGCTGGGCCAATGACACGGCCACCGGTACTCGCGACGACCTTGGCAACACGGTCGACACGATGTCCGCCAAGACCAAGCAGCGCGCGGCCGAACTGGCCGAGCAGGGCAAGGACGTGGCACGCCGTCGGCCCGTTCCGCTGGTGACCGCCGCAGCGGCCGGAGTCGCCACCGTGATCGTCGCGGTGGTCACGGTCGTGCGTCGCCGCCGGAAGCCGACGCCGCGTCAGCGGGCCGTCAACGCCTGGCGGAGCACCAGCAAGAGCGTGAGGAAACGGGTCAAGCGGTAACCTCCTCTCCCACAGCTGCGCCCCGCACCGGTTCCCGGTGCGGGGCGCAGTGCTATCCAGCCATCCGGTACGCCGCGAGCTGGGTGGCCTGGGCGACGACGTGGCCGTCGGCGTCCCAGATCTCGCAGACCTGGTCGACGAGGCTCTCCGTGAGCAGGCGGGCCCGCTGGCGGACCCGCAGCGGACCCGGCGCGGGCAGGGCCCGCACGTACACCGTCAGCTCCAGCGTCGGGGTCCAGCCGTTGCTGCCCAGGGTGAACGTCGCCGGCGGGAACGCGTCCGCGGCGAACAGCAGCGACACCGGGTCCCAGCCGACCCCGTCGGGCAGGCGGAGCCAGCCGCGCAGCTCACCGGCCGGGTCGCCGACCGCCTGCCAGTCGATGCGCTGCTCGAACTGGTCCAGCATGTCGATGCGCAGCCCGGTGCCGGGCGCCTCCGACGGCGTCGGCAGCAGGTCCGCCTCGGCGGCGACCGGAGGGGGAGTGCTGTCGATCCAGCGGGGGTCGCCGGCCGCCGCGAGCGTGCCGAGGGTGAACAGCGCCTCGACGCAGGTGCGGTCCTTCTGGCTCAGCCGCGCCCTGACCTGGCTCGCGGAGCGGCCGGCGCGCAGCACCTCGACGGTGACGGCGGCCGGGCCGGGGTCCGGCGGCGACAGGTACACCGCGCTCGCCGACATCGGATGCGGCTGGGTGCCGGCCGCCTCGACCGCCGCCCGGGCGAGGATCGCCAGGAGGTAGCCGCCGTTGGGCTTCCCGCCGACGGTCCACAGTGGATCAAGGTCGGCCTCGAAGCCGCCCTCGCCGTCGGACCGGACCCGCGTCGCGTCCGTGAACGCTGCCACGCCTGCCTCCTTCTGGTTGGATGACGGCATGGCTCGCACGCGGCTCTACCGCAACGGTGACCTGGTAGCCGAGGACTTCCCGCTCGACGATATCTCGGATCACCTGCAGGCCGAGGACACGATCGTGTGGCTGGACCTCGTCTCGCCGTCGCCGCAGGAGTACGAGCGGGTGCAGGAGGAGTTCGGGCTGCACCAGCTGGCGATCGAGGACGCGTCCTCGCCGCGGGAGCGGCCGAAGCTCAACCACTACAGCGGGCACCTGTACCTCAGCGCGTACCAGGTCGGCTTCGACGGCGACGCCACCGACCTGGCCGTGCACCAGGTGTCGGCGTTCCTCACCGACCGGGCGCTGATCACGGTCCACGGCGACGGTTTCGACGTCGACGCGGTCGTGCGGCGCTGGGACGCCACCACCGAGCTGGCCCGGCACGGCGTCGCCTACCTCGTCCACGGGCTGCTCGACGTCATCGTCGACGGGCACTTCGACGCGGTGCAGGAGCTCGACGACGCGCTCGAGGCGCTCGAGGACAAGCTCTTCGAGGAGACCCCGGAGGCGGTCCGCGAGGTGCAGCAGCGCAACTTCCGGCTCCGCCGCATCCTCAGCCACCTGCGCAAGATCGTGCTGCCGATGCGCGAGGTGGTCAGCGGCCTGAGCCGCACCCCGTTCGTCGACGAGGACATCGCGCCCTACTACCAGGACCTCTTCGACCACGTCATGCGGGTCACGGAGTGGACCGAGAGCCTGCGGGACTTCGTGGCGAGCATCCTGGAGTCGAACCTCGCCGTGCAGGGCAACCGGATGAACAACATCATGAAGAAGGTCACCAGCTGGGCGGCCATCATCGCGGTGCCCACCGCTGTTACTGGTTATTACGGGCAGAACCTTCCGTTCCCGGGTTTCGAGCACCGTGCGGGCTTCGTGACCTCCGCCGTGCTGATCGTGGTGCTGTCCGTGGGGCTGTACGTCACCTTCAAACGCAAGGATTGGCTATGAACTTCGATGTGGTGGTCCTCGGCGCGGGCCCGGGCGGCTACACCGCCGCCGTGCGCGCCGCCCAGCTCGGCCTGCGCACCGCGATCGTGGAGGACAGGTACTGGGGCGGCGTCTGTCTCAACGTCGGCTGCATCCCCAGCAAGGCCCTGCTGCGCAACGCCGAACTGGCGCACATCTTCACCGCCGAGGCCAAGACGTTCGGCATCCAGGGGTCGGTGACCTTCGACTACTCCGCCGCGTTCCAGCGCAGCCGCAAGGTCGCCGACGGCCGGGTCAAGGGCGTGCACTACCTGATGAAGAAGAACGAGATCCGCCAGTTCCACGACCGTGGCGTCTTCCTCGACGACCACACGCTGCGGGTCGGCGACGACACGATCACGTTCGCCAACGCCATCATCGCCACCGGTGCCACCACCCGGTTGCTGCCCGGCACCTCGCTGTCGTCCCGGGTGGTCACCTACGAGGAGCAGATCCTGTCCGAGGAGCTGCCTTCCTCGATCATCATCGCCGGGGCGGGCGCGATCGGCGTCGAGTTCGCATACGTCCTGCACAACTACGGGGTCAAGGTCACCATCGTGGAGTTCCTCGACCGCATGGTGCCCCTCGAGGACGCCGAGGTGTCGGCGGAGCTGGCGAAGCGGTACAAGCGCCTCGGCATCCAGGTCCTGACCTCCACGCGCGTCGAGTCGGTGGAAGAGGCGGCCGACGGCGTGAAGGTCACCGTTTCAAGCGCTGGGAAGTCGCAGGTGCTGGAGGCGGACAAGCTGCTGCAGGCGATCGGCTTCCAACCCCGGGTCGAGGGCTACGGCCTGGAGACGACCGGGGTGGCGCTCACCGACCGGGGCGCGATCGCCGTCGACGGGCGGCTGCGGACCAACGTGCCGCACATCTACGCGATCGGCGACGTCACCGCGAAGCTGATGCTCGCGCACGCCGCCGAGTCGATGGGCATCATCGCCGCGGAGACCATCGCCGGTGCGGAGACCATGGAGCTCGACTACGTCATGATCCCGCGGGCGACGTACTGCCAGCCGCAGATCGCCAGCTTCGGCTGGACCGAGGCGCAGGCCCGCGAGCAGGGCTTCGACGTGAAGGTGGTCAAGTTCCCGTACACCGCCAACGGCAAGGCGCACGGCCTCGGCGACGCGACGGGCTTCGTGAAGATCATCAGCGACGGCAGGTACGGCGAGCTCCTCGGCGCCCACCTGATCGGCCCCGAGGTCACCGAGCTGCTGCCGGAGCTGACCCTGGCCCAGCAGTGGGACCTCACGGTGCACGAGGTCGCCCGCAACGTGCACGCCCACCCGACCCTCGGCGAGGCGGTCAAGGAAGCGATCCACGGACTCGCCGGTCACATGATCAACATGTGACTCTCAGCTTGTAGGACCGGCGGGATGGCGGCAACCGCCGGTCCCGATGAGTCGGTACGCTTCCAGGTATGCGGCAGGAGTGGCACCACTTCACATATCCCGGTCCCGAGATCTCCCGAGTCGCCATCGCCGGCGACGCAGGAGACGACGAGGAGTTCGGGCTCGACCACTGGCGCACCCTGCCCCGCGCGCAGACCCCGCCGTGGCCGGACCAGCAGGCGGTCGACGAGGTCGGTCAGCTGCTGTCCTCGGTGCCACCGATCGTCGCGCCGTATGAGGTCGACCAGCTCCGCGAGCGGCTCGCCCTCGTCGCCGACGGCAAGGCGTTCATGCTGCAGGGCGGCGACTGCGCCGAGACGTTCGCCGACAACACCGAGGCGCACGTCCTGGCCAACGCCCGCACCCTGCTGCAGATGGCCGTCGTGCTCACCTACGGCGCGTCCCTGCCGGTCATCAAGCTCGGCCGGGTCGCCGGCCAGTTCACCAAGCCCCGCTCGGCGGCCCTCGACTCGCTCGGGCTCCCGGCGTATCGCGGCGACATGATCAACTCGCTGGACCAGGACCCGCAGGCGCGCATCGCCGACCCGCAGCGCATGGTCCGTGCCTACGCCAACTCCTCCAGCGCGATGAACATGCTCCGGGCCTACCTCGGCGGTGGCATGGGCGACCTGCACGCCGTCCACGACTGGAACAAGGGCTTCGTCGTCACCTCACCCGCCGGCCAGCGCTACGAGGCGATCGCCCGCGAGATCGACCGCGCTCTGCGCTTCATGCAGGCCTGCGGCGTCAACGACGACGAGGCGCTGCGCACCGTCACCCTGTACTGCTCGCACGAGGCGCTCGCCCTGGAGTACGAACGCCCCCTGGCCCGCATCGCCGGCGGCCGTCCGTACGGGCTGTCCGGGCACTTCCTGTGGATCGGCGAGCGCACCCGCCAGATCGACGGCGCCCACGTCGACTTCATGTCGCGCATCGCCAACCCGATCGGCGTCAAGCTCGGCCCGACCACCGCCCCCGAGCAGGCGCTCGAACTGTTCGAGAAGCTCAACCCCGACAACATCCCGGGCCGGCTCACGTTCGTCGCCCGCATGGGCAGCACCAAGGTCCGCGACGCGCTCCCGCCGATCGTGGAGAAGGTCACCGCCGCCGGCTGCCGCGTCGTGTGGCAGTGCGACCCCATGCACGGCAACACCCACGAGTCCTCCAACGGGTACAAGACCCGGCACTTCGACCGGATCGTCGACGAGGTCCTCGGCTACTTCGAGGTCCACCGCGAGCTGGAGACCCACCCCGGCGGCCTGCACGTCGAGCTCACCGGCGAGGACGTCACCGAGTGCCTCGGCGGCGCCCAGGCGATCGTCGACGAGGACCTCCCCGGCCGATACGAGACGGCCTGCGACCCGCGGCTCAACACGCAGCAGTCCCTGGAGCTGGCGTTCCTCGTCGCGGAGATGCTGCGTGGCTGATCGGGTCGCGGACCTGCGCTCCGATACCGTCACCCGGCCGACGCCGGCCATGCGGCTGGCGATGGCCGAGGCGCCGGTCGGCGACGACGTGTTCGACGAGGACCCGTCGCTGCACGAGCTGCAGTCGCATGCCGCCGCACTGTTCGGGCACGAGGCCGCGCTCTTCACGCCGTCCGGGTCGATGGCCAACCAGATCGCCATCCAGCTCGTCGTCCCGCGCGCCGAGGAGCTGCTCTGCGACGCCGACGCCCACATCGTCACCTACGAGATGGGCGCGGCCGCGGCCTTCGGCGGCATCTCCACCCGCACGTGGCCCTTCGCCGGCGGCGCCCTGGACCCTGCCGCCATCGCTGACATGATCCGCCAGCCCGGTGGATACACCGTCCCCACCAGAGCGATCGCCGTCGAGCAGACCCACAACCGCGGCGGCGGCTCGATCATCCCGTGGTCCGATCTCCAGGCGCTGCGCGCCGTCTGCGACGAGCACGGCCTGCTCCTGCACTGCGACGGCGCCCGCATCTGGCACGCGCACGTCGCCACCGGCATCCCCCTGGCCGAATACGGCCGGCTCTTCGACACCCTGTCCGTCTGCCTGTCCAAGGGCCTCGGCGCGCCCGTCGGCTCGCTGGTCATCGGCTCCGCCGAGCGCATCGCGCAGGCCCGTGTGATCCGCAAGCGCCTCGGTGGTGGCATGCGGCAGGCCGGCATCCTCGCCGCGGCGGGCCTGCACGCCCTGCGGTTCCACATCGACCGCCTCGCCGAGGACCATGCCAAGGCCCGCCACCTGGCCCTCGCCCTCGCCCCGCTGGGCGTCGTCGACCCGGCCCGGGTCGAGACGAACCTCGTCATGCTGGACCTGCGCGCGGCGGCGCTCGACGCGGCGCAGCTGACGGCGGCGGCCGGCGAGCTCGGGGTGCTGGTGTCGCCGTTCGGGCCGCGCACGGTCCGCCTGACGACGCACCTGGACCTCACCGACGAGGATGTCGCCACCGCCGCGTCGGTGCTCACCAAGCTCCTGACCTGACCCCCGCCGGCCTTTCCGGGTCGCATGACGTCGCGGTTTCCGGTCAGGTGACGCGGCGACTTCCGGTCGCGTGACGTCGCGGTTTCCGGTCAGCGGACGTGGCGGTTTCGGGTCAGGTGACGTGGCGGTTTCCGGTCAGCGGATGTAGCGGTTTCGGGTCAGGTGACGTGGCGGTTTCGGGTCACGTGACGTCGCGGCGCATGGGCAGGACGACGGCGATCGCGGCGGCGGCGAGGGCGTATCCGGTGAGCAGCAGCGCGCCGGCGGCCGGTGGGAGCAGCCGGACGGCGGTGCTGCCGAGCTCCTGCGACACGGCGTCGGCGAGATAGGTGAAGCCGGTGAGGGCGGCCATGGCGCCGCCGGGCAGCACCGGATACAGCGTGTTGACCCCGGGGATCATCATGAGCAGTGGTTCGCCCAGGTACAGATAGCCGATCACGGCGCACAGTGCCGTGACCTGGCTGCGGAGCAGGGCGCCCACGCCCACGCCGATCAGCAGGTAGCCGACCATGGCGAGGCCGATGCGGGCCAGCAGCCCGAGCACGGTGCCGGCCGGGAGGCCGAGCGGGACGCCGCGGGCGGCGGCGACGCCGAACAGGGCCGCCGCGGCGGTGCCGGCGAGGACCAGCCCGAAGGCCAGCCCGGCGCCGCCGTAGGTGGCGAGCTTGGCGGCGAGGACCTGCCAGCGGCGGGGCGCGAACAGGAACGTGACGGCGGCGGTGCCGTGCCGGTACTCGGACGTGACGGCGAGGGTGCCGGCGGCGGCCGGCACGAACGCGGTGTAGCCGAGGATGCCGAGGATCGACCGGACGCCGGCCTCGGTGTCCAGTCCGGGCATCGGCGGGTCGAAGTGCTCCGGCCCGACGAGCGCCATCGCACCCATCAGACCGCCGCCGAGCAGGGTCGCGGCGAGCAACAGCCCGGTCCACACGCGGGTGGCGAGGAGCCGGCGGATTTCGGCCTTGACCAGGTGTCTCATGCGGCGATCCCCGTGTCGTCGGTCAGTTCGTCGGTCAGTTCGTTGGTCAGTTCTTTGGTCAGTTCCAGGAAGCGTTGCTCGAGGTCGGCGCGCTCGGTGACCAGCTCGTGCACCCGCAGCCGGTGCGCGGCGGCGAGGTCGGCGACCTCGGGTGCGCCCAGCCCGTGGACGCGGAGCCGGCCGCCACCGAGGGCGTCGACCCGGGGTGCGTCGCCGTCCGTCCGGCTGCCCGCGGCGGCTTCGACCCGGGCCGCATGACCGTCTGGCCGGCCGCTTGCGGCGGCGTCGACCCGGGGTGCGTCGCCGTCCGGCCGGTGGTCGCGGAGGACGGCGGCCAGCCGGTCGGCGTCGGGGGAGTGCACCAGCACCGATGGTGGTCCGGCGAGCCGCGACCAGGGCCCGGCGGCGACGAGCTCGCCGCGCCGGATCACCACCACGTCCTCGACGAGCTGCTGCAGCTCGCTGAGGACGTGGCTGGAGATCAGGACGGTGCGGCCCTCGCCGGCCAGCCGGCGCAGGAACCCGCGCAGCCACCGCACGCCGTCGGGGTCGAGGCCGTTGCCGGGCTCGTCCAGCAGCAGCACCCGCGGGTCGCCGAGCAGCGCCGTGGCGAGGTTGAGCCGCTGCCGCATGCCGGTGGAGAACCCGCGGGTGCGGCGGTCGGCGGCCCCGGCGAGGTCGAGCAGGTCGAGCAGCTCGGTGACCCGGCCGTCCGGGTAGCCGCCCATCGCGGCGTAGACCCGCAGGTGGTCCCGGGCGGTGTGGCCGGGGTGGCAGGCGTTCGCGTCGAACACGGCGCCGACGGTGCGCGAGGGCCGGCGCAGCTGCGCGTAGGGACGGCCGCCGATCGTCGCGGTGCCGGACGTGGGCGACACGAGGCCGGTCAGCATCCGCATCGTGGTGGTCTTGCCGGCGCCGTTCGGCCCGAGGAACCCGGTGACCACGCCCGGCTCGACGGTGAAGGTCAGGTCGCTGACGGCGGTGACCTCGCCGTATCGCTTCGTCAGGTGCTTCACCTCGATCTTCTGGCGGTCGCCGGTCATGCGCGGGCCGCCATCGCGCGGGAGATCGCGTCCACGATCCCGGTCGCGGCCGGGTCGGAGAGCACGGCCTCGTCGAACTCCCCGCCGGCGGCCGGCGGGTCCAGGACGAGGTGCAGTCCCGGCTCGCCCCGTCGCGCCGCCACGAGCTGGCGGGGGCCACCGAACAGTCCCCAGATGCCGATCTTGAGGAAGCCGGACACCACGATGCCGCGCCGGCCGCCGTGTGCCAGGCGCAGCGGCTCGGCCACGAGCGACACGTGCCGCACCCCGGCGACCGGGATCGCCTGGCGACCTCGCCCGATCCACAGCCGCTCCCAGGCGCTGAACCGGACGTCGATGAGGTCTCCGGTAACGGTGATTGCTGCCATCAGACATTTCCTTCCGTCGTTGGTGCTTCCTCGGTGGCCGCCGGCTGGTCGGCCGGCAGCAGGATGGTGGCCAGCAGGCGCGGCACCCGGCCCTCGCCCGGCTCGTTGCCGAGCAGTGGCCCGATGACCCGGTTGAGCTCGGCGGCGAACGTCGCCAGCTCCGCGTCGGTCAGGTGGAGCACGATCTGCTGGTATCCGGCCCCGTCCGCGACGAAGTCGATCCGCTCGCGGGCGAGATACCGCGAGAACTCGGACAGCAGGCTCGACACGAACGCGGTGAAGTAGCGGGCGTGATCCTCGGGCGTCGCCGTGGCCAGGGCCGCCGGGTCCAGCGTCGCGCCGTGCGCGGGCAACGCGTAGACCCGCTCGGCGGTGCCGCGGACCTTGCGGTGCTCCACCACCTCGATGAGGCCGCTCTTCACGAGCGTGGCCAGATGCCGGTAGAGGGTGGCGTGCGGGATGTCCGGCAGCAGCGCGACCAGGTCGTGGGTGGTCAGCCGGGTCCCGGCGACGGCCCGCAGGATCCGGATGCGCACCGGATGCAGCGCCAGCTCGGCCCAACGGTCCCTCGACAGCTCCACGACTCAACAGTATCACTATCGATAGTGATATCAATAGGAGACGCGTCGATCGCGGGGGCCGTGCCCGGGCAGGGTCAGCTGGGGAGCGGCAGGCCGCGCAGGAGGGCGATGTCGGCGGCGTGGTCGGCGGACAGTTCGCCGCTGGGGGTCTCCACGATCAGCGGTACGCCGGCCGCCGCCGGATGCCGGGTCAGCTCGGCGAACGCCGCCGCGCCGATGGTGCCCTTGCCGAGGGACTCGTGGCGGTCGCGGGTCGAGCCGCAGGGGTCCTTCGAGTCGTTGGCGTGGATGAGCCGCAGCCGGCCGGGGCCGGTCGCCGTGAGCAGGGCGTCGAGGGTGGCGGTCATGCCGCCGGGGGTCGCGAGGTCGTGCCCGGCGGCCCAGGCATGGCAGGTGTCGAAGCAGACGCCGAGGTGCGGGTGGTTGTCGACGGCGGCGAGGTACGCCTCCAGGTGCTCGACCCGGGACGCGAGCGAACGGCCGCCTCCGGCGCTCGGCTCGACCAGCAGCGGCGGCCAGCCCTGCCCGGCGGCCCGGTCGAGCAGGGGGCGGAGCACGTCCCGTACCACATCCAACGCCTTCTCGGCATGGACGGCGTCGACGGCCGAGCCGGCGTGGAAGACCACGCCGTGGGCGCCGATCGCCTTGCCGCGGCGCAGGGCGTGTTCGAGGGAGGCGATGGACCGCTCGACCGTGGCCACGGTGGGGGAGCCGAGGTTGACCAGGAGCGCGGCGTGGATGTAGGCGGTGACACCGCGATCCTCGCAGCCGCTGAGGAACGCCTCGTCCTGGGCGGGGTCGCCGTCGGTGACGGCCCAGCCGCGCGGGTTGGAGACGTAGACCTGCACGGCGGTGGCGTCGGTCTGCTCGACGTAGCGCAACGATGCCTTGGCGAGGCCACCGGCGGCGGGCGCGTGCCCGCCGACCGGTGTCGAGCCGTGCACTAGAAGTACGCCAGCAGGCGGATCCGGGTGCCGGGCGGGACCTGGGTGCCGGGCCCCGGGTCCATCTGCCGGACGGTGCCGAAGCCCTGCGGGTCGACGGCGAGGCCCATCGACTCCAGGATCTGCCGGGCCTGGTCGAGCTGCATGCCGCGGACCTCGGGGACCGTCACGAGCGCGGGGCCCTTGGAGATCTGCAGGTCGATGACCATGCCGTCGGTGACGCTGTTGCCGTCGCCGATGCTCTGCGAGGTGACCTCGTTCGCGGGCTTGTCGCTGTCGACGGTCTCGATCTTGCCGACGGTGATCTTCACCTTGGCGAGGGCCTGCTTGGCCTCTTCGATGTTCTTGCCGATGACGAGGGGGACCTTGACCGGGTTGGGGCCCTTGCTGACGAGGATCTTGATCGTCTGGCCGGGTTTGACCTCGGTGCCGATCTTCGGGTCGGTCTCCACGACGTAGCCGGCCGGGATCGCGTCGTCGAACTTCTCGGCGCGGGTCGCCTGCAGGCCGGTCGCCTGGATGTCGACGAGCGCGAGGTCGTACTCCTTGCCGGCGATGTCGGGGACCTTGTGGATCTCCGGTCCGAGCGACAGCGTCAGCGTGATCGTGCCGCCGTCCAGGATGCGGGCGTGCGCCGCCGGGTCCTGGGCGAGGACCTTGTCCTTGGCGATCTTCTTGTCGAACTTCGCCGGGCCGAACTTCACCTTGAACCCGGCGGCCCTGGCCTGCTGGCCGGCCATGTCGCTGCTCATCGTGGTCAGGTCCGGTGCGTCGGTGTACCGGCCGACGCCGATCCAGTACCCACCGATGGCGACGAGCAGGCCCAGCGTGAGCATCGCCGCGATCACCGTGAGGCGGGTCCGCGGGTTGGCGTTGACCTGGGCGAGCAGCTCGGCGAGGCGGGCGCCGGGGCCGGTCGGCTCCGGCTGCGCCCGGCGGCGGCGGACCGGCGGCTGCGCGGGCGAGGGGCTGGGCAGCTTCGCCCAGGAGGGCCGGGCCGGCTCGACCGACATCGAACCGGTGCGGTACACGTTCTGCGGCACCGACTCGACCTGCGGCACGATCACCGTCGGCTGCGCGAGGGGCCGGGACCGGGTCGCCAGCTCCACGCCGACGTTCTCGCGGGCGGCCTGGACCTCGGAGAGCATCGCGCCCGCGTCGGTCGGGCGGGCGCCGGGGTCGCGGCGGGTCGCGCGGATCACCAGGTCGTCGATGGCCGGCGGGAGGCCCGGGGTGTATCGCGACGGGAACGGCACGTCCCGGTCGACGTGCTGCCACGCGACCTCGACGGGACGGTCCGCCTCGTAGGGCACCCGGCCGGTGAGCATCTCGAACAGCACGATGCCGGCGGAGTACACGTCGGTGCGGGGGTCGGCGTGGCCGTCGGTGACGAGCTCCGGCGCGACGTAGGCGACGGTGGCCATGAGGTGCGAGCCGGTCTCGTCGGCGCTGGCCTCGACCGCGCGGGCGAGCCCGAAGTCGGCGACCTTGACCACGCCGTCGATGAGGTTGTGCGCGTCGCCGGGGGCCTCGGCCACGAGGACGTTCTCCGGCTTGACGTCGCGGTGGACCAGCCCGGCGCGATGGGCGGCGGCGATCGCGGCGAGCATCTGCTCCATGATCGCGAGCGCTTCCTGCGGCTGCAGGCGGCGGCGCTCGGCGAGCACCTCGCGCAGCGTGCGGCCCCGCACGAACTCCATCACCAGATACGGCAGGCCGTGGTGGGTGCCCTGGTCGTACACCGCCACGACGTTGGGGTGGGTGAGCCGCGCGATCGTCTTCGCCTCGTCGGTGAACCGGTTGACGAACTGCGGATCGTGTGACTGTCCGGGGTGAATGATCTTGAGGGCGACGGTGCGCTCGAGCCGCTCGTCGAGAGCGGTGTAGACCGTCGCCATGCCGCCCTTGGCGACACGGGAGCGAACGCGGTAGCGCCCGTCTACAAGCGCACCGAGAAGGGGATCGGCGACCGTGGTATCCATTGGCTGCGAGTGTACGGCTGGTGAACCCGATTCCTCAGCGTCCTGCCACACCGACATTGCTTTGTCCCTGTTTCGGGGATTTCGAGGCCGTACGGGTTGGCGACGGCGCCGACACGGACGGTGACGGACTGGTCGAAACGCTGGGGCTGGGGCTCGCCGAGGGGGTCGGCGTGCTCTCCGGCCGGTTCGTCGTGGGCGCCCCGGCGGGCGGCACGGCCGGCATCGCCAGGACCGGTGGCGGCGCGGACCGCCGCACCTGCGGCCGGGCGCGGGTCGGTTCGGCCTGCGGCGCGGCGCTCGTCGCCGGGTCCGTCACGTCCGGCGCCTTCTCGGCCGCCGCGGCGACCGCCGGCGGCGCCGGCGGCGTCCGCATCGCGGTGAGGCTGCCGGCGACCGCGAGATAGGTCCCGGCCGCCCCACCGGCGACGAGCAGCGCGACGCCGCTGGTCGCCGCGACCCGCCGCGGCCGGCGGGGCACGTCCCGGGCGCGGTGCCGCGCCGCGAACTCGGTCGTCTCGTCGGTCAGCAGCTGCACCAGCTTGCGACGGCTCACCTGCCGGTAGACGTCGTAGCACGCGGAGCGCCAGGCACCGGTGACCTCACGGTGGACCTTGAGCCAGAGCCCCACAGCCGTTCCCCTCCGTCAGTTGTCGTCGCAGCGACATGGCACTGTGTTCCTGTGACCGAACAACCTGTGGGCCCGACCGAGTGGCTGACCATGCCGGACGTCGCTGAACGCCTCGACATCCCGGTGAACCGGGTGCACCAGCTCGTCCGGGAGCGCAAGTTCCTCGCCGTCCGCAAGGACGGTGTGCTGCGCGTCCCGGCCGACTTCATCAGCGACGACGGTGTGGTGAAGCACCTGCCCGGCGTCCTCACGGTGTTGCACGACGCTGGGTACAACGACGATGAGGCGCTGCGGTGGCTGTACACGCCCGACGACACCCTGCCGGGCACGCCGGCGGCGGCGTTGCGCGGCAACCGGGCCACCGAGGTCAAGCGCCGCGCGCAGGCGCTGGGCTTCTGACGGATGCTGCCGCATCTGACGTACCTGCTGGTGCTCGCCGGTTGTCTCTTCGGCGCGCTGTGGCTCGAGCCGCTGCTGAAGGTCGGTGTGCTCCGGCAGGTCCGTCGGCTCGTCCTGACGATCGCCCCGGTCGCCGCCGTGTTCGTCGTCTGGGACCTCCTGGCCATCCGCGCGGGGCACTGGACGTTTGACCCCGCGCAGCTGACCGGCGTGGTGTTCCCGGGTGGGCTGCCGCTGGAAGAGGTGCTGTTCTTCCTCGTCGTGCCGGTCTGCGCGATCCTCGGCTTCGAGGCGACCCGGCAGACGTTGCTGCGCATGGCCTCGGCCGGCTTCTTCCGGCGGCGGCGTCCGTGACCTACACCGCCGCCGCGGCCACCGGCGTCGTCGTGGCCGTCCTGATCGACGTGTTCGCGTTGCGGAGCCGGGTCGTGCTCGGGCGGGTGTTCTGGTGCACCTACCCGATCATCTTCGGCTTCCAGCTGCTGTCGAACGGCATCCTCACCGGGCGGGGCGTGGTCCTCTACAACCCCGACGACATTCTCGGGGTGCGGCTGGTGTACGCCCCGGTCGAGGACCTCGCGTTCGGCTTCGCGCTGATCGTGCTGACGCTGTCGCTGTGGGTCAGACTGTCCGCTGGGTCGCGGCCTGGGCCAGACCCGTCAGAACCTCCCGCGCCTCCGCGGTGACCTGCGCGCCCGCCAGGGCTTCCAGAGCCTCCGCGGTGAGGTTCTCGATCCTGCGCTCGGTCCTCGCCAGGGCGCCGCTGCCCTCGATGACCTCGCGCAACCTGGCGACCCCGCTCGCGTCCAGGTCCGGCTTGCCGAGCAGCTCGTCGATGGCCGCCTTCGCGCTCTCTGCCTCCAGGGCCGCCGCGATCAGGTAGGTCCGCTTGCCCTCGCGCAGGTCGTCGCCGGCGGGTTTGCCCGTCACCGCCGGGTCGCCGAACACCCCGAGCACGTCGTCGCGCAGCTGGAACGCCTCGCCCAGCGGCAGCCCGTAGCCCTCATAGGCCTTGGCCAGGGTCTGCGGCGCCCCGGCGATCGCGGCGCCGAGCAGCAGCGGCCGCTCGATCGTGTACTTCGCCGACTTGAACCGCGCCACCAGGCTGGCCCGCGCCGTCGACGTGTCCCCCGTCGCCTGCGTCTGCACGTCGAGATACTGCCCGATGGTCACCTCGGTCCGCATGTCGTCGAACACCGGCCGGGCCCTGGCCAGGACGTGCGGGTCGAGCCCGCTTTGGTGCAGCATCTCGTCCGACCACACCAGGCACAGGTCGCCGAGCAGGATCGCCGCGGCGGTGCCGAACCCGGCCGGGTCACCGCGCCAGCCGGCCTCCGCGTGCAGCTTCGCGAACCTGCGGTGCACGGCCGGCTCGCCGCGCCGGGTCTCCGAGCCGTCCATCACGTCGTCGTGGATCAGCGCGCTCGCCTGGACCAGCTCGAGCGCGGCGACCGCGGCCACCACCGCGTCGTCGTCCTCACCGCCGGCCCCGCGATGCCCCCAGAACGCGAACGCCGGCCGGAGCCGCTTGCCGCCCTGCAGCACGAGCGCCTCGATCGCGTCGGCGACCGGGGCGAGCGCCGCCAGCTCGATCTCGGCCAGCCGGCTCCGCCGCCGCTGGAGGAAGTCACTGAGCGCCTCCCGCACCCGCGTGCGGAGGTCGGCCCGGTCGAGGAAGGGGTGCGTCACGGCAGAGACGCTAGTCCGAAACCGGCGGACCCGCCGCTCCGGCTCCCGGTTTTCCATGATCCGGAAAGACCCTGGATGCGCAAGGTCTTCCGGATCATGGGAGGTGCCGGGTCGGCTGGCCGCGATGCCCGGGAGCCGGGCCGGGCCGCTGGGGTCTTCCGGATCATGGGAGGTGCCGGGTCAGCTGGCCGCGGTGCCCGGGAGCCGGACCGGGCCGCTCCGGAGCGGGGCCGGGCGCACCGGCGGCGGGGCGGCGCCCGGCAGACAGGTGGCAGCCGACTCGGCCAGGGCGGTGTAGGCGCGCAGCGCGGCCGGTGGCCGGCCGGGGCCGGCGGCGGCGTGCAGGGCCGGCTCCAGGCGTCGCAGCCGGCCCAGCACCCGGAACGAGCCCGAGTCCACGCACGTGAGCAACGCCTCGGCAGCGGCGTCGCAGGCCGCGTCGAGGTCGCCGGCGGCGAGGTGGGCGTGGGCGGTGGCGGCCGTCACCAGGCCCGCCGCGCGCAACCGCACGGTCGGGGAGCGCCGCGCGGCGGTGAGGTGGGCCAGCGCCGCCGCGGGCCGGCCCGCCGCGGCCAGGCACAGGCCGGCGAGCGCGTCCGCGTGGGCGGCGTCCAGCCAGTACAGCCAGGGCGGGGCGAGGCCGGGCCGGCCACGGGCGCGCGCGTGCGCGTGCCCCGCCGCGGCGAGCGCCGTGTCGCAGGTGCGCCGGTCGCCGGCCTGCGCCGCCGCGAACGCGACCCGCAACGACAGCACGGTGGTGGTCGCCGGGTCGCTGCCGGCCGCGACCCGCTCGGCGGCACCCGCGGCCCGCAGGGCGGCCGGGCCGTCGCCGCGTTCCGCGACGGCCTGGGCGTGGCAGCCGAGGAGATGCCCGGCGAGCGCCCGGTCGCCGGCGGCGAGCGCCGCCCGCACGCCGCTGCGCAGGATGCCGTCGGGCGGGTGCCGGCCCGCGTCCGTGGCCACCCAGGTGTGCAGCTGGGCCAGCTCGGCGACCTGCGCCGGGGCGCCGTGGCCGGCGGTGGCGTCGCGCGCGGCGGCCCGCAGCTCGGTGCGCACCAGCGCGAGCAGCTCGGGGCCGGCGAGGAGGTCGTCCATGCGGCGCAGCTCGGCGATGCGCCCGCGCCGGTCCGGTTCGCCGTCGCCGGCCTGGGCCGGCCCGCGCGCCCCGGCGCCGCCCCGCCCGGCCGGGCCCGCGGGCGGTGTCCCGGCCAGGGCGGTCGTGGTGGTCGGGGCGGTCCTGATGGTCGGGGTGGTCGTGGTGGCCAGGGTGGTGGTGGTCGGGGTGGTCCTGGTGGCCAGGGTGGTTCTGGTGGCCAGAGTGGTCGGGGTGGTCGGGGTCATGGTTGGCTCCCTCCGCCGGCGGGTCCGCGCCGCGGCGCGCTCCAGGTCGTCGACGGGGGTGTCGAGCACGAGCGCGAGCCAGCCCAGCCAGGCCTGGCTCGGGACCCGTTCCTCCCGCTCCCACCTGGAGATCTCGTGGCGGGTGAGCGTCGGCAGGCCCGACACGGCGCACAGCAGCCCGGCCAGCCGCACCTGTGACTTGCCCTGCGCCTGGCGCAGCTGGGTCAGCAGCGCGCCGAGCGACTCGCCCGGGCCAGCGGGCGGGGCGATCCTTTGAGACATCGGTCACGACCTCCTGGCACCAGCGACCCCCGTCCGCTCGCGGTCCAGCCGGACGCCCGGCGCCGCGGGCTTCGCGCTGCCCGCGGACGTCGAACCGTCCGACGTCTGTTTTACCCCAGGGGTACGACATGATTCGGTGCCGACGGAGCTCCCGGCCGCGGTGCCGGGGGCACTACAGTCTGGACGTGGCATCTGGACTTCCTTCTGTGATGGGTGGTGGACCCGCGGCGATCGGCGACCTGATCGCCGGGGCGGCCCCGACGTTCTCCTTCGAGTTCTTCCCCCCGAAGACGCCCGAGGGCGAGCGCCAGCTGTGGCAGGCGATCCGGGAGCTGGAGCCGCTGCGGCCGTCGTTCGTCTCCATCACGTACGGTGCCGGCGGCACCACCCGCGACACGACCGTCGCCGTGACGGAGCGGGTGGCGACGGAGACGACGCTGCTGCCGATGGCGCACCTGACCGCCGTCAACCACTCCATCGCCGAGCTGCGCAACGTCATCGGCCAGCTGGCCGGCGCCGGCATCCGCAACTTCCTGCTGGTGCGCGGCGACCCGCCCGGCGACCCGATGGGGGAGTGGGTCCGGCACCCGGAGGGCGTGCTCTACGCGGAGGAGCTGGTAAGCCTCGTCCGCGAATCCGGCGACTTCAGCATCGGGGTGGCGGCGTTCCCGTACAAGCATCCGAGGTCGGCGGACATCGAGTCCGACACCGCCAACTTCGTCCGTAAATGCCGGGCCGGCGCCGACTTCGCGATCACCCAGATGTTCTTCGACGCCGACGACTACCTGCGGCTGCGCGACCGGGTCGCGGCGGCCGGCTGCGCCACCCCGATCGTCGCCGGGGTCATGCCCGTCACGGCGATCGGCACCATTGCCCGGTCCCAGCAGCTGTCGGGTGCGCCGTTCCCGCCGGCGCTCGCCGCGCGGTTCGAGGCCGTCGCCGACGACCCCCAAGCCGTCCGGAGCCTCGGCATCGACCTGGCCAGCGAGATGTGCGAACGGCTCCTCGGCGAGGGCATTCCAGGGATCCACTTCATCACGCTCAACCGGTCGACGGCCACGCGAGAGGTCTGGCAGCAGCTCGGTGTCGCCGCCCGCGTCTGACGTCCGCGACTGGGACGCCTATGCCGAGCGGTGGGCGGCGGCGCACGGCGGCTACGACCCGAGGTCCGCGCCGCCGCTCGTGCGGGGTTGGCTGCGCGGGTCGTACGCGCTGGGCGCCGCCCTCGCACGCATCGGTGTCCGCAGTCCGAACACCGTCACCGTCCTGGGGCTGCTGCTGTCCGTGGCCGTGCCCTTCGCCGTCGTCGCCGGGCGCGGCTGGGCCCTCGCGGGTGCGGTGCTGGTGTTGCTGTCGGCGGTCGCGGACACCGTCGACGGCGTCCTGGCGGTGATCACCGGCCGGGCGAGCCGCCTCGGCCAGGTCTACGACTCCGCCGCCGACCGCGTCGCCGAGGCGTCCTGGCTCGCGGCTCTGGTCGTCCTCGGCGGGCCGGCCTGGCTCGCCGCGGCGTGCTGCGGCGTGATGTGGCTGCACGAGTACGTGCGGGCCAGAGCCACCGTCGCCGGCATGTCCGACATCGGCACGGTCACGGTCGCGGAGCGCCCCACCCGGGTGCTGGTCACGATCTTCGGGCTCCTCGCGGTCGCGGGCGCCACGGTTGCGGGCGGCTGGCAGGACGTGACAGTCCTTGCCGTACTCGTGGTTATGGCGGCTCTGACCACCGTCGGCTTCGTCCAGTTGGTGATCGTCGTTCGCCGTGCATTAACGTGAAACAGGGCAGGATCTGGGTGCTGCGACCCGCGCGAGACTACGAAAGGTGATGGCTGGTAACGCTCCGGAGTCCGGTTTTTTGGGCTGGTGTACGGTTGCTTGAAAGCGGTCAGCCGCCGTCGACCGGTCCGATCTGAGTGGTGTCGGCGCCGATCCTGCTGCTCTCAGCGGACGGGTTCAGAGGTCTTACGCAGGGCCGATCCGATCGGCGACGATCTTCGCGGACAGCATCACCAGGGGCAGGCCACCGCCGGGGTGCACGGACCCGCCGACCAGGAACAGGTCCCGGACCGCGCCCCGGGTCGGGGGCCGGAGCAGGCCGGTGAGGCCGTGGCTGGCGGTGCCGTAGATCGCGCCGCCGGGGGAGCGGGTCGCCGTCTCCAGGTCCGCGGGGGTCAGCACGTCGCGGAACAGCAGCCGGTCCCGCACGTCGACCCCCCGGTCGGCGAGCACGGCGAGGACCCGGTCCGCGTAGCCCTCGGCGACGCCGGGCGCGCGCCAGTCGAAGGCTCCCTGCGGCGGCGCGTTGACCAGGACGAACCATGCCTCGTGGCCGTCCGGGCGGGCGCTGGGGTCGCCGGCCGACGTGACGAACACCGCGGGGTCGTCCGGCGGGCGGGCCGGGGCGCCGAAGATCGCGTCGAACTCTGCGTCGTAGTCCCGTGGGAAGAACACCGTGTGGTGCGCCAGCCTCGGGGTCGCGCCGCGGACCCCGAGCAGCAGGACGAACCCGCCGAGGCTGCGCTGCTCCAGGGCGGCCGCCCGGCGTGGTGCCGGCAGCAGGTCGCGGTACACGTGCAGCGCGTCGGCGTTGGCGACGACCAGGTCGCTCCGGACCACGGTGCCGTCGGCGAGGACGACCCCGGCGGCCCGGGAGCCCTCCACGAGGACGGACCCGACCGCTGTGCCGAGGTGGACGGTGACGCCGAGCGCGGCGCAGCGGCTGAGGAGGGCGTCGGCGAGGGTGCCGAGGCCGCCGCGCAGGTACCAGCCGCCGAACTCCAGCTCCGCGTAGGGGATCGCGAGCAGCGCGGCCGGAGCCCGGCGCGGGTCGGCGCCCGTGTAGGTGGCGTAACGGTCCAGGAGCATCCGCAGCCGGGGGTCCCGCAGGTGCCGGCGGCCCAGGCCGCGCAGCGTCCGGCCGGGCGCGATCGCGGCCAGGTCGCGCAGCCGCCACGCCAGGCCGGCCAGCTGCAGCGGGCCGTCCACCGGGGCGGTGAGGACGTGCCGCCACGAGGTCTCCCAGACGCGGCCGGCGCGCCGCCACAGCCGCCGCCAGTCCTCGGCCGCCGCCGGGCCGAACGCCGCCGCGATCCGGTCGGCGAAGCCGGCCCCGGCACACGAGTCCAGGGTCGTGCCGTCGGGGAAGCAGTGCCGTACCAGCGGATCCAACGCGACCAGATCCAGCTCGGGGGCGGGGCCGCCGGTGTGCGCGAACAGCTCCGCGGCCACCTGCGGCAGCGTGAACAGGCTGGGCCCGGTGTCGAACCGGAACGTGCCGGCGGTGGTGACCCGCTCGTGCCGGCCGAGCTTGCCGCCCGCCGCGGCCGCCTGCTCGAACACGGTGACGCGGTGGCCGGCGGCGGCGAGCCGGGCCGCCGTGGCGAGGCCGCCGACGCCGGCGCCGATGACGGTCACGGTCGCCATGTGGGGCGTCCCTTCCAGGTGACCCGGCCGCGCCGCCGGAACGACCGGGCGACCAGCCAGGCGAACAGCAGCACGGAGACGGGGTGGGCGAGCGCGTCGGGCCAGGCCCGGCCGCCGGTCGTGCGGGCGCTGGCGACCCGGCCGGCCACACCCAGCAGGTAGCCGGCCAGGCCCCACCAGGTGCCGGTCAGCGGCAGCACCACATACAGGGCGAGCAGCAGCGCCACGACCGCCGCCGCGCCCACCGGCGAGCCGAACGACGCCCACAACGACTTGCTGTAGCCGTCTTTCAGGTCATGCCAGGACGTGTACATGCGGCAGGTCGCGAGGTCCGAACCGTCCGCGAGCGCGATCCGGCCGCCGGTGCGTTTCACCGCACGGGCCAGCTCGATGTCCTCCAGGATCCTGTCCCGGACCGCGGCGTGCCCGCCGGCCCGGTCGTAGGCGGCCCGCCGGACCAGCAGGAACTGCCCGCCGGCCGCGGCGAGCGACGGGCGGGGTGAGCGTTCCATCGCCCGCAGCGGCAGGAACGTCAGCCACGACCACTGCAGCAGGGGCTGGACCAGCCGTTCGCCCAGGCTGCCCGCGGTGATGCGGGGGTACGGGCTGAGCAGGTCGGCCTCCGCGTCGTCGAGCACCGCGGTGGCGGCGTCGAGGGCGTCCTCCCGCAGCACCACATCCGCGTCGATGAACACGAGGACGTCAGCTCCGGCCTCGGCCTCGGCGAGTTGGTGGCAGGCGTGGGGTTTGCCGAGCCAGCCGGGTGGCAGCGGGCGGCCGGTCAGCAGCGTGACCCGGTCGCCGGCCGGGGCGAGGACGGACCGGACGAGGTCGGCGGTGCCGTCGGTGGACCCGTCGTCGAGGATCAGCAGCCGGGGCTCGCCGCGCAGGGCGAGCAGCGCGCGCAGACACGGCTCGACCCGGTGTGCCTCGTCCCGCAGCGGCAGCAGCACCGCCACCCGGTGCCGCCGCGTCCCGGCGCCCGGCCTTCGCAGCAGGCGGGCATTGACCAGCGTGTGCACGGTCAGCGCGAGCACCGCGAGGGTCAGGATCGCGAGCGCCACAGCGTCACCGCCAGCGGGACCGCGACCAGGCCCATCCCGGCGGCGCCCCACGCGGCCGACGCGGGCAGGCCGAGGAACACCGCGTGCGCGAGGACACTGGAGCCGTACGTCCACAGGTACAGCGCGTACATCGGCCGGTCGTCGGTGCCGTTCCCGGTGGTGGCCGTGAGCGCTGCCGCCAGTACCCACGCCACCACCAGCCAACCGAGATAGTTGGTGATCGGAATGTCGGGGACGCCGGGGAGCGCGGCGCCGGGACTGTCCCAGTGCCAGTGGCCCTCGCCGACCATCTGCGGGTCGAGGAAGAGGTCCCAGGCGGCCAGGCCCAGCCCGGCGACACCGGTCCGCAGCCACGGCCGGGTGGTGAGGCGGGCCGCGGCGACCCACGCCGGCCACGCCATCCACGTCCAGGCCAGGGGGATCACCAGCGGCACGCCCAGCAGCCGCGGCCCGAGCGAACCGGTGTAGTCGTAGTCGCCGAACGGGTAGCCGGTCGCGCGGCCGGCCGCCTCGACGGCGAAGCCGCCGCCGGTCGTGACCAGGATGAGCACGGCCGCGGTGCGCGGGCCGCGGGACAACCAGGCATGCCCCACGGACAGCAGGTAGCCGACCACGACCGTGGCGACGGTCAGCGCGGCGCGGGTGCCGCCGTGCACGAGCGGGTACGCGATCTCGACGAGGACCAGCGCTGCGAGCACGGCCCAGAGGGCTCTCACAGCGGCAGTTGCCGGCCGAGGACCGCGAACGGGCGGTCGTCGCCCGGGAAGTTGAAGTGCCGCAGGACGTCGACGAAGCCGAACCGCCGGTAGAGCCGCCAGGCCCGCGACGTCGCCTCCGGCGCCTCGGGCGTGGACAGCAGCGCGGTCTGCTGGGGCGCGTTGCTGAGCAGGTCGTGCAGCTGCCGGGCGCCGATGCCGTGCCCCTGCGCGTGCGGCCGGACGTGCAACTCGACGAGCTCGAAGCAGTTGCCGAGCCAGAACTTGCGGTGCTCCCGGCGCAGCGCGTTGCGCACCTGGTCGTGCCACCACTGCCCGGACGTGCCCCGGTAGCCGTAGCCGAAGCCGAGCAGGTTGTCCTCGTCGTCCAGGGTCGCGACCGCCTGGAACGACTCGCGCCGGGTGTGGCCGGCCACGTAGCCGCGGCGGGTCTGCAGGAGCTGGACCGAGTAGCCCATCGCTTCCCCGTAGACGGCGATGACGTCGTCGAGTCGCGCGAGGAGGTCGTCCCCGCGCCACCGCACGAGCCTCACGGGCTGTCCCTCCAACCGATCACCTCCCAGTCGCCGGTGATGTCCAGCACGCGGAACCGGGCGAACAACTCCTCCGCATACCAGCCTTCCCGGGCCGTGCGGTCCACGACGGCGGCATGCTCGGGCTGACGGTACGCGAAACGCACGACATCCGCCGCACTGCGCCAGAGGCTGACCGTGCCCTGGAATCCTACGGGTGCCTCCCCGACACCGAACGCGCAGATCATGCCCTCGGCGCCGGGGAGCACCCTGGACACGGGGTCGATGGCCCGCCAGAACGCGGGTGCCTTGTGGGCCTTCAACCTGGCCCGGGTCAGCACCGCGATCATGCCGTCGGCCTTGCGGCTCTTGCGGCCGGCCGGATCACGTTCGTGGGCAGCCGGGTCACTCCCGCCGTCGGCCGGACTGCTCGTGCCGTCGGCGGGGGCGCTCTTGCCGTCGGCCGGGCTCCTGTGGGCGACAGGGGTGCTCGTGTCGTCGGGGGTGAACGGTGCGTGCCCGGCCCACGTGCCGCGGCTGGCGATCGGCTCCAGCGTGACGACGCAGCTCGCGACGGCTCCCCGCATCGGTGGCACGACAACGGCGTCGCCGACGATGATCGCCGCCCAGCGGGTCAGGTCCGCCTTGCCCGCGCCGAAGTCGCTGCCCCGGCCGGTGCCGAGCAGCTTCACGAAGCCGGCCTGGCGGCGCAGCCTCCGCCGGTCGACGGCCATCCCCCAGAACGCGAGCGGCACCGCGGCCCTGCGGACGCGCCAGACGTGGAGCCGGACCGTCACGCGACCTCGGCGGGGGTGCCGGCGGTGATGCGCACCAACTCCTCGTACGTGATCGGGAAGACAGCCTGGGAGATGCCACCGGCGGCCCAGATTTCGCCGTACACCTCCAGATCGACGTCGACAAAGGTGCGCACCGGCTTCGGGTGACCCAGTGGCGACACCCCGCCGACCACCTGGCCGGTGTGCTCCAGGACGAACTCGGCGCTGGCCCGCCGGACCCTGCTCTTGGCGATGCCGAGCAGCGCGGCGACCTTCCCGGTGTCGACGCGGTGCGCGCCGGACGTGAGGACCAGTAACGGGTCGCCGTTGGCGTCGAAGATCAACGAGTTGGCGATCTGGCCGACCTCGACCCCGACCGCGGCCGCCGCCGTCGCGGCGGTGGGGACCGGCTCGGTGAGCACCCTGACCTGGCACGGGGTGCCGGCGGCGTCGCGTGCCCCGGCGGCGTCGAGGGCGTCCTGGATTGCCTGCACGTTGGGATGTACCTGCATGCCGTCGACTCTAGTTCGGAGCACCGACAATTTCGGGATGGCGTTCGGCGGGGGCCGCCTGTACCCGGGCGGTCTCGGCCAACGCGACGCCGGCCAGGATCAGGGCGCCCCCGCAGATCTGTGCGACGTTCAGGTGCTCGTGCAGGACCAGCCAGGCCACGGCGGTCGCGATCACCGGCTCCGACATGCCGATGATGCCGACGCTGGTCGGCGGCAGGTGTCGCATCGCGCCGGCGAGCAGCAGGTACGGGGCGATCGAGCCGCCGATCACGACGTACAGGAGCAGGAGCCAGACCGGGACGCCGTGGGTGGTGACCGTGGTCCGGGCGAAGTCGAACTCCCACCACGGCCGCACGACCGAGCCGGCGAGGGCGGACACCCCGAACGCGTACGCGGTCAGCGACAGCGTGTCGCGGCTGGCCACGCCCCGGGCGCTGAGCAGGTAGTAGACGGCGAGCAGCACGGCGGCGCCGAGCGCGGCGCTCACCCCGACCGCGTCGAGGCGCAGCTCGCCCCAGATCTCCGCGACGCAGGCGAGCCCGGCGAGGCTGGCGGCGAGGCCCACCCACAGCCTCGGCCGCACCGCGTGGCCCTGCACGAACCGTGCCCACAGCGCGACCAGGACCGGCGCGGTGTACTCGAACAGCAGGCTGATGCCGACCGGCAGCCTGCCGATGCCGACGAAGTAGAGCATGGGGACGAAGAAGAAGCCGGCGAGGCCGTACGCGACGAGCATCGGCACCTCCCGCCGGGTGATCCGCAGCCGGGACGGCCGGAACGCGAGGGCGAGCGCGAACAGCCCCAGCGCGGCCCCGCCCGCCCGCAGCGTGGTGAGCTGCGGCGCGTCGATCCCGGTCTCGGCGGCGAGCTTGGACACGGTGCCGTTGACGGCGAACAGGCAGCTGCCGGCGAGGACCATCGCGACACCGGTGGCGGGGCGGGGCTGGTGGGTCACCCGCAGAGGGTACAGGTCAGGAGTGGTCGATGCTTCACCCCTTACGGTTCGGCGATCCAGGCGGTCCGTCGAGCTTGGACGGTGAGGTCCGGATGCTGGGGTACGGCTTCCGCCAGCGCCTCCAGTGCAGCCAGGTCCTCCGGGCTCAGCCGGCCCTCGAGGCCTTGGTGCAGGCGGCGCAGGGACGTCTGGGCGTAGCGGCCGGTGGCCTCCGGCAGTGGGGGTCGCAGGTCGATCTCGAAGCGGTGCTGGGCCTTGACGGTGAAGCCGGCCGCGCGCAGCAGCGGCGCCCAGTCCGCCCCGAGGTGCGGCATGTCGGTGGCCCGTGCCTCGGCCACCGCGGCGTGGCAGCGGGCCTCGAGCGCGTCGTCCGGCAGGAACCGCGGGAACGCGTCCATCTCGAGGGCGACGAGGTGCCCGCCGGGGCGGATCGCGGCGCGGATCGTGCGCAGCGTGCCGACGGGGTCGGCGAGGTGGTGCAGGGAGTTGGCCGCCCACACCAGGTCGGCCTGCTGCTCGACGCCGTCCGGCCAGGCGGTGTCGAGGTCCGCCTCGACCGTGCGGATCCGGTCGGCCAGTCCCGCGGCGTGCGCCTTGTGCCGCAGGTGGTCCAGCATCTGCGGGGACATGTCGACCGCGGTGATCCGCGCGCCGGGGAAGCGGCGGGCCAGCGCGAGCGTGCCGGCGCCGGTGCCGGCACCGAGGTCGAGCACTGTCGCCGCGGTGCCGGTGCGCTCGTGGACCCAGGCCATGACCTCGGTGAGGTGCTCGTGCAGTACCTCGGCGTCGAGGTCGAGGATGTCGGCGAGGGCCTCGTGGCTCCCGTGGTTGTGGTTGTGGCTTCCGTGGTTGTGGCTTTTCTGGTGGGCGTGGCCTTCGTGGTGGTGTGCCATGCCGTTGACCATAGCCACGAGTTGCGTCAGTGGCATAGCATCTTGCGTATGACGCAAGACGGTGAGCTCGACGGGCTGGTTCGAAAGCGGATCCGCGGGCTGCGGATCGCCAAGGGCTGGTCGCTGGACGACCTCGCCTCCCGGTGTTATCTGAGCCCCTCCACGCTGAGCAGGATCGAGACCGGCCACCGGCGGATCGCCCTGGATCAGCTGGCCCCGATCGCCCGCGCGCTGGGGACCACGCTGGACCAGCTGGTGGAGTCCATGGACGACGAGGACGTGGTGATCCGGCCGCGCCGCGACGTGGCGCACGGGATGACCACGTGGATGCTGACCCGGGAGTCGGGGCCGCACGGTGTCTCCGTGGCCAAGATGCGGGTCAGCCGGGCGGTCCCCAGTGAGTTGCGGGTGCATCCGGGCAAGGACTGGTTCACGGTGCTGTCCGGGACCATCGAGCTGCGGCTGGGGGAGCGGACCATCCTGGTGGAGACGGGTCAGGCGGCGGAGTTCTCGACCATGACCCCGCACGCCTTCGGTGCGCACGGCGGCCCCGCGGAGATCCTCTGCGTCTTCGACCACGACGGCGAGCGCACCCATCTGCACCCGTCGGGCGGCGTCGGCGCGGCCGGATGACCGGGCCCGCGGCGCGTGCGAACGAATGTTCGAAAAATCTCCCGCGCCGTCGCGACTTTCCCGCCCCCCGGGTGTAGTCTTATCCCAGTCGAACGAGTGTTCGAACTGCTTCGGGAAGACGATTCGCGGCGTTCTTCCCGAGCGCGGTCCGCGACACCGCGGAGGCCGGATTTTCGCGGGTCTGGCCTCAGGTGGGGTCGTTGCCCGCCGCCCACGACCCCCGGGCGGCGGGCAGCGACCCAGCCGGCCCGCCGGCCGGGGGTGGTGTGGGGAAGCTCCACGCCCGGCCGGCGGAGTCGCAGTTCGACCCCGCTGTCCGAGCACCGATCGACCCGCGCGTGTCACCGCTACTCCCCCAGCGGCGGCCCGCACGCACCACGGGCACCCATGGCGGGTCCCGCCGACGCACCACAGAGGGAGACACCGATGCCGACGAACCGTTCGACCCACTCGTCCAACGTCAGTCGATTCCCGACCGCCCCGGCCACCCCTGCGGTCGCCGGCCCGGCCGGCGGTGCGTCCCGGCAACAGCTTCCGGTTCCCGCGCATGCGCTTCCCCACCGCACCCCGCGGGAGCTGCTGACCCTTGCCCGTCGCGGCCTCGAAGAGGCGGCGGAGATCCGCACCGACGGGATGCGCTACGCCACCGCCCACCTCGCCGCGCTGCGCGCCGCCGCCGCTGTCCTCGCTGCCAGGGCAGTGCCCGCCGCGCCGGGCCGCCGCAGCCGGGTGACCAGCGTCTGGTCGCTGCTGGTGCTCGTCGCGCCCGAGCTGACCGAGTGGGCGGCCTATTTCGCCGCCGGCGCCAGCAAGCGCTCCGCCGCCGAGGCGGGCATCCCGCGGGTGGTCACCGCCCGGGAGGCCGACGACCTCATGCGCTCCGCGGAGCAGTTCATCGCCGTCGTCGAGGTCGGCCTCGGCTTCTCCTATCAGCCCAGGCTCGAGGGTCTGGCCAGCTGACCCGCGGTCGGTGCCGGAGCCCGGCCGACCTGTCCAGGCTCCGCGGCGACGCTCTCGCCGGTGGCACCTCCTCGCCGGAGCCGCTGGTGCGGTGCTCCGGTCGCGGAGCTGGCGCCGTCCGGGCTTCGTCCCCTCGCGTCGGACCGGCCGGGTTCGCAGGTCGGTGCGGGTCCGGGGGCTGACGCCGCAGACGGTGGCCGGGCCGGGTGGGCATCGCAGGCCCTGCCGGGTGGTGGTGCCGAGCGTCTGGACCGGCCGCCATCTGCGGCGTCAGCCACTTGGGCCATACCGCGTCGCCGTCCGCCACCTGAGTGCCGCATCCGACCGGGCAGGACCTGGCCGGTAGGGATTCCTTCGGTGAGGACGCCGGGCGGGATTGGGCGGTGGGACAGCCCGGCGGAACTGCCCTGGCGGTCCTGTTCGCCGGGGACGCTCGGTGGGGACGGATTGGGCGGTGGACGTCCGGCGGAACTGCTCAGCGGGACGCCCGACGGGGGACTTCGGCGGGAATGTTCGACGGGACGCCCGGCGGGATTGGGCGGTGGGAAGTCCGGCGGGACTGCTCGGCGGGGCGCTCGGTGGGATTGACCGGTGGATGGGGCGGCGAGTTTGACAGGGGCGGGCAGCGGTCCGCGTCACAGCAGGACAGCGTCGCGTAAGGCCGTCGCAGCGGGATCTCGGAGTGCGGCGGGAGAACAGTACAGACAGTGGGGGAGCAGGTGCCGTGGCTGGCATGTCGGCTTCGGCGGCCGCCGAGTCCTACGACACACACGTCGACGACGACGCTGTGGTCGGAGCCGACGGCATGAACGACCCTGCCCAACCCCCGGCGAGTCCCGTCCCGATCGCCCCCGAGACCCCTCACCAGCTGCGGCCCGTGCCGTCCACCGGCAGCGTGCCACCCCAGGATCCGCCCGCCGGCCCGGCCCCGTTGCGCCTGCTCACTCCCGCCCCGATTCCAGCCCTGGCCACGATTCCAGCTCTCGCCCCAGCTCTCGCCCCAGCTCTCGCCCCAGCTCTCGCCCCAGCTCTCGCCCCAGCTCTCGCCCCAGCTCTCGCCCCA
>NZ_BONQ01000143.1 GCF_016862795.1 Dactylosporangium siamense | reverse complement strand
AGCTCTCGCCCCAGCTCTCGCCCCAGCTCTCGCCCCAGCTCTCGCCCCAGCTCTCGCCCCAGCTCTCGCCCCAGCTCTCGCCCCAGCCCCAGCTCTCGCCCCGGCCCCGGCTTCAGCTCTTGCCTCAGCTCTGGCCCCGGCCGCAGCTCCCGGCCCGGCCCCAGCTCCCGCCCCGGCCCCGGCTTCCGCCTCAGCCTCGGCTCTGGTTCCGCCTGCCGGTTCCGCGCGTGGCGAGCGGCAGGCTGGAGGGCTCGGGCGGCCGGGTGCCCGACCGGCGTTGCCTGCCGATCCGGCCCAGTTGCGGCTCGCCCTGGCCGCGATCGGGGCTTCCGGTTCCGGCCTTGGCGGGCAGCAGGCCGCGAGGTCCGGTCGTTCGGATGTCCGGGAGGAACCGCTCGCCGAGCCGGGGCAGTTGCGGCTGGCTCCCGTCCGTGGTGGGCGGCCGGCCGTGGGGGGTGGGGCCCGCCAGGACCCGGAGGACGGGGCGGGGCGGCCGCGGGCGCTCGCGGAGCAGCGGGGTGGGAGCGAGCCGGGGCGCAGGCTGGCCGGGCTGGTCAGTGCCGGGATGGTGCGGCCGGCCAGTGAGCACACCCCCGAGGCGGGGATCGGGGCCGGGAAGGTGCTGCCGGTGCTCGCGGGGTTGCGGGCGTTGCTGCCCGGCGGTGGGCTGCGGCGGGGGGCGACGATCGCGGTGCAGACGTCGTCGGTGCTGCTGGCGTTGCTGGCGGCGGCGAGCCGGGCCGGGTCGTGGTGTGCGGTGGTGGGGATGCCGGCGCTGAGCCCGGTGGCGGCGGCCGAGATGGGGATCGCCCTCGACCGGCTCGCGCTGGTGCCGGACCCGGGCACCGAGTGGGCGAGCATCGTCGCGGCGTTGCTCGACGGTGTGGACATCGTGGTGGCGGCGGTGCCGGGGGCGGTGGCGCCGGCGGTGGCGGGCCGGTTGGCGGCGCGGGCCCGGCAGCGCGGCAGCGTGCTCATGCCGGCGGGGGCATGGGCGGGCGCGGACGTGACGGTGACACCGGTCCAGCAGAGCTGGGGCGGCCTCGGCGCGGGGCGGGGCCGGCTGCGCTGCCGGGAGATGACCATCCAGGCCCGCGGCCGGGGCGCGGCGGCCGCCGCCCGTGAGGTGACCCTGTGGCTGCCCGCCCTGGAAGGGCCGTTGCCGCCGGTCCGCGACGCGCGGATGCCGCGGAAGACGG
>NZ_BONQ01000142.1 GCF_016862795.1 Dactylosporangium siamense | reverse complement strand
CCGCCGTGCTGCGGAGGGTCGGTTGATGCCGCAACCGTTCGAGCCCCGACCCCTGGCCGCCGAAGTCCCTGACGGCCGGCGCCCATGGAGACGGCCTGCTGATCACGGTGGGTGTGGGGAGGGCGGGTCTCGCGGTGGTCGAAGTCAGCCGGTGGTTGCGGATGCATCGCCCACAACGCCGTGTCGGGGTCGGGAAGCAGAAGCCGCAACAGGTTCGGGGGTGGGGCGGTGACGGTGCGGACGATCGTGGTCTGGTGTCCTGACTGGCCGGTGGTGGCCGCTGAGATCGTCGACGGGTATCCGGCGGGGGAGCCGGTGGCGGTGCTGCACGCCAACCGGGTCCTTGCCACGTCGCCGGCGGCGCGGGCCGAAGGGGTGCGGCGGGGGCTGCGGAAACGGGAGGCGCAGGGGCGGTGCCCGCACCTGATCGTGCTCGACCATGACCCGGGACGGGACATGCGGGCGTTCGAGCCGGTGCTCGTGGCGGTCGAGGAGCTGGCGCCGGGGGTGGAGACGCTGCGGCCGGGGGCGTGCGCGCTCGCGGCGCGGGGGCCGGCGCGGTACTACGGGGGTGAGGCGGCGGCGGCCGAGCGGATCGTCGAGCAGATCGCGCAGCGGTGTGACGTGGAGGCGCAGGTCGGGATCGCCGAGGGCACGTTCGCGGCGGGGCTCGCCGCGCGGGCCGGGGTGCTGGTGCCGCCGGGGGAGACCGCGGCGTTTCTCGCGGACCTCAGCATCACCGCGCTCGGGCGGCCCGCGCTCGCCGATCTGCTGCGGCGGCTCGGGATTCACACGCTCAAGGAGTTCGCGGCGCTGCCGGGACCGGACGTCCTGGCGCGGTTCGGGTTCGACGCGGCGCTCGCGCACCGGCTGGCCGGTGGGCGGGACGAGCGGCCCCTCGCGCCGCGGCGGCCGCCGGTGGACCTGGACGTGACCGAGACGTTCGACGAGCCGGTCGAGCGGGTCGACGCGGCCGCGTTCGCGGCCAGGGCCCTCGCGGAGCGGCTGCACGAGCGGCTCCAGGACAACGGGCTCGCCTGCACCCGGCTGGGGATCGAGGCGACCACCGTCACCGGGCAGGAGCTGCTGCGGACCTGGCGGCACGACGGGCTGCTGAGCGTCGCCGCGATCGCCGACCGGCTCCGGTGGCAGCTCGACGGCTGGCTGCAACGAAACGCCGGAGGAAACCACAGCATCGTCAGGCTGCGGCTCGTCCCCGAGGGGGTCGTCGAGCACCTCGGGCTCCAGCCGGGGCTGTGGGGGGAGGCCGGCGACGAGCGCGACCGCGCGCACCGGGCCCTGACCCGGGTGCAGGGGCTGCTCGGGCCGGACGCGGTCCTCACCGCGGTCCTTGACGGCGGGCGGGCCGACAGCAGCCGGATCCGCCTGGTCGCGTTCGGCGACGAACGGGTCGCGCAGGGCACCGAGGCGCCGTGGCCGGGACGGTTGCCGGCGCCGTCGCCGGCGACCGTGTATCCGCGGCCGCTGCCCGCCGAGGTCACCGACAAGGACGGGCAGGTGGTGCGGGTCAGCGGGCGGCTGGAGCTCAGCGGGGCACCGAAAAACATAAAAATACAGGACAAAGAACCCGTGGACATCGTCGCCTGGGCCGGGCCGTGGCCGGTCGACGAGCGCTGGTGGGACGAGGAAGGGGCCCGCCGCCGGGCCCGGTTCCAGCTCCAGCTCGCCGATGAGCGGGCGATCCTGGCCGTGATCGAGGACGGTGGCTGGCACGTGGAAGCGTTGTACGACTGATGGGATTCTCCAACCCCGACATCCCCTGGCGGGAGTTCGAGCGGAAGCTGAGCGGACAGTTCGTCAAAGACCCCCTGTCCGCGGACGACGGCGACGGCGGCGACTCCCCGGCGTGGACCCGCAAGCGTGCCGAATACGTCGCGCCAGAGGTGGAGCGGCCGACCGACGCGGTGCCGTACGCCGAGCTGCACTGCCATACCAACTTCAGCTTCCTCGACGGGGCCAGCCACCCCGAGGAGCTCGCCGAGACCGCGGCCCGGCTCGGCCTGGAAGCGGTCGCGATCACCGACCACGACGGCTTCTACGGTGTGGTCCGTTTCGCCGAGGCCGCCAGGGAGCTCGACATCCGGACCGTGTTCGGCGCGGAGCTGTCGCTGGGGCTGCCCGGCCCGCAGAACGGCGAACCCGACCCGCACGGCCGGCACCTACTCGTGCTGGCGCGGGGTCCGGAGGGGTACGCCCGGCTGTCCCGCACGATCAGCGACGCCCACTTCCGTGGCGGTGAGAAGGGCCGGCCGGTGTACGACCTGGAGGAGGTCGCGGCGACCCTCAGGGACCACGCGCTGATCCTCACCGGCTGCCGCAAGGGTCACGTCCCGGCGGCGCTGCTGGAGCACGGCCCCGAGCAGGCAAAACAGGAGCTGGACCGGCTGGTCCACCTGTTCGGCGCGGCAAACATCGCGGTGGAACTGACGTCGCACGGCGGGCCGTACGACGACGAGCGCAACGACGCCCTCGAGGAACTCGCCCGAAAAAAGAACCTGCCAATGGTCGCGACGAACAACGTGCACTACGCGACCCCGGGCCGCAGGAGGCTGGCGACCGCGATCGCCGCCGTCCGGGCCCGGCGCAGCCTCGACGACATCGACGGCTGGCTGCCCGCCGCCGGCACCGCCCACCTGCGCTCCGGCGCGGAGATGGCGGCCCGGTTCGCGGCCTGGCCCGGCGCCGTCGCGAACGCCGCGCGGTTCGGTGCGGAGCTCGCGTTCGACCTGCAGCTCGTCGCGCCCAAGCTGCCGGACTACGCCGTGCCGGAGCCCGGCATGTCGGAGATGGACTGGCTGCGGCACCTGACGATGACGAAGGCCGCGGACCGGTACCACGACAACCCGAAGGCGCACGCGCAGCTGGAGCACGAGCTGGCGCTCATCGAGGAGCTGAACTTCCCCGGGTACTTCCTCGTCGTCTACGACATCGTCACGTTCTGCAGGGAGAACAACATCTACTGCCAGGGGCGGGGCTCCGCGGCGAACTCGGCGGTCTGCTTCGCGCTCGGCATCACCAACGTCGACGCCGTCAAGTGGGGGCTGCTGTTCGAGCGGTTCCTGTCCCCGGAGCGCGACGGGCCACCGGACATCGACATCGACATCGAGTCCGACCAGCGCGAGAAGGTCATCCAGCACGTGTACGCCAAGTACGGCCGGCGGTACACCGCACAGGTCGCCAACGTCATCTCGTACCGGCCGAAGTCCGCCGTGCGGGACATGGCGAAGGCGTTCGGGCACTCGCCGGGGCAGCAGGACGCGTGGAGCAAACAGGTCGAGCGGTACGCGGCGCTGAGCGACACCGACCACGACGACATCCCCCGGCAGGTCGTCGAGCACGCCAACGCGCTGCTGACGTTTCCCCGGCACCTCGGCATCCACTCCGGCGGCATGGTCATCTGCGACCGGCCGGTGATCGAGGTCTGCCCCGTCGAGCACGCGCGGATGGCCGACCGGACCGTCCTGCAGTGGGACAAGGACGACTGCGCGTCCGTCGGCCTCGTCAAGTTCGACCTGCTCGGGCTCGGGATGCTGTCGGCGCTGCGGTACGCGTTCGAGATGATCGGCGGCGAGCTCGACATCTCCACGATGCCCCTGGACGACCCCGAGGTCTACGACATGCTGTGCCGGGCCGACTCGGTCGGGGTGTTCCAGGTGGAGAGCCGCGCCCAGATGGCGACCCTGCCCCGGCTGAAACCCCGCGAGTTCTACGACCTGGTCGTCGAGGTGGCGCTGATCCGGCCCGGCCCGATCCAGGGCGGTTCGGTGCACCCGTACATCCGCCGCAAGAACGGACTCGAGAAGGTCACGTATCCGCATCCGCTGCTGGAGAAGTCCCTGGAGAAGACGAAGGGGGTGCCGCTGTTCCAGGAGCAGCTGATGCAGATGGCCATCGACGTGGCCGGTTTCAGCCCCGCCGAGTCCGACGAGCTGCGGCGCGCCATGGGGTCGAAACGGTCCATGGAGCGCATGGGTCGCATCCGGCGGCGGCTGTACGAGGGGATGGCGGCGAGGGGGATCACCGGTGCGCTGGCCGATGAGCTGTTCGACAAGCTCGCCGCGTTCGCCAACTACGGCTTCCCGGAGAGCCACGCGATGAGCTTCGCGTATCTCGTCTACGCCAGCGCCTGGCTCAAGCGGTACCACCCGGCGGCGTTCTGCGCGGCGCTGCTCAACGCGCAACCGATGGGGTTCTACTCGCCGCAGTCCCTCGTCGACGACGCCCGCCGGCACGGCGTCACCGTCCGCCGCCCCGACGTCAACCTGAGCGCCGCCGCGGCCACCCTGGAGGACCCGTGCGACGAGCCCGCACAGCAAGGTCCGTCGGGGTGGGGGCGGGGCGGGCCGGTCGTGCGGCTGGGACTGTCGTCGGTGCGCTCCATCGGTACCGACGTCGCCGAACGGATCGCCGAAGGACGGGGGACCTACACGTCCATGAGTGACCTGGCCCGCCGGGCCGGGCTGAGCACCACCCACCTGGAGGCCCTTGCCACCGCGGACGCGTTCGCCGGGCTCGGGCTCAGCCGGCGGGAGGCGCTGTGGGCGGCGGGCGCGGCGTCCCGGGAGACGGCGGGCCGGCTGCCCGGCACGACCGGCGGCCTGGAGGCGCCGATGCTGCCGGGGATGGACGCCGTGGAACGCATGGTCGCCGACGTGTGGGCGACCGGCCTGGCCCCGGACGCGCACCCGGCGCAGTTCGCCCGGGAGTACCTGGACCGCATCGGCGCGGTGTCCGTGGAGCGGCTGCACACGGTCGAGCACGGCCGCCGGGTCTCCGTCGGCGGGATCGTCACGCACCGGCAGCGACCGGCGACCGCGGGCGGGGTCACGTTCATCAACCTGGAGGACGAGACCGGCATGCTCAACGTCACCTGCACGCCCGGGCTGTGGCAGCGGCACCGCAAGGTCGCCCGGACCGCGAGCGCGATGGTGGTGCGCGGGATCCTGGAGAAGGTCGAGGGCGTGCTCAACCTGCGCGCCGACCATCTCGCGGTGCTGAGCCTGCCGATCCGCTCGGCGTCCCGCGACTTCCGCTGAGGCTGTTTCACAAGCTCAGCCCGGTGCGCCCCGCAGCGCCGGTGACTGTCCCGCCGGCCGTGTTCACGGAGCGCGGCGGCCGCTGTTCACGGAGCGCGGCGGCCGCCGTTCACGGAGCGCGGCGGCCGCGGAGCAGCCACCACAGGCCGACGACCGGCAGGACGAGGGGGACGTAGCCGTAGCCCTGCCCGTAGTCCGACCAGACGGTGGCGTCCGGGAACGCCTCGCCGTCCACGATGCTGAGGGTGCCGACGGTGAGCACGCCGAGCAGTTCGAACCCGCAGGCGGCGAGGGCGATCCGGCGGTGGTTGCGGGCCAGGGCGACGGTCGCGACGAGGTAGACGGCCGCGGCGAGCGCCGACAGCGTGTATGCCAGGGGCGCGTCGCCGAACTTCGTGGCGATCTGCACGCTCGCACGGGCGGTCGCGGCGAGCGCGAACACGCCGTAGATCGCGACCAGGACGCGGCCCGGGCCGCGGTTGACACGTTCAGCCATTCCAGATCTGTCCCAGTCGCAGGATGAGCACCGGCACGATGACGGCGGCGCTGCCGATGAGCAGGGAACCCCAGCGGGTCGGTTCCATCCGGGCCAGGACGGCCCCGGCCGGCGGCAGCAGCAGCGCCGTCAGCATGTACCCGATGAGCGTGACGATCTCGCCGCCCGCTTCGGGACCGTTCCCGCGGGCCAGCCCGACGGCGAGCGCGACGACCTGCACCAGCACCAGCACCCCGACGGCGCCGAGCCCCTGGAACAGGGGGCGGGTCGGCTCGCGGTGCCGGAAGAACTCCACGAACGCCCAGGCCGCGAGGGCGAGCGACAGCACGTAGATGGCGACTGCCAGGACCCCGATCACGGCCGACAGCGTAATGCGACGGGCCCGGAGCGCCTGCCCCGGGCCCGTCCTGCTCTATGTTCCGGGCTGGGTACCGGCCTGGTGAGGGGTTGATGACACCGGGAACATCGGGTTGGAACGGCGTCCCCGGCTGCCCGGTGACACGGCCGCCGGCGCCGGCCCGGTTCGGGACTGTCGCCTACCTGGCACTGCGCTGGGCGGTGGCACGTTTCGGGGATTCAATGCTTTCCGGGATTGCCTAACGTTCACGGCAACAGAGCAACGACACACATGAGCTGGGGGATGTAATGAGCGAGTGGGACAGCGGCGACAGCGGTCACGACGGCGGCGTCGACTACGGCCATGTCGAGGCGGGCCAGGAGCACGAGTCGCTGGACCAGCTGCACCAGGTGCACGCTGCGGAGAACGACTACGACTCGAACTTCGGCGTGTACGAGCAGGACAGCGCGTCGGCTGAGTCGACGTCGTTCGACCAGGGCCACCACGTGGAGTACAGCAACCCGTCGGGCGCGCACTACGAGGAGTCGGACTTCACCTCGTACGACCACAACGAGGCCAACGCTGACCACGTGTTCGCGGCTGAGGGCTCGGAGTCGTCGCACGCGTCGGAGTACGACCAGCTCGACGCCCTGCAGGCCCGCTTCGACAGCGCGTTCGCCTCGGGCACCGAGCTGCACACGGACGGTGGCAGCTCCGCCCTCGGTGTCGCCTCCAACTAAGCGTTCCGATCATCAGGGCCGGCCCTTTCGGGCCGGCCCTGATGCGTGTCAGTGACCCAGCACCGGGTGCGGCACGTACGGCGCCTCGAGCCGCTCGATCTCCTTCTCGTCGAGGGTCAGCTCGGTCGCGGCGATCGCGTCGTCCAGGTGCGACAGCTTCGTCGCGCCGACGATCGGGGCGGTGACCACCGGGCGCGACAGCAGCCAGGCGAGCGCCACCTGCGCCGAGGCGACCCCGCGCTCGGCGGCGACCTCGGCGTTGACGTCCACGACGGCGAAGTCGTCATCGGTGTACATGTTGGAGAAGGCGTCGTTGGCGGACCGCGTCGTGCGCCGCTCGTTGCCGCGGCCCCGGTTGCCGGCGAGCAGGCCCCGGGCGAGGGGGCTCCACGGGATGACGCCGATGCCCTGGTCGGCGCAGAGCGGCAGCATCTCCCGCTCCTCCTCGCGGTAGACCAGGTTGTAGTGGTTCTGCATCGACACGAACTCGGTCCAGCCATGGGCCCTGGCCGTGTGCTGCATCTTCGCGAACTGCCACGCGTACATGCTCGACGCGCCGATGTAGCGGGCCTTGCCGGCGCGCACGACGTCGTGCAACGCCTCCATGGTCTCCTCGACCGGGGTGTCCGGGTCGAAGCGGTGGATCTGGTACAGGTCGACGTGGTCGACGCCGAGCCGCCGCAGCGAGTTGTCGATGCCGGCCAGGACGTGCTTGCGGGACAGGCCCGCGTCGTTGGGTTTGTCGCTCATGACGCTGAACACCTTGGTCGCCAGCACGTAGTCGTCGCGGCTGGTGAAGTACTTCGCCAGGAGCCGCCCCGTCACGGTCTCGCTGGCGCCGAGGGAGTACACGTCGGCCGTGTCGAAGAACGTGATCCCGGCCTCGACGGCCCGCCGCACGAACGGGTCCGCGGCCTCCTCGTCGAGCACCCAGTCACGCCACGCGGGATCGCCGTAGCTCATCATGCCGAGACAGATCTCGGAGACCTTCAACCCGGTCCGGCCAAGTCGCACCTGCTTCATGTCTGAAAAGCTATCGCGGTGCTGACGCTCGGACGACTCCATCTCATCACCGACACCCGCCCCGGCCGTGACGTCCTTGGCGTCGTCGGGCACGCCCTGGCGGCCGGGTTCGGCGTCGTGCAGGTCCGTCCGGAGGACGCGGTCACGGATCGGGAGGCGTACGACCTGACGGTCCGCGTCCTCGCCCTCTGCCGCGCCGCGGGGGCGGTCTGCCTGGTCAACGACCGGCTGCACGTCGCGCTCGCCGCCGGGGCGCACGGCGCGCACGTCGGCGCCGACGACCTGCCGGTGGCCGCGGCCCGCCGGGTCCTGGGCCCGCACGCGATCCTCGGCGCGACCGCCCGCAACCCCGAAACGGCCCGCCGGGCGGTCGCCGACGGTGCCACGTATCTCGGTGTCGGTCCGGCGTACGCGACGACGACCAAGACCGGCCTGCCGGCCGCCATCGGGCCGGAGGGGATCCGGGCCGTCGTCGAGGCGGTGGACGTGCCGGTGATCGCGATCGGGGGTGTCACGCCGGAGCGGGCGGCCGTGTTGTTCTCGTTGGGGGCGCATGCGGTCGCGGTGGTCGGCGCGATGAGCGGTGCCCCGGATCCGGCGGCCACGGGGGCGCGGTTCGCTGCCGTGCTCGCCGCTCACGGTGCTTCGTCCGCTCACGGTGCTTCGTCCGCTCACGGTGTCCCTCACGGCGCTCCTTCCGCTCACGACGTTCCCCACGGCGCTCCCTCCGCTCACGACGTTCCCCACGACGCTCCCTCCGCTCACGACGTTTCCCACGGCGCTCCTTCTGCACGCGACATATACGAAATGTCGGATAAATCCGGGCGCTTGCGCCTGGATTTATCCGGGGAAGGCGGAGCGGCGACGGCTGAGGGCGGGCGGGCGTGAAGGTCGGGATCGTCGGGGGCGGGGTCATCGGGCTCAGCGTCGCGTGGGAGCTGCTGCGGCGCGGCGGCCACGAGGTCACCGTGTACGACGCCGACCCGGCGCGCGGGGCCGGTCTCGTCGCGGCCGGCATGCTGGCACCGACCGCCGAGGCGAACTTCGGCGAGGAGGCGCTGCAGGAGCTGATGCTGGAGTCGATGCGGCGCTGGCCGGGGTTCGCCGCCGAGCTGGGCGCCGCGACCGGGATGCCCCTCGGCTACCGCACGGACGGCACGCTCCTCGTCGCGCTCACCGACGACGACCTCACCGACGTGCGGCGGCTCGTCGACTACTACCGGCGGGCCGGCACGCCGATCGAACCGCTCGGCGGCCGGCAGTTGCGGGAGCTCGAGCCGCTGCTCAGCCCCAGGGTCCGCGGCGGGGCCAGGGCCGGCGGCGACCATCAGGTGGATCCGCGGCTGCTGCTCGCCGCGCTGCGGAGCCTGCCGGTCCGGCACGAGCGGCGCGACGTGGCCGACCTGTCCACCCTGCGGGACGATGTGATCGTCGTCGCCAACGGCACCGGGCTCGCCGGGTCCACCGGGCTGCCGGTGCGGCCCGTGAAGGGTCAGCTGCTGCGGCTGCGGGGGCCGGAGCCGCTGCTCACGCACGTGGTGCGGGGGGTCGCGCACGGCCGGCACGTGTACCTGGTGCCGCGCGCCGACGGGGAACTGGTCGTCGGGGCGACCGAGGAGGAGCGCGGCGCGGACCTGACGGTGACCGCCGGTGGGGTGCTCGACCTGCTGCGACCGGCCGCGGACCTGCTTCCCGGCGTCGCGGAGCTGGCGCTCGCCGAGACCCTCGCGGGCCTGCGGCCCGGCACCCCCGACAACGCGCCGGTCATCGGACACCTGCGCGATCTCGTGTACGTCGCCGGCGGTCACCACCGCAACGGCGTGCTCCTCGCGCCGGTCACCGCGCACGTCGTCGCGGACCTGGTCACCAAGGGATCGACGGACGTTGACATCGCCCCGTTTGCGGCGGTTCGCTTTACCTGACGGCCGCGGCGGGGTTACCCTCAGCGCGTACCCCACGGGAGTCCGGTGTGACCGGGCTGAGAGGGGGGCTGTCAGCCCCCGACCGTCGAACCTGATCCGGATCATGCCGGCGCAGGGAGTCAGGAGTGAGCCGCATGCAGCTCGTGGTCAACGCCGTCACCGCCGACGTGGACGACGCCGCCACCATCGCCGACGTGGTCCGTGACCTTGCCGGGATCGCCGAACCCCGCGGCGTCGCCGTGGCGCTCAACGGCGCCGTGGTGCCGAAGGCGAGCTGGGCCGAGACCAGGCCCGCCGACGGCGACACCATCGACGTGCTCACGGCGGTCCAGGGTGGCTGAAACCGGCACGAGTGCGGCGCGCAGCGACGCATGGGGGGTGTGGGGTGGGAACCCCCCACGGAACCGCGGGCGCCAGCCCGGGGAGCTGGAAACTGACCAGCTGACCATCGCCGGCGAGCAGCTGCCGTCGCGGCTCATCCTCGGCACCGGCGGCGCCACCAGCCACGCCGCGCTCGAGGCCGCGATCCGGGCCAGCGGCACCGGGCTCGTCACCGTCGCGCTGCGCCGGCTCGACCCGGGTGCGCCCTCGCTGCTCGACGTCGTCGAACGGTGCGGCGTGCGGGTCCTGCCCAACACCGCCGGCTGTTACACGGCGACCGAGGCGGTGAGGCTCGCCCACCTGGCCCGCGAGGCGTTCGACACGGCGTGGGTCAAGCTGGAGGTCATCGGCGACGAGGAGACGCTGCTGCCCGATGCCGTCGAGCTCGTGACCGCCGCGGAGCGGCTCGTCGAGGACGGGTTCACGGTGCTGCCGTACACCACCGACGACCCGATCATCGCCCAGCGCCTCGCCGACGCGGGCTGCGCCGCGGTCATGCCGCTCGGCGCCCCGATCGGCTCCGGGCTGGGCATCCGCAACCCGCACAACATCGCGCTCATCCGGCAGAAGGTGACCGTGCCCGTCATCCTCGACGCCGGGATCGGCACCGCCTCCGACGCCGCGCTCGCCATGGAGCTCGGCTGCGACGGGGTCCTGCTCGCCTCCGCGGTCACCCGCGCCGAGCACCCCGCGCGGATGGCGGAGGCGATGCGGCTCGCCGTCGACGCCGGCCGCCTCGCCCATGCCGCCGGGAGGATCCCGCGCCGCCTCTACGCGACCGCCTCGAGCCCGACCGGAGGACTGCCATGGTGACGCCGCTCATCCTCTTCACCGACCGGCGGCAGGCGCAGCGGCCCCTCGACGAGGTGGTCAACCGCGCGATCGACGGCGGCGCGCGGCTGGTCGTCCTCGGGGAGGAGGACCTCCCGGCGGCGCAGCGCCAGGACCTCGCCGACCGGCTGCGGGTCATGCTCGACGGCGTCAAGGGCCGGCTCGTCCTCGCGGAGGACGCGACGGCGTTCCGCAAGTGCCACAACCTCGACGACCTCGTCGCCGCCGCGGACGCCGGGGTGGGGTTCGCGACCCTGTCACCGATCTACCCGACCCGCTCCAAGCCCGGCTACGGGCCCCCGCTCGGGCTGGCCGCGCTCGCCAGGATGGCGCTGGTCGTCCCCGTCCCGGTGTACGCCCTGGGCGGCGTCGACTCGCCGCAACGGGTGCGCGACTGCCTCGACCAGGGCGCCTCCGGTGTCGCCGTCATGGGCGCGGTCATGCGGGCCGAGGACCCGGCGAGGTTCGTCAAGGAGCTGTTGACCGTATGAATCCGGCGGTTGCGTTGACGATCGCCGGGTCCGACTCCGGCGGGGGCGCGGGGATCCAGGCGGACCTGAAGACGTTCGCCGCGCACCGGGTCTTCGGCACCAGCGTCATCACCGCGCTGACCGCCCAGAACACCGCCGGGGTCAAGGGGATCTCCGCGGTCGACCCCGGGTTCGTCGGTGCGCAGCTCGACGCGGTCCTCGCCGACCTGCCCGTCGCCGCGGTCAAGACCGGCATGCTCGCCACCCCGGAGACGGTCGCGCTCGTCGCCGGCTACGCGTCGCGGCTGCCCGGGCTCGTCGTCGACCCGGTCCTCGTCGCCTCCTCCGGCGACCGGCTGTTCACCCGCGACGCCGAACGGGCGTACCTGGACCTGCTGTTCCCGCACGCCGCCGTGGTCACGCCCAACCTGCGGGAGGCGTCGGTGCTGCTCGGCCGGGACGTCGTGGACGTCGACGACGCGATCAAGGCGGCCGAGGACCTCGCCGCGACCGGGCCGGCCTGTGTCGTGGTCAAGGGCGGTCACCTGCGCGGCAGCCGCGACGCCGTCGACGTCGTGTACGCCGGCGGCACCGTCGAACTGCTCAGCTCGCCGTGGATCGACACGGCCAACAACCACGGGACCGGGTGCACCTTCGCGGCGGCGACCGCGGCCCGGCTCGCCCTCGGCCAGCCCGTGGCCGAAGCCCTCGCCGGGGCGAAGGACTACGTGCACACGGCGCTCGCCGCATCGGCCGGCTGGCGGCTCGGCGCCGGGCACGGCCCCCTTGCCTGGGGGCCGTTCCCCACCTGACCGGCCGGCTCACTCCGTACACCTGCCAGAACGCGAACAGGTGCGCCCATCGGCGTGCCGGCTTCGCCGTGCCCAAGAGAGGTCGCCATGAAGCGCAAGGTCCACGTCCAGGGGTCCCGGGACGACATCCGGGTGCCGTTCGCGGAGGTCGAGCTGTCCGGCGGCAACCCGCCGGTGCGGCTCTACGACACGTCCGGTCCGCTGAACGATCCGCCCGTCGGCCTGCCCGCCCTGCGCGCGCCGTGGATCGCGGAGCGGGGCGTCGAGCGGACGCAGCTGTATTACGCCCGGCAGGGGATCGTCACGCCGGAGATGGAGTTCGCCGCGATCCGCGAAGGCGTCCCGGCGTCGGTGGTCCTGGAGGAGATCGCCGCGGGACGGGCCATCCTGCCCAACAACGTCAACCATCCCGAGAGCGAGCCGATGGTCATCGGCAGCCGCTTCCTCGTGAAGATCAACGCCAACATCGGCACGTCCGCGGTGTCCTCCGGGATCGAGGAGGAGGTCGCGAAGCTCACCTGGGCCACGAAGTGGGGCGCCGACACGGTCATGGACCTGTCCACCGGCAAGCACATCCACGCCACGCGGGAGGCGATCGTGCGCAACTCGCCGGTGCCGATCGGGACCGTGCCGCTCTACCAGGCCCTGGAGAAGGTCGGCGGCGATCCGCTCAAACTGACCTGGGAGGCGTACCGCGACACCATCATCGAGCAGGCCGAGCAGGGCGTCGACTACATGACCGTGCACGCGGGGGTGCTGCTGCGGTACGTGCCGATGACCGTCGGGCGGGTCACCGGCATCGTCTCCCGCGGCGGCTCGATCATGGCCGCGTGGTGCCTCGCGCGCCACTCCGAAAATTTCCTTTATACGCATTTTGCCGAGTTGTGCGAGATTTTTGCTCGGTACGACATTGCCTTCTCCCTCGGCGACGGGCTGCGTCCGGGCTCCATCGCCGACGCCAACGACGAGGCGCAGCTGGCGGAGCTGCGTACCCTCGGCGAACTCACGAAGATCGCCTGGGAGCACGACGTCCAGGTGATGATCGAGGGCCCCGGCCACGTGCCGATGCACAAGATCAAGGAGAACGTGGACCTGCAGAAGGAGTGGTGCCACGACGCGCCGTTCTACACGCTCGGGCCGCTCACCACGGACGTCGCTCCGGCGTACGACCACATCACCAGCGCCATCGGTGCCGCCATGATCGCCATGTACGGCACCGCCATGCTCTGTTACGTGACCCCGAAGGAGCACCTCGGGCTGCCGAACCGCGACGACGTGAAGGCCGGGGTCATCGCGTACAAGATCGCCGCGCACGCCGCCGACCTCGCCAAGGGCCACCCCGGCGCGCAGGCCTGGGACGACGCGTTGTCCAAGGCGCGGTTCGAGTTCCGGTGGGAGGACCAGTTCAACCTCGCCATGGACCCGGACACCGCACGGTCGTATCACGACGAGACGCTGCCGGCGTCGGCCGCGAAGACCGCGCACTTCTGCTCCATGTGCGGCCCCAAGTTCTGCTCCATGAAGATCAGCCAGTCGCTGTCCCTGGAAATGCAGGCCAAGTCGCAGGAGTTCGTCGCGGCCGGCGGTCAGGTATACCTCCCGGTCGTGTCGTAGGCGGGTACTAAGGTCGTGGGGGTGGAGTCCTCAGTGGCGTCGCCACGCACCGCGGTGGTCTGGCAGGTCCTGCGTCGTGAGATCGCCGGGGCCGACCACCCCCTGACCGCACTCGACGTCGGTGGCGGCACCGGTGGGTTCGCCGTGCCGCTCGCCCGCGCCGGGCACGCCGTCACCGTCGTCGACCCCAGCCCCGACGCGCTCGCGGCGCTCACCCGCCGGGCCGCCGAGGCCGGCGTCGCGGACCGGATCACCGCCGTGCAGGGCGACGGGGACGGCCTCGCCGACCTCGTCCAGCCCGGCAGCGTCGACCTGGTGCTCTGCCACAGCCTCCTCGAGGTGGTCGACGACCCGCACAAGGTCGTCACCGCGCTCGCCACGACCCTGCGCCCCGGCGGCGTCGCCAGCGTCGTCGTCGCCAACCGCGCCGCCGCCGTCCTCGCCAAGGCCATCGGCGGCCACCTCGCCGCCGCGGCGCTGCTCGTCGCCAGCCCCGACGGCCGCGCCGACGCCCGCGACCGGCTCAGCCGCCGGTATGACGTCGACACCGCCACGGCGCTGCTGTCCGGCTGCGGGCTCGCCGTCGAGCAGATCCACGGCGTCCGGATCATCACCGACCTCGTCCCGGGCAGCGTCGCGGAGAGCGAGCCCGAGGCGCTGCAGGCGTTCGAGCTGGCCCTCGCGGGGACGTCGCCGTATCGGGACATCGCCACCCAGCTGCACCTCCTCGCCCGCCGGACGGGCTGATGGGTCTGCTCGATCAAATCGCGCCGCGATACGGGCAGGGCAGCCTGGCCGAGGTGATGCCCAGCGTGCTCAGTGTCCTGGGGATGCCCTACGAGCGCGACGCCCTCGGCCTCGGTGCGGTCCTGGCCGGCGTCGACCGGGTCGCCGTGCTCGTCCTCGACGGCCTCGGCTGGCACCAGCTCGGCGTCGCCGCGCCGCACGCGCCGACCCTCACCGACTTCCTCGGCGGCCGGCTCGGGACCGCCCGGTCGATCACCGCGGGCTTCCCGTCGACGACCCCGGTCAGCCTCGTCACCCTCGGCACCGGCGCCCCGCCCGGCGCCCACGGCATCGTCGGCATCGTGCTCAACCAGCCCGGCACCGACAAGCTCGTCAACCACCTGCACTGGGACGGTTACCCCGACCCGGCGCAGTGGCAGCCGCTGCCGACCGCGTTCACCAGGGCGGTCAACGCCGGCCTCGCCCCGACCGTGGTCAGCAACCCGCTGTTCGAGCGGACCGGCTTGTCCGTCTCCGCCTACCGGGGCGCCCGCTTCGGCGCCGGGGTCGCTTACGACGAGGTCGCCACCGCGATGCTGGCCGCCCTTGCCACGTCGCGCCTCGTGTACGGATACCTGCCCGACGTCGACCGCGCCGGCCATGATCACGGCATCGGCACCGGCGAGTGGCGCACCGCCATCGGCAACGCGGACCGGCTCCTCACCCGCCTCGTCGACGGGCTGCCCCCCAACACGGGCCTGGTCGTCACCGCCGACCACGGGCAGATCGACGTCCCCGCCGACCGGCGCCTCGACCTCGACCAGGACGCCCGCCTGCGGGCCGGGGTCGCCGTCGTGGCCGGCGAGCCACGGGTCCGCTACCTGCACACGATTCCCGGCGCCCGGGCCGACGTCATCGCCACCTGGCAGGGCGTCCTCGGCGCCGGCGCCACCGTGCTCAACCGGGAGGAGGCGGTGGCGGCGGGCTGGTTCGGACCGATCCCGCAGCAGCACCTGGCCCGCGTCGGCGATGTGGTCGTCATCTGCCACGACCGGTGGGCGATCATGGCGTCGGCGCACGAGCCGCCGCGGCTGTCGCAGATGGTGGCGTATCACGGGTCGAGCACGGCGGCGGAGATGCAGATTCCGCTGCTGGTGGCGCGCAGTTAGGCGGTCGCCTTGCGCGCCTGTCGGTCGGCGGGTGATGGCCTCGGGCGGTTCGGCGGTTCGGCGGTTCGGCGTTCGTGCGTTCGGCGTTTCGTGCGTTCGGCGTTTTGTGCGTGCCGGTCGGCATGTGGTGGCCTCGGGCGGTTAGGCGGCTGCCTTCGCTCGGGTCAGCCGGCGCATCGTGGCCTGGAGTTCCGGGCCGGCGTCGACCGCGTGCTCCAGGACGATGCTGAACAGCTCCTCCCGGGTCGCGGCGACCACCACGCCCGGCGCGCCCGCCACCGGGTCGTCCGCCAGCACCGCCACCCGTGCCCGGCGGATCCCCAGCTGACCGGCCCGGTTGAGGAACAGCTCGCCGTCCGCCGGCAGCGGCACGCGGCGCGCCCGGGTCCAGCCGGCGACCAGGAGCACGGCGAGGGCGCACCGGTTGGTGCCGGGCCGCCAGCCGTCGCCGCCGGCGGTCATCACCCCGGGCACGACGCACCGCACCAGGTCCGGATCCTGCAGCCGCAGGCCCTCGACGGCCGCGACGACCGGCGCCAGCGGCGAGGTCAGCGCGAGGAGGCCCATTCCAGGAAGGTAAGGCATACCTAACTTCGCCGTCAATTCGTTCAGGTGTACGGCTCTGTCGCCGTTTTTTGTCGGGGGGTGTGGCTAAGGTTCGCGTGTGGGGCGCAGTCAGGTGGTGCCGAGGGACGGTTCGGGCGCGGGGGAGTTCGGCCCCGACGCCGACGACACCGGTTGCACGGTGCTGCACGTCGACATGGACGCGTTCTACGCCTCCGTCGAGATCCGCCGCCGCCCCGAGCTGCGCGGCAAGCCCGTCATCGTCGGCGGCGCCGGCCCGCGCGGCGTCGTGTCCGCCGCCAGCTACGAGGCCCGCAAATACGGTGTGCACAGCGCCATGCCCGGCAGTCGCGCCCAGCGGCTCTGCCCGCACGGCATCTTCCTGCCCCCGGACTTCGCCGCCTACACCGAAGCCTCCCGGGCCGTCATGGCGATCTTCCGCGACGTGACCCCGCTGGTCGAGCCGCTGTCGCTCGACGAGGCGTTCCTCGACGTGGCCGGCGCCCGCAAGCTCCTCGGCCGGCCCGCCCGGATCGCGGCCCTCATCCGCCACCGCGTCGCCACCGAGCAGCGGCTGACCTGCTCCGTCGGGGTCGCCTCGACCAAGTTCATGGCCAAGCTCGGCTCGACCCGCGCCAAACCCGACGGCATGGTGGTCGTCCCGGCCGAGCGCGCCCTGCAGTATCTGCACCCGCTGTCCGTCAGCGCGCTGTGGGGCGTCGGTGAGCGCACCGCGGAGACCCTGCAGCGGCTCGGCCTGAAGACCGTCGGCGACCTCGCCGCCGCCCCGCTCGGCATGCTCCGCGCCGCCGTCGGCGACGCCGCCGCGCACCACCTGCACGAGCTGTCCTGGGCGCGGGACCCCCGGCGGGTGATTCCCGACCACGTCGAGAAGTCGATCGGCGCCGAGACCACGTTCGACATCGACGTGAGCGACCTGTCAATCATCCGACGCACGATGCTCGCCCTGTCCAACAAGGTCGCCCAGCGCCTCCGCCACGCCGACCAGGCCGGCCGCACCGTCTCAGTCAAGATCAGACTCGCCGACTTCCAGACCCTGAGCCGGTCACGCACCGTTGATGTCCCGACCGACGTCGCCCGCGAAATCTTCGAGATCTCCTGGGCCCTGTTCTCCTCCGCCCGCCCCGGCGAGCGCATCCGCCTCATCGGCGTCCGCGTCGAAGGCCTCACCTCCGCCGACGGAGCGCCACGGCAGATGACGCTCGGTGAGCGCGACCACGGCTGGCGCGACGCCGAACGCGCCGCCGACGCGGTGGCCGCCCGCTTCGGCACCGGACTGGTCACACCGGCCAGCCTCCTGCGCGGCGACGGCCTCCGTCGGGACGGAAACGGCGCCGCACCGGCCCCCAACTCCCCAGAAGGACCGCCGACACGACACAATGGAGGCAGATAGAGCCCGACTCGGCGGAAAATCGGCACGGCCGGACCATCGTCCCGCTTTCCGACCCGGTGAGCCCCTCGTAAACTTGCCAGTACGCAGCCCGACGGGCTGTGCCGGACTGTCGGTCCATCAGGGTCGACCTTCGCGACCGGGGAGGAGTGCCGTGCCGCTCTCGGAACACGAGCAGCGGCTGTTCGAGCAGATCGAGCGGTCGCTAGCCGAGGACCCCAAGTTTGCCTCGGCGGTGCGAGCCACCGACCCGCGGTTCCATGCCAAGCGTCGGATGATCGCCGCCGCGGTGCTCCTACTCGCCGGCATGGCACTACTGGTCTATGGCGTCGCCATCTCAATCCCACTCCTCGGCGTCGGCGGTTTCGTCGTCATGCTGGGCGCCCTGTTCTTCGGCGTCCAGGCATACCGCCGGGGACAGAGCACCGACCTGCACGCCGTCGGCGGCACCGCCACCCGCCGCACCCGGCAGCGCAGAGCCGGACTGGTCGACCGCCTGGAAGAACGCTGGCGCCGCCGCCCTGAGGGCGACGCCTGACCAACCGGGCCTGTGGGGGCGCGTCGACGCTTTCGTCGACGCGCTCACCCGTCTGCCCTGACACACTTCACCCACCACAGCCCATCCACCACCCTG
>NZ_BONQ01000141.1 GCF_016862795.1 Dactylosporangium siamense | reverse complement strand
CCCCCCGGCTGTCCGCCGATACCTTGCTCTGCTGGGGCCCCGCCCACCGCCCGGCCTTGCTGAGGCCCGCCAACGCCCTGCTGAGGCCCCGCCCACCACGCTGCCCCGCTGAGGGCCTGCCCAGCACACTGCCCCGCCCCGGCCGTCCGCCGATACCTGCTCCGCTGCGTCCTGTCCGCCGCTTGCTCCGTTCAAAGCCGTCGGCCGCAGGTTCGCTCCGCCGCCTTGCTCCGCTCCCGCCGCCGGCCGTCGGTTCGCTCCGGCTGGCGGGCCGTCCGCCGTCGGTCCGGTTCGGCTCGCTCGGCGCTGTCGGTTCGTTTCGGCCTGATCGGTGACCTCGGCTCATCCCGGGCCCGTAGCGTCCGTCCTGGTCTGCTTGCGTTGTTGTCGCCTTTGTTCGGCTTCGACCCGTAGGCCCGTCGGTTCGTCGGGCCCGTCGGCTCGCTCGCCGCCGTCGGTTCGTTTCGGCCTGATCGGTGACCTCGGCCCATCCCGGGCCCGTAGCGTCCGTCCCGGCCCGCCTGCGTGGCCGTCGCTCTGACCAGCTTCGGCCGTCCGCCGCTCCTCGGTCGTCCGCCGCTCCTCGGTCGTCCGCCGCTCCTCGGTCGTCCGCCGCTCCTCGGTCGTCCGCCGC
>NZ_BONQ01000140.1 GCF_016862795.1 Dactylosporangium siamense | reverse complement strand
GCTCCTCGGTCGTCCGCCGCTCCTCGGTCGTCCGCCGCTCCTCGGTCGTCCGCCGCTCCTCGGTCGTCCGCCGCTCCTCGGTCGTCCGCCGCTCCTCGGCCGTCCGCCGCTCCTCGGCCGTCCGCCACTCCTCGGCCGTCCGGCTTGGCTACCTGCGATTGCCATCCCGAGGTGCTTTGGCCCCTCGCCGCCTCGCATCCGCTGCCGCGTCTCGGTGACGGCGCGAAGCGCAGGAGGTGCTCACACGCCTTCACCCCTTCACGTTTTCTGACGAACGTCTGCGCGACGTCCCGGCCCGGGCCCTTCGGCCGACGCCGGCAACGGGCGGTCGAACGGGCGGTCGGTCAGGCGTGATCGAAGTCGTGCACCGGCTGTGGGGGCAGCCAGCCCGCGACTTCGATCACCAGGAAGATCCGCAGCCGGTGCGAACGGCGGGCGAAGTGGCTGATCAGGGCCTCGACAGCGCCGGGCATGCAGGGGGCGTTGCCGGATTTTCGACAAGCCGAAGGATCCCCGGGCGCCCGGCGCCGGAAATCGTTCGGCTTGTTGCGCCATCATCCGCTGGACAAGACCCTGCACAGATCGACGTCGTGGACCGGCGGTCCGGACGGACGGGCACGGGACGACTTCGATCCAGCCGTGAGCGCGCACCGCGACCGCGCACATGGGCCACAGCACGGAAACGGCGGCGCGGGCGAAGCGAGTCCTTCAGGAAGCGCGGGCCCGCGATCACTCCGCAACCGCGGCTGCCTGGAGCGTGCAGGCCAGCACAGCCGCACATCACCTGCAGCGGCCGCGACCCGGCGACCTCGATCTGTGAACCCGGCACGGCAGCGCATCACCACCGCGGCAGATGGACCCGCCCGTGGCCGAATCTCATGATCCGGAAGAGATCGGGCAGCCAGGGGTGCACGAACTCGACCGGATCATGGGTGAGGTCGAGAGCCGCTGACCTTCAGCCCCGCCCTGAACACGGGCGGGGCTGGAGGCGGTTAGCGGTCGGCTCGGCGGGCGACGACACGCCGCACGCTGATGGCTCGCATGAGCTTGTCCCAGCCCTGGCCCAGGCGCAGGGAGGCGGCGCTCGAGTGTTGGGAGGTGGAGGCGCGCCAGCGGCGCAGGACGGACGGGGGCAGGATGACCGCCAGGACGCGGGTCTTGCGGCTGGCCCGGGCGGCGAACGCCGCGCGGACGTCGTCGACCGCGGACCGCAGTTGGCCGCCGGTGAGCGGGTTGCGGGCGTACCGGGCGTGCTCCTCGACCGTGCTGAGAAGGCGGACGCCCTGCTCGGCCCGGTCGCGGAGGCGTTCCTTGGTGACCAGGCGGGTGACGGTCGCTCGTGGGGTTTCGGCGTCGTCGGTCGGGACGTTGTAGTCGACCATCGTGTCGACGAGCTCGTCCCAGGCGTGGTGGGCCTGGGAGCGGGCCGCCTGGTCGTTGGCGACGAGGACCATGACGCCTGGTTCGGCCTTGTCCAGGCTCGGGCCGGGCCCGGGGCCGGGGCCGGCCGCGGACTGCAGGCGGGTGCGTCGGGTCCGGCCGCGGACGAGTGCCGGTGACAGCAGCAGGGCGACGAGGAGCAGGCCGCCGAGGGACCAGCCGCCGGCCACGGCGAGCGACTTCAGCAGCGAGGCGCCGTTGACCGAGCCGCCGACGCCGCCGGTGTCGCCCGGGTTGTTGCCGGGGTCGCTGACGGCGCCCGGGCCGGCGCTGCTGGACGGGTTGCCGTTGGGACGGTTGCGCAGGTTCTCGTCGGCCGGGTCGATGGTGTCGTTGGCCGCGCTGGGCAGGTACGACGTGGCGACCGAACCGCCGATCGCCTGGGACGGGGTGGCGTCGAAGGGGAGCCAGCCGTAGCCCTGGAAGTACACCTCGGTCCAGGCGTGCAGGTTGAAGTTGGTCAGCGTCATGGTCTGGCCCTGGCGGGTCCCGCCGCGGGCGAAGCCGAACGCGACGCGCGACGGGATCTTCGCCTCGCGCAGCAGCCAGCCGAAGGCGGCCGCGTACTGGGCGCAGTAGCCGCGCTTGTTCTTCAGGAAGTCGGCGATGCTGGTGCCGCTGCTGTCGCCGCCGGTGCTGGTGTCGTAGACGAAGCCGTTGGCCTGCGTGAAGTACTCGTAGATCGACTTGACCTTGTCGTACTGGGTGGTCTGGCCCTTGGTGAGCTCGGCGACCTTCTCCTTGACCACGTTGTTGGCCGGCGCGGTCATCATGCCGCGCAGCGCCGCGTCGGTGTCCTTGACGGCGGGAGCCTTGCGCAGGTCGTCGGGGGTGATCTCGGCCCGGGTGTACTCGACCGTGTACTTCTTCTTCGCGGTGGTCTGCTTGCTGGAGAACACGACCGTGGTGCTGGGGTCGAACGACCAGTTGTTGTCGATCTTCTCGAGCTTCGTCGGCCAGGTGTAGATCGGCAGGAAGTAGATCGCCAGCTCGTTGCTGATCTCGATGCTGGCCTTCTGGGTGGTGGTCTTGACCGAGGGGTCCCAGCCGGGTGCGGGCAGGCCGGAGCCGACGGGCTTGCCGCCGGTGATCGGCTTGGCGTTGAAGCCGCGGCTGGTGAGCTCCTCGAGGACGTTGAAGCGCAGGTAGTACGGGTTGGGGTCGTTGCTGACGTTGGTCACCTTGACCATGTCGACGGCCTTGTCCCGGTTCAGCTGCCCGGACAGCAGGGCGAACATGCTGACCTGCTTGCCGTTCTTGCCGCCGGGACCGATCCCGCCGCCACCGCCACCCGCGCCCGCGCCGATCGAGTCGATCACGCCGGCCGGCATGGCGAACGGGAGGAACACCAGCAGCGTCGCCAGGATGCCGAGCGCGCCGAGCCGCTGGCCGGCGGCGGCCAGCGGCGAGGGCTCCCACAGGTCGACGTCGCGGCCGTCGCCGGTGAAGCGGCGGCCGAACCGGCGGACCCGGTCGACGTTGTCGGTGACCAGCAGCCACAGGAAGCCGACGGCGCCGAGCGCGAACGGGATCCAGCTGGTGCTCTCCGTGGTCACGGTGACCGGCACGGAGTAGATCGCGAGCATCGGCAGGCCGGCGAGCGCGGGCCGGCGCAGCACGACGGCGAACAGGTCGACGATGAGCGCGACGACCGCGACGCCGAGGGTCGCCAGGAACAGGAACCCGGGCCGGTCGCCGACCGGGGTCGCGTATTCGCTCATCTCCGTCGACGCGGTGCTCAGCAGCGAGCCGAAGTGCTTGAACGTGCCGGGGGAGGGGATGATCCCGAGATACTCCTCCGAGCTCGAGTTCAGCCAGGTCAGCCCGAGCAGGCCGGCGCCGACCATCGCCGCGGTCGGCGCCCAGGTGGGCGCCCGCAGGCTGCGGACCAGCAGCGCCACGCCGCACATGGCGGCCACGACGAGGAACGACTGGATCGCCCAGGTGCTCTTCTCGAAGACGTTCCACAGCGGCAGTGCCGAGAGGAACGCGGCCCCGGCGGCGATCAGGGTCAGGTGCTTGCGCTGGTTCACCGCACGCCTCCGGCGACGCTCTCCGCCGACGCGGCCCGCCAGGCGAAGCCCTGGGACCCCCGTCCGGCCTGTGGCCACAGTGCGGGGAGTTTCGCACCGTGCGGCACCTCGACGACCCGCCAGCCGCTGCGCAGCAGCGCGAGGGAGGCGACACCGTGTGCCTTGTCGGCCTCCTCGCGGGCCGCGGTCGGCAGGTTGAGCCACGTGGAGGAGTCGATGAACAGGGCGACGCAGGTGGCGTTGTTGGTCCGGAACCCGGCGAGGAGCTCCGCCTCCGCCGAGGACAGTAGCCCGAAGATGCCGATGATCAGGCCACCGTCGCTGCGGCGGCGAACCCGCTCGATGAGCGTGCCGACGTCGCCGCGTTGAGCCAGCCGCACATCGGCGAGCTGGTCCAGCAGGGGGCCGTCGCCGTCGATCTCCGTCGCGTCGACGTCGACACCGGCATCGGTGACCAGGCGCATCTTGTAGCCGGCGTGCCGCAGGTGGACCGCGACGCTGGCGGCGGCCGAGACCGCCCATTCGAAGCTGGCGGTCGGGCCCTCACCGCGGTGCGCGGTGGAGCGGGTGTCCAGCACGACCGTCGCCCGGCTCTCCCACGGCTGCTCCTCACGGCGGACCATGAGCTCGCCGGTGCGGGCCGTGGAGCGCCAGTGGACGCGGCGCAGGTCGTCGCCGTAGCGGTACTCCCGGGTCGCGGCGTCGTCCTCGCCGTGCACGGCCACGGACCGGGCCCGGCTCTCGCCGGAACCGGCGAACTCGCCGGCCAGGCGCACCGACGGCAGCGGCACCACCTGCGGGATGACGGTGAGCCGGTCCACCGACGGGAACGCCCGGGTCAGCTCGCACAGCCCGAACGGGTCGGTGAGCCGCACGACCAGTGGACCGACCTCATACCGGCCGCGGACGTCGGCGCGCACCGTGTAGGCCACGGAGCTGGCCTGGTGCGCGCCGAGCTTCTCCAGCACCAGGCGGGGGCGGCTGCCCAGCGCATACGGCAGCCGGTCCTCGAGCAGCATCGTGCCGGTGGGCAGGCGGGACAGGTTCTGCAGGCGCAGGATGACCCGGGCGCTGGCACCGACCTGGACCCGGTGCGGGTCCAGGGTGCGGCTGCAGGACAGCCGGTAGCGGGTCCGCCCGACGTAGGCGGCCGACAGCAGCGGCAGGGCCGCGAGCAGCACCGCCACCCGGAGCAGGTCCCGCTCGCCGAGGATCAGTGACGCGATGAGGGCCGCTGCGGCGGCGGCCAGGAAACTACGGCCCCGTGTGGTGAGCCCCCGCAGCGCCTCCCGCATGCTCAGCGACCCCCGAACTGCTGCTGCTGGCCACCGCGTGGCGGCGCGGTGCGGGTGTCATACGGCGAACGCGGCTGCCGGTCCGACGGCAGCGGCAGGCGGTGGACCAGCTCGGCGATGATCGCGTCGGTGGTGCGCCGGGACAGCTGGGCCTCGGCGGTCGGGATGACCCGGTGCGCGAGGACCGGCACGGCTAGGGCCTGCAGGTCGTCGGGAAGCACGAACTCGCGGCCTTCGAGGGCGGCGACGGCGCGGGCGGTGCGCAGCAGCTGCAGCGTGGCGCGGGGTGAGGAGCCCAGGCGCAGCTCGCCGGACTCACGGGTGGCGGTGACGATGTTGACCGCATACTGCTTCACCGCGTCGGCGACGTGCACGTCACGGACCGTGGCGATCATCCGGCGGACGGCGGTGGCGTCGGAGACGGGCAGGATGTCGTCGAGCGCGTCGTGGCGGCCGTGCACGTCGAGCATCGCCAGCTCGGCACCCATGTCCGGGTAGCCCATCGCGATCCGGGCGGTGAACCGGTCGCGCTGCGCCTCGGGCAGCGGATAGGTGCCTTCCATCTCGATCGGGTTCTGCGTGGCGATGACCATGAACGGGATCTGCAGCGGATAGGTCGCGCCGTCGACCGTGACCTGCCGCTCCTCCATGCTCTCCAGCAGCGCCGACTGCGTCTTGGGCGAGGCACGGTTGATCTCGTCGCCGACGACGATGTTCGCGAACACCGCGCCCGGCTTGAACTCGAAGTCGCGCGTCTCCTGGTTGTAGACGCTGACGCCGGTGACGTCGCTGGGCAGCAGATCCGGGGTGAACTGGATGCGCCGGACCGAACAGTCGATCGACTTCGCCAGTGCCTTGGCGAGTTTGGTCTTGCCGACGCCGGGAACGTCCTCGATGAGGAGGTGGCCCTCAGCGAGCAGCACGGCGAGCGCGAGCCGCACAGTGGCGGTCTTGCCCTCGATCACCTGCTCGATGTTGGCGACGATCGCATCGGTCGCGGCGCGGAACTCCGGACTGGGTAGCGGCGCCCCGAGCTCCTCGAACGTGCGGTGCCTGGTCAACTGGCCTCCTCGTGTCCTGCTGTGGCCACCGTTAGGTGTAAGACCCGTAGGTGAACCGCCCGGTTGCACGAAAAGGTTGGCAAGCCGAGCCGTCTGTATCCCCTCAGGCTAGCCGGGGAATGAGCGCCGCGCCGCACCGGAAACCGTCATTGCGGACATCACGGCCGTGACTGTCCGCCACGTTTTTCCGGCGGGCCGGCGGCGAGCCGCACGTACCCCCGCAAATGTCCAACAAACGGATCTGCCGAGATGCGGCCGGCCGTGATTGCGGCAGACTGAGGCCGTGGACGAGGGGCAGCTCCTCAACGGTCGCTACCGCCTGGGCGACCGTCTCGGCGAGGGCGGCATGTCGGTGGTGTGGCGCGCCCGCGACGAGGTCCTCGGCCGGTCCGTCGCGGTCAAGGTCCTCGCCGGCACGTTCGCCGCCGACGCCGACTGGCGCCGCCGGATCCGGGTCGAGGCCCGCGCCGCCGCAAGCCTTTCGCACCCAAATGTCACCAATGTCTACGACTACGGGGAAACCGCCGAGGGCCACCCGTTCGTCGTCATGGAACTGCTGCGCGGGCCCACCCTGGCGGAGCGGCTCACGGCCGGCCCGCTGCGCCCCGCCGCCGCCATCCGGGTCTGCGCCGAGGTCGCCGCGGGGCTCGCCGCCGCGCACGCCGAGCGGTTCGTGCACCGCGACGTCAAACCGGCCAACGTCGTGCTCACCCCGGGCGCCGCCAAGCTCGTCGACTTCGGCATCGTCGGCATCCCCGGCGACGCGGGCAGCGGACTGGACGCCGACGGACTCGTCCTCGGCACCCCCGCCTACCTCGCCCCGGAGCGGCTCGTCGGCGACGACGCGGTGCCCGCCAGCGACGTGTACGCGTTCGGCCTGCTGCTCTACCGGTGCCTCACCGGCCGGCTGCCCTGGGACAGCGAGACCACCACCCAGATGCTGCGCTCGCACGTCACGGTCGCGCCGGAGCCACTGCCGGACCTGCCCGGCGTGCCGGCACAGGTCCGCGACCTGTGCATGCGCTGCCTGGTCAAGGCACCCGCGGCCCGACCCTCCGCGGAGGAGGCGGCGGCCGTCCTCGCCGCGGCGGCGGGCGTGTCACCCCGTCCAAGCGCGGAAGAGCTGGATTCGGTACGACCAGCGCAGGCTCCCGTGATCGACGCCGCCGAGGCGGCGGACAGCACGAGCGATGCCACGGCACCCGTCGATGCCACGGTCCTGGTCGTCGCCCGCTCCGGCCCGGCCGGCGCCGAGCCTTCCGGGCACGCCTCATCTTCCAGGGACGCCTCATCTTCCACGGACGCCTCACCTTCCAGGGACGCCGGCGGCACGACCGGCCTCCTGCCCGCGGCCGGTGCCGGGCCTCTCGGGCTCGCCGGGTTCGCGGCCGAGGCCGGCGGCGGTCCGGCCGGCGACGGCACGACCGGCGTGGTGCGCACCGGCGGCCTGCCCGGTGAGGGCGCCACCGACGTGATCGGCGACGACGCCGGCGACCGGCGCCGGGTCCTCGCCGGGCTGGCTGTGGTGATCGCGGTCGCGGCGCTACTGGTGACGTTCGCGCTCAACCGGCCCACCGGCGGCCCGCAGGCCTCGGTCGAGGCGGCCCGAGGCGGCCCGGGCGCCGGCGTGGCGGGCACCGCCACCACCGACCCCGGCGCCACACCGTCCGACACCCCGACCTCCACCGATGCCCAGCTCCCGGCCGTGGACGGCGGCACCCCAGGTGCGGGACCCGGCGCGGGCGGCCCGGGCGGCGGCCCCGGCAACACCGGCAACAGCGGTGCGGGCAACGGCGGCACCGGCGGCGGCAACGGCACGGGCAACAGCGGCAACGGCAACGGCAACGGCGGCCCGGCCGGAGGCACCCCACCGGCCGCGACACCGGCCGCACCGCCGGCCGCCGGCAACCCCGTCCGGCTCGGCACGCTCGGCGGCGTGATCGTCGCCGTGTGCACCGGGAACAAGGTCACCGTCACCGGCGCGGAGCCCGCCGCCGGGGCCACCCTGCTCTCCCTGCAGGGCGGGGCCCGCGACAAGTCCCGGGTGGAGTTCAACCTGGCCGGGGTCCGGCTGCGGTTCGAGGTCAGGTGCGTCGGCGGCGTCCCCGTCGCCACCCCCGACTGAGCCCGCGCCGCGTCCTGCCCCCGCCCCCGACCGCGCCGCGTCCTGCCCCCGCCCCCGACCGGGCCGCGCCGCGTCCCGCTGCCGCCCCGACTGAAACGCGCTGCGTTCGCGGCGGCACCCTGCGGTACACTCCGAGACATGACACGGGCTGTCCGGCTTCTTAGTGAGCCGTGCTGACGCACTGACTGCGTCCGCACGGCGACCCCTCCTGCGTGAGGGGTTTTTTCATGCCCGGACAATGACGCCGGGCCACGTTGAATCCCGAGACATCCGGCGAGACCGAAGGCGGCGAAGAGCTCATGAGCGAGGCAGTGACCGACGGAGCGGTCGACATCCCGCCCTACCGATACACGGCGGGCATGGCGGCGGACATCGAGGCATGCTGGCAGGACTACTGGTCCGAGCACAGCACCTTCTACGCGCCCAACCCGACCGGCCCGCTCAGTGACCCGAACCACCCGCGTGCCGGCGCGCCGAAGCTGTACGTGATGGACATGTTCCCGTACCCGTCCGGCTCCGGGCTGCACGTCGGTCACCCGCTGGGCTACATCGGCACCGACTGCTACACCCGGTACTTCCGCATGGCCGGCTACAACGTCCTGCACCCGATGGGGTTCGACGCGTTCGGCCTGCCCGCCGAGCAGTACGCGGTGCAGACCGGCACCCACCCGCGGATCACGACCGAGGCCAACGTCGAGCGGTACCGTGGCCAGCTGCGCCGGCTGGGACTGGCCTACGACGACCGCCGTAGCGTCGCCACCACCGACACCGAGTTCTACCGCTGGACCCAGTGGATCTTCCTGAAGATCTTCAACTCGTGGTTCGACGCGGACTCGCAGAAGGCCCGGCCGATCGAGGAGCTGATCTCCGCCTTCGCCTCCGGTGAGCGGGCCGTGCCCGACGGCCGCGCGTGGGCGGACCTGACGCCGGTCGAGCGGCGCGAGGTCATCGACGACCACCGGCTGGCGTACATCTCCGAGGCCCCGGTCAACTGGTGCCCCGGCCTGGGCACGGTCCTGGCCAACGAGGAGGTCACCCCCGACGGGCGCAGCGAGCGGGGCAACTTCCCCGTGTTCAAGCGCAGCCTGCGGCAGTGGATGATGCGGATCACCACGTACGGTGACCGGCTGCTGGACGACCTGGACCGGCTGGACTGGCCGGAGAAGGTCAAGACCATGCAGCGCAACTGGATCGGCCGGTCCCGCGGCGCGCACGTCGACTTCGCCACCGACGGCGACGAGCCGATCCGGGTCTTCACCACCCGGCCCGACACGCTGTTCGGCGCCACGTACATGGTGCTGGCCCCGGAGCACGAGCTGGTCTCCTCGCTGATCCCGGCCGCCTGGCCCGCCTCCGTGAACGAGCGGTGGACCGGCGGGCACGCCACCCCGGCCGACGCGGTCGCCGCCTACCGCGCGTTCGCGGCGGGGAAGTCCGACGTGGAGCGGCAGGCCGACGCCAAGGAGAAGACCGGCGTCTTCATCGGCGCGTACGCCGTCAACCCGGTCAACGGTTCGCGGATCCCGGTCTTCATCGCCGACTACGTGCTGGCCGGCTACGGCACCGGCGCGATCATGGCGGTCCCGGGCCAGGACGAGCGCGACTGGGCCTTCGCCGAGGTCTTCGACCTGCCGATCATCCGCACCGTGCAGCCGACCGACGGTTTCGACGGCAAGGCCTTCACCGGCGACGGCCCGGCGATCAACTCTGCCTTCCTGGACGGCCTGGGCGTCACCGAGGCCAAGGCGAAGATCATCGACTGGCTGGAGGAACGCGGCCACGGCGTCGGCGCCATCACGTACCGGCTGCGCGACTGGCTGTTCAGCCGCCAGCGGTACTGGGGCGAGCCGTTCCCGATCGTCTACGACGCGACCGGCCTGCCGATCGCGCTGCCCGAGTCGATGCTGCCCGTCGAGCTGCCCGAGGTGGAGGACTTCTCGCCGCGGACGTTCGACGTTGACGACGCCGACAGCGACCCGGAGACGCCGCTGTCGCGGGCCAAGGAATGGGTCGAGGTCACCCTGGACCTGGGCGACGGGCCGAAACCGTACACCCGCGAGACCAACGTCATGCCCCAGTGGGCCGGCTCGTCCTGGTACGAGCTGCGCTACCTGGACCCGGCGAACCAGGACCAGCTGGTGGCTGCTGACAACGAACGCTATTGGATGGGCCCGCAGAAGCCCGGCGACGTCGGCGGCGTGGACCTGTACGTCGGCGGTGTGGAGCACGCGGTGCTGCACCTGCTGTACGCCCGGTTCTGGCACAAGGTGCTGTTCGACCTGGGCTACATCAGCAGCGAGGAGCCCTTCCGGAAGCTGTTCAACCAGGGCTACATCCAGGCCTACGCCTACCGCGACGACCGGGGCACCCCGGTGCCGGCGGAGGAGGTGGAGGAGCGCGCGCCCGGACAGTACTACTACAAGGACGCTCGGGTGCAGCGCGAGTACGGCAAGATGGGCAAGTCGCTGAAGAACGTCGTCACGCCCGACGAGATGTGCGAGCGGTACGGCGCCGACACCTTCCGCGTGTACGAGATGTCGATGGGTCCCCTGGACGTGTCCCGCCCGTGGGAGACCCGGGCGGTCGTCGGCGCGCAGCGCTTCCTGCAGCGCGTCTGGCGCCTGGTCGTCGACGAGCAGACCGACGCCACCCGCGTGGTGGACACCGCGCTGGACGACGAGACCCGCCGCCTGCTGCACCGCGTCGTGGACGGCGTCCGCGTCGACATCGAGGAGATGCGGTTCAACACGGCGATCGCGAAGCTGATCGAGCTGACGAACCGGGTCACCCAGATCTCCGCCGCCGGCGCCCCCCGCGAGGTCGTCGACCCGCTGGTGCGCATGGTGTCGCCGTTCGCGCCGCACCTGGCCGAGGAGCTGTGGCAGCGGCTGGGCAACGACTCGTCGATCGCGTACGCCGACTTCCCGGTCGCGGACCAGGCGTTTCTGGTCGCGGACTCGGTGAAGTACCCGGTGCAGGTGAACGGGAAGGTGCGCGGCACGTTCGAGATCGCCGCCGACGCGGGGGAGGACGCGGTGCGCGAGGCCGCCCTGGCCGAGGTCGCCGCCCAACTGGCCGGGAAGACCCCGAAGAAGGTCATCGTGGTCAAGGGCCGGATGGTCTCGATCGTCGTCTGACCCGCTTGCACGATCGAACAGCGGATCCGGGGCTTCCCCGGGTCCGCTGTTCGCTGTCGTGGTGTTGAGGCCGAGCGGTGTCGAAGCCATCCAGGGCGACCAACCTACGACTTCGATCACGGTTGGCACTGATCGAAGGCGCGGCCCCGCCCGTCCGGGGCGACCACGGCCGACTTCGATCACCGCCACTCGTGATCGAGGTCGTGGATTGGCCGCTCCGGGGCGGCTTGGATCGACTCGGCCGTGATCGAAGTCGTGGATGGGTCGTCCGGGCGGCCGCGGGGCG
>NZ_BONQ01000139.1 GCF_016862795.1 Dactylosporangium siamense | reverse complement strand
TCAGCAGCGGCGGGAGATTGCCGTTCTCTCCCCAGTGCACGCTGTCAACAGGCTCCTGGGCGCGAACCCGGCCATCCCACCGCCGCCGTCAGCGGGGGGGCGACGCGGCGGAGGCAGGCGACGAAGCCCTGGTCCATGCTGACCAGCTCCCAGCCGCGGGTCTCCAGGAACTCGACCGCCGTCAGCACCTCGTCGAACATCGTGTTCTCGCCCGCGGCGCGGTTGAACGCGGCGCTGACCGCCGTCGACACCGACATGGCCGGGCCGACCACGATGTAGCGGAACGGGTAGCCGTCCAGGACGACCCGGCCGGTCAGGATGTCGTTGGCACGGAAGACTCTCGACGGGCGCGGCGGCGGCTGCACCGCAGCATCATCACATGCCGGCGGCGTCCTGCCGGTGCAGGCTGGGTTCGTCGTGCACGGCGTGAACAGCCGCGGGACGTATCGTGATGTCGTGAGATGCGCGTACGCGACATGCGATGCCCCGATTGCCTGACGTCATGCGGTCGACGGTGGTGGTCCTCGTATCCCTCGCGCTCGGTGGATGCGGCCTTCGCCGGATGCGCGCCGAAGGAGCCGGTGCTGGGCACCCGGGACGTCTGCAGCCTGTTCGACGCCGGGAAGCTGGCCGCCGCCGTGCCGGACGGTGCCGTCAGGTTTTCGGAGCTCAGCCGGAAGAACGACCTGGGCAACGCCGGCACGTGCGAGTTCAGCAGCCGGGCGGGAGATTCGGATGAGGGTGACTTCGCGGCACTGCGCCTCGAGATCTCCAGGCGTCGGCACGCAGTCGACCTGCTGGCCAACACCTGCCGGCTGCCACCGTTGACCGCGCCGGTGCAGGGTCCCGACGACGGGGCTGAGCAGTGGTGCGAGTGGAACGAGCCGGACCCGACGAGGAACCTCCACGGCCACTACAGCTATGCGGTCCGCCGGGGCCCGATGGTCGTCTCCGCCGAGTACGAGTACCAGGGGCCGGTGGACCTCACGGCGGTCGAGCACGCCCGCCAGGTCGTCCGGGCAGCGGCGCAGAGCGGGTTGCTTTGACGGTCCGGCAGAGCATTTCGCGGACGGATGCCGCCTACCAGCGATGGTTGGCGTCGGTCACCGACGACGTCGTCGCCGGTGGAGTAATCGTGTACTGCCTGGAGTCCCTGCCGGAGCGCAACACGACCTACGAAATCGGCGCATGGCTCACGGGTTACCTCATGATCGGCCAGGAAGGCGATCGGGGGTTCTTCCTCAGGTGCGACGACGGCGGCGGCCCGGTGTTCCGGGGCGACCTGGGCGGTCTCGGTGAAGTCGACCTCGATGTCGCCGCCCCCGGGTTCGAGGTGTGGCTGCGTTCCGGTTTCGCTCTGCCGGCCGACCCGGAGCCCGACCTGCCGCCAACCGCCGACGTCTACGTGGGCGGGATTCCGGTCGACGGAGTTCAGCTGCTGGTGCGGGCAAGGAAGCTGCTGCGTGTGGATTGGCGGTTCGGGGATCTGAGGGGCCTGCTCGCCGCTCAACCGTTCCTGGCGGTGCGGTCAGCTCATCTCTACGCGCTGCGCCGTGACCTGGAGTACGCCCCTGAACTGCGGCCGTATCTGCTCTACGCCACCGACCACGGCCTGGAAGCGGTCTGGCCGCCGGACCGGGACGAGGGGTCCCGGTCCGGCGGTGCGGTCAGGTGGTGACGTCGGCGCTGTCGATGGCCACGTTCCAGCCGGAGCTGGCCGGGTTCTTCGTCCCCGTCACCCGGACCCGCAGGGTGTGCTGGCCGGCGGCGAGGACCGGGCTGGTCCACACCACGCCCGACGCGTTGCGGGTCGCGGCGTAGTTGTCCACGAGGGACTCGGCGCCGCCGTCGACGGAGACCGCGATGATCTGCTGGTCGACGTCGCGCACCGCGTGCAGGGCGACGCGGGTGCCGGTGAAGGGCAGCTGCGCCGTCGAGCCGGCGGTGAAGCTCCAGTTCGCCGTCCCCGCGTACATGTCGGCGATGCCCGTGGCGAGGCCCCAGCCGGCGCTGTAGACGAACCGGCCGTCGTTGCCGTCGATGACGGCCGGTGGGGCGGCGGCGGTGACGTCGGCCCGGTCCAGGGCGATGTTGATGCCGGTGGAGGCCGGGTTGCGCTGGCCGGTGTTGACGATCGTGAGCGTGTGCGGGCCGTTGCCGAGGACCGCGCTGGTCCACACGACGCCGGAGGCGTTGCGGGCCGCGGCATAGTTGTCCACCGTGGACGCCGGGCCGCCGTCGACGGAGACGGTCATGCGGCCCTGGTCGACGTCGCGGACCGCGCGCAGCGCCACCTGGGTGCCGGTGAAGCGGAAGGTGGCCGTGGCACCGGCGACGTGGCTCCAGTTCGCGGTGCCGGCGTACATGTCGGCGACGCCGGTGGTGACGCCCCAGCCGGTGCCGTAGGTGAAGTCCGCCGCGTTCGCGTCCACAAGCGACGGTCCCCCACCGTCCAGTGGGTTGCCGAGGGCCACCGTGTAGGCGTCGGTGCCGGACACCATCGTCACGGGCACGGTCAGCGCGCCGCCGGTGACCGCAAGCTCGGCGCTGCTGACGACGATCGGCGCGGCGAGTGGGGACTGGTCGGGGATGCGCTGCACCGTGACGCGGGCCCGGCCGCCGGACAGCAGCCACGCCGGGATCCCGCTGAACGCGATCGACGTCGTGCCCGTCTGCCCGGTCTGGTTGCCCAGCAGCGCGACCGCGCGGCCGGCGCCCTGGTCGACGGCGGCCGTGACCGCGACGCCGGCGCCGCCGCTGACAGCGACGAGGTTGCCGGTCAGCTGGGCGTAGGCGCGGTACACCCACCACTGGCCGGTCGGCTGGCCGTTCCACAGCACCGAGTCCAGTGTGCCGGCGGTGCAGCAGTCCGACCAGATCGCGTGCGCGGCCGCGGACACGTCGGACGGGGCGAGCCGCGCGAGGTACCAGGCGAGGTACCCCGGCTGCTGCTGTTGCGAGAACAGGTATTCGTCGATGGTCATGGGCAGCGGGCCGACCCCGCGGGCCGCCATGATGGCCTTGGCGTCGTTCGAGTCGGCCAGGGGGTCGTTGCCGAAGTGCCAGTTGAGCACCCCTGGCAGGGTGCCGTCGGCCTTGGTGCGCGCGAGCCACGCGTCCAGCCAGCCGTGGTTGTAGCCGCTGTAGGACGGGCCGACGATGACCGCGGCCGGGTCGAGGCGCCGGATCTCGGTGACGGCGGTGTTCCACATCTGGAAGTACTGCGCGCTGTTGACCCCGCGGGGCCAGAAGCCGGTGCCGTCGGGTTCGTTCCAGATGTCGTAGCGCACCCGTACCCCCGCCGCCTTGACGTCGGTCACCAGCCGGGTGATGAACGAGCGCCAGTTGGTGCAGTCGCCGTTGTCGCAGGGGTAGACGGTGTTCGCGGGCTGTTCGGTGTCGGCGCCCCACACGTCGGAGACGAGCAGATGGTAGGTGGCGTTGTAGGGCGCGGCGGTGACCCGGCGGGCCTGGTCGATCCCGGACGTGACCCGGACCTGGTAGCCGGTGCCGGCCTGGTAGCCGTCGCCGAGCCAGCCGTGCCCGGCGATGCGGGCGCCGCCGCCGCGGAACAGGGTCGGGCGCAACGGTTGCAGGAGGCTGTCGGCGGGGCCGGCGCCGTTCTGGCTGAGGCCGTAGAGGAAGCCGGCGCCGGCCCGGGTCGGCACCTTGCCGGTGGCGGCGAGGTTGACGGTGACCGTGCTGTCGGCGGCCTCGGCGGAGCCGGATCCCACGACGGACACGGCGGCGGCGAGGAGCAGGGCGGCGATGAGGCGGCTTGGCGGAGCTGCGCGGGACATCATTCCTCCTTGACGAACTGGTCGAACAACGGGCGACGGGCGTCGTCCCGTAGGAACACGGGGATCTGCGCGAGCGGCGCGGCGACGGTGACGTGCCGCCCGCCCGGGAACGTGGTGCCGGTGTCGGTGTGCGTCCAGGTCGCACCTGCCGGCAGGTACACCTCGCGGTGCGTGGTCGCGGGGGTGGTGACCGGCGCGACGAGCAGGTCCCGGCCGAACAGGTACGCGTCGTCGACGTCCCACGCGGCCGGGTCGTGCGGGAACTCCAGGAACAGCGGGCGCATCAGCGGCAGGCCGGTGCGCAGCTGCTCGTGCAGGTACGGACGGAGCCGCTCCCGCAGCCGGATGAGCCGTTCGAGGATCGGGTAGACGCCGGGGCCGTAGGACCAGGGTTCGTTCGGGCCGCCGCCGACCCCGACGCCGGCCCGGTCGGTGCGCGGCTCCCGGTGTCCGTGCAGGCGCAGCAGCGGGCAGAACACGCCGAACTGGAACCAGCGGACCAGCAGCTCCCGGTAGTCCGGGTCGTTCGGGTCCCCGCCGTGGAAGCCGCCGACGTCGGTGGTCCACCACGGGATGCCGCTCATGGCGGTGTTGAGCCCGGCCCGCACCGACATGGCGAGCGCGTCGAAGGTCGCCGGGATGTCGCCGGACCACAGCGCCGCGCCGTAGCGTTGCGAACCGGCCCACGCGGAACGGACCAGGCTGAGCACCTCCGTCTCCCCCTGGGCGCGCAGGTGTTCGTAGGCGCCCCGGGTGTGTTCGCGGGGGTACAGGTTGGCGACCTCGGCGCCCGGCCCGGCGGCGAGGTTGAGGTTGTGCTGGTGTCCGGGGCGGGTCTCCGGCTCGCACGCGTCGAGCCAGAACGCGCGGATGCCGGCCCGGCCGTAGTGCCGGTGGACGCGGTCCCAGACGAAGTCGCGGGCGCGGGGGTCGGTGGCGTCGTAGAACGCGACGGCGATCGGCGCCTCGGTCGGGCCGTCGGGCCAGTCGGCGTGCACGGCGGGGCCGTGGTCCGTGGCGGCGAGCAGCCCGGCGTCGCGCATCGCGGCGTAGCTGGCCGACAGCGGGCTCACCGACGGCCACACCGACACGACCGGTTCGACGCCGAGGGCCTTGAGCTCGCCGGTCATCGCCTGCGGGTCCGGCCACGCGGTGGCGTCCCAGTCCCAGTCGCCGAGGTGCTTCCAGTGCAGGTAGTCCACGACGATGACGGACAGCGGCAGCTCCCGCCGGGCGTACTCGCGGGCGACCTCGAGCAGCTCCTCCTGGCTGGTGTAGCGCAGCTTGCTCTGCCACAGGCCGGACGCCCACGCCGGCAGCTCGGGGGCGTGGCCGGTGACGTCGGCGTACCGGCGCAGGACCTCGGCGGGTTCGCCGGCGGTGAGCCAGTAGTCGATCTGCCGGGCCTGGTCGGCGACCCAGCGGGTGCCGTTGGCGGCCAGCTCCACCCGGCCCAGCGCCGGGTTGTTCCACAGCAGGCCGTAGCCGCGGCTGGAGACGGTGAACGGGATGCTCACCTCGCCGTTGCGCTGCCGCAGCTCCAGCACCATGCCCTTCTGGTCGAGGCGGCCGTGGCCGTGCTGGCCGAGGCCGTAGAAGCGTTCCCCGTCGTGTGCGCGGAAGCGTTGTTCGATGCGGTACGTGCCACCGCCGGCCGCCTCGAAGTGCCGCGCCCCCGGCCACCAGAAGTGCGCGGGCTCCTCCCGCAGCAGTTCCTCGCCGGTGTCGGTGCGCCACGCGGTGAGCAGCCCGTCAGCACTGATCTCGACCCGCAGCCGGCCGTTGACGATCGCGGCACCGTCCACAGTGGCCGGTGTCTCCGGCGGTGGCAGCAGCGCGCCCGGCAGGTCGGGCTCGATGCGGTGCAGGCCGGCCCGGACCCGGACGCTGTCGGCGCCCCAGGGTTCGACGGTGAGGACGTGGTGGCCCTGCCGCCAGGTCAGTTGCTTCGACACGAATGCTCCTAGTCTTTGACGCTGCCGCTGGTGATGCCGGCTGCGACGTACCGCTGCGCCACGACGAGCAGCACGGCGACCGGCAGCGAGGCGATGACCCCGGTGGCCATGACGCTGTTCCAGTCACTGATGTGCGCGCCGATGAAGCGGTAGATGCCGACCGTGATCGGGGCGGCCTCGTCGCGGGTGGTGAGGGTGACGGCGTAGAGGAAGTCCGCCCAGGCGAACAGGAACGAGAACAGGCTCGCGGTGATGACGGCGTTGCGGCTGACCGGCAGGATCACCGAGCGCAGCGCCCGCAGGCTGGACGCGCCGTCCAGGGCGGCGGCCTCGCGGATCTCGGCCGGGATGCCGCGCATGAACGCGTGCAGGATCAGCACGGCGAACGGCACGCACAGCGTCGAGTCGGCCAGGATCAGGGCTATCGGGGTGTTGATGAGGTACAGCTCGTTCGCCGCGACGTAGAACGCGTTGGCCATCACGATGCCGGGGATCATCTGCGCCACCAGCAGCGCGAACAGCAGCGTCCGGCCGAGCGGCGCGCCGAGCTGGGCGAGCCCGTACGCGGCCGGCACGGCGACGGCCAGGGTGACCGCGACCGTGCCGAGCGCGACGTACAGGCTGGTGAGCAGGTGCCCACCCTGGCTCTGCAGGGCGTTGCGGTAGCCGTCGAGGGTGCCGTGGATCGGCAGCCAGGTGGGTTCCGGTTGGATCAGCTCGGTCGACGGCAGCAGGGACGCGTTGAGCATCCAGTACAGGGGGAACAGCATGACCGCCAGGATCGAGACACCGAGCGCCGTCTTCATGGCGTTCGCCGTTCCGCGCGCAGGTAGCCGATCGCGAAGACGACTGCGACGAGGACGAGCAGGTTGCCGACGGCGGCGCCGTGACCGAACGCCAGCTGCTGGAAGGACAGGTCGTAGGAGAACGTGGTGAGCGTCTGTGACGAGTCGGCCGGGCCGCCCTGGGTGAGCACCATGATGACGTCGAAGACCTTCAGCGTGTAGATGAGCCCGAGGGTGAGCACGACGGTGGTGACCGGGCGCAGCAGCGGCAGCGTGACCCGGCGGAACCGTTGCCACGCGCCGGCGCCGTCCAGCTGCGCCGCCTCGTAGAGCTCGGCCGGGATGGCCTGCAGGCCGCCGTAGAGGATCACCATGTTGAACGGGATGCCGACCCAGACGTTGACCAGTGTCACCGCGGTCAGCGACAGGTCGGTGCTGGCCAGCCACGGCACCGGCTCCGACACCAGGTGCAGGTTGAGCAGCGTCCGGTTGAGGACCCCGGAGTCGGTTTCGAGGATCCAGCGCCAGGCGGTGCCGGACACCACGAGCGGCAGCAGCCACGGCACCAGCAGCAGCGAGCGCAGCGCCCCGCCGAGTGGGAAGTTCCGCTTGAAGAACACGGCGAGGGCGAGGCCGATGCCGAACTGCAGCAGCAGCGACCCGGCGGTGAACAGCACGGTGTTGGTGACGGTGCCGGCGAACGCCGGGTCGCGGAACACCTCGCGGTAGTTGCGCAACCCGACGAACGGCGCGACGCCCGTGTAGAACGACGTGACCGTGAAGTCCTGGAAGCCCATCCGCACGTTGGTGGCGAGTGGGTACAGGTAGAACACGGCGACGTAGAGCCAGGCCGGGGCGACGAAGGCCAGCTTTCTCATTTCACGGAGGCCTGGGCCGCCTTGAGCGCCTCCTGCGGTGACTTGCCGCCGGCCAGGCACGACTGGATCGCGTTGAACAACGCCTCGCTGGTCTTCGGGTAGTCGGTGCCGAGGTCGGCGGTGCGGGCCTGCGCGGTGGCGACCTCCTCGACGAACGCGGCGAGCTGCGGGTTGCTCTGCGCGAGCGCGGCGGCCGCGGCCTGGTTGCTGGGGATGTATCCGGCGGCCGTGGACCACTCGAGGCTCTTGTCCTTGCCCAGCAGGCACTTGAGGACCGCCAGAGCCTTGCGTTCCCGCTCCGGGTTGCTGCGCCCGACGGTCCACATCTCGCCGCCGAGCGGGGTGACCGGCTTCGCCGTCGGTGCCGGGATCGGGATCGGCACGATGCCGAACTTGAGGCCCTGCTTGGCGTTCAGCGTCGGCAGCTGCCACGGGCCGTTGACCATCATCGCCGCGTTGCCGGCCATGAACTGGTCGTTGACGTCGGCCTGGGTCCACGTGACGACCGACCTGGACGCGGCCTTGCCGTCCACCAGGTCCTTCCAGAGGGTCAGGGCCTTGATCGCCTCGGGTGAGTCGAGTTGCTTGAGGTTGGCGCCCGCGGTCCAGAAGAACGGCTCGAACTGGAAGCTGCCCTCCTCGGTGCCGACGGCGGAGAACGCGATGCCGTAGCGGGTGCCCTTGGTGAGCGCCTTCGCGGCGGCGGTCAGCTCGTCCCACGTCTTCGGCGGCTGGAGCCCGGCGGCGCTGAACAGGTCCTGGTTGTAGTAGAGCGCGAGGCCGTTGACGCCGGCGGCGATGCCGTAGGTGTCGCCCTTGTACTGGCCGGCGGTGACGATCGACGGGTAGAGGCCCTCGGTGCTCAGCTCCTTGAGCGGCACCAGGCCGCCGCTGGCGGCGAGCTGCGGCAGGTCGGGGTTGTCGACCAGGGCCAGGTCCGGCAGGGTCCGGGCGGAGGCCTGCTGCAGCAGTTTGGGCATGAACTGGGCGCGGGGCACCTGCTGGTGCTCGATCTTGACGCCGACCTCGGTGCCGCAGGCGTCGAGGAGTTTCGGCAGCTGGGTGTTCTGCGGTGCGGCCTCGTAGTAGTCGATCTCGGTGAGGGTGCCGGTGTCGTCCTTGGCCGTGCCGGCGCCGTCGCCGCAGGCGGACAACACGGCGAGTGCGGCGAACGCGGCGGCGGCCGCGGTGAGTCGCTTCATGTGGGGGTGCCTTTCTCAATATTGTCGAACTGATTCGACAATGCGCGTGGGTTCAGGTGTGGGGTGTGGTTCAGCGAACCTTGAGGATGGGGGCGAGCATGGTGACCGACGGCTGCGCCACGCCGTTGATCACGCCGGCGAGCCGCTGCACCGCGGTGCGGGCCAGCTCCTCCACCGGCAGGGACACCGACGTCACCGGGCGGGCCAGCCGGTCCGCGGCGTCGTCGGGGCAGATGGCGACGACGTCGACGTCGGCCCGGCCGAGGCCGGCGAGGCGGTCGACGACCAGCGGCAGCGCCCGCTCGTTGTAGACGATCAGCCCGGTGAGCTCCGGATCGCGGGTCACCAGGTCGGTCAGCGCGTCGACGACCCCGCCGCTGGAGGGCTCGCAGGCGGTCCAGGTGCCGGTCGCGCCCTCCTCGGCCAGGGCGGCCAGGGCGCCGTCGCGGGCGTGCTCGGCATAGGCCAGGCCGCGCCGGTAGGTCTCCGGCGGCTGACCGAGGAAGCCGACGTGCGTGTGCCCGCGCTCGAGGAGGTGCTCGGCGCAGGTCCGGCCGGAGGCGACGAAGTCGAAGTCGACGTAGGGCAGGCCGTGCGGGTTGGCCGGGGTGCCGACCAGGACCGCCGGGCACTTCAGCGAGCGCAGCAGCTTCGGGCGCGGGTCCTTGTGCTGCACCTCCATCACCATCACGCCGTCGACCATCGCCGAGCCGACCGCGTCGCGGATGGCGGTGGCCCCGTCGTCGTCGGTCAGCATGAGCAGCTTGAGGCCGGCCTCCTGGGCGGCGGTGAGGGCGGCCCAGACGTAGGGCATCTGGACCTGGTTGTGCGGGCCGTGCACGAGCGGCAGGGCCATGGCGATGACCCCGGTCCGGCCGGTGCGGATGGACCGCGCGCCGGCGTGCGGGCGAAACTCCAGCGCCTCGATGCTCGCCTCGACCCTGGCGATGGTCTCGGCGGAGATCGAGCGGTTGCCGCTGAGCACGTAGGAGACCGTGCTGCGGGAGACCCCCGCGTGCTTGGCGACGTCGGCGATGGTCACGGCCATGCCCCACATCCTCTCCTACGCCCGCGCGTCGTCGTGCTGTCGAACTGATTCGAAACCTAGCATCACGGTTTTCCGCTGACAAGACCGCCGATCGGCATTGACAGACATCTGTTAGTAAGGTTACCTATCCGGTACCCGCCCACCTTGTCTGGAGCCCCCATGCGCAGACCCCTCATGGCCCTCGCGTCGGTTGCCGTGTCCCTGGTCGCGACCGCCGCGTACGCGCTGACCACCGCCACCCCGGCGCTCGCCGCCGGACCCACCGCGAGCCAGCTGCTCGCCAAGACCCAGACCTGCACCCAGGTCTCCAACGGCCGCTACGCCACCGACGACGGCGGCGCCGAGACCGTCGCGATCTGCAAGAACGGCAGCGCGTACTTCTGGACCGCCGACATGGACATCGACTGCGACGGCATCTCCACCTCGCGCTGCAACGCCTCCACCGACCCCTGGTATCAGGCGCAGACGTCGTTCACCACGTCCACCGGCGCGTACTTCACCTCCGACGTGACCCGCTACTACGTCGTGCCGCTGCCCAGCAGCCGGTTCACCTACTCGGCCAACGGCATCCGGGCCGGCAGCGTCGCCGCCGTCGTCTACAACGGCAAGGTCGCCTACGCCGTCTTCGCCGACGAGGGCCCCAGCAACATCATCGGCGAGGGCTCCTACGCCCTGGCGGTCGCGCTCGGCATCGACCCCAACCCGGCCAGCGGCGGCACCGCCGGCCCGGTCACCTTCATCGTCTTCCCGAGCAGCGTGCCCAGCCCGGTGGAGAACAACACCACCATCGACAACGTCGGTGCCGCCGCGGCGTCGTCCTGGGTCGGCTCCGCTCCTCCCACCACGACCCCGCCCGCCGGCAGCACCGGCCCGATCCACGGCTACGGCGGCAAGTGCGTCGACGTGGCAGCGGCCAGCAGCGCCAACGGTGCCGCGGTCCAGCTGTACGACTGCAACGGCACGAACGCCCAGAACTGGACCCGCGCCACCGACGGCACCCTGCGCGCGCTCGGCAAGTGCATGGACGTGACCGGCGCCGGCACCGCCAACGGCACCAAGGTCCAGCTCTACGACTGCAACGGCACCGCCGCGCAACGCTGGACCCGCACCGGCTCCACCCTCGTCAACGCCGGCTCCGGCAAGTGCCTCGACGCCGCCGGCCCCAGCTCCGCCAACGGCACCCGCCTGCAGATCTGGACCTGCTCCGGCGCCGCGAACCAGCTCTGGACCTACTGACCGACCCGGCGCACGGCCGGCGGCGCCACTCCGCCGGCCGTGCGCCGCCGGGCCGTCACGGTGCGCCGGGTGGGTCTCCCTGCTTGTCGGGGGACGGCTGGTCCGCTGGGACGTCGCGGGCGCGCCGGGGCTCCAACCAGAGAATCCTGAGGAGCACACCTGTCGTCGCCCCGGCCAGCGCGAGGAACGCCGACCTTCCGGTGCTGTGGTAGAGCCACGCCAGGGCGCCGATGAACAGCACGGCGCCCGCCACTGTCAGTGCTTTTCGCATCGCGCAGCACCATACGGCCACCAGCGGCGGTGCCGCGACCCCTCGCCCGGCCGGGCGGCTTTCCGTGCTCGTCCGGCCCGTCAGCGCAACGCGCTCCGCGCCGCCCCGTCGTCGGGACCCTGCACCGGCGCGGTCAACGGTGGCAGCCGGCAGGTGCTGGCCAGCGGGTTGACCGCGTCCCGACGCTTGGAGATCTCGAGGCGCGGCGCCGCGAGGTCTCCCTCGTCAGCGCCGCTCCGCATGGGCGGGGACACCGACCCGCACCACGGTCGGGCCGCCGGGCGGGCTGGACACCTCCAGGGTGCCGTCCAAGCCCGCGAGCCGGTCCGCCAGCGCCCGCAGTCTCGTGCCCGCCGCCGGGTCGGCACCGCCCCGCCCGTCATCCGTGATCGTCAACCACAGCAGGTCACCGTCGATGCCCCCGGTGATCTGGACCCGCGTCGCGGCGGCGTGTCGCACCACGTTGGTCAGGGCCTCGGAGACCACGCCCTGCACGACCGACTCGACCTCCCAGGACGGGCGGCCCGGCAGCGTCAGCTCGACCTCGACCGGCACCTTGCACGCCGCCGCGAGGTCGCGCACCCCGTCGAGGGCCCGGTGGGCCAGCAGGCGTCGCGACTCGCGCGATGTCGGCAGGAGCAGCCAGCGGGCGAATGCCGCCTGCCCCGCGGCGACGAACCGCAGGCCGTGGCCGCCGGCCACGATCACCAGTATTGCCGCCAGGGCCACGACGAACGACTCCCAGGCGGTGTCGGCCGTCCAGGCGCCGAGGTGCATCGAGAACTCGCCGTCGGGCATGGTGAAGAAGAGCAGCGGGGCGAGCACCAGCACGCCGCACACGATGAAAGCCGACATGATGACGGCGTCGATCGGGAACAGGACCGCCACCAGGCAGAGGGTGTAGGCGACCTCGCGCCACGTCACCGCCTCCCGTAGCCGCAGCCACACCCAGCCGAGCCAGCCCGAGCGGGCCTCGGCGTGCGGCTCGACGCTCGTGTCCGACGTCAACGCCAGCACCCGGCGCCGCTCGAACCTCCCGATCCAGAGCCCGACGACCACCAGCAGCGGCGGGCACCACACCACGACGAACATGCCGAACGCGGTGAACATGCCGACCGTCGCCGTGCCGACGATGTAGGCGAGGCTCTGCCCCGGTCGCAGTGCAAGCAGGCGGCGCACGCGCACGATCGTAGGCGGCGTCCGCCACTGCCCGGACGGGCGCGGGTCGCGGCGGTGGCGCTGTTGGAGGCGGCCGCTGCGCGGGCGCACCGGACGGGAGCCGGCCGAGGTTCTCGCAGAGATGGACGGCCCGGGGGTTGTCCAGGTCGAGGGCATGTCGCACCCGAGGTGCCGCCGCCGTCCGCGGTGCTGACCCACCCGCCCGGGCCACCGGCCGTTTCGGCAGCGGGCGATCGGGTAGCGAGCGGCGCCAGGGATCGTGATGCGCTGCGGGGGTTGCCGTGACGACGTTGAAGCCGGGTCCGGCGGTGGACCGCCGGCGCCAGGTCCGACCGATGATCAAGGGGTCGGCGCTCGGACGGCTGATGCGCACGACGGACGCGAAGCAGATCGGCATCCTGTACCTGGTCACGTCGTTCGCGTTCTTCATCGCCGGCGGCGCGATGGCGCTGCTGATGCGCGCCGAGCTGGCCCGGCCGGGGTTGCAGTTCCTCTCCCCGGAGCAGTACAACCAGCTGTTCACCATTCACGGCACCGTCATGCTGCTGCTCTTCGCGACGCCGGTGGTGTTCGCGTTCGCCAACTACATCGTGCCGCTGCAGATCGGCGCGCCGGACGTCGCGTTCCCCCGGCTGAACGCGCTCGCCTACTGGCTCTTCCTCTTCGGCGGCAGCCTCGTCATCGCCGGGTTCATCACCCCCAACGGCGCGGCCGACTTCGGCTGGTTCGCCTACGCCCCGCTCAACAGCGTCACGAACTCCCCCGGGGTCGGCGCCGACCTGTGGATCGTCGGCCTCGTCCTGTCCGGCCTCGGCACGATCCTCGGCGCGGTCAACATGATCACCACGATCCTCACCCTGCGGGCACCCGGCATGACGATGTTCCGGATGCCCATCTTCACGTGGAACATCCTGATCACCGCCGCCATGGTCATCATGGTCTTCCCGCTGCTCGCCGCGGCCCTGCTGACGCTGCTGGCCGACCGCCGCCTCGGCGCCCACGTCTATGACGCGCAGACCGGCGGCGCGATGCTGTGGCAGCATCTGTTCTGGTTCTTCGGCCACCCCGAGGTCTACATCGTGGCGCTGCCGTTCTTCGGCATCATCACCGAGGTCATCCCGGTGTTCAGCCGCAAGCCGGTGTTCGGTTACAAGGGCATGGTCGGCGCCACCATCGCGATCGGCGCGCTGTCGATGAGCGTGTGGGCGCACCACATGTTCGGCACGGGCCAGGTGCTGCTGCCGTTCTTCAGCTTCCTCAGCTACCTGATCGCCATCCCGACCGGGATGAAGTTCTTCAACTGGACCGGCACGATGTGGCGCGGGCAGCTGACGTTCGAGACGCCGATGCTGTTCGCCGTCGGGTTCCTCGTCACGTTCCTGCTCGGCGGGCTCTCCGGCGTCCTGCTCGCGAGCCCCCCGATCGACTTCCACGTCACCGACACGTACTTCGTGGTGGCGCACTTCCACTACGTGCTGTTCGGCACGATCGTGTTCGCGGTCTACTCCGGCGTCTACTTCTGGTTCCCGAAGATGACCGGCCGGATGCTCGACGAGCGGCTCGGCAGGTTGCACTTCTGGTTGACGTTCGTCGGCTTCCACCTGACCTTCCTCGTCCAGCACTGGCTGGGCACGCAGGGCATGCCGCGCCGCTACGCCGACTACCTGCCGGGTGACGGGTTCACCCTGCTCAACACGGTCTCGACGATCGGCTCGTTCGTCCTCGGCGCCGCCACGCTGCCGTTCCTCTACAACGTGTGGCGGTCGTACAAGGTCGGCCGGGTCACCCGGGTCGACGACCCGTGGGGCCACGGCAACGCCCTGGAGTGGGCGACGAGCTGCCCGCCGCCGCTGCGCAACTTCGAGCGGATGCCCCGCATCCGCTCCGAACGGCCGGCGTTCGACGCGAAGTTTCCGCAGCTGGCCGCCGGCCGGGACTGGCCCGCCGTGGAGGACCGGTGACGCGTCACGGCCCGTTGCGGGCCTGGCGGGTCAGCGGGAGGTGGTGGAAGGCGATCGGCCGGTCGGCCGACCACGGGGCGGACGGCGCCGTGGTGAGGGACGCGAACTGCAGCAGCACCCGCTCGTAGCAGACCCGCCACCCGGCGAAGTCCCGCCACGCCTGGTCGCGGTCGTCCCTGAGCTTCGCCCCGGCCGCGGCCAGCCGGCGGCACGCGTCGTCGAACTCCGCACGGGTGACCGCGATCGGGTCGGTCGGCCGCGGGTCGGGGTCGTAGGGCATGTGGAAGTAGTCGCCGACGCGCCGCAGCGCGAGCGAGCCGGCCCGCACGCACAACCCGGCGTGCGACGGCTGCGGGTCGTCGGAGGCGAACGTCGAGGCCACCAGCGACGCGGAGTCCAGCACGGCACCGGCGGCGGTCACCCAGTGCCGGTCCGGCGACGGGGAGCGGAAGAACACCAGCAACGGGTTGGACGAGTGCGTCTCCTCGAGCTCGTTGAACCAGCGGGTCCACTCGTGCCAGTACGCGTCCAGCAGCGACAGGCCCTTGACCTGGAGCAGCCGCTCCAGCAGCTCGGTGGCCGACGGTGGGGTGCCGGCCTCGCTCTCCAGCGCGGTCACCAGGATCTCGCGCCGGGAGTAGCTGGTGTACAGCGACGGCAGGAAGCTGATCAGCAGTGCGAGCAGGCCGAGGCCGAGCGTGGCCTCGATGAGCTGCAGCCCGCCGGTGACGACGCCACCCGGCTGGTGGAAGCCGAGGGTCAGCAGCGACGAGCCGCTGTCCAGCAGCGCGTTCTGCCAGGGGCGCACGCCGAGGGCCCAGTACACGGCGGCGAACCCGGCCAGGATGACCGACAGCCACACCAGCGGCAACGCCAGCAGCGTGACCGGCGCGAACATCGCCAGCACCCGGTCCCGGTCCGCGTAGCCGCGGGTCCACCGCAGGCGCAGGTCGAACAGCGCGCGGCTGGCGGCGATGACCCAGCGGGTCAGCAGGACCGCGGTGCCGCGGGGCACGACCAGGGTGTGCGTCGCGGACGCGACAGTCAGCAGGATCGCCGTCGACGCGAGCACGATGACCAGCGCGGGAAGCAGATCTCGGAGCATGGCATCGCCTACCAGGGGGTTGCGGGGCCAACCGCCAACCTACCGCGCGGGCGACGGGGCCAGCGCCTGATCCACCTGCGGGCGGGACTGCCACAGCGCCCAGTCGGAGCTGATCGCGCCGGCCGCCCGCTGCAGGTGCGGCAGGTGCCGGTCGAGCAGGGTCTTGGTGCTGGTCTCGGCCGCGTTGACGGTCACGTTCATGGCCGCGCGGACCTCGCCACGGCCGTCGCGGATCGGCACGGCGACGGACCGGATGCCGGGTGCGAGCTCGTTGTCGGCGACGGCGAAGCCGCGGGCGTTGACCTCGCGCAGCATCGCGTCGATCGCGGCCCGGCTGTGCTGCACCCACGGCTGGATGCCGGAGCGGCTGGGCAGGGCGAGGACGGCGTCGAGCTGCTCCGGGGGCAGCGCGGCGAGCAGCACCTTGCCCTGGGAGGTGACGGTCGCCGGGAAGCGGGTGCCGATCTGCACCCGCAGCGCGATGATCTTCGGCACGGCGACCCGCGCGAGATACACCACGTCGGAGCCGTCCAGCTGGGTGATCGACGACGACTCGCCGGTCGCCGCGACGAGCTGCTCCATGTGCGGGCGGGCCATGTCCCACAGGGAGAGGGAGCCGACATACGCCATGCCGAGCTCGAGCACGCGCGGGGTGAGCTCGTGGCCACCGGCCGCGGTCCGCACGTAGCCGAGCTCCTCCAGGGTGAGCAGGATCCGGCGGGCGGTCGGGCGGGCCAGGCCGGTGGCGGCGGCGACCTCGGCGAGGGTCATGCGCGGGCGGTCGGCGTGGAACGCCCGGATCACGTCCAGCCCCCGTGCCAGGGCCTCGATGAAGTCCGGTCCTTCTCCGCGCTGTGCCATCGCCGCCTCATGGTGTTGTGGTTGGTACGCCGAGCGAGACTATCCTGGAACGACCACCACTCGCCGGGTTGCCGGCGAGGTCCAGGCGGCCCCGATGTCAGCGAGCGGCACGGTGACGTGGTCGACCACGAGCCGCCCGGCGGTCGCGTGCTCGGCGAGGTATCGCATCGTGGCGCCCTTCTCCGACGCACTGAGCTCGTTGTTGGTGTACCCGAGGATCCGCAGCGAACCGCTGCGCAGCGTCGCGGAGTCCAGCGGCGCGACCTCCCCGGCGGCGCTGCCGAGGTTGACGAGCCGCCCGCCGCGGCGCAGGGTCCGCAGGGCGGCCGCCGCGGGGATCCCGAAGAGCGGGTCGAGCACCAGGTCGACGGGCCCGTCGGTGGCGTCCTGGAGCCGTTGGGCGAGGCCGGCCACGTCGTCGGTGTCGTGCAGCGGGACGACGGCGTCGGCGCCGAGCCGGTGCGCGCGTTCCTGCGCGACGACGGACCGGCACGCGGCGATGACCCGGCGCGCGCCGGCGAGGCGGGCGAGCTGGATCGCCGCCTGCCCGACGACGCCGCCACCGCCGAGGACGACGACCTGCTCGCCGGGGCGCAGCTCGCCGCGCCAGGTCAGCGCCTGCCAGGCGGCGACGGCGGACAGCCCGAGGGCGGCGATGAGGCGGTGGTCGGCGCCGGCGGGCAGGCGGACCACCGCGGACGCGGGCACGGACACCCGCTCGGCCATGCTGCCGTCGCCGGGGCGCATCCCCGCGTCGGTGGGAAACCACACGGCCGTGCCGTCGTCGAGGGTGCCGACGCCCTGCACCCCGGGGACGTACGGCACGGCGGGCGACCCGAAGTAGGACGTGCCGGAGGCGCACAGCACGTCCAGCGGCGTGATGGGCGCGGCGGTGACGCTGACCGTCACCATGCCGTCGGCGGGCGCCGGAGCGGGACGCGAGACGACGACCGGCGGCTGCCCGCACCGGATGATCGTGGCGGCGCGCATCAGGTCGCGATGTCCGGGTACGGCAGCTCGAAGTGGGCCAGGCGGGCGCCGTACTGCTTCTGGTAGAACAGGGGCTCGTCGTGGTCGCGTTCGAACATGGCGATGAACAGCGTCAGCGTGAGGAACGGGTGTGCGCCGAGCGCGAACAGCGCGACGTGGTCGTGCCCGGCCAGCGCGGCCCGCTCCTCGTCGGTGAACCGCAGCCAGGTGCTCGCCTCACCGCTGTGACTGTTGAGCAGCGCATTGGCCATGGTCGACTCCCACCAGTCGACGGTCCCGGCGGGATCCTCGCGGTAACGCTCGGTCAGATCGGCGTCTCTGTCCACTGTGTACAGAAACTTGTCGAGGAGGTACTTGCTCATGCGGGCGCTCCCTGTGGGTACCAGGTGAAGTAGGCCTCCATCGTGTGGAACAGGTCGTAGGTGTCGACGTAGTCGGCCTTCGCGCCGGCACCGGCGACGCCCATCATGAGCATGAAGTCCATGAAGCCGTGGGTGGCGTTGCCCGGGGCGTGCAGGCTGTCGAGGGTCACCTCGGACAGGCAGCCGTCCAGGTCGCCGTTGGCGATCCACTCCACCGCCCGGCGGTCGAACTCCGGGTCGGGGCCGTGCGGCCCGAACTGCCGGGGCCCGCCGAGCTCCAGGGACAGGTGCCCGGTGCCGATGACGGCGACCCGCAGGTCGCTGGGCCATGACTCGACCAGTTCGCGGATGGTACGACCGAGCTGCACGAACCGTTTCGGCTGCGGCAGCGGCGGGGCGAAGATGTTCGTGTAGATCGGCACGATCGGCAGGTCCGCCTCGGGCCGCAGCGTGATGATCGGGCAGGTGATGCTGTGGTCGATCCGCAGCTCGTTGCTGAACGCCAGGTCGAAGCCGGCGTCGAGGCCCTCGCGCAGCACGTGCGCGGACAGGTCCTCCTGGCCGCGCAGCAGCATCCGGGGCAGCCCGAACTCGCGCTGCTCGTTGTGCCAGTTGGCGTCGTAGAACGGCGCCTTGCCGACGAGGAACTGCGGCATGTTGTCCAGCCACAGCTGGTGGAAGTGGTCGGAGCCGACCATGACGAGCACGTCGGGGTTGGCGCGGGTCAGCGTCTCGCGGAACGCGGTGACCTTGCGGACCCATTCGTCGGCGAACGGTGGGCGGTCCGCGCCGGTGGCCGTGCTGGCCTTGTAGTAGAACGGGTGATGCGTCGAGGCGATGACCGCGACGACCTGAGCCATGACGCGGGTCCTTTCACTCGGTGGGGGTGACGTAGCGGGCGTTGCGGTCCACGGTGCGGTAGATCTCCAGGCCGAGGCCGGTGCGGCGCTCCTCGGCGAGGTGGCCGAGGAGCCCGGCGGCGCGGGCCAGCAGCGCGAAGCCGCGCAGCAGCTCGACCGGCAGGCCGAGGTCGGCGAGCGCCGCGCCGCAGACCCCGGCGCCGTTGAGCGGCAGGGTGCGGCCGAGGATCGCCGGGTGGGCCCGGCCGATCGCCTCGAACAGCCGCAGGTGCGGCCCGCGCAGCCCCTCCTCCTCGGCGATGCGGATCAGGACCGGGGTGCGCGGGTCCCGCACCTTGTGCACGGGGTGGCCGAGGCCGGGCACGAGCTTGCCCTCGGCGCGGCGGGCGGTGACCGCGGCGGCCGCCACGGCGTCCCAGTCGTCGGGCTCCCCGTCGACGGCGGCCAAGGTGTCGCGGAGGAACACGGCGCAGTCCTCGGTGACGCCGAGGAACCGGGAGCCGCCGCCGAGCAGCCCCGCGGCGAGGGCGCCCTGCAACGCCTCGGGGGCGCTGGCGTAGGTGAGCCGGGCCGCGATCGCGGTGGGGGTGAAGCCGTGGTCGGCGAGGGCGACCAGGACCGCCTCGAAGACCCGGGTCTCGCCCGGGGTGGGGCGGCGGCCGGCGACGAGCCAGAACGCCAGCTCGCCGAAGCCGACCCGGCCCATCAGGTCCTCGGCCAGGTCCTGGCCGAGCAGCGTGATGCGGTCGGCGTCGGACGTGCCGATGGAGGTGGGGAAGCTCAGCTCTTCAGCCATTGCCGGATCTCCTCGCCGTGCTCGTCCAGGCCGGGCGGCGGCAGCTCGTATCGCGGCGGGGTCGCCGAGAGCGTGATGGGGTTGCGGATGCCGGGCACCGCGCCGGCCTCGACGACCGGTTCGAGGCCGAGGGAGGTCGCCATGGCGACGCCGCCGTCGATGGTGTTGATGGGTGCGCACGGCACGCCGGCGGCCATCAGCTCGGCGAACCACTCGTCCTTGCCCTTGCCCGCCAGCCGCCGCACGAGCAGCGGGCGCAGCGCCTCCCGGTGCGCGGTGCGGTCCTGGTTGCGCTGGAACCGGGGGTCGTCGAGGAGCTCCTCGCAGCCGAGCACGGCGCACAGCTTGCGAAACTGCCCGTCGTTGCCGGCGATGACGATGAGGTCGCCGTCGGCGGTCGGCAGCGGCTCGTAGGGGAACAGGCTCGGATGCGCGTTGCCCATGCGGAACGGCACGGTGCCGCCGGCCACGTAGCCACTGCTGTGGTTGACGAGGCCGGACAGCGCGGAGGACAGCAGGTTGACCTCGACGTGCTGGCCGGCGCCGGTGGCGGTGCGGTGGTGCAGCGCGGCGAGGATGCCGACGCTCGCGTGCATGCCGGCCATGACGTCGAAGACGGAGATCCCGGCCCGGAACGGGGGTCCGTCGGGGTCGCCGGTGAGGCTCATCAGCCCGGAGATCGCCTGCACCATCAGGTCGTAGCCGGGCAGGGCCGCCCCGGTGCCGGCGCCGAAGCCGCTGATGGAGGCGTAGACGACGCCGGGGTTGGCCGCGGCGACGGCGGTGTAGTCGAGGCCGAAGCGGGCCAGGCCGCCGGGCTTGAAGTTCTCGATCATCACGTCGGCGCGGGCGGCGAGGGCCTGCGCGGCGGCGAGGTCGTCGTCCAGGCGCAGGTCGAGGGCGATCGAGCGCTTGTTGCGGTTGATGCCGAGGTAATAGGTGGACACGCCGTCACGGGTCGGCGGCATCCAGGTGCGGGTGTCGTCGCCGCCGGGCCCCTCGACCTTGATCACGTCGGCGCCGAGGTCGGCGAGGAGCATCGTCGCGTACGGCCCCGCGAGGATCCTGGAGAAGTCGGCCACCAGCAACCCGCTCAGCGGTCCGTGAGTTCCCACCAACGACGTATCTCCTGTCCGTTCAGCGGACAATCGTCCGCCACAGCCAGTCTCGGCCCGCTTTCCTGCGCTGTCAACTCCACCTTGACATGCATCGTAAGGGCAGACCACACTTTCGCCACTCGATCCTGTGACCGCTACACGGACGATTGTCCGCGATTGGCGATCCGTACCGACAGGAGATGACAGCGATGACCGCGGTGCTGTTCCGCAACGGTCTGGTTCTCACCATGGACGACGCCCACACGGTGCTCCCCGGCGCCGACGTCCTGGTCGTCGACGAACGCGTCGCCGAGGTCGGTGTCGGCCTCACCGCCCCGCCCGGCGCCGTGGAGATCGACGCCACCGGCGGCATCGTCATGCCCGGGATGATCGACACGCACCGGCACCTGTGGCAGACCGCGATGCGTGGGTACGGCGCCGACTGGACGCTCACCCAGTACTTCGTCTGGTACTACCTGGAGTCCGGCCGGCACTTCCGGCCCGAGGACATCTACGCCGGCAACGTCCTGGGCGCCCTCGAGGCGCTCGACGCCGGCGTCACCACCACCGTCGACTGGTCACACGGCCTGCAGACCCCGCAGCACGCCGACGCGGCCGCCGACGCCCTCGAGTCGGTCCCCGGCAGGTTCGTCCTCGCCTACGGCAACATCCAGCAGGGCCCGTGGGAGTGGGCGACCAGCCCCGAGTTCCGCGACTTCGTGTCCCGGCGCGTCGGCGGCAACGACCTGCTCGGCTTCCAGATGGCGTTCGACGTCACCGGCGACCCCGCCTTCCCGGAGCGCGCCGCCTTCGAGGTCGCCCGCGACCTCGGGGTTCCCGTCACCACGCATGCCGGGGTCTGGGGTGCCACGAACGACGACGGCATCCGCCTCATGCACGAGCACGGCTTCATGACCCCGTCGACCGTCTACGTCCACGCCGCCACGCTGACGCACGACTCGTATCAACGCATCGCCGCGACCGGAGGGTCCGTCTCGGTGTCCACGGAGAGCGAGCAGAGCGCCGGCCAGGGCTACCCGCCCACCTGGCAACTGCGCGACCACGGCATCCCGGTGTCACTGTCGATGGACACCAGCGTCTGGTGGAGCGGCGACCTGTTCTCCGCGATGCGGGCCACCCTCGGCGCCGACCGCTCCCGCGAGCACCTGCAGGCGCACGACCGCGCGGAGACCGTCACCCACGTGCACCTGCGCGCCGAACAGGTGGTCGACTGGGCGACCCGCGGCGGCAGCAGGGCCCTGGGCCTCGACAGCGTCGTCGGCAGCCTCCAGCCCGGGCGCAAGGCCGACGTGGTGCTGCTGAAGAACGACGACTCCCCCGTGATGTTCCCGATCCTCAACCCCTACGGCCACGTCGCGTTCCAGGCGCAGCGCGGCGACGTGCACACCGTGCTCGTCAACGGGCGCATCGTCAAACGGGACCACAAGCTCGTCGGCGCCGACCTCGCCAAGGCCCGCCGGGACGTCGAGCGGACCGTCGAGCACCTGATCGCGACCATGGGTCCGGAGGCCTGGGCGCGCGGGATGAACCCCGACATCCCGGCCACGAAGGTGCTCGACAACCCGTACACCTACACCGAGTGGACCAACGCCTGACGGTCGGTGGCACGTTCCGGGGATTCAAGTGATCACCGGTGTGCCTAACGTTCTGTCCAGCGGCACACCACGACTTCTCTGAGGCGGACCAGCATGAGCGACTACGACGGCGGCGAGCTCGACCCCGGCTACACCGGCGACGAGCAGCCCGACACGTACGGCGGCGACGGCGGCACCGACTACGGCCAGTACGAGACCGGGCAGCAGCACGAGTCCCTCGACCAGCTGCACCAGACGTCCGGCAGCGAGGCCGACGCCAGCAACCAGTTCGCCGTCTACGAGCAGGACCACGCGGCGGCCGAGTCGACCTCGTTCGACCAGGGCCACCACGTCGAGTACACCAACCCGAGCGGCGCGCACTACGAGGAGTCGGACTTCACCTCCTACGACCACAGCGAGGCCGAGACCGACCACGTCTTCGCCGCCGAGGGCAGCGAGTCCTCGCACCAGGCCGAGTTCTCCACCCTCGACGCCCTGCGGGAGCAGCTCGACTCCGCCTTCACCTCGATCACCGGTGGCAGCACCGACGACGGCCCCGCCGGCAGCGGCAACGCCGGCCTGGGCGTCGCCTCCAACTAGGTTGTCAGTGCGGGCCGCTCCCGACCCGGGGGCGGCCTTTCACCCGAACCGGGCCAGGTAGTGCCAGACCCGCTTGAGGTCCTGCTCGTCGTGCCGGCCGCCGCGGGCGGCGTCGCCGATCAGCCGGGGTGTGAGGTGGCCGTCGACGGCGAGCCCGGCGCCGAGTTCGACGAACCGCGCGCCGCGGTAGTCGGGGTGCCGGCGAAGCTCGGCCACGGAGAGCCGGAACCCGGGGTGCCACTCGATCGGGCAGGGCAGCCCACGGGCCGCCGCCTCGACGTCGGTGCCCCGGTAGCTCGGGTCGAGCACGAGGGCCTCGACGTCGCCGTCGAGCCGGACCCCGCCGTGGACCTGCGCCTCGACGTAGTCGTCCAGCGCGTCCCGATCGTCGGCGACGGCGAGCTCGATGAGCGACATCCGATCGGCGACCGCGAAGGCCGTGGGCTCCAGATGGCTGTCGGGGTAGCAGAACGTCGTCCTCGCCAGGACCGCCGCGGTCAGCCGCAGGTGGGCCGATCCGAAGCGGGGGGCCGCGCCGACCTCCTTCCGGCGGAAGTTCAGCCCGCCGTAGACGGGCCTGACGTCCGCGGGGGCGTCGTCATAGGCGCCGCCGAACATCGCGTGTTCCCAGCGCCACCGGTCCCCGCCGGGATGCGCGGTCAGTCCGCCGTTGCTGGTGCCGGTGACGAACTGCGACAGGTACCTCCCGGCGATGGCGAGGCCCCGCAACATGGGCTCGCCACCGGCCATGCGGTCGGGGTGGAAGTTGAGCGTGACCCGAAGGGACGCCTCGGCCGGTGGACCGGCCGACAGCGCCGCGACGTGCCGCAGCGCACGCCGGCCCGAGGGATGCATGCGCGGTCAGTGCGTCTCGGCGGGATCGAGGCCGGAGACCTCGGTGTCGAGCATGTGCTGGACGTGACCGAGGGCGCGCGAGGTGTACGTCCCGGACTCCCGCGCGTCGAGCAGCACGGCCTGCGCCGACTCGAGCAGCAGCCGGTGCAGCTCGCGGCGCTGGTGCGCGGCGCTGGACTCGGTCGGGTCGTGCGGCTGGGTGAGCGCCTGGCCGATGGCGGCGTTCTCCCGGCGGGCGGCCTCCAGGACGTCCGGGTCGAACGGCAGGCCGTTGGACTGCCGCAGGTCCGGATTGTCCAGGACATCCTCACCCTCGGCGGTGATCTCGCCGATGAGCCGGGTCAGCTCGCGCCGGTCGGCCTCGGCGTCGGTGCCGGCGATGCGCAACCGGCGGATCAGCACCGGCAGCGTCGCGCCCTGCCCGAGGAGCGTGACGATCGCGACGGTGAACGCGATGAGGATCAGCTGCGCGCGGTGCGGGACGCTCTCCGGCAGCGACTGCGCCGCCGCGAGGGTGACGACGCCGCGCATCCCGGCCCAGGCGAGCGCCGCACCACCGCGCCAGCCGAGCCCCTCGGTCGTCAGGTACGCGTCGTCGGCCTGCCGCCGCCGCACCAGCGAGGCGAGCCAGCCGGCCCGCGCCGCGCTCTTCGCCGACTCGTGCTGCCGCTCGGTCAGCCGGACCAGGATGCCCTGGAGCCGGTCGGTGCGGGCCAGGGCGCGGCGCTGGTCGCGGCGCAGCAACGCGGTGAGCGGCAACACGAACAGCACCCGCAGCAGCACCAGCGCGGCGGTCACCGCGAGCCCGATGAGCACGGTGCGGGCGACGTCGTCCTCGCCCTCCCGGACGTCCCGCACCACGATGACGATCTGGTATCCCATGAGCAGGAACACGCCGTTGTCCAGCAGGAGCTGCACGGTGCGCCAGTTGGTGCGCTCGCTGATGCGGTCCTGCGCGGTGAAGTGCCGCGCGCTCTGATGCCCGGTGACCAGCCCGGCGACGACGACGGCGAGCACCCCGGAGGCGTGGATCTCCTCCGCCGGGACGAACGCGAGGAACGGCACGATGAACGAGATCGCCGTCGTCAGCACCGGCTCGTCGAGCTTCGCCCGGATCCACACGGTCACGAAGCCGGCCAGCAGACCGATGACCAGCCCGGCGACGACGGCGAACGCGAAGTCGCCGACCACGTCCCACAGCGACACCACCCCGGCCGTCGCGGCCACCGCGGAGCGCAGCATGACCAGCGCGGTCGCGTCGTTGATGAGCCCCTCGCCCTCCAGGACGATGACGAGCCGCGGCGGCAGGCCGAGCCGCTTGCCGATCGAGATCGCCGCGACCGCGTCCGGCGGGCTGACGACCGCGCCGAGCGCGATCGCGGCGGCCAGGCTCAGGTCCGGGATCAGCCAGTGCAGCAGGAACCCGACAGCGAGCGCCGAGATGACGACGAGCAGCACCGACAGGCCACCGATCGCCTTCACGTTGCGCCGGAAGTCGGTGGCGTGCACGTTGACCGCCGCCGAGTACAGGATCGGCGGCAGCACCACCGTGAGGATCAGGTGCGGATCGACGTCCAGATTCGGCACGAACGGCAGATAACTGGCCCCGATCCCGACGACGACCAGCGCGATGGGCACCGCCACACCGACCCGCGGCGCCACTTTCGCCACGGAGACGATGGCGAGGACCGCCGCGATCGCGAGGACACCGTGCTGGAGGTTCATACCGCAGTATTTCGCACGCTCCCCCACCACTGATCACCCGGGTGGGTTCTAGGGTGATCCGATGACCCCCGACCAGTTGCTCCGCCGCGCCGCCGCGCTCGCAGACACCGACGCCGAGGCGCGCTGGGAGATCGTCGTCGAGCTGCACCGCCGCACCGACCGGGAGACGTTCGAGGCGGCCTGCCGGTTCGCCCGCGCCGGCGGCACCGCCGAGCGCGTGCTGGGACTGGACGTCCTCGGCCAGATCGGATTTGCGGTGGATCGTCCGTTTCTGGAGGAGACCCTGCCCGTCCTGACCGCGGCGTGCGCGGACGACCGGCCCGACGTCATCGATGCCGCCGTCACCGCGCTCGGGCACGTCGGCGACCACCGGGCGCTGGCCACGATCCTCGGCCACGCCGGGCACGTCAGCGACGAGGTGCGGTTCGCGGTCGCGGGCACCCTGCCCCGCGTCGCCGGCGACCCGCCGGACCCCCGGGCCGTCGCGGCGCTGATCCGGCTGAGCGCGGATCCCGACCCGGAGGTCCGGGACTGGGCCACGTTCGGGCTCGGCTCCCAGCTGGACGCGGACGGCGAGCAGGTCCGCGCCGCCCTGGCCGCGCGGCTGACCGACGAGGACGGCGACGCCGCCGGTGAGGCCCTGCTCGGCCTGGCCCGCCGTGGCGACCCGCGCGCCCTGGCGCCGCTGCTCGCCTGGCTCGACGACGACCCCGGCAACCTCGTCGTCGAGGCGGCCGGCGTGCTGGGGGCGAGCGAGGCGCTGCCCGCGCTGCTGCGCCTCAAGGAGTCGGGCTGGCAGCTCCGGGACCCCATGCCGTTCGTCCTTGACACCGCGATCCAGGCCTGCTCGGCGGCGGCATGACGGGGCGTGCCGTCCGGTTACGTTCCGTCGACACGAACCCGATCTTCTGGCCCACCCGGCTCACCCCGGCACGCCACGCGACGCCCGCGGAGCGGTTCGCCAAGTGCGCCACGGCCGTGAGCGAGCTGTACACCATCCATCTCGACGCCGGTGCGCCGCTGGTGGCGAAGACGTCGTGGGCGAGATTCGTCCCAGTGGACCGGCCCGGCCCGGCGCGGTTCTCCGGCGAGCCGGCGACCGCCCAGCTGGGCATGGGCGAGGTGCACGACGTCCCGTTCGACCCGGCGGTGCTCGACCTGCCCGACGGGGCACGGCGCCCGGCGATCCTGGACTGGTTGCAGGAGCACCTGCTGCTGCTCGCCGCGGCGCTCGGCTGGGACACCGCGCCCCTCGACGCCGCGTATCGGGCGTGCCGCCGCGACGGGTGCCGGTTCCGGCAGGCCGGCCCGCCGAAGCGCTGGGACGGCGCCGCCGCCACCTGGCGGCCGTGGCCCGACGACGTCACCCCGCCCGGCTACGAATGGTGGTCCGGACAGGTGGAGCGCTTGTCCCGCCGAGAGCTACCATGCCCTCCTCCAGCGATCGCGGGACACAGGCACGAGAGGCGACGGACATGACCGAATCAGTCGAGACCCGGGGCGACCAGCGCGACGAGCTGCTCGCCGTCGACACGAACCAGGACGGGGTCGCCGACGTGCTGGCCATCGACACCGACGGCAACGGCAAGGCGGACCTGTTCCAGCTCGACAGCGACGGTGACGGCGCCGTCAACGTCACCATGGTCGACCTCGACGAGGACGGCGTCATGGACGTCAAGGTCGACGGCGACGGCGGACACCCGCTCCCGAACTGACCGGCCGCTGTTCGACGGCGCCCCGCTCCTGCCGCCGGCGGGGCGCCCGCACCGCGATATGTTGATCTTGCCTGGTGGGGCATGAAGGCCCGTGCCGCGGGCAGCGATGACGCTCGGCTACTCCCAGAGGAGGGGCGAGCACATGATCTCTGCGGCGTTTCCGTACCAGAAGCAGCGCCGGCAGGTTCTCGGCACCGAGATGGCGTACGTCGAGACCGGCGAGGGCGACCCCATCGTGCTGCTGCACGGCAATCCCACCTCGTCGTACCTCTGGCGCAACGTGTTGCCGCACCTGGAGCCGCACGGCCGCTGCATCGCTCCCGACCTGATCGGCATGGGCGATTCCGGCAAGCTGCCCGACCGTGGCCCCGGCTCGTACCGCTTCGTCGAGCACCGCCGCCACCTCGACGCCCTGCTCGAGACCCTGGAGGTGCACGAGCGGGTCACCCTCGTCGTCCACGACTGGGGCTCGGCCCTCGGCTTCGACTGGGCCAATCGTCACCGCGAGGCCGTGAAGGGTATCGCGTACATGGAGGCGATCGTGCGGTCGCAGGCGTGGGACCACTGGGACACGATGGGCATGCGCCCGCTCCTGCGGGCACTGCGCTCCGAGGCCGGCGAAGACCTGGTCCTGCGGGACAACATCTTTGTCGAGCAGGTGCTGCCGCAAGCCATCCTGCGCACCCTCTCCGCCGAGGAGATGGCGGAGTACCGGCGGCCGTTCGCCGAGCCCGGCGAGGGGCGGCGGCCGACCCTGACGTGGCCCCGGGAGATCCCCATCGAGGGCGAGCCGGCCGACGTTACCGCGATCACGGATGCCTACGCGGACTGGCTGGCGACAAGTGCCGTGCCCAAGCTGTTCGTGAAGGCCGAGCCCGGTGCGATCCTCGCCAGCGACTGGTTGCTCGACGTCGTCCGCCGGTGGCCGGCGCAGACCGAGGTGACGGTCGCGGGAATCCACTTCGTCCAGGAGGACTCGCCGGACGAGATCGGGCAGGCCGTCGCCAAGTGGATGGGGACATTGGGCTGACGCGAGCGGCCCGCGGCTCGGCACGACCGAGCCGCGGGCCATCAGGGTCTCAGGAGGAGCAGGTGTTGAGCATGGTCTGCAGCGCGGACTTCTCCGCGGACTGCAGCTTCAACGCCCAGTAGTGCTTCACCGCGACCCACATCTTCGCGTAGGTGCAGCGGTAGGACGACAGCGACGGCTGCCACGTCGACGGGTCCTGGTCGCCCTTGGACTGGTTGACGTTGTCGGTGACCGCGATCAGCTGCGGCCGGGTCAGGTCGTTGGCGAAGCTCTGCCGCTTGGCGGTCGTCCAGGAGCTGGCACCGGAGCGCCACGCCTCGGAGAGCGGCACGACGTGGTCGATGTCGACGTCCGACGCGGCGGTCCAGGTCGCGCCGTCGTACGGGGAGTACCAGCGGCCCGAGGTGGCGGCGCACGAGCTGCTGGTGACCACCGACGTGCCGTCGCGCTTGAGGACCGTCTCGCGGGTGTCGCAGGAACCGCTGATGGTGATCCAGTGCGGGAACAGGTCACGGGAGTAGCCGCTGGAGGAGCCCTCGGTGGCGACGGTCAGTGCGCTGAGCCAGCTCTGCGCCGTCGCCTTCGACGGGATCCCGGTCGGGGCCGCGGTGGCGGGCGCGGTCAGGGCGAGCGCGGCGAGCGCACCGGCCAGCAGCGCGGCGAGCAAACGGGACGGTCGGGTCATTCCTGCTCCGATCAAGACGTGCGGCGATGAAGCGGCGCCGGTACCGGAGCCGCCGCCGACAAATATCGACGATCACCAGTGTCAGGTGCGACGGCCGTGGCGTGAACATCCCGTGGACGTCCTACGACGCAACAGATGCAGCCGTCATCACCGACCGTTCACATCCGAACGGAAGCGGTAGCGGAAATCAGGACCCGGCCGTTTCAGCGGCGTTTCAGGGGTGTGGTGGACCGTCCTCGGTGCACCGCCAGAGCGGCGGTGCGCAACCGAAGGTGGGTACGAGAAGTGATCACGATCGTTCGCCGGGTGCTGCTGGCGCTGGTCCTCGGCGCCGGGTTGGCCATCACGCCGGTCGCGGCGGCGCAGGCCGCCGGGGCACCGGTGTGGAGCTCCTGGGACGTGGCGCACAGCGGGCAGTGCATGGACGTGCCCGACTGGGGCACCAGCAACAAGCTGCAGCTGCAGCAGTCCCCGTGCAACGGCTCCACGGCGCAGCTGTTCAACCTGGAGCCGGTCGGCAACGAGGGGTTCTACCTGATCCGCAACTACAACAGCGGCAAGTGCCTCGACGTGCGGGACCGCAGCAAGTCCAACAACGCGGTCGTCCAGCAGTACACCTGCCACGGCGACACGAACCAGTGGTGGTTCCAGATCGAGATCACCACGGTGCCGGGCTACTACCACTTCGTCAACCGCAACAGCTGGAAGTGCCTGACGGTCCGTGACGGCAGCATCCTGGCCCTCGCCAAGCTCGTCCAGTACGACTGCAACGCCGGCGGCGTGACCACGCACCAGGCGTGGCGCTGACCGCGACCGTGAACGCCCCGGCTCCTACAGCGGAGCCGGGGCGATCGTCTGAGCGGACCTAACCGCCGTGCGTGAGGGCGCGGGGGTCGACGACCCGTTCGAAGAGCTCCTCGCTGACGCCGTTGGCGAGGGCGGCCTGCTTGAGGGTCAGGTCGTGGGCGATGGCGTGGTGCGAGATGACCGCGGCCTTGTCGTAGCCGATGATCGGTGACAGCGCGGTCACCATCATCACCGAGCGTTCCACATTGGACGCCAGCTGCGGCTCGTTCAGTGCGGCGCCCTCGACCATGTACGAGCGGAAGTGCTCGGACATGTCGGCCAGGATCCGCGCCGAGTGCAGGTAGTTGTCGATCAGGATCGGGCGGAAGGCGTTGAGCTCGAAGTTGCCCTCGGCGCCACCCATGGTGACGGCCACGTCCGAGGCGATGACCTGGATGGCGACCATGAGCATGGCCTCGGCCTGGGTCGGGTTGACCTTGCCCGGCATGATCGACGAGCCCGGTTCGTTGGCCGGGAGCAGCAGCTCGTGCAGGCCGGTCCGGGGGCCGGAGCCCAGCCAGCGCAGGTCGTTGGCGATCTTGAACAGGGTCACCGCGAGGGACTTGAGCGCGCCGTGTGCCCGCACCATCCGGTCGAGGGTGCCCTGCGCGGCGAACGGGTTGGGTGCGACCTGGAAGGGGGCGCCGGTCATCGCGGCGATCTCCCTGGCGACCTGCGCGCCGAAGCCGGTGGGGGCGTTGAGCCCGGTCCCGACCGCGGTGCCGCCGATTGCCAGCTGCAGCAGCCCGTGGGTGGCGTGCTCGACCTCGGCGATCGCGTCGTCGAGGGCGGCGTGGTAGCCGGACCATTCCTGGCCGACGGTCAGCGGGGTGGCGTCCTCCAGGTGCGTCCGGCCGATCTTGACCACGTCGTCCCACGTCCGTGCGTGCTGCGCGAGCGCGTCCCGCAGCCGCTTCAGGGCGGGGAGGGTCTTCCGTGTCGTCATCGTGAACGCGGCGACGTGCATGGCCGTGGGGAACGTGTCGTTGCTCGACTGGCCCATGTTGACGTGGTCGTTGGGGTGCACCGGCCGCTGCGAGCCGAGCGTGCCGTCGACCAGTTGGATGCAGCGGTTGGAGATGACCTCGTTGACGTTCATGTTGGACTGCGTCCCCGAGCCGGTCTGCCAGACGTAGAGTGGGAACTCCTCGTCCAGGGCCCCGGCGGCGACCTCGTCGCACACCCGCTGGATCAGGCGCCCCTTCCACTCGGGCAGCCGGCCGGCGTCGGTGTTGACGACGGCCGCCGCCTTCTTCACGATGCCGTAGGCGTGGTACACCTCCTTCGGCATCCGGTCGTCGCCGATGTTGAAGTGTTCGAGGCTGCGCTGGGTCTGGGCGCCCCAGTAGTGATCGGCGGGCACGTCGACGTCGCCGAGGCTGTCGAACTCGCGGCGGGTCCCGGTGGCGGCGAGGCCGATGGGGATGTCGTGGACGGTGGCCATGCGCGTCACCCGGCCCGGACCGGCCGGTACTCCGGCTGCCACATCGCGTCCTGGACCTGCTGGATCGGGTCCTTGAGCGGGGCCTGGGCGAGGTTCTCCTCCGCAGCCCGCTTCGCGACCGCGACGGCGACGGTCGCCGACACCTGCCGGAGGTTCTCCACCTGCGGCAGCAGCGACGCGCCCGGGGTGTTCACGGAGACCAGGCCGGCCACCGCGTCGGCGGCCGCGGCGAACATCCCGTCGCTGATCCGTTTGGCCCGGGCCACCACCGCGCCGAGGCCCAGCCCCGGGTACAGCAGGGCGTTGTTGGCCTGGCCGATCGCATACGTGACACCCTTGTACGTCACGGGCGGGACGGGAATGCCGGTGCTGATGAGCCCGCGGCCGCCGGTCCACGCGATCAGGTCGCCGGGCATCGCCTCGATGCGCTCGGTCGGGTTGGACAGCGGGAAGATGATCGGCCGGTCGACGTGCCGGGCCATCTCCTTCACGATCGCCTCGGTGAACGCGCGGTGCACGGTCGAGGTGCCGATGAGCATGGTCGGCCGCACGTTGGCGACGACCTCGGCGAGCCCGATCCCGCCGGTGCCGGCCCAGTCCCTGGCCTCCGCCGCGGGCCGGGCGTAGGGGTTCTGGAAGTCCCGCAGGGCGGTCATGTCGTCGGTGAGCAGGCCCTGCCGGTCGACGCACCAGATCCGGCGGGTGGCGTCGCCCCGCTCGAGGCCGTCGCGGACCATCGCGTCGCGCAGCTGGTCGGCGATGCCGACCCCGGCGGTGCCGGCGCCGAAGATCACGATCCGCTGGTCGCGCATCCGGGTGCCGGCCACCCGGGCGGCGCTGAGGGTCGCGGCGAGCACGATCGCGCCGGTGCCCTGCATGTCGTCGTTGAAGGTGCAGATCCGGTCGCGGTACCGCTCCAGGATCCGCCGGCCGTTGCTCGGGCCGAAGTCCTCCCAGTGCAGCAGCGCGCGGGGGAACAGCTTCGTCGCGGTCCGCACGTAGGCGTCGATGAAGTCGTCGTAGCGCTGACCCCGGACGCGGGAGTGCCGGTTGCCGACATAGTCCGGGTCGTTGAGCAGCGCCTCGTTGTTGGTGCCGACGTCCAGCGACACCGGAATCACCCGGCCCGGGTCGATCCCGGCGGCGGCGGTGTAGACGGCGAGCTTGCCGACCGCGATGCCGATCCCGCCGGCGCCCCAGTCGCCGATGCCCAGGATCTCCTCGGCGTCGGAGGCGACGATCAGGTCCACGTCGCCGGCGCCCAGCCCCAGGTCCTGAAACGCCGCCTCGATCCGGTCGGGCTCGGCGATCGACAGGTACACCCCGCGCGGGCGGCGGTATTCGTGGCTGTACCGCTTGATCGCCTCACCGACCGTCGGGTCGTAGACGACCGGCAGCATCTCGCGCAGGTGCTCGGTCAGCAGCCGGTAGAACAGCACCTCGTCGTTGTCCTGCAGCATCGCCAGGAAGACGTTCTTCAGCAGGTCGGTCGGCTGCTCGTGATACTGCTCGTACGCCCGCCTGACCCGGTCCTCCAGGGTCTGCACCGCCGCCGGCAGCAGCCCCTCCAGGCCCAGCTCCGCGCGTTCCTGCCGGGTGAACGCCGTGTTCTTGTTCAGCAGCGGCGTGTCGAGCACCTCCACGCCGCGGGCCGAGGTCACGCTCGATCCGTCCTCGACCCAGAACCTTCGTTTCGCCGCGACAGCAGTCATGAGCACGTCCTCCGTTCGACGGGCACGGCCTCTGGTTCGCCACGTTCCGCCGGAGGGCCTACCCGTTGCCGCCGGCTTACACCTCGTCGGGCCAGATCGGCTCCAGACCGCCCGGCGTGCGGTGGAACAGGAACGGCCGCAGCGGGGCGGCGCCGTCCAGGGCGCGGTGCAGGGCGGCCGGGTTGCCGCCGGCGACGGCCAGGAACGGCTGGGTGGTGAGCATCCGGCGCAGGTCGGAGATCTGCCACTGGGCGCCGAGCAGGGTCCGGATCCGGCCCAGCGTGGCGACGGCACCGTCGGGCACCCGGTCCACGTAGACGTCGGCACTGGTCGGCAGGTCCCACGGCGCGGTCCGGCCGCTGTGCCGGCAACCCAGCCGGTGCACGACCGGATCCGGCGTGCCGAGCGCGCACCACCAGGTCAGGTCCAACGACGCGGCTTCCAGCGGAGCCGGGTCGACGGCAGGCGCCGGGCCGCTGGCGGCGACGGCGGCGACCTCTTCGGGCAGCCTGACATCATGCGCCTCGACGTAGTGCGCGAGGCCCTCCGGCCACACGAAGTGCGTGCCGTCGGTGAGCTCGGCGCTGCCGTTGGCGATGCCGCACAGCCGGCACCGCGACATGCCCGCCGCGACGGCGAGGACGGTGCCGGAGCGCAGGTAGGCCGCGACCGTGCGCTGGACGGCCGGGTCGGCGTCGGTGGCGACGAAGCCGCAGACGTCGGGCAGGCCGGCGGGCGCCGCGGGACCGTCCCAGTAGCCGATGACCTTGAGCACCATGAGCACCTCCAGCAACGGCGGCCACGGTACCAAGCCACGCCGCCCGACGGCTCCGCCCGCCCGAGCCGTGACTACCCCGTCTGGACCGGCAGCCGCAGGTAGGAGGCGTGCTCGCCGCCGGTGTGGATGACGTGCCGGCCGCTGTTGGCCGGGGTGTACTCGACCAGCCTGGGCATCATCGGCCCGAGCAGGTTCCGGCCGCTGACGACGAGGCGGAGCTGCTCGCCGGGGTGGAAGACGAGCCCGACCGGCAGCAGGTCGACCTCCACGTCGACGATCTCACCCGGGGCGAGCTTCTCGACCCGGTCGAAGCTGTGCGCCGGCACGTCGGCGGTGGACAGCTGCTCGTCGAGGTGGCGCAGCGAGACCCGCAGGCGTCCGTCGGATCCCTTGTACCGCAGGATCGTGGCGCCGCGCTCGGTGAGGTCCTGCACCATCGGGCCCTGGTTGGGGGTGGTGAACGCCTGCAGCGGGGTGCCGTGCGCGTCGAGCTTCTGGACGAGGACGAACAGGTCCATGTCGTCGGCGCCGTGCGCCTCGACCCACAGGTGCGCCTTCGGGTAGCCGACGAGGACGGTCTCCCGGTCGAACCGGACGACGAAGGAGACCACATCCGGGTTGGCGCCGACGTCGTAGGCGGCCGGCACCGCGTCCGCCGGCACCGTCGTGGTCAGGGCGCGCGAGCGGCCGTCGAGGTAGTAGTTCGTCGGGGTGACGTCGGCCGGCGGGAACTCGCCCGCGGCGACGCCGACCCGGTCACCGCCGCGCAGGTCCAGCACGCTGTACCGGACGCGCGGCGTGTGCTCCCAGCCGTTGTCCTCGTCCTTGAGGTAGTGGTCGAAGAACCGCCGCAGGTCCTCCACGTTGGCCTCGTCGTAGTAGTCCGGCCACTCCTGCGTGTTGTGCACCCGCAGCCACTTCTCCGCCGACGCCATCCGCCGCCAGGCACGGAACGTCCCGGCGGTGTGCAGGGTGTTGGAGTAGCTGGCCACCACGTAGGCCGGCACCGTGATCCGGTCGAAGTCCGGGATCTTGTCCTGCCACAGGTCGGTCATCAGCGGATACCGCTCAGCCTCCGCGACGATGTCCTCCTTGCGCCCGAGCCCCCAGAAGCTGAAGTCCCGCAGCTGACGGGCGAACCCGGTGTCCGGCATGCCACCGCGCAGCACCAGGTCGCGGTACACGTCGCTGACGCCCTCCCACGGGTTGATCGCGGCCAGGTGCGGCGGCTGCTCGGCCGCGGTGAACCACTGCGACACCGCGAGATAGGACGTGCCGCTCATCGCGACCTTGCCGGTGCACCACTCCTGCCCGGCCAGCCACTCGATCAGGTCGTAGCAGTCCAGGCCCTCCTGGCGGTCCCACAGGACGCTGTCGCCCTCGGAGCTGGCCACGCCCCGCACGTCGGGGTTGCAGATCGCGTAGCCCCGCGCGCACCAGTACGCCGGGTCAGGGGCCTCGAACTTCGCCAGCCCGGAGAGGATCCCGTTGTCGAGGCCGACCAGCCCGAACACGCCCATCACGCTGGTCGAGGTGCCCTGGCCCTTGCCGTACGGGCTCCACGCGACAATCACGGGCACCGGGTCCGTGCCGGCGGGGCGCAGCACGTCGACGTAGATCGTGACGCCGTCACGCAAGGTCACGGCGACGTCCTTCTCCAGGACGATGTCGACCGGGATCGGCCGGAACGGCGGCGCGATCTGGAAGCCCGCCGGCAGGGTCCGGGTTCCCGGTTCGAAGTCACTCAGGATGCCGTACCGGTCACCGGGCCGCAGCGGCTGGGACGGCAGGTAGATCCTCTGGTCATCGCTCATTGGCGCACTCCTTGCTCGGTACGGCCGCGCGGCGGTGCCGTTCGTGCAGCTCAGCACGCCCGTCTCGAAGCAATATAAACACGTGTTGAGATTTTCGGAAGGGCGGTGCCTAGCGCGGGTGCAGGCCGTCGATGAAGAACCGGGTCCGGCGGTCGTAGTCCTCGCGCGACGGCGTCCGCAGCGCGCGGAGGGCGAGCCCGTTGGCGACGTCGGCGTAGTACAGGTCGCCGGCGGTGAAGTCCTCGCGCAGCACGCCCGCGTCGTGGCCGCGCCGCAGCAGCCGTTCGGTCATGTCGGTGGCGGCCGTGGCGAGCGCGACGAGCTGCGCGGAGTTCGGGTAGAGCATCAGCAGCGCGTCGGTGAAGGCGGGCTCGCGGAACTGCAGGTCGCGCCGGTCGCCGACGTAGGTGGCGACGGCCTGCCAGGGGTCGTCGACCCAGCGGGCCCGGTCCATGATCGCGTGCAGCTCGGCGGCGACGAGCTCGCCGATCACGGCGTCGATGAGCCCGTCCCGCCCGCCGAAGCGGTTGTACACGGTGGCCTTGCTGACCCCGGCCGCCGCGGCGATCTCCTCCAGCGGCGTGCCCAGCCCACGTCCGCGGAACGCGGCGATGGCGGCGGCGCGGATCTGGGTGACGTTGCGGGCGGCGTCGGCCCGCAGGGGCACCCCCGGCGTGCTGGAGTTCACGCACCTCACGATAGCAACTTGACGGCACCGTCAACTTGACCCTAGCGTCAAGTTATCCATCGTTGAAGGAGCTGTCGCCGTGTCCAAGTCGATCGTCGTGCTCGGGGCCGGCCCGGGCCTGGGCCAAGCCGTCGCCCACCGGCACGCGCGCGAGGGCTGGACCGTCGCCCTCGTGGCCCGCCGCCAGGAGCCGCTCGACCGGCTCGCCGCCCAGCTGACCGGCGCCGGGGCGCGGGCGCACGTGATCGTCGCCGACCTCGCCGACACCGGCGGCGTCCCGGAGCTGGCCGGACGCATCCGCGCCGCGGTCGGCGACCCGGACGTGCTCTACTACGGCGCCGCCGCCGACGGGTTCGTCCCGGTGCTCGACCTGACCCCGCGGCACGCGCTGGACCTCCTGCCGCTCGGCCTGTCCACGCTGCTCGCGCTGACCGGCGAGTTCCTGCCGGCCATGCTCACCCGGGGCAGCGGCGCGATCCTGAGCGCGCAGGGAGCCAGCGCCCTGCACGGCAATCCGCACATCGCCGGCGGCGTCATCCTGGCCGCGCAGCGCAACTACCTCCAGGCACTGCACGCCGCGGTCGCCGGCCGGGGTGTCTTCGTCGGCGGGCTCTACGTCGGCGCCGCGATCGAGCACACGCCGTTCCACGCGCGGCTGGAGGCGTCCAGGGCCGCCGGCGAACCCGTCCCCGACATCCCCACGGTCGACCCCGCCCACCTCGCCGACCTGCTCTGGAGCATGCACGACACGGCCGGCCCGCCGGAGGTCACCTATCCGTAACTCGGTGGCGGGCCCGCCACCGGCGGAGCAGGATCTGACCGTGACACATCGCAGCAGACTCTCGACGATCCTCATCGACGTGCCGACCGGCGAGGCGCCCGAGGCCGCGGCGTTCTGGTCCGGCGCGCTCGGCGTGCCGGCGACCCCGGTCCCCGGCGAGGAGCAGTTCACCGGGCTGCGCGGCGCGCTGCCGGAGCTGGTCATGGGGGTGCAGGCCGTCGACGACCAGCCCCGGTATCACCTCGACTTCGAAACCGACGACGTCGAGGCCGAGACGGCGCGGCTCGTGGCGCTCGGCGCCGTCGAGATCGGCCGCTGGCTGGAATGCCACCACCTGCGGGCGCCGGGCGGGCACCTCATGTGCGTCATCCCGCTGCACAGCGACCCGGAGGTCTTCCAGCGCCTCGCGCGCGTGTGGCAGTAGCCTCACGGTCCACTGTGGATCAGCGGGGCCCAGAGGTCGGGGCGGTCCGGGTTCGCCGCGCGCAGCTGCCGGGTGACCCGGTGCAGGACCGTGGCAGCGCCGTCGGCGACCGGCGCGTCCGGCAGCCCGCGGTAGAAGGCGCGGGCGGCCTTCAGGGCGGTGCCGTCGTCGAGCGGCCACAGCGACGCCACCACGTGCCGGAAGCCGGCGAGCTGGAAGGCGGACGCGAGGTGCAGCACCTCGTCGGCGTATCGCAGGCCGTGGTTGGCGGTCGAGCAGGCGGACAGGTATGCCAGCTCCGCCTCGGCCAGCCGTAGCCCGCCGACCTCCGGCAGGCGCAGCGTCCGGTCGAACAGCCGCAGCCCGCTGCCGGCCTGCGACACCGGGTCGAGCACGCCGTGGCAGGCGAAGTGCGCCCAGGTGGCGGCCTCGATGGCCGGCACCACCCGGCCGGCGGTGGCCCGCTCCCCGGTGAGCACCGTGCCGCCCAGCGCGGCGGCCTCGCGGGCGGCCGCCGGCAGGTCGGCGAGGCCCGGTGTGTGCGGCAACGCCACGGTGAGGTGCTCGCGCCGGGTCGTGGCCGGCCGGGCGCGGGCCGCTCGCAGGGCCCGCAGGGACGGCACGTAGGAGGAGACCAGCACGTCGGGGGCGGCACCGGCGGCGTGCAGCGGCAGCAGGCCGAGCGGGCCGGTCGGCAGCCACCACACCCGGCACGGCGCCGCCTCCGTCGCGGGCAGCGCGGCGAGCACCGGACCCACGACCGCCTCGTCCAGCCAGTTCAGGACGTCGCGGACCAGCCGGGCCGGGGACGCCCGGCGCTCGAACGCGCCGAGGAGCCGCGACACGCGGGCGTCGACGTCGGACAGTCGCAGGGCGGGCAGCTCGACCTGCCACGGCGGGGCGTCGGGCGGCACGATGACCGCGTCGCCGCGGTGCCGGCTCGGGTTGACCAGCACCGCGTAGCCACCTTCCACGGCGGGGCGCAGGTCCGCGAGGCGGGGCGCGGCCAGGAACCCCTCCAGACCCGGCACCCGCCGGATCTCGGCGAGCAGCGCGTCGTGGTCGGCCCACCACCGCCGCCGCTCGTCGGCCGGGAAGTCCGGCGCGTTGAGCCGCTCGCACACCCAGGCGAACCGGGCCGCGAGGTGTGGCCCGCGTTCGGCCAGTCCAGGGTCGACGCGGGTGGTCGCCTGGCTCGCGAGCAGCACGCCCCGCCCGAGTTCGGCGACCTCGACCGCCCCGGCCGGGTCACCCGCCGCGCAGTGCGCCGCCACGGCGTCGCCGACGAGACCGGCCTGCCGGCCGAGCCGGTGCTGCTGGTCGGCCCAGCCGGCCTCCCGCGGCGCCGCGGACGGCAGCAGCGCCACCGCCCGGTCCAGCAGCCGCACGGCCAGCGGCGCGTCGCCGGCCGCGAGCGCGAGCGAGCCGGCGGCGTGGTCGGCGGCCAGGCGGTCCAGCGGCGCCGAGCCCAGCGCGCCGGTGTCGCCGGCCGCCAGGTCGCGGAGCCGGTCCGGGTCCACCAGCCCGGCGTCGCGTTCGAGGTGGGCGGCGCAGACGGTGGCGATGAACCGGGCGCGGCCGGGGTGCCCGGCCGGGGCGGTCGCCAGCGCCAGCTCGCCGAGGTGGACCGCCTCGTCCGCGTCGCCGGGCGCGCCGCCGCGCCGGAACCGGTCCAGCCGCAGCTCGGCGAGCAGCGACAGCCGGCCGGGCCGCTCCGCGTGATCGGCGGGGGTGCCGGCCACGGCCCGCGTGGCCACCTCGACCGCCCGGTCCAGGTCACTCCCACGGTCCAGGTCGCCCTCGCGGTCCAGGTCGCTCCCACGGCCCGGGTCGCCCTCACGGCCCGGGTCGTCCTCACGGTCCAGGTGACGCTCACGGTCGCGGCGCCAGTATGCCGTCGCGAGCCGCACCTGTCGCGCGGCCAGCCCGACGTCGGTGCCGGCCACCGCCCGCTCGCCGAGCGCGATCGCCCGGTCGAGATCGGCGAGGTCTCCGGTGACGCCGTGCCGCTGCCGGTAGGCGTCGCCCAGGGTGGACAGCCACGGCGGTGGTCCGCCGGCCGCGAGCACCGGCCCGGCCAGGTCGATGGCGCGGGCCAGGTCGGCGAGCACGCCGGTGTGGGCATGCCGGGTCAGGTGGACGGCCGCGACCTCCATGGTCACCGCGGCCCGGTCGGGATGGCCGGGCGGGACCGCGGCGAGCACCCAGCCGGCCAGCGTCACCGCCCGGTCCAGGTCGGCGTCGCCGCCGGTGCTGAGGTGGCGCTGATGGAGCGCACCGGCAAGGCCCCGCAGGAGCCCCGGGCGGGCGCGGTCGTCGTCGGGCAGCGTCGCCAGCGCCTGCTCGTAGAGGTCGACGGCGGCCCGCACGTCCTGCGGCGACCGGCTGTGCTCGTGCCGCTTGAGCAGGACCGACGCGGCCGCCGCCAGGTGAGCGCCACGGTCCGGGTGGTCGGGCGGCAGCGCGGACAGGGCCCGCTCGCTGAGGTCGGCCGCGCGGCACAGGTCCGGCCAGGCGCCGGTCCGCTCGTACCGCAGCAGCAGCGCGCCGCCGAGGCTGACCAGCAGCGCCGCGCCCGGCTGGTCGCCGGCGCACTGGACGGCCTGGTCGGCCAGTGCCACGGCCCGCTCGATGTGCGCGGGGTCGCCCGTCTGCTCGTACCGCTGCCGGCAGGCCCCGGCCAGCTCGGCCAGCGCGGTCACGTCGGCCCCGGTGACCGCCAGCCGCCGCTCCAGCAGGGCGACGGCCCGCCGCAGGTCGCCGGCCCGGCCGCGGAGACGGTGGCGGCACCGGTAGGCGGCGGCCAGGTGCGCCCACGCCGCCGGGGCCGGCTCGCCGCGCCCGTCGGCGATGTCGGCCGCCTCCTCACCGGCGGCGACCGCGGCGTCGAGGTCGGCCGCGGCGCCGTCCCGTTCGTGCCGGCGGCGCAGCGCCAGGCAGAGGTGCGACAGCCGGACGCCGCGGCGCGGGTCCCGCCGCGGCACCGCCCGCACCGCCGGGGTCATCAGCAGGATCGCCGCGTCCAGCACGGCCGGGTCGGGCAGCCGCGCCGAGGCCGCCAGCAGCGCATCCGCCGCCTCCGCCTGGGCGTCGGGGTCGGTGAACCGCCCGACCAGCGGGTGCAGCTCGGGCGGCACCGCGTGGTGGTCGTCCGCGACGGCCTCCAGGCACACCAGCGCCCGGGCCAGCTCGGCTTGGCGTCGATCGCCGGCCGATTCCCGGTGCCGCCAGTAGTGCAGCCGGCCCAGCGCGCGGCACGCCCGGAGAAACAGCGCCTCCAGCGCCGGCGGGGCGGTGTCCAGGTCGACGCCGCGCACCGCCCGCCACAGCGCCGCCGCGTCCCGCCCCGCGGTGGCGTCGAGGATCGCGGCCGGGTCGCCGGACCACCGGTATTCCTCGACCCAGGCGGAGACCCGCTCGGTGAGCTCCTCCGTGGACACCGGCCGCTACCAGCGCGGGCTCAGCCGCAGGACACGGGCCGGCGGGTCGCTCGCCCGGCCGGTCGCCAGCAGCAGCGCACCGTCCGGCCGGGCGAGGAGGTCGACCGGTTGGGGCCAGCCGTCGGCCGCGTGGTCCACGGTGGCCAGTGGCGCGCCCGACTCGGCGTCCCAGACCATGGTCTGCCGTCCGCCGGTCGCGGCGACGGCCACGCGAAGGTCGGGCAGCACGGCCAGGGCGACGCCGTCGGCGTCCCGCCCCGGCGCCGGGAAGGTCCGCACCACCTCACCCGTGTGGCCGTCCCACACCCGCACCACGTCGCCCGCGGCGGCGGCCACCCGCAACGAGCGGTCGGCGAGCGTCGCCACCGCCACGTGCAGCGGCTGCACCCCGGATCCGGCCCGCTCGAACCCGAGCTCGTGCGTCGCGGCGCCGGCTGTCGCGTCCCAGACGTGCACGGTGGACCTGCGCGCGTCGTCGACGCCCGCGACGACGCAGACGTGCCCGTCGGACCGCACGGCCGCGGCCACCGACCACACCAGGTCGACGCTGCGCTCGCCGACCTCGAGGACCGCCCGGGTCTCCTGCGTCCTGACGTCCCAGACGCGCACCGTCGCGTCGTCGCCGCCGGTGATCAGCCACGGCACGTCGCCGGGCGGGCAGGCCCAGGCGACGGCGTTGACCGGTCCGTGGTGCCCGGTGAACTCGGCGACCGGTGCGCCGTCCCGGACGGTCCAGACGCGGGCCACGTGATCCTGCCCGCCGGTGGCCAGCACCACCTCGCCGTCGGCGAGCGCGGTCAACGCGACGGACAGCACCCGGTCGGTGTGCCCGGCGACCGTGCGGATCCGGCGACCGTCACCGGTGCTCCAGACCTGGGCCGCGGCGTCCTCGGCCACGGCGAGCAGGTGCCGCCCGTCGGGCAGAGCGGCCAGCGCCAGGTGATTGGGCGGCGGGTCGGCCGCCTCCCGCCACGCCGCCGGGGTGACGTCGCGGACGTCCACCGCCGCCGGTCCCCAGCCCCTCGGCCGGGCCGTCATGCCGCACACCGGGCGCGGCGGTCCGGCCGCCGGAGGTGTCCGCGGCCAGCTGATCCGCGGCGGCAGCAGGCCCAGGTACTGCAACTCGTCGGTCACGCCGACCACCCCGCACGCGGTGACACTCAGGCCGTGCGGCGGCCTGGACCGGCGGCTGACCGGCACGTCGACGATGTCGCTCGACCGGTACGGCAGCTCCGGGTTGACGTTGGACCACACCTCGTCCTCGTACTCCGCCTCGGCCGGACCGCGCTCGCGGTAGTCGACCACCCGCCAGTCGCAGCCCGACTCGACCGCCGTGGAGACCGCGAACCGCTGCGTGCCGTCGACCGGGTCGCGATACCTGACCAGTTCGATGAACCCCTCGAGCAGCGAGTGCGTCTCGGTGCGCCGCAGCGTGTCGCCCGCGCCCATCGCGGCCAGGTAGGCGTCCCAGCGCTCGTCCTGGCGGTGCCCCCAGGCGGCGTGCAGCGATGCGTCGTCGTAGGTGTCGTACAGGGTCCGCGAACCGTCCGGGCGGCACAGCACCGCGAACGGCCCGGCGTCGACGTCGACCCGCTCCCAGCTGCCGTCGTGCTGTCCCATCAGCCCGCGGACCGCCTGCCAGGCGGCCTCCTTGCCGGCGAAGCGCCGGCCACCGAACGCCTGGTGCCGCACGTACCAGCCGTCGCCGGCCGTGCCGACCTGGATCGCGACCGCCATGCCCAGGGGACCGTGGTCGCGGAGCTTCCACTGCGCGACCGGCTCGTGCGCCTCGTGCTCCAGATCGATCATCGCGCCCCGGTCAACCGCCACCCACGGCATCCTAGCCAGTCGATGCGTGGCCGGCGGTTCCCCGTACCGTGTCCGCTGTGAGCAACGGTTTCGTGGCCGGCGAGGAAGACCATTGGCCGGCGTTCGACGTCACGCCGAAGGCCTACGAGGAGGCGGTCGCGGCGATCGCCACGTCGATGGACCTCGACCTGGTCGGCTGGAACGTCAACCACCTCGATCCGGTCGAGGGGCTGGACGGGACCTACGTCATGGACGTCACGGCCCGCTTCCGGCTGGCCGGCATGGACTTCCTGATCCTGTTCGAGTGCAAGCGCCACAAGGACCCGGTCAAACGGTCCGACGTGCAGGTCCTGCTCGCCAAGCTCCAGTCCACGGGCGCGCAGAAGGGCGTGGTGGTGGCCGCCACCGGCTTCCAGAGCGGCGCCCTCCAGTTCGCCGAGGCCCACGGGATCGCCTGCGTCCGCCTGGTCGACACGGCGTGGACGTACCTCACCCGCCACCCCGCGACGGCCGCTCCACCCGTCCCCACCGGCGGGTACTCCGCCTACGCGATGACCGCCGACGGCGAGGACTCCTACGACTTCACCCCGCTCGACGGCGCCGCCCGGGCGACCCTGATCCCCGGCTGAGCTCAGCTGCTCCCGCAGCTGCCACCGGTGCTGCAGCTGGAGTCGCTGTCGCTCTGGTACCCGCCGTCGCCACCGTAGCCGCCGCCCGAGGTGGCCCGTTGCTGCGGCACGTCCGCGGCGCGGGCGAAGGCCGGGTCGGCGGTCCACAGGGCGGCGGTGCCGAACAGCCCGACGGCGAGCGTGGCCGCGGCCGGACCATTGCCGGCCAGCGAGAGGTTGCGCCGTGGTTCGAGCGCGGTGTACCGGCGGCGCAGGTCGCGGACCAGCCGGTCGCCGCCCCGGTTACGGATCTGCGCCCGGACGGCCACCACGATGCCCGTGACCAGTGCGAGCATCGCACAGACCAGGGTGAGCAGGCTCCGCACGGAGGCGGCTGCGGCCGCGCTGTCGTCGGAGGGCAGGTTCAGCCCGAAGCGCACCGCGCCGAACACCGCCAGGACGAACAACGGCACCGTGGTGAGGCCCATCGCCCGGCGCCGGCCCGGCGACAGCAGCGCACCCTGCCCGCGGAGCCGGTCGCCGGCCCGGTCCAGCGCGGCGCGGACAGCCGGGTGCGCCGGCAGCAGGTTGACCTGGGTGCCGGTCCGGGCCGCGGCATGGACGGCGGCGGCGACCTCACCCGCGCCGCGGGGCAGCGGGCCGCCGGCGTGCATCCGGCCGCCGGCGGCGAGGAGGCTGCCGGTGCTGCTCAGCGCCGCGACGGCCGCGTACACGGCCTGCCACGGGCCGCCGGTCAGGTAGGCGACGTCCTCTGGACCCGGTTCGGGCTCCGCGACCCGGCCACTGCCGCGCAGCAGCGCCCGCAGCAGCAGCGCGGTCAGCCACGCGACCAGCACGGCCGCCGCGTACGCGACCAGTTCCCGCACGCCGCCGAGATTCCGGGGATCCAGACCCGCCATGCGCTGAGGGTAGGTCTGCGGCGCCACCCCACCCGCTGGGTGGCGGAGACCGGCGGCCCGGCAGGTGGTGCACCGGGCCGCCGGATCGCCGGGTCAGGCGGGCAGGGTCACCCGCTGGGCGTTGGAGCCGTTGCAGTCCCAGATCTGCAGCTGGGTGCCGTCGGTGGTGCTGCCGGCGTTGTCGTCCAGGCAGCGGCCGGACTGCGGGTTGCGCAGTGCCTGGCTGGCGGCGACGTAGGTCCACTGCTGCGCGCCGGTGCCGTTGCAGTCCCACAGCTGGAGCTTGGTGCCGTTGGCGGTGCCGCCCGAGGCCACGTCGAGGCACTTGCCGACCGCGCGGATCGAGCCGTCGCCCTGCACCGTCCACTGCTGGGCGGCGCTGCCGTTGCAGGACCAGATCTGGATGCGGGTGCCGTTGGCGGTGCCGGCCGCGTTGACGTCGACGCACTTGCCGACGCCGGTCATGGTCAGCGGCCCGGTCTTCGCACCGCCGCCGCCGTTGCCGCCGTTGATCAGGAACCGGTTGTTGGCGACGTTCCAGTGGGTGGCGAGGTAGGAACCGGCGGGCGGGTTGGTGTTGAAGTAGTCGTTCTTGTTGCAGTCCAGGCGGTTGTCCTGGGCCTGGTCGGCGCAGACGATCCGGACCGAGGTGCCGGGCCCGTCGTTGTAGCACATGATGTCGTAGTCGTCGGTGCAGTGGCCGTAGGCCGTGTGGTTCGGCGACGAGCTCATCACGGCACCCATGGCGTGGGTCAGTTCGTGCGCGGCCGGGCCGGGAGACCAGCAGCCGGAGTCGACCCGGCTGAAGGACGCGCCGGAGTTGTTGGCGTTGTTCTGGCCCGGCTGGTCGTCGAGCGTCACGTACGCGACGCCGCACAGCGCCGTGGCGTCCACGTACATCAGGTACTTGCGGTCGGTGCGGTTGTAGCCGAGTGCCTTGATCGCGTTGACGGAGTTGCCGAAGTCGCTCAGGGCGCTGTTGGCGATCGCCACGTTGGTGACCGCGATGTTGCAGCCGCTGTCGGTGACGAACCGGATGTGCCGGGTGCCGCCGGTCTGCGCGGCGCTGGCGCTGTAGATGTCGTCGACCCCCTGCGTCCAGGTGCGGATCGAGGCGAGGTACTGGTTGTAGCGGTCGGCGTTGCCGGAGCCGCGCACGTACAGCACCTGGACCCGGTTGCCGCTCTGCCCGTCGCCGTCACAGACGACGGCGGCTGCCGCCGTCCCGGCGGCCGCGAGGTTCGCCGGCAGCGGCGCGACGGACTCGGACACGGTCATGCCCGGGAAGGTGGCGTCCGGGCCGTGCGTGCAGGCGCCGGGGATGCTCTTGACCTCCATCATGCCCTTGCAGCGGCCGGTCCCGGCCCGGAAACCGTCGTAGACGAGCCCGCGGGCGGCGTCGTTGGCCGGCATGGCGGTCGAGCCGCCGTCCCGGGCGGCGGTGCCGGCGAGGGAGTTCGGGATGTTGAGCGCGGCGGTGCCCAGCAGGACGGCCGCCCCGATGAGCAGGAACCGTTTCGGTCGGAAGAACGTCTTCAAGGACACTCCCTTGGCGGAAGGAATGCATGGACCCGTATGACATCGTTGCCACACGGACGAACGGACCCAGGATGGGCACATCCGTCGAAATAGACAAGTTTCTTTAGAGAGATTTCATGATCAGCCAACCCGGCGCACGGGTGGCGCGCCGGCGGCAGGGCTCCGGGCTGCTCCCGGCCGGCATCGACCCGGCGGCCGACCACCGCTGACCACCACGGACCGGCCGACGCCAGGTAGCCGATCGACTGATGTCATTACGCAAAGCCATTTGTCGCCCAACAACAAGCACAGGAATGCACGACTCGACGCCAGTAACGCACCAATCACACTCGCACAACCCTCGTCCGGGCCGAATCGAGTGTCCTTTGCCTGATAGACAGCTGGCGATTGGGGGGCGACCGTTACATCAACGTTCCCCAATTCCTGTGAGGGCGCCGTCACCGTGGAGATACGGTATCGTTCCCCGGTGGTGGGGCTGCCGGAGCGCGCGCGGATCGACTTCAGGGTGCTCGGACCACTGGAGGTCACCGGCCGCGACGGGCCGGTCCGGGTCCCGCCCGGCCGGCAGGAAGTGGTCCTCGCCGCGCTGCTGATGGAGATCAACCGGGTCGTCGGCAGCAGCCATCTGGTGGACCTGATCTGGGACGAGGAGCCGCCGGACACCGCACGGACCCAGGTCCAGATCTGCGTGTCACGGCTGCGCCGGAATCTGGCCGACGCCGGGATCCAGGCGTCGATCGCGACCAAGTCCCCCGGCTACCTGATGCGCGCCACCGACGACGCGATCGACCTGCACGTGTTCAACCGTCTGGTCGCGGAGGCGCGGGTGCTCGCCGGCAACGGCGCCAGGGCGGAGGCGGCGGAGCGGCTCCGGTCCGCGGTCGCGCTGTGGCGTGGCCCGTTCCTCACCGGCATCCCCAGCGACGCGCTGCGGGCCAGGGCGCTGCGGATCGACGAGGACCGCCTCAACGCCATCGAGACCTACCTCGACCTGGAGCTCGAACTCGGCCGGCACCACCAGCTGGTGGGTGAGGTCGGCCGGCTGGTCCACGAGCATCCGTTGCGGGAGCGGCTGCGCGGCCAGCTCATGCTGGCGCTGTACCGCTCCGGTCGCCAGGCCGAGGCGCTCGAGGTGTACCGCACCGGCCGGGACCTGCTCATCGAGGAGCTGGGCCTGACCCCGGGTGACGAGCTGCGCAGCCTGGAGGCCGCCATCCTGGGCGGGGACGCCGCGCTGCACGAGCTGCCCGGTCAGGGCCCGATCGAGCCCGCCGCGCCGGTCGTGCCGAGCCCGCCGCCGGTGGAACAGCCGCACCAGCTGCCGGCCGACACCGCCGACTTCGTGGGCCGGGGCGACCTCATCCACGCCGCCGAGGAGATCCTCACCGGCGCGGACGCGTGGCGGGCCATGGGTGTCGTGGTGATCGTCGGGATGCCCGGTGTCGGCAAGAGCACCCTGGCCAGGCACATCGCGCATCGGCTCGGCCGGGAGCATTTCCCGACCGGCCAGCTCTACTGCGACCTGGGCGGCACCCGGGCCGTGCCGGTCGAGACGGTGGAGGTGCTCGGCCGGTTCCTGCGGGCGCTGGGCATTCCCGGTCCGATGATCCCGGACACGCTCGACGAGCGCGCGGAGATGTACCGCAACCTGCTGTCCCAGCGGCGGGTCCTGGTGGTGCTCGACGACGCCGCGTCGGAGCAGCAGATCATCCCGCTCCTCCCCGGCAGCGCGAGCTGCGCGGTGCTGGTGACCAGCCGCGTCCGGCTGACCGCGCTGCCCGGCGCGCACCAGCTGGAGCTGGACATCCTCGACACCGCGCAGGCCCTCGAACTGCTCGGGCGGGTGATCGGCGCCGGGCGGGTGGCCAAGGAGTCGCAGGCCGCGGTCGCGCTGGTGCGCACCGTCGGCGGGCTGCCCCTGGCCCTGCGGATCATCGCGGCCCGGCTGGCCGCCCGGCCGCACTGGTCCCTGGCGTCGATGGTGCACCGGCTGGCCAACGAGCGGCACCGCCTCGACGAGCTCGCGCACGGCGAGATGACGATCCGGGCCAGCCTGTCGCTGACCCACGACGGGCTGGACCGGTCCGCGCGGGCGCTGCTGCGGCTGCTCAGCCTCGCGGAGGGGCCGAGCATGCCCGGCTGGCTGGCCGGCGCGGCCGTCGACGACCACCGGCCGTTCCCCTCCGACCTGCTCGAGCCGCTCGTCGACGTGCAGATGCTCGAAGCCGTCGCGGTCGAGCCGACCGGCGAGTTCCGATACCGGTTCCACGAGATCATCCGGGTGTTCGCCCGTGAGCAGCTCGTGGCGCTCGACGACGCGATGGTGCGGGTGGCCGCCCGCGAACGGATGCTCGGCGGCTGGCTCGCCATCGCCGAGCAGGCCCACCGCAGGATCTACGGCGGCGACTTCACGGTGCTGCACGGCAGCGCGCCGCGATGGCAGCCCCCGCCGGGATACGTGGAGCAGGTCCTCGCCGATCCGCTCGAGTGGATGGACAGCGAGCACGTCAACCTCTGCACCGCCGTCGAGCAGGCCGCCGCGGAGCAGCTCCACGAACTGTGCTGGGACCTGGCCGCGACGCTGGTGACCCTGTTCGAGGCGCGCGGCTATCACGAGCAGTGGGAGAAGAGCCACCGGCAGGCCCTCGAGGCGACCGACCGGGCCGGCAACCTCCGCGGCACCGCGGTGCTGCTCGGCTCGGTCGGCACCCTGCACATCAGCCGCGGCCAGCCGGACCGGGCCCGGGCCGTCCTGGCCCGGGCACAGGCGCTGTTCCAGCAGCTCGACGACCGGCACGGGCTGGCCATGTGCCACCGGGACCTGGGCCTGCTCGACCGGCAGCGCGGCGCCGACGACGCCGCCCTGGACAGCTACCAGCAGGCGCTGCGGGGCTTCGACCTGGTCGGCGACGTCGTGGGCCGGGCGTCCGTGCTGACCCAGCGGGCGCACATCCGGATGCGCCGCGGCGACAGCGCGATCGCCCACGCGGAGCTGGAGGAGGCGCTCGACATCTACCGCTCGGCGGGCTACGTCGGCGGTCAGGCGCAGGCGCTGCGGCGGATGGCCCAGGTCCTGGCCGAGCGCGGCGAGAGCGCGCAGGCGGAGCAGATCCTGACCGACGTGCTGGCCATGGTCCGGCGCAGCGGCGACGTCATCGGCGAGGGTCACCTGCTGCGCAACCTCGGCCAGGTGAACACCGAGCTGGGACGCTTCACGCAGGCCCGGGAGATGTACGTGCGGGGCCTCACGGTCCGTGAGCAGGTCCTGGACCACGGCGGCGCGGCGCTCATCCGGCTCGACCTCGCCCGGTTGATGGACCGGATCGGTGAACCCGCCGCGGCCGCCGAACTGCTGGAACGCGCGATCGCGACGTTCCAGGACCGCAGTATGGAACCCGAGCGCGGCCAGGCCGAGCGGCTGCTGGCAACGCTCACCGCTCGGCGCTGACGCACCGGGATCAGTCCCAGGGGTTGTTGTTGGTGCTGGGGCCGCCGGCCGCGAAGGCGCCGCCGGACGTGGAGGTGCCGGTGTCCGCGACGCCCGCCCCGATCGCCAGAACGGCGGCGACGGTGACGGCGAAAATGATTCTGGCGACTGTGAAAGCACGCATGGCGGGCCATTCCTTCGTTCGTTCCGGCTGGTGACGACAACGTAGGAAGGGCGGTAATCGCGGGACTATCGCCGCTGTTATCGCGCCGCTATCGGCGGCGCTATCACGGCCGGTTGGCGCGGTGATGCCGGGCCGATACCTCGTGCGGGCAGAACTGAGCACGCTGCCTCACAAGGGAGAAATGCGATGGGTAGGCCGGAACGACCGTTGGACAGCGTGCAGGACCCGATCGGCGAGTTCGCCTCCGACCTGCGCGCGCTGCGCGGCCGGGCGGGCAACCCGAGCTACCGGCGGCTCGCGCGGTCGGCGATGTTCGCGCCGTCGGTGCTCTCCAGCGCCGCCAGCGGGCACCGGCTGCCGTCGCTGCCGGTGACCCTCGCCTTCGTGGCCGCCTGCGGGGGCGAGCCGGCGGTCTGGGAGCGGCGGTGGCGCGACCTCGCGGTGGCGCAGGGCACCCCGCCGCCGCCGGAGAAGCAGGACGCCCCGCCGCGTGCACCGTCCACGGTGGACCGGACTGTGAGCGCACCGGCGGCGACCCGGCCGGCGCAGCTGCCGATGGGCTCGAGCACCTTCGTCGGCCGCGATCAGGCCCTGGTCGACGCGGCCACCCACGCGGGTCCGGCGCTGATGATCAGCGGGCCGATCGGGGCCGGTAAGACCGCGTTCGCGCTCCGGCTCGCCGACGAGCTGTCCGCCGCGCTGCCGGACGGGCAGCTCTACGCCGACCTCAGCGCCGCCACGTCGTCGGCGGCCGGTGTCGTGCAGGGGTTCCTGCACGCGCTGGGCGTGCCCCCCGCGCACGCGCCCGACGACGCGACCTCGATCGGCCTGTTCCGCACGATGCTGGCGCAGCGGCGGCTGTTCGTGCTGCTGGACAACGCCACCGACGAACGGCAGGTGCGGCCGTTGCTCGGCCGGTCCACCTCCAGCCTGATCGTGGTGACCGGCCGGGCCCGGCTGCTCGGGTTGGACGGCGTGCACCGCATCGACCTGGGCGCGTTCACCCGGCCCGAGTCCCTGACCCTGATCGGCCGGCTCGCCGGGGAGCAGCGGATCCAGGCCGAGCTCGACGCCGCCGACGCGCTCGCCGAGCTCTGCGGCGACCTGCCCCTGGCCGTCAGCGTCGTCGGCCGCAGGATCGCCGCCCGGCCGGAATGGACGGTGGCCGGACTGGCCGGGGCGCTCGCCGACGCCGAACGGGTCATGGCGAGCCTCAGCGTCGGCGACGTCAAGGTGCGCGACATCTTCGCCGCCGCCTACCGCCGTCTCGCGCCCGTCGCCCGGCAGGCCCTGCACGAGCTCGTCGCCGCCGGCACCACCGCGGACGCGCTTGCCGCCAGCATGGGCACCGGTGTCGACGCGGCCGACGAGCTCCTCGAGTCACTGGTGGACAGCGGGCTGCTCACCAGGGCCGACAGCACCGGCCGGTACGGCATGTCGGCCCTGGTCCGCGCGTTCGCCATGAGCACGCCGCACGCCGCCCCGGCACCGGTGCCGGTGCCGGTACCGGTACCGACGGCGGAGCAACCCGGGGCAGACACGATCGTGACCCGGCGGATGAACCTCGGCCGCGCCAACCTGCCGCCGCGCGTGCGGGCCAACGCGCTGTCGTTCGCGGCGCGGGGCGACGTGCTCGCGTAGCGGCGCTCAGCCGGTGACCTCACCCGCGACCGGCGTCGACATGATCGCGGCGACCGAGACGGGATCCCTGGTCTGCCCGAGCGCCCACATGCATTTCACGATGGCCGTCTCCGGGATCATTCCCGGCAGGTACCGGCCGCCGGCCTCGCGCAGCGCGACGAACGAGTCGTAGACGCTGAGGTCCTCCGCCGCCGGTGCGGACGCGGTCAGGAACACGTTCACCCCGCCGTCCCGGCACTTCCGGATGAACTCCGGCAGCGCGAAGCTCGGCCCGGTCACCGCCGCGTACAGCTCGATGACGACGGCCCGCTGCCCGCCGGTCTCCAGCGCGTGCCGCATCGCGTCGAAGTCGAGCCCCGGATACAGCCGGAAGGACAGCACCCCGGGATCCAGGTCGCCGCGCGGGTCGGCGCCGGAAGGTCCGGGCCGCCAGCGGTCGATCCAGGTGAGCGCGCCGTCGTGGATCCTCGCGACCGGACCCCGGTTGACCGACTCGAACGACTGCCCGCAGATGCGGACCTTCCGCACCTGGGTGCCCAGGTGGACCAGGCCGGGCAGGTCCTCGCCGCCGGCGAACACGACGTACGCGCCCCGCGGCAGCTCCAGCAGCGCGACCAGGGCGTCGTGGATGTTCTTGCGCGCGTCGGAGTGCTCCTGGTCCGGCGACACGTTGGAGCCGGTGATGACGACCGTGACGTCGAGGTCGGCGAGCAGGAACGACAGCGCCGCGGCGGTGAAGGACATCGTGTCGGTGCCGTGCAGGACGAGCACCCGGCGCAGGCCCGCGGCCACGTGCGCGCGCACCGCGCCGGCGATCCTGCGCCAGTCGTCGGGCCGCATGTCCTCCGACGCGAGCGCGAGCGTCGACAGCGTCGCGAACTCGATGTCGTGTCCCGCGGGGACGGCCGAACGGAGCAGGCCGGGGCCGGGCGAGTCGGCGGCCACGCTGACCACCGTCTCGCCGGCCCGGGTGGTCCGCCGGGCCCCCACGGTGCCGCCGGTCAGCACGAGACCCACCCTGGTCATCATGGGACTTCCACTATGACGGAGAACCCCCGGTCGGCGTGCGAGCCGTAGCGTTCCCATTCCTCGTTGAGCTGGATCCGGCCGTCCGGCAGGAACTCCGGGGTGTTGACGCTGCGCCCCGAGATCACCGCGCCGTCGGCCAGGACCATCGTGTAGGCGAACTCGACCACGCCGTCCCCGCGGCACAGCCCGGTCAGCGAGCCCCGGCGGATCTCGCCACCGCCGAACTCCGCCCACACCAGGTCGTCCTTCTGCCGGTAGACCGCCGAGGACGCGGGCAGCGAGGGGTCGGCGTGCACCGCGCGAAACGTCCGGCCGTCATAGTTGATCGTCATCGGGACTCCTCTTTGCCGGGAAACCACAGGTCGTCCTCGGTCACTTCATGGATGTCGTACTTGCCGAGCGCGCTGAGCAGCAGCCGCAGCTCCAGCTCCAGGCAGCGCACCAGCCGCACCAGCCCGTCGGCGGCGTCCTCGTCCACGGCGATCAGGGCCGCCCGTCCGAGCCCGACCGCCGACGCCCCCATCGCCAGGCACTTCAGCGCCCGGCTGCCCTCCCAGACGCGGCCGGAGACCAGCAGGGACGCGTCGTGCTTGCCGACCCGGCGCAGGCATTCGGCCAGCGGCAGGCCGACCTGCTCCAGGAACACCGACGGCGCCCATCCGGTGCCGCCCTCGGCGCCGTCGACCGTGACCGCGTCCGCCCCGGCGGCCCAGGCCACCTCGGCGGCGTGCCCGACGTCGCGACCCGGGTGCAGCTTCACCCACACCCGCGCCCGCGGATAGTTGTTGCGCATCAGGTGCACCTGCTGGCGCAGGATCTCCTCGGTGAACGTGCCGGGGCTGCTGCACCGCAGCACCATGCCGGTGTCCCGGCCGAACGCCTCGTCCATGGCGTACTGCTCGGACACGGCGGCGGCGGCCCCACGGGACATCACCGTCATCCCGCCGAGCCCGGGTTTGGCGCCCTGCCCGACCTTCAGCTCGAACGCGAGCCGGCCGCTGTCGAGCAGCCGGGTCGCGAACGGGTCGCTGTAGACGAGGTTCCACACCTCGGCATCGGCGTCCTCGGTGCTCTGCTGGACCACGACGCCGCCGAGCCCGTCGGGCACCGCGTCGGCGTACGCCCGGATCCGGCCCAGCAGGCCACCGTCCGGCGGCGGATCGTCTGCGGTGCGGCCGTAACCGTGCATCGGCACCACGTTCTCGCCGATGACCATCGGGATGCCGAGCCGGCCGGCCTGCTCGCTCGCGTCGACCCCCAGGCCGCGGCCGGCGACCTGGGTGGAGCCGAACGCGCACAGGAAGACCGGCAGCGGCGCCTGGAAACCGCCGATCTCGCAGCCGAGGACGGCGTCGCCGGGCAGCGGCTCGCGGCCGAGGTCGAACATCCGCTCCAGCCGCCGCGGCATGAACACCGGCGGCACGATCCGCGCCAGGTCGAGCTCGTCGCCGGACGGCGGGCCCGGGGTCGCGCCGAACAGCGAGTGCCCGTATTCGGTGAGGTCGGGGAAGGCGGCCGCGGTGGCGTCGCGGGCCCGCGCCCGGATCGCCGCCTCCGGCAGTTGCGGCGCCCGGATCCCGCTCACGGCGACACGATCCCGGGCAGCTTGGGGAAGGCGTTGGCCTGCCAGGCCGCGTCCAGACCGGCCAGGTAGCGGGTGACCCGCTCCAGGCCGAGACCGAAGCCGGCGCTGGGGCGCAGGCCCTCCCGGGCCAGGTCCAGGTACCACGTGTACTTGGCCGGGTTCTCGCCGGTCTCGCGCATGCGTTCGATGAGCCGGCGGTACTCGTACGTGCGCTCGCCGCCGCTGCACAGCTCGCCGAACCCGTCCGGGGCGATGAGGTCGAAGTTGCGCAGCACGCCCGGCTCGGTGCTCGACTCGCCGTCGGTGAACCCGCGGGAGCCCTTCGGGTAGCCGACGATGAAGAACGGCCGGTCGGTCTGCTCGGAGATGAGCCGCTCGCCCTCCCAGTCGATCTCGGAGTCGGTGCTCTGCAGGTGTTGCAGGCGGCGCAGGTGCGCGACCGCGTCCGGGTGGCTGATCCGCTCGAACTCCTCGCGCAGCAGCGCCTCGAACACGTCCGGGTCGCGGCCGAGCGCGGCCAGGTCGGCCTTGCTCTCCCGCAGCACGTGCCGGACGATGTGCCGTAGCAGGCCCTGCAGCAGGTCCAGGATGTCTTCCCGGCTCGCGTCGGCGACCTCGACGTCGATCTGGGTGAACTCGGCCAGGTGCCGGCCGGTGCCCGCGGTCTCGAGCGGTTCGAGCCGGACGTTCGGCGCGACATAGAAGATCTTGTCGAAGGCGAGCAGCGACGCCTGCTTGTACAGGATGACGCTGGTCATCAGCTTGTACCGGTGCCCGTAGAAGTCGACGTCGATCTGCTTGGCGCCGCGCACGCCGGGGTCGGTCACCGGGCCGATGATGGGCGGCATCATCTCCTGGAAGCCCAGCGTGCTCAGGTATTCACGGCTGCCGGCGAGGACGGAGTTCTGGATGCGCAGCGCCGCCTGGGTCACCGGTGAGGTCAGGTGGGCGCGGGTGCCGGGCGGCCGTTGCCCGGCCGAGATCCTGCTGTCCAGCGGGGTGATGGTCATGCGGCTCTCCCAAGTTCCGGTCGAATTGACGGAGTGCTGTGCGTCGTAGGTCCGCTGCACGTGCTGCAGCGCGTCGAGCAGCCCGGCGGACGTCATCGGTTCGGTGGCCGGCACCGCGACGAGACCCCCGAGCGGCATCGCGCCGATGCGCTGCCACTGCAGGCGACCGTCGTGGTCCAGGTAGCCGCGGGCCCGGCCGGCGTTGTCCGGGTGCAGGCAGAACGGCACGTCGAGGTGGCCGCGGGCGAACGCGACCGTCAGCGCCCGGCCGAGGTCGTCGTCGAGCGCGAGCACGTTGTCGATGAGGGCCCGCGCCTGCGCGTGGACGCCGGTGTCCATGGGCGGGTCGCCGAGGTCGGCGTGCCGGGCCGCGACCGCGGCGTGTTCCAGGGCCGCGACGTTCTCGGCGACGGTCGGAATCCGGTGCGCCTCGGCCGAGGTCTTGACGATCAGCCGGCTGGCGCCGGTGCGCACCGCCAGCCGGGCCGACGCGGCGAGCAGGCCCCGCGCGCCGCCCGGGGTCCGCGGGTACACCCCCATGTAGGTGTAGATCACGACGTGGCTGCGCACGTCCGGCACGTACCGGCGGATGAGCCGCCGCAACGCCGCGACGGCCTCCTCGTCCTGGCCCGGATGCGTCTGCTGGGCGTAGCTGAAGGAGATGCAGCGCAGCCCGTGCTGCCGGAAGAACATGCCCTCCAGCACGCTCAACGCGACGAGCAGCGCCGGCGGGCACAGCTGGCCCATCATGCAGCCGCCGAAGGTCTCCAGGTGCGGTTCGCTGCCGTGCTCCCGGGCCGCCGCGAGCAGCTCGCAGCTCTGCCGCCAGTGCTCCACGGCGGTGACCAGCGGCATCCGGCTGTAGGGCAGGCAGTAGGACACCGGCCCGCCCTCGGTGGCGTGCAACCCCTGCCGCAGCAGGGTCCGCACGATCCGCCGGGGGTCGGCGGAGCCGTGCCGCACCTGCACCGGGAACGCCGGGGTCAGCACGTCGGCCAGCATCCGTGCGGTGGCCACCGGGTCGGCGTCGACGAGGGGATAGCCGTTGAGGTCCGCGCCGGCCGCCAGGGCCCGGGTCACCGCGTCGTGGTCACCGACCCTCGTGTAGCTGTCGAGGGTGATGGTGCCGACGGTGGCCGCCCGGGCGTCACGGGTGGCGAGCAGCCCCTGGCGCATGCGGGCCGGGTCGGCGAACCCCATCCTCGGCTGGACGACCAGCCGGCCGGCGGCCCGGTGCGCCGCCACCACCTCGCCGAAGGACGGCACCCGCGGCAGCGTCGTTGCTGCCGGCAGGGTGGTCGTCCCGGTGAGTGACAGCGCACCGGACCGAGCTTCTGTGACGTCGGCGGTCATCTGGCGCCCACCGAGGCCGCCGCCGGTCGCCCGGCGAGGGTCCGCACGAACGACCGAAAGGGGTGCAGCCCACCGGTGTCCTCGAACACGGCGTCGAAGCCGGCGGCCAGCAGCCGGTCGCCGTTGTGGCCGTCGCCGCCGCCCGCCACGTCGAGCTTGCCGCCGATCACCACCGGCGTCGCCGCCAGGGCGGGGCAGGCCCGCATGGCGGCGATCAGCCGGACGCCGTCCTGGCAGCCGTGGCCGTTGAGGCTGCCGATCACCACCAGGTCCGGCCGGCTGTCGGCGCACTCGCGCACGATCACCTCGTCCGGCGTGCACCCGCCGAGGTTGGTCACCCCGCAGCCGAGCTCCTCGAGCAGCAGCTGCAGGTAGACCAGGTTCCAGGTGTGCGCGTCGGAGGACAGGCCGGTGACGACGACGTCGAGGCGGGTCCGAGCGACGAGCGTCCCGGCAGATTGGGTCGTCACGGCGCCACTGTCTCCAGCTCCGGGACCAGCACGTCGATCTCGATCAGCGCGGCGGCGCGGTCCGCGAGGCGGAGCGCCTCCTGCGGGGTGTCGCCGGTGACCATCACGTCGCCGACCCGGTCCCACGAGCTGCGCAGCCCACCGAACCGCTCCCCCGCCTGGACGGTGACGTCGCAGAGGAACACGCCGTCGGCCTCGGCGGCCCGGTCGACGCCGCGCACGTCGCGGACGACGCCGGTGCCGATCGTCAGGAACCGCACGGCCGCCGCACGCCGCGCCGCGCGGGGCAGCACGACCGGGATCGGCACGCCCTTCATCACCGCGTAGTACGCGCGCACCAGGTCCACCGGGTAGGCGCGTTCGATCAGCTCGATGATGCCGTCGCCGGCGAACCGGCCGGCGCACTCGACCAGGTTGGGCACGCCGTCGCTGACGATCCACTCGCAGTGCACGATGCCGTCCCGGAAGCCGACCGCGTCGACGATCCGGCGGGTCTGCTCGCGCAGCAGCGCCATCAGCTCCGGTGTCGTGTCGGCGGGGACGACGTGGGACTCCTCGGCCGGGATCGGCCCGGGCACCAGGCGGGCGCGGGTGACGTTGGTGAACAGGTCCTCGCCGGCCCGCACCAGCATCTCGACGCTGAACTGCTCCCCCAGCACGCATTCCTCGGCGAGCATCCGCAGCTCCATCGGGCGGTCCGGCACGAACACGCCCTCGTCCTGGACCACGCAGGCGTCCCACGCCTCCGGCACCTCGGCCGGGTCGTGGATCAGCCAGGCACCCACGGACGCCTGCCGGTTGGCCGGTTTCAGCACGATCGGGCCGCCGACCGACCGCATGAACGCGAGCACCTCGTGCGGGCCGTCCACCCGGACACTGCGCGGGTTGGTGACCCCGGCCGCCCGGCTGACATTGCGCAGCAGCGCCTTGTCCCGCAGCAGCGACGCGGCGGCGAACCCGGCGCCCGGCAGGCCGTAGCGCTCGGCGAGCCGGGCCGCGAACGGCGTCGCGTACTCGGTCAGCGGGATGACCGCCTCCGGGTCCAGGTCGCGGTAGGTGTGATAGAACTCGTCGGCCTTGCCGGGCAGGTGGAACTCCCACTCGACGAGCTCCCGGACGGTCGGGCACCCGGCGACCTTGGTCCGGACGTCGCGCTTGCGCACGACGTCGGGCTCCTCCACGAAGATCACCGACTGGTCGGGCTGGATGTTCGGCAGGGTGGGCAGCGCGGCACCCACGAAGCCCACGAGAATGACCGGCCTCATGATCCCTCCTCCTCCGCGTAGTACCAGTTCTCCGGGTTGATCAGGCCGTACGGGTTGACCGGCGTGAAGCCGCGCAGGTTCGCGGCGACCTCGAACAGCCGGCGCGGGAAGTTCGGCGTGTACAGCACCGGCGCCTGCTCGCTGATGTACTCCTGGTACTCGTACAGCGCCTGCGGGTCGTCGGTGGTCACCGTGCGGGCGATGAGCTCGTCGGCGCGCGCGTCGCGGTAGTTGCTGAAGTTGCAGGCCGCGCCGCTCTGGAAGAGGTTCTCGCCGGTCGGGTGGTTGTAGACCCAGCCGCCGTTCCAGCAGGACAGCTCCCAGGTGCGCGGGTTCTCCGGCGTCGGCGCGCCCGGACCGTCCTGGGCCACGAGGACCGACGCGTAGATCTCCGACAGCCGCAGCTCGATGCCGGCCTTGCCGGCGTCGGCGCGGAACTGCTCCATCAGGCGGGTCAGCGCGGGGCGGCCCTCGATGTAGCGCAGCGACAGGCTCAGCCGCGTGCCCGCCGGGATGCCCTCGCCGGCCTCGCCGGGGCCGGTGCCGGGCCGCACGCACACGGCCGGCGAGACGCTGGCGTCCCAGCCGTTGGCCTCCAGCAGCTCCCGCGCCCGGTCCGGGTCGAAGGGCCAGATCGCCTTGCCGTTGCGCAGCCGCGGCGAGATCAGGTCGCTGTCCGGCAGGCTCGGGACGGGGCCGTCCTGGCGCCAGCCGTAGCCCTGGTAGATCTCCCGCGAGCCGTAGTCCTGGTCGAGGCAGCTCTGCAGCGCCTGGCGGATGTACGGCTGGTGGATGAGCTTGCCGGCGATGTTCGGGTTGTAGAAGTTCAGGGCCATGAAGTGCAGGCTGAACAGCACCTGCGGGACGAGGTCGTACCGGTCGCCGAGGGGGTTGGGGCCGCCCACGGTCGGGTCGCCGCTGGGCTGCTTGCCGAGGCCCATCGGCAGGTAGCCGATCTGGATCGAGTCGCCCTGCTGCAGCAGCTCGTACTCCTGCTCGTCGGTCTCGATCGGCAGCTGCCGGAACTCCGCCAGCCGGGCCGGGTTCGGGCCGCTGTAGTGCTCGTTCGGCACGAACGTGACGGCGCCCTCCGCGGTGAACTCCGTCAGCTTCCAGGGGCCGTTGACGACGCTCCAGATCGGGCTCTGCGGCCACAGCATGCGATGGGCGTTGCTCTCCGCGGTCGGGCTGCCGTTGTGCGCCAGGAGGTAGTCGAAGACCGCCTCGACCTGCTCGATGTCGTGGCTGGCGTCGGCCGGGCCGTCGGCGGTCCGGTCCCAGGCCTTCGGCATCGGCGTGATCATCGTCAGCTGGTTCATCAGGACCCAGTACTGCGAGTACACCTGGTCGAAGGTGAAGCTCACCGTCTGCTCGTCGACCTTGGCGTAGGAGACCAGGTTGTCCGGGAAGAGGCCTTCGACGTAGGCGCCGAACCTCGGCCCCTTGCGGGCGAGCATGTTCACCCAGAAGATCACGTTGTCGGCGCAGACGGTCTCGCCGTTGGACCATTTCCAGGGCTTGATCCGGACCGTGGCGGTGAGGCCGTCCTCGCTCCACTCCGGTTCGTCGGCGAGGCTCAGGTCGAAGTCGATCTCCAGTTTGCCGTCCCGGCCGATCCAGTACAGCGGGCGGTACATGAGCATCTGGAACTCGTAGGTGCTGCGCATGCCGTACCGCTCGGGCGGCGTGAACGGGAAGATGACCGCCGGTGGGAACCCGGGAAGGCAGGCCCACGTGGCGACGCCGTCCTGTGCCGAGCGGGCCGCGGATGTCAACTGCTGGTCCATCATGACCTCTCTCGTGGATGCGGTGATCCGGCTGGTCGGGCGGCGCCCGGCCCGGGTGGACCGGGCGCCGCCGTCCGTCAGGCGGGGACGGCCACCGGCTCGGCGGCGACCGGCTCGGGCGCCTTCTCGGTCGCCGCCAGCGGTTTGCGGAGGCTCAGGTAGGTGCCGATGGCGATGGCGTCGACGAGGATGACCAGGCCCCAGAAGGCCCAGGGCACCGAGATCCCGTCGGCGACGGCGGACAGTCCGACCGTCGCGGCCACGCCGAGCGCCAGCCCGAACGCCTGCGCGCCGCCGAAGATCCGGCCCACCCGGTCCACCGGGCTGGCCTGCATCAGCAGGGTCCGGGCCGCGATGCGCCCGTTGGCGAAGCAGAACGCCGCCACCGGGATGACCGACATGAGCGCGATGTAGTGCAGCGGCTCGAAGATGACCATCGTCATGCACCCGAGCTGGCCGAGCACCGCGAGGTGCAGACCCTTGATCCGGGCACTGATCCAGGGGTAGCACGCGGCGCCGATGATGAACCCGACCCCGGCCAGCGCGTCGACCACACCGATCACCCACGGGCTCTGCTTCCAGTGCTGCAGGACGATGGTGGTGAGGATGACGTTGCTGACCATGAGGTTGGCGTTTCCGGCGGTGTACAGCAGCGCCAGTCGCTTGATCGGCTGCCGCCGCACCGGCGCCGCCGACGCACCGGCCGCCGACGCGTCCACAGTGGGCTGCGTTGCTCCGGCCGGCTTCGTGCCCACGAACCAGGTGAGGACCGCGGACGCGACGAAGGTGAACGCGTTGAACACGAGCAGCGGCGTCGCACCGAAGATGACGATCAGGAACCCGGCCGAGGACGACGCCAGGAGCATGCCGGTGTTGGTGCCCATCTCGTAGCGGCTGTTGAACCGGCCGAGCCGCCCGTCCAGGACGCGCTCCTTGACCAGCGCGTTGCTGGCCGGCATGAACAGCGCCGCGGTGACGGCGAGCAGGAAGTTCGCCAGGTAGGACCCGAGACTGACGGGTCCGCCGAACCACATCCACAGCGGCAGCGCGAACGCGGTCACCGCGCTCACCACGTCGGCGATGACGCACAGGAGCCGGCGGTCCATCCGGTCCACCAGGCGGCCGAACATGACCGACAGGACGACCTGCGGGATCGACACGGCGATGAACAGCCAGCCGACCGACAGGGTGGTGTTCTCGGCCCGGAACACCATGATGGCGGCCGCGGTGATCTGGAACGCGTTGCCCGCGGTGGTGATGAATCCGGCGGCGACGAGTTGCCGCTCGGTCAGCCTCGACCGCCGGTCGGAGCCGGTGGTGGTGGACGATGACGTGTCGATAGCCATGTTCTGCCTCAAACGATGCTGGTCGGGACGGCCGGATCGGCCGGACGGTCGGCGCCCGCCGTGCGCAGGCTCAGGCCCGGCACGGTGAACGCGGTGGTGTGCGTGACGTCGAACGCCTCGGCCGAGATCCGCGGCTCGAACTCGCCGTTCCCGGCCAGCTGGGCCGCGACGTCGACGAGGATCGGCGACACGCAGGTGATGAGCGCCCGCGTCTGCAGGAACAGGTCACCGGCGCGCATCGGCAGCGCGTCCGGCTCCGCGGTCAGGGCGAGCTGCGCGTCGGCGCGCAGCCGCGCGGTGTGCTGGACCACCAGGTCGGCGGCCCGGCTCAGGCTGAAGCTGTCCAGCTCGAAGCAGTGCCGGAACCGGGAGATCATCGCCGCGATCCGCGCCTGCGTCCCCGGTGGGACGGGCAAGGGCTCACCGTCGACCGCCAGCTTGGCGAGCGTCGTGCCCAGCTCGTTCCACGGCTCGACGAGACGCTCGCCGGCGACCTTGTCCAGCACCGCCTGGCTGAAGTTCGTGCGGGCGTGCTCGGGCGCGCTGAGGTTCAGGTAGAACCGGGCGACGTCCCGCGGCACGTCCGCCACCAGGTCCCGGGCCCACACGAGGTGACCCTTGCTGGTGGAGAACTTCTCGTTCTCCAGCTCGTAGAACTCGTTGGTGAGGATCGTGCTCGGCAGGACGTAGCGGCCCTCGTGCGCCATCAGCTCCGCGACGTGGACCAGCGCCCAGATGAACAGGTTGTCGAACCCGACGAAGAAGACGAGCTCCGCGTCGTGCTCGGCGCGCCAGGCGTCGTCGGTGGTCGGCGGCCGGTGGCCCTGCTGCAGCCGGCCGTAGTGGTTGCAGTACATCGAGGCCGGCATGCCCTCGGTCCACGCGTTGATGGTCTGTCCCGGCGTCTCCGGGAACGGCGCGGGCAGGCCCCACGCGACCGGGTAGGTGATCGGGTAGTCCGGCAGCGGCTTCGACAGCAGCTCCCGCATCAGCGACACGAGGTGCGGCCGCCAGGTGGAGGCCTTCTCCTCGTGGAACGCGATGAGCCGTTCGCGGTACTCCTCGAGGGGGAAGACCAGGATCTCCGCCTCGCGGTAGGTGACCTCGTCGGACGGGTCCAGCAGGTTCCACGGGTCGAGCAGCCCGTCGAAGTCGATCCAGTGCCCGCAGGCCTCGCAGATCCCGCCGCGGCTGTCCGCCAGGCAGGTCGGGCAGTCGCCGCCGACCAGACCCTCCACGAGGTACGTGCCGTGCGCCTCGCTGTAGGGCAGGCGCACCGTGCGCAGCCGGAACTTCCCCAGCGCGTGCAGGCGGTTCACGTAGTCGTACACCGTGGACCGGTAGTCGTCGTCGGTCGGCGCGAAGCCGTCCACGGCGATCCCCATCGCCTCGAACGTGCTCTTGATCTGCGACCACGACTTCGTGATGAGCTCGGTCGGCGAGGTGCCGAGCCGGGCGGCGGTGGTCGTGACGTAGGTCTGGCTGTCGTCGCCGCCGGAGGCGAACACCACGTCCCGGCCGAGGGCCCGCTGGTAGCGCGACCACACGTCCGCCGCCACGTACGGCCCGGCGACGTGCCCGACGTGCAGGTCGCCGTTCGTCGTGGGCGGGCCGCCGATCACGAGGACCGGGCGGCCTTTCCCACCGTCAGACGTCGCCATCTCAGGCCAACGCCTGCTCGGACGTGTGCCGCGCCATGAACTTCTCGGACATCTCGGTGTCCCACCACACGCAGTACAGCTGGAAGTCCTCGTCGCTCTCGTTGATGACGCGGTGCGCCGTGTGCGGCGGGAAGTGCACGATGTCGCCGGCCTTGAACGGCTTGCGCTCGCCCTCGGAGTCCAGCACCGCCTCGCCGCTGAGGGCGATGAAGATCTCGTATTCGTGGTGCGCGTGCGTCCCGGTCGCGCCGCCGGGGGCGACCACGCACCAGGACCCCTCGAACGGGGCGTTCAGCACCGGCCACGGCACCAGCCGCTGCGCGTCCGCGCCGTTCTCGTGGTTCATGCGCTCCCGCACCAACGGTCGAAGCTCCATGACTGCCTTCCTTCCTTCGTCAGGTCGCCGCCACGGCGGGCGCCGTGACAGGGGTCAGGTCGAGGTGGTCGCCGGTGAGGACGTCCCGCAGGATGTCGTTGGCCCGGTTCCCCATCACCGACAGCAGCGAGTCGGCGATGCCGTGGGTCTGCTCGTTGACGCCGTGCAGGTAGCAGGCCGCCGTGCTCGGCCGGTCGACGACGAGGCGGTAGTCGCGGGTGACGGCGACGTCGGACAGGCCGATCCGCTCCGCCAGCCGGCGCACCGCCCACGGCATCTGCGGGGAGAACCCGGTGCCGAGCAGCACCAGGTCGGTGCGCAGCTCACGGATGGCGCCGGTGCGCCAGTCGGTGAGCTCCAGGACGATCTCGTCGCCGTCGTCGCGCGCCGACGTGATGTCGTGCATGGTGATCATCTGCAGCCGGGACCGGCCGGAGAGGCGGTCCAGGTACACCTGGCGGTAGAGGGAATCCATCATGCCGGGCGCCACGCCGGCGTAGTTGGTGGGCCGCATCTCGGCGAGCATCTGCGCCCGCGCCTCCGGCCGGGACGCGTGGAACTCGTCGACGAACGACGGGAAGAACAGCTCGTTGGTGAACTTGCTGGACTCGTAGCAGTTCAGGCCCACCGAGCGCATCACCATCGTGGGACGGCACTCCGGCAGGTCGATCTGCACCGAGTAGAACAGCTCCGCCGCGCTCTGCCCGCCACCGACGACCACCACCCGGTAGGGCAGGTCCTTGCGCAGGCCGCCGATCCGCTTCTGGTACTGGGTGCTGTGCACCACCCGGTCCCGGTCGACGGCGCGCAGCACCTCGGGGATCCGGATGTCCCGGCCGGTGCCGAGGACCAGGTACCGGCTGCCGATCGTCCGGCCGTCGGCGAGGGTGGTCGTCCAGCCGGTGAGCGTGCCGCCGGTCCAGACCGGACCGATGTCCACGCACTGCCGGCCGTACTGCAGCTCCACCAGCGCCAGCGAGCGCGCCGTCCACCGCAGGTAGTCCGCCACCTCGGCCCGGTAGGGCGTCAGGCTGCCCATGTTGACGAAATGGTCGAGCCGGCCGGTGGCGTGCAGATAATTGAGGAACGAGAATCGGCTGCGCGGATTCCGCAACGTCACCAGATCCTTCAGGAACGACGTATTGGAAAGCGCCTCCGGAAACAGCATTCCGGGCTGCCAGCTCACCTCCTTGTTCCGCTCGATGATGAGGGAGTCGCGCGCCAGATCCGGAGCGAGCTCCTCCAGTGCCACGGCGAGTGCGAGGTTCGATGGTCCCGCCCCGATCGCCAGTAGTTCCACGTCTCGATCCGCCATAGAGTGCTCCAACCGTCGTCGGGACCACGCTTCGCTGCCGGCTACTTCACCCCGTGACGGCGTTGACCGGAACCCCGCCGGGCACAGAACAATCAATCCACCATCGACCAACAATCTCGGTCATCGCATTCATTGACGTCGTCTCGACGAGACGGTTGTCTTGCCACCAACGCCCCCTTCTCGTTGGAGAGGATTGTTGGCCATGCTTGCCGATGCGGATGTCCGCACGTTGGACCGAACATTCACCGAATTCGTGCTTCCCGACAGCGTCCGGGACGCGATCGGCGAACTGCTGGAGTCCTCGCCCGACCCGGTCGAGGACATCGACCGCTCACTGACCTGGTTGCGGGTGGTGTTCTCGGCGCTGCCGATCGACCTGCTGCAGGGCATCCTGGACTTCGGGCGGCACGCGGACACCGCCGGTGTCGCGCTGGTGCGCAACCTGCCCGTCGACCCGGAACTGCCGATGACGCCGGTCAACGGCGAGCCGAGCCCGCTGAAGCGGACGTTCGTCGCCGAGGGCGTGCTGCTCGGCCTCAGCCAGCTGCTGGGTGAGCCGGTGGGCGTCACCACCGAGAAGGCCGGCCGGCTGGTGCACGACGTCGTGCCGGTGTCCACCGGCGCGAGGTCGCAGACGAACCAGAGCTCAGCGGCGTTCCTGAACTTCCACAGCGACATCGTGTTCGACGAGTTCGGCCGGTTCGACCTGCCGAACCCCGACTTCCTGGTGCTCAACTGCCTCCGGCAGGACCGCAACCGGGAGGCCGTCACCTACTACGCGGACGCCCGCGACGTGGTCGGCGACCTGCCCGCCGACGTGGAGGAGACGCTGCGCACCCCGCAGTTCCGGCTGAACGCGCCGGGCAGCTACGTGCGCGACCACGCCGGCGGCGCGGCGGTGTTGTCGGACCCGATCGCCATCATCTCCGGCCCGCCGGCGGCTCCCGGGATCGTCGTGTCGGCCAACGGCGTGGTGGGACTGACCGCCGAGGCCGACACCGCACTGGCGCAGCTGCAGCGGTCGTGCCGCGCCGTCGCGCACGAGGTGCGCCTCGAACGCGGGACGGCGCTGCTCATCAACAACCGCAAGGGTCTGCACGCCCGGTCGCAGTTCCTCGCCCAGCACGACGGCCACGACCGCTGGCTGCAGCGCACCTACCTGCGCCGCAGCCTGTGGGACATCCGCTACCGCAGTGCCGCGGGCAGCCGCCGGGTGCACTGACCTGTTGACGGGAGTCGTGTCGTGCGGATCGTCATCGTCGGCGCCGGAGTCGTCGGCCTGCTGAGCGCCGTGGAGTGCGTGACCGCCGGGCATCAGGTGGTGCTCGTCGACCAGGCGGGCATCCCCCATGCCGGCGCCACCTCGTTCGACCAGCAACGGGTCATCCGTGCGCTGCACCTGGACGACCCGGCGGCGACGGCCGCGGCGGTCCGGGCACACCACCAGTGGCTGCGCCTGCAGCGGCTGCTCGGCACCAGGATCTACGAGCCGGTGGGCGCGTTGCACGTGCTGCCGGCCGAGGACCTGACCCGCGCCGAACGGATGCTGACGGGCGCGGGATCCGGGGCGCACCTGTTCGGCCCGTTGTCGCTGGCGGCGACCTACCCGCAGGTGCGGTTCCCGGACGGCGCGACCGCCGTGCTGGAGGACCTCGCCGGGGTGCTGCTCGCCGACCGGATCCTCATCGCCTGCGCCGGCTGGCTGCGGGCGGCCCCGGAGGCCGAGCTCCTGCCGCACCGGGCCGCGGTCGCGGTCGACGCCGACGACGCGGCCGTCCAGCTCGCCGACGGCGAGGTGCTGCGCCCCGACGCGGTGCTGCTGGCCGCCGGGGCGTGGTCGCGGCGCCTGCTGCCGGCGCACCTCGCCGGCGACCTCGTCCTGTGCCGGCAGAGCATGGTCGTCTGCGCGGTGCCGGAGCGGGACACCGCCGTGTGGTCCGCCACCCCGCCGATCTCGACGTTCGGCACGAGCAACGGCGGATGGCTGGTGCCACCCGTCGCCGGCACCTCCCTGAAACTCAGCGCCGCGAGCGCGTGCCGGGTCGTCACCGAGGTCGGTGGCACCGACACCCCGCCGTACTGGCGCGACCACCTCGTCGAGCAGTTCGTGCCGCTGGTCCGCGGCCTCGACGCCGGCTGGGTGACCGGCGGCCGCGACGCCTACTACCTGATGCGCCGCTCCACCGGCGGCCCGATGTCGGCGGTGCTCGGCGACCGGGTCGTGTCCTACGCGGCGTGCGGCGGCGGGTCGTTCAAGTTCGCCCCGCTCATCGCCCGTTCGCTTCTGCAGCAAGTGTCCAACGAGGTCCCAGTGAGGTGAGGGTCGTGAAACTGCTCGGGTTGGAAGCCAGCCAGAACGCCTACTACTACCTGTCCCGCTATCAGCAGATCGCCGCGCTCGGTGTCGAGCTGTACGTGCTCAACGGCGTCGGCTCCGACGACTTCTGGCCGGCGGAACGCTACCGCCGGGCCGGCAGCACCCACATCGACGACCTCATCGCCGACGCCAAGGCGTGGCACGCGGAGGAGCACTTCGACGGCGTCTTCACCTTCTCCGAGTCCGCGGTCGTCGCCGTGGCCGCCGTGGCGACCGCGCTCGGCCTGCCGGGCATCGGCGTCGACGCGGCCGTCGCCAGCCGCAACAAGCTGATCATGCGGCAGGCGCACGAACGCGGCGACGTGGCACACCCGAGCTTCGCGTTCGTCACCGACCTCGACGCGGCCCTCGACGCGGCCACGGCGTTCGGCTACCCGGTCATCCTCAAACCCACCCTCGGCGCGGCGAGCAACTTCGTGTTCCGCATCGACGACGAGGAGCAGCTGCGCGAACGGTACCGGCAGGCCGAGGACGGCATCCAGCGGATGTCGTGGTACGAGATGGAGGCCGGCGGACTGGACCTCGGCCCGCACGGGCTGCTGGTCGAGTCGTTCCTGGACGGGCACGAACACCTCATCGAGGCGCTCGTCTGGGACGACGAGGTCTACCTCGGCTCCATTGTGGACCGGGTGACCGTCGAGGGCGACACGTTCGACGACGACGTGCACCACGCGCCGACCGCCCTCACCGCCGAGCAGGTCGCCGACGTCCACGCGCTGGTCCGCTCCGCGGTCAGGGCGCAGGGCCTGCACCGCAGCGTCATGCACGCCGAGGTGCGCTTCCACCGGGGCAAGCCGTTCATCCTCGAGATCGCGGTCCGGCCGGGCGGCGGCGGGCTGGACTACATGGCCCGCATCTCCGCCGGCTACGACCCGATCCGGGCCGTCGCCGACGTCGCCGCCGGCGTGCACCCCGACGTGCACCACTTCCAGCCCACCGAGGTGCACACGGCCGCGATGTGCCTGATCTGCCCCGGCGGCACCATCGAGTCGGTGACCGCGCCGCCCGAGGTGACCGAGGCCGAGCAGCTGTACTTCCTGAAGATCACGGCCCAGCCCGGCGACATCATCCGCCGGCCTCCCGAGGGCAACAGCATCATCGGCGGCATCGGCGCGCTCGGCACGTCCCTGGACGACGCCATGCGGGCAGCGCTCGACCTGGCCGGAAAGATCGACGTCCGCCTGACCGGGACTCACTGAGGAGGACCCGCATGCCCCGCACAGCCACCCCGCGGCACTATCTGATGGTCAGACCGACGTTCTTCGACGTCGAATACTCGATCAACCCGTGGATGAACCCGAAGAAGCCCACCGACACCGACCTCGCGATCGCCCAATGGGAGTGGCTGCGCGACCTCTACCTCGAGCTGGGCCACCGGGTGGAACAGCTCGAGCCGCGGCCGGGGCTGCTCGACATGGTGTTCGCCGCGAACGGCGCGACCGTCCTCAACGGCCAGGCGTTCGTGGCGCGGTTCCGGCATCCGCAGCGCCAGCCGGAGGCCGGCGCCTACCTCGACTGGTTCCGCGAGCACGGCTACCGCGACGTGCGGCAGTCCCGCTGGGTCAACGAGGGCGAGGGTGACTACCTGGTGGCCGGCGGGCGGATCCTGGCCGGCACCGGCTTCCGCACCGACTCCAGGGCGCACGGCGAGGCCGCGGAGTTCTTCGGCGTGCCGGTGACCGGGCTGACCCTGGTCGACCCGCACTACTACCACCTGGACACGGCCCTGTGCGTGCTCGACGCCGACACCGTCATGTACTACCCGCGGGCCTTCTCGCCGGACAGCCGCCGGCTGCTGGAGGAGCTGTACCCGGACGCCATCCGGGCGGGCGACCTCGACGCCGCCGTGTTCGGCCTCAACGCGGTCTCCGACGGCCGGCACGTGGTGCTGCCCCAGGCCGCGACCGGGCTCATCGCGCAGGTGCGGGAGCGCGGCTTCGAACCGATCGGCGCCGACATGTCCGAGCTGCTCAAGGCCGGCGGCAGCGTGAAGTGCTGCACGCTGGAACTGCGGACATGACCGGATGGCAGGTGGGCGCGGCCCGCGTCACACCGATCGTGGAGACCTCCGTCGCCGGCTGCATCATCCAGTCCGGCATGCGCGACGCCACCCCGTCGCGGTTGCGACGCATTCCCTGGCTCCGACCGGACTTCATCACCGACGACGGCGAGCTGCGCAGTGTCGTGCAGGCGTTCGTCATCGAGCTGGGCGACGCCGTGGTCGTGGTGGACACCGGCATCGGCAACGGCAAGCCCCGGCCCGGCCTGCCCGCGTGGAGCGGGCTGGACACCGACTTCCTCGAGCGGCTCGCCGGGCACGGGGTGAAGCCCGGCGACGTCGACACCGTGGTCTCCACGCACCTGCACTTCGACCACGTCGGCTGGAACACCGTTGTGTTCGATGCCGGGTGGACCCCGACGTTCCCCCGGGCCCGGCACCTCGTCAGCGAGACGGAGTTCCGGTACTGGGCGGCGCGGCCCGAGCGCGAGTCCGCGGACGACCGGGCCGGCTTCGAGGACTCGGTGCGGCCGGTGCTCGACGCCGGGCTGCTCGACCTCGTCAACGGCGAGCACCGGGTGCACGAGGGCATCCGGCTGGTCCCGACCCCGGGACACACCCCGGGCCACGTGAGTGTCGAGGTGGAGTCGGCCGGCGAGCGCGCCCTCATCTCCGGCGACGCGATCCATCACCCGTGCCAGATCGCGCACCCGGAGTGGACCGTCCACGCCGACCACGATCCCGGGCTCGCCCGGCGGACCCGCGTCGAGCTGCTCGGCCGGTGCGCCGACGCCGGCACCCTGCTGATCGGTTCCCACTTCCCGTCGCCCACCGCGGTCCTGGTCGCCCGCGACGGGCACGGTTTCACCATCACTGACCCGAATGGAGTCCAGTCGTGCTGGAAGTCCGCCTGAGCCCGACCGAGTGTGCGGAGGTCGAGGCGATCCTCGCCGAGCTGATCGACACGTTCCCCGACGCCAACGACGCCGCGTTTCTGCGCCGCGTGACCCTCTACGCGCAGCGCATGCCCGAACGCCTGCGGGCGACCGCGCACAGGCTGCGCCACCAGGAGACCTCGGGCGCCCTGCTGGTCAGTGGTTTCGAGGTCGACGACGACCGCATCGGTGACACGCCGCAGCACTGGGCGGACACCCTGCGGCAGTCCGGCACGGTCCGCGAGGAGTTCTTCTTCATCCTGTGCGCGACGCTGCTGGGCGACGTGTTCTGCTGGTCGAGCCAGCAGGGCGGCCGGCTGGTCAACGAGGTGGTGCCGATCAAGGGCGACGAGGACCGCCAGATCAACTCCGGCAGCACCAGCGAGCTGCTGTGGCACACCGAGGACGCGTTCCACCCGTACCGCGCCGACTACATCGGCCTCATGTGCATGCGCAACCCCGACCGCACCGCGACGATGCTCGCGTGCATGGACGAGGTGCCGATCGCCGAGGAAGTGTCGAAGGTGCTCTTCGAGCAGCGGTTCGTGTTCCGTCCGGACGACGCGCACCTGCCCGTCAACCGCGACCCGAACATGGTGGTCGCGCCGGGGACCGAGGCCGCGGTCGCCCGCAGCTACGCACGGATCGAGGAGATCTGCCGCAACCCGGAGAAGACCGCGGTCCTGTTCGGCGACCCGTCGGCGCCGTACATCCGGCTCGACTCCGACGCGATCGAACGGGACATCGACGATCCCCTCGCGGTGGCGGCCCTGGACGCGTTCATGGCCGAGGTCGACAAGCACCTGCGGGGGGTCGTGCTCGAGCCCGGCGACATCATGTTCGTCGACAACTACCGGGCGGTGCACGGCCGGCAGCCGTTCAAGGCCAACTTCGACGGCCGGGACCGCTGGCTGCGCCGCGTCAACATCACCCGGGACATCCGCAAGTCGCGCGACTCCCGGGCCTCCGCGACCGCCCGCGTCGTGTTCTGAGCCGTTGCTGCATCGGGCGCCGGGTGGCGGGGCGGACCGCACCGCCACCCGGCGTGATAGCGCCGTGATAACGCACGGTTGGCGCCCTCCCGCACTGTGACAGCACGGGGCTCTGATTTGGGCCGTACACCGATCGGAGGACCTGACATGGCCGGCTATGGCGCAAGGCGACCGGCACGGACCGCGGCCGTCACGTCGATCGGCGTCGACCATGTCCGGCTGTCCTACGACTACCTGGACGCCGGGAACCTGGACGCGTACGGCTCGCTGCTGGACGACAACGTCCAGGTGCGCCGGCCGGACGCGGCCCAGGGCCGGGGTCGTGTGCAGGTGCAGCGCCTGCACGCCGAGGTCACCGGACCACCCGGCCGGCACCTGCTCGACCGGATCATCGCCGACGGCGACAGCATCGTCGTCACCGGCCGCTTCGTCCGCCCGCCCGTCGACGTCGAGTTCGTCGACGTCTTCACGCTGTCGGACTTCGGGCTGCTGCTCGGCTACCGCCGCTACTACTACGTCGCCCCCAACTGAGAGGTTCCTGGCCATGGACCGTGAAGGTGTCGTCCTCGTTGTCGGCAGCGCCCGACAAACCTACCGGGAGTACCTGCTCGACTCGGCCAGCCGGCGGCAACCCCTGTGGCTGCTCGACGGCGCGCCGAACACGTGGCAGCGGCCCTACGTGCGGCACACCTCCGTCGTCCCGCTGGTCGACCAGGAGCGTCTCATCCCCAACCGGGAGCTCCTCGTCAAGACCGCCCAGGAGATCGCCGCGGAGCACCGGGTCACGGGCGTGTTCACCTACGACGAGACCCTCGTCGTCACCGCCGCGCACATCGCCGAGGCGCTCGGCCTGCCGGGCCTGTCCGTGGACGGCGTCGAGAACTGCCGCAACAAGCACCGCAACCGCCTTGCGCTGACCGCCGCCGGGCTCCCCCAGCCGCGGTTCGCCTACGTCACCACCCTGGCCGAGGCGGTCGAGACCGCGGCCGGGTTCGGCTACCCGGTGGTGGTGAAGCCCCGTGGCTGCGGCGCGAGCATCGGCGTGGTCCGGGCCGCCGACGCCGGCGAGATCGAGGCGGCCTTCACCGTGGCGGAGGCCGCCAGCCACACCGGCGCCCCCGCGTACGAGGGCGGCGTGCTGGTCGAGGAGTACCTCGAAGGCCCCGAGATCAGCGTCGACGGCGCGCTGCACCGCGGCGAGTACCAGCCGTTCTTCCTGGCCCGCAAGCGCATCGGCGCGCCGCCGTACTTCGAGGAGATCGGACACACGGTCAGCGTCGACGACCCGCTCCTGCGCGACCCCGAGATCCTGCGCGTGCTGACCGAGGCGCACCGCGCCGTCGGGGTCCGCGACGGCATCACCCACACCGAGATCCGGCTCACCGACCGCGGCCCGGCGATCATCGAGGTCAACGCGCGGCTCGGCGGCGACCTCATCCCGTACATCGGCAAGCTCGCCACCGGCATCGATCCCGCGTTCGTTGCCGTCGACCTCGCCACCGGCCTCGGGCCGGACCTGACCCGCACGCGCACCACCGGCACGGTCGGCATCAGATTCCTGAACCCGCCGGTCGACGGGCGGATCCTCGACATCCGCCTGCCCGCGCCAGGCGACGTGCCCGGCCTCGAGGAGGCCGTCGCGATGGTCGAGCCCGGCGCCGTGCTGCGGCTGCCCCCGCACGACTACATCGCCCGGTTCGCCTACGTCATCTGCCGCGCCGGGTCCCCCGAGGAATGCGACGCCGCACTCGACGCGGCGGCCGCGGCCGTCGAGGTCGACGTGGACCCGATCTTCGAGAGCGGAGACGACCAGTAATGGGAAGCGTGCTCGCCTCCAGCCCGATGCCGCCGGCGGCGGCCGCCACCCTGCTGGTGTTCCTGACCCAGGTCGCCGTCCTGCTGCTGGCCGCCATCCTGCTCGGCCGGCTGGCGACCCGGCTGGGCATGGCCGCCATCGTGGGTGAGCTCTTCGCCGGCGTGGTGCTCGGACCGTCGGTCCTCGGCCACCTCTCCCCGCCGGTGGCCGGGTGGCTGTTCCCGCACCAGGCCGGCCAGTTCAACATGCTCGACGCCGTCGGGCAGGTCGGCATGCTGCTGCTCGTCGGCGTCGCCGGCATGTGCCTGGACGTCGGCCTGCTGCGCCGGCAGGGCCCGCGGGCCGGCGTGGTGAGCCTGACCAGCCTGGTCATCCCGCTCGGGCTCGGCATCGCCTGCGGCCTGCTCCTGCCGGCGGTGATCATGCCGGCGGGCGGCGACCGGGTGGTGTTCGCCGGCTTCATCGGCGTCGCCCTGTGCGTCAGTGCGATCCCGGTGATCGCGAAGATCCTCACCGACCTGCGCATCCTGCACCGCGACCTCGGCCAGCTGATCCTGATCGCGGCCGGGGTCGACGACGCCGTCGGCTGGCTCCTGCTCGCGGTCGTCACCACCATGGCCACCGTCGGCGTCAGCACCGGCGCGGTCACGCTCAGCGTGGCCACCCTCGTGGGCATCCTGCTCTTCACCGCGCTGGTGCTGCGGCCTGTGCTGCGCGTCGTCCTACGGGTCACCGACCAGGGCGCTGTCGTCGGCGTCGTCGCGGTGCTGATCCTGCTGGCCGCGGCCGGCACCCAGGCGCTGAAGATGGAGGCGGTGCTCGGCGCGTTCCTGTGCGGCATCGCGATCAGCTCCACCAGGCTCGTCGAGCCGGCCAGGCTCGCCTCGCTGCGCACGGTCGTCCTCGGCGTCTTCGCCCCGGTCTTCTTCGCCACCGCCGGCCTGCGGATGGACCTGACCCTGCTCGGCAATCCGGTCGTCGCCCTGTCGGCGATCGTGGTCCTCGCCGTCGCCGTCGCCGGCAAGTTCGGCGGCGCGTACGCCGGCGCGAGCATGATCGGCCTGGACCGGTGGCACGCCCTGAGCCTCGGCGCCGGGCTCAACGCGCGCGGCATCGTGCAGATCGTGGTCGCCTCGGTCGGGCTGCGGGTCGGTGTCGTCGACACCACCGGCTACACCATCATCGTGCTGGTCGCCCTCGCCACCTCGGTGATGGCACCGCCGATGCTGCGCTACACCCTCGGCCGCGTCGCGACGACCCAGGACGAGCACGACCGCGAGGTGCGACTCGGCCTCGACCGTGACGATTCGCCCGCCTCGGTCCCGGTAGGATCGGCGGCGTGATCCTGGAGGCTCCGACCCCGGACCGGCTCGCCCACTCCGTCGGGGTCTTCAACGGCTACGCCAACGTGGACCGGACCTGGCACGAGTTCGTCGCGCGGACCGCGCCGGGTCCGGATCTCGACCGGCCGGACCACCGCCACCTCCTGCACCGCTGGCTCAACTCGTGGGGCTGCCGGATCCGGTACCCGCGCGACGGCGAGCCCGACGTGTTCGACGCCGGCACCGCGGCCTGGTGGGACGCGTTCGGCGCCACCCTGCCGACCGGGTCGCTGCGGCTGGCCGCCGACGACGACCTCGCGCTGCTGGGCACCGCCTACGCGGCCCTCGCCGCCACCCCGGCCGGTCCCAGCCGCACGCTGGGACCGACGGCGGCCGCCAAGGCCCTCTACGCGCTGCGCCCGGACACCGTGATGCCCTGGGACGCCGCGATCGCGGTCACCCTGCACGGGGCCAGGGACGGGGCGGCCTTCACCCGCCACCTGACGCTCGGCCGCGCCTGGGCCGCGGACCTGGTCGCCTCGACCGGCATCGACGACGCCGCACTGCCCGCGCACCTCGGCCGCCCCGGCGTCTCGCTGGCGAAGGTCCTCGACGAGTACACCTACGTCTTCATCACGCTCGGGGGTGGGACTTCCTGATGCGCAGACCCAGCAGCGGCATGACGATGCAACGCAAGTACGACCGCCTCGCCCGGGGCGAGTTCTTCACGCCCGTCGTCGAGGTCGCCACCGCCTACGTCGCCGCGGCGCTGCCCGAGGCGGCGGCCACCGAGGGCGAGTACTGGGCGCTGTCCTGCCTGCCGGGCACCACTCCGGGCCGGCTGTCCGCGCTGACCATGCGGGCCACCGACATCGTCGTCATCTACCAGACGCTGCCGAAGACTCCCGGGTCGCCGGTCGACGCGCTGATGATCGTCGAACGCTCCGCCCTGGAGTCCGGCTTCGGCGGCCGGTCGAAGGCCGCCCGTCGCTACCCGCACCTGCAGTTCGTGGACTCGCAGTACTACGGCGCGGGCGAGGACCAGATGATGGTCCGCGGCCCCTACGACGAGATCGCCGCGGTGCTGCGCGACCCGGTCGTGGCCGAGGCCGCGCAGGCGCTCGCCGAGCGGGTGATGGGCTCGGGCCGGGTGCTGTTCGCCCGCGGCCACAACCGCATCCTCGCCGATCACGCCCTGGGCCGCGCCCATCAATGAGGGCGTTCCTGCCCTACCTGGCGCTGCCACCGGACCACGAGGACGTCCGGCACGACGCCGCCCTCCTCGACATCTGAGTCTCGCCTCCTTGCTCGAACGGTGGCCGGACGGGTGCGGGACGGGTGCGGTGCGACGGTCACCACCTGACATCGCGTCGGATGGTCGGGCAGATCCGGCGGCCGTGCGGCCCGAGAGGGCTCACGGCCAGTGATTTCCCGGCCGCGACGGGTCATCGTGGAGCACGCGTCGCTGATCATCAGCGGCAGGAACGGAGCACCTCATGCCTAGATCTGCCTTGCGGCGGCGGGCGGCGGCAGGACGCCGGATCGTGGCGGCCCTCGCGGCCGCAGCCGCTGCCGTCGCCGGACTCGGCGCCGCCGCGGCACCCACCCACCACACCGTCGGCGACGGCGGCTGGGCCTCCAGCGCCTGGCTCGGCAGCAGCACCGGCAGCGGTGGCACCACCCTCGCCGCGGTGCGCGCGTCCATCAACGCGTCCACGGGCGCGGCGGCCGGGCTGACCGGGGCCGGCGTCGGCGTCGCGCTCATCGACACCGGCGTCGCCCCCGTCGACGGGCTGCCTGCCACGCAGATCGTCAACGGCCCCGACCTGTCGTTCGAGTCGCAGGACCCGGACCTGCGCTACCTCGACACGTACGGGCACGGCACCCACATGGCCGGCATCATCGTCGGCAACGACCCTTCGACCGGGACCGTCGGGATCGCGCCGAAGGCGAAGCTGACGTCCATCAAGGTCGGCACGGCCAACGGCGCGGTCGACGTGTCGCAGATGATCGCGGCGATCGACTGGGTCGTGGCCCACCGCAACGACGACCCCGCCAACCCGATCCGGGTCATCAACATCTCCTACGGCACCGGCGGCACCCCGAACTCGTGGTCCGACCCGGTGCAGTACGCGGTCGAGCAGGCCTGGCTGAAGGGCATCGTGGTCGTCGCCGCGGCCGGCAACGAGGGCAACAGCGACACCGTCGTCAGCGACCCGGCCAGCGACCCGGCCGTCATCGCGGTCGCCGCCAGCACCACCAAGGGCACCGCGACCGCCGCCGACGACGACTTCGCCTCGTTCACCACGATCGGCGGCACCAACCGCAGCGTCAGCGTCCTCGCCCCCGGTGAGTCCATTGTGTCCCTCGCCGATCCGGGGTCCAATGTGGACCTGACGTACCCGTCGGCGAAGGTGGGCACGACCCTGCTGCGCGGCAGCGGCAGCTCCCAGGCGGCCGCGGTCACCTCCGCGGCGGTCGCGCTGCTGCTGCAGGCCCGCCCGACGCTCACCCCGGACCAGGTCAAGACCGTGCTGACCACGTCGGCCAGCTTCGTCTCGGGCCTGGCGATGCAGCGCAACATCAAGGCGCTGAACCTCAACGCGGCGCTCGCCTCGCAGAACCTGTACGCGACCGGCTGGAACCGCTCGACCGGCACCGGCAAGCTCGACGACGCCCGCGGCGCCAGCCGCCTGGTCCGCGACAACGTGGCCCTCAGCGGCGACAACACCGTCTGGGGCGCGCTCAACACCACCACCTGGTCCGAGCGCAGCGCCGCCGTGACCAGCTGGTCCGGCGGGACCTGGATGGGCTACCGCGTCGCCGGCGACGGCTGGACCGGCACCTCCTGGGCGTCCAAGACGTGGGCTGCGGCGACGTGGACCGGCAAGCCGTGGAACGGCGCCACGACGTGGACCGACCCCGACTGGTCCGGGCACTACTGGTCGGGTCACTACTGGTCCGGGCACTACTGGTCCGGCCACTACTGGTCCAGCGACGACTGGGCGTCAGCGTCCTGGTCGTAAAGCACCGTCACCGCGCCGGGCCGGCAACGGCCCGGCGCGCAGTGCCGTGCCGAGCGCGGTGGTGCGGTACAGCACCGTCCGGCCGGCCCGCCGCCCCTGGACCAGCCCGCAGTCGCGCAGCACGGCGAGATGCTGCGACACCGCGCTCGGGGTGACCCCCAGCGCGCGAGCGAGTTCGGTGGTCGTCGTGGGGGCGCGCAGCACCTCCAGGATGTGTGCCTTCGCCCGGCCCAGCAGCCGCGCCACGGCATCCGGCGCTTCGGCTTCGACGCTCAGGCGCACCGTCCCCCGGGCGGGGTACCGCACCGTGGTCTGCGTCGACGTGTGCTGCTTGATGGACACGTGCGGCTGGCCGAGCGCCACCGGGATGAGCACCAGCCCGCGCGGCGCGTGCCGCACCGTGACCTCGACCGGCCAGCGCCGCCCGACCAGCATCAGCCGGCCGTCCCGCCACCGCACCTCGGGATGCAGGCCGGTGAAGAGCCGCTCCGCGCCACCGGTGGCGAGCCGTTCCGCGCGGTGCAGGACGTCCGCGTCCAGGATCGCCCGCAGCCGCGGCCAGTGCGGGGCGATGAGCCGCCGGTGGGCGGTGCGCAGCTCGCCGGCGATGCCGCGGAGCCCCTCGGCCGGGTCGGCGGCGAGCGCCGCGGCCGCCGGTGGCAGGTCGGCGCCGAAGACCCGGGTCAGGCTGGCCCGCACCTGCCGCGCCGGGGTCTGCCGGAGCGCGGCGAGCTCCGCCTCGACGGTGGGATGCGGCCCGGTCGGCGCCGGCACCAGGAACTCCGGCCAGGTGGGCCGGCCGTTGACCAGCAGCGGCCAGGTCCAGGCGAGGTTGACCGGGTCGCGGGCCAGCTGCTCCCGCGCCCAGCGCAGCCAGGGGCGGGTGCTGACCCGCCGCTCGTGCCCGCCGAGCTGCTGCAGGCAGGCCACGGTCTCCGACAGCGGCGAGGTCGCGAACCGGGTCGCGGCCAGGTCCGTCACGTCGAGCTCGACCGTCAACGCCACCCGTGCAGTTTAGGCTCCGGCTACATGCTGCCGGATTCCGTCGCCGTCCGGCGAGCATGCGTGGATGACCCGGACCTCTTGGCGGCTGTGGTCGGCGACCGCACTCAGCAGCGCCGGCGAAGGCACGTACGTCACTGCGATGCCGCTGCTCGCGGCCGCGGTCGCCGGCGACCCCCGCCTGGTGTCGCTGGTCGCCGCGGCGGCGTACCTGCCGTGGCTGCTGGTGTCGGTGCCGGCCGGCGCGCTGACCGACCGGCTCGACCGGACCACCCTGATGTGGCGGGCGCAGCTGGCCCAGGTCGTCGTGGTGGGTCTCTTCCTGGCGGGCGGTCCGGCCGGCGTGCCGGTGCTCGTGGTCACCGCGTTCGCCCTCGGCAGCTGCGCGGTCGTGTCCTCCACCGCGGCCCAGGCGGTCCTGCCGGAGCTGGTCGCGAGGCCGCTGCTGCACCGGGCGAACGGCCACCAGCAGACCGCGATCGTCGCCGGGCAGCTGTTCATCGGCCCGCCGCTGGGTGGGCTGCTGTTCGCGCTCGCCACCTGGTGGCCGTTCGTGGCGTACGCGACCGCGCTGGCCCTGTCCGCCGGCCTGCTCGCCACCCTGCCCACCCGCGCCGCGGTCCGGAACTCCCGGTCCTCGACGTGGGACGGCGTGCGCTGGCTGGCGCGGCACCGGTTCCTGCGCACCCTCGCGGTGCTGGTGAGCGTCAACCTGTGCTGCGGCCAGCTCGCCAACACCGTCCTCGTGCTCCTCGCGACCCGGACCTTGCACGTCGGCGCCCGCGGCTACGGGCTGCTGCTCGCCGCGGCCGCGGTCGGTGGGGTCGCCGGCGGGCTGGCCGCCGGGCGGCTCGCCGGGCGCGTCGGCGCGATCCCGGCGCTGATCGGCGCGCTCGCCGTCAACGCCGCGGCGATCCTCGGCGCCGGCGCGAGCCACACCGTGCCGCTGCTCGGGGTGTGCCTGGCGGTCAACGGCCTGGCCACCACGACCTGGAACGTCGTGACCGTCGGCCTGCGGCAGGAGCTCGTCCCGGCGGACCTGCTGGGCCGCGTCATCGGCGTCACCAGGATGCTCGGCTGGGGGCTGGTCCCGGCCGGGACCGTGCTCGGTGGGCTGATCGCCCACCGCTACGGGCTGCGCGCCCCGTTCCTCGTCGCCGGGACCGTCCGCGCGGTCGCGGTCGCGCTGGCCGTCCCGGCGTTGCTGCACTACCGCCGGGCCCTTTGATCGGTCCGCGCGGAGCAGGGCAGACTCTGGCGCGTGACATGGTGGATGTACGTGGTGCTGCCCCTGGCCGGCATCGGGGCCGGGCTCGTCGGCAGTGTGGCCGGGCTGGCGTCGCTGATCAGCTACCCGATGCTGCTGGCGATCGGCCTGCCGCCCGTGACCGCGAACGTCACCAACAGCGTCTCGCTCGTGTTCGCCAGTGCCGGCTCGGTGGTCGGGTCCCGGCCCGAGCTGGACGGGCAGGCGGCGCGGCTGCGGTGGCTCGCGCTCGCCGCCGTCGCCGGGGGTGCCGCGGGCAGCGCGCTGCTGCTGCTCGCACCGGCGGAGACGTTCGAGTTCGTGGTGCCGTGGCTGATCGCCGCCGCGTCCCTCGCGATCCTGCTGCCCCGGCAGGCCCCCGACGCCGAACGGCACCCCCGGCAGGGGTGGCTGCTGGCCGGCGGAGTGGCCGTCGTCGGCGTGTACGGCGGCTACTTCGGCGCCGCCGCCGGCATCGTGCTGCTCGCCCTGTTCCTGGCGATGACACCGGACAGCTTCGCCCGGGGCAGCGCGGCGAAGAACGTGCTGCTCGGCGCGGCGAACCTGGTCGCCGCGTGCGCGTTCGCGCTGTTCGGCCCGGTGCACTGGCTGGCGGTCCTGCCGCTCGGCGCCGGGCTGTTCATCGGCGGGCGGCTCGGGCCGGCCGTGATCCGCCGCAGCCCACCGGCGGCGCTGCGTGGCGTCATCGCCGTGCTCGGGCTCGGGCTCGCCGCGCACCTCGGCTGGCAGGCGTACCGCTGACCGTTGCCGCGGGCTCCGAACGGATGACGTGCCGGCCGCGACGCGTCACGGCGTGCGGGTCGTGGCAGCAGGTGCGGGAGTGGCGAGGCCTCGCCGAGCGGGGTGGCTTCCTGCGGGGCAACGACCCAATTGGGTTTGAGGTCCGGATTGCCGGTGATAGTCCCATGCGGGTTCGGGACTCGACTGGCTGGAGGACCTGGCAATGACGGTGAGGCTCCGCAGGCTCAACGGCGGTGAAACGGCCGTCACCGACGAGCGGATCGACGCACTTCGGACGGCCTTCCACGGTCCGCTCATCACACCGGATGATCCCGGCTACGACGAGAGTCGCGCCGTGCACAACGGCATGTTCGACCGGCACCCTGGACTCATTGCCCGGTGTTCGGGGGCAGCGGACGTGATCGACGCGGTGGACCTCGCTCGCGAACGCGATCTGCTGGTCGCGGTGAGGGGCGGTGGCCACGGAATCGCGGGCCACAGCACCTGCGACGAAGCCATGATGATCGACCTCTCGGCGATGCGGGGGGTCTGGGTGAACCCCGCCGAGCGGATCGTCCGCGTCCAGGGAGGCGCGACCTGGGGAGATGTCGACCGGGAGAGTCAGATTTTCGGCTTGGCCGTGCCGGGCGGCGTCGTGTCGACGACGGGCGTCGCCGGTCTGACGCTCGGCGGCGGACTCGGGTGGCTCCACCGCAAGTACGGCCTCACCTGCGACAACCTTGCCGCCGTCGAGGTCGTCACGGCCGATGGGACGCTCCTTCGAGCCAGCGAGACCGAGCACGAGGAGCTCTTCTGGGCGCTGCGCGGCGGCGGCGGCAACTTCGGCGTCGTCACCGCCTTCGAGTTCCACGCCCACCCGATCGGACCCATCGTCATGTACGGGGCCGCGATGTACGCCGCCTCCGACGCGGAGGAGATCCTTCCAGCCTGGCGGGACTGGACGGCCGGCCTGCCGGACGAGGTCACCAGCCGTGCCATGTTCTGGTCGATGCCTGCCACGCCACTGCTGCCGCAGGAGGTGCAGAACCGGGACGTATTCATCACCGCCGCCGTCTATGCGGGTCCGCCTGAGGACGCCACGACGATCCTCCGACCGATCAGCGAATTCGGTACTCCACTCGCCGACCTGAGCGGACCCAGGCCATTCCGGGACGTACAGCGACTCTTGGACTGGATGTTTCCAAAGGGGCAGTTGCGCAGCTACTGGAAGTCGGTGAACGTCCGCGAGCTCGGCGACGACGTGCTCGAGGTGCTGCTCCGCAGAGGACTTGGGCGACCGCACCCCAGCACACTCGTCCACGTGCCGCAGCTGGGGGGCGCCGTGCAGCGTGTGGGGACGCATGACACCGCCTTCGGCGATCGGAGTGCGGAATACATCGTGAGCATTGACGGCAACTGGACCGATGCCGCCGACACCGAGGCCAACACAAGGTGGGTGCGGGATGCCTTCAACGAGGTGAACGCCCTGCCCTCGGCGAGTGGCACCTACCTCAACTTCAGCAGCGACCTGGACCTGGACAGCGCGGGCAGACAGGCGGCGTTCGGCGGGAATCTCGACCGGCTCGCTCGGATCAAGCAGGACTTCGACCCCGACAACCGTTTCCGGCTCAACAACAACATCCGGCCCACCGACCACAGATCCTGACGAGCCCGGCCACCTGGCCGCGAAGCAGCGGAGCCGTCTCGCGCCGACGGTGGTGGCGAGCTTCCGGCATGATGGCCATAGATAGGCTTTCCTACCGCGGCAGAGGTCGGTGCGTGAGTCACTTCCAGTTCCGGATCCTCGGGCCCGTCGAGATCCGGCGCGACGGGGCGACGGTGGCGCTCGGCCCGCCGAAGCAGCGCATGCTGCTGCTGGTGCTGCTGCTGCACGCCAACCAGGTGCTGTCGCTGGACCGGATCACCGACCTGCTGTGGCAGGAAGACCCGCCGCTGTCCGCGCAGGCCAACGTCCGCACCTACTGTGTGCGGCTGCGTCGGGTCCTCGCCGATCCGGACCATGCCGGCGGGACCCGGCTCGTCACCCGCCGCCCGGGGTTCCTCGTCGAGGTCCGCGACGGGGAGCTCGACCTGCACACGTTCGACCGGGAGTTCGGTGCCGGCCGGATGTTGCAGCAGCAGGGGGCGGTCGACGCCGCGGCCGAGCGGCTCAGCGCGGCGCTCGCGCACTGGCGAGGTCCGGCGGCTGCGGGTGTCCGGCGCGACGCCGCCCTCAGCGGCCTGCTCGACACCCTCGACGAGCAGCGGGGCGACGCGGTCGAGGCGCTCGCCGCGGCCCGCCTGGCCCAGGGACGCCACGCCGAGGTCGTCGCCGAGCTGCGGCGGGAGGTCGTGACCCACCCGCTGCGGGAGCGGCTGTGGGAGCTGCTGATGATCGCGCAGTACCGCAGCGGCGACGCCGCCGGTGCACTGTCGACGTTTCAGCGGGCCCGGGCGGTCCTTGCCGAACGGATCGGCATCGAACCAGCCGCCGAGCTGACCCGGCTGCACGGCGCGATCCTCAACCGGGACGAGACGCTGCTGGCCGCGACGCCGACCGCGGCGGGTCCGGTGCTCGTGCCGCCCCGTGAGCTGCCGCTGGACAATCCGGCGTTCGTCGAGCGTACCGCCGAGCTCGACGCGATGCGCGCGACGCTGCAGACGCCCGGCGGGCCTGCCGTGGTGGTCGTGCACGGACCCGGCGGGATCGGCAAGTCCACGTTCGCGGTGCGGGCGGCGCATCAGGTCTCGGCCCGGTTCCCGGACGGGCAGCTCTACGCGGACCTGCACGGCGCCGCCGCGATGCCGCCCGCCGAACCCGCCGCGGTGCTGGGCCGGTTCCTGCGCGCGCTGGGCGTGCCGGAGGTGCAGGTGCCGTCGGACCCCGAGGAGGCGGCCGGCCGGTTCCGGTCGCTGACGGCGGCCCGGCGGCTGCTGGTCGTGCTCGACAACGCCGCCGACGAGGCCCAGGTGCGGCCGCTGCTGCCGGCCGGCCCCGGGTGCGCCGCGATCGTGACCAGCCGGCGCATGCTGGTCACCCTGGAGTCCTCGCACAGCATGGCGCTCGGTGCGCTGTCCACGCGGGGCGCGCTGGCGCTGCTCGGCCGGCTGTGCGGCACCGAGCGGGTGGCCACGGCCGGTGCGCGCGCCGTCGAGCTGGTCCGGCAGTGCGAGCACCTGCCCCTCGCGGTGCGCATCGCCGCCGCCCGGCTGGCCGGCCGCCCCGACCGGCCCCTGGCGGCGCTCGCCGACGAGCTGCGCGAGGAGCGGCACCGGCTCAACGGGCTACGTGCCGGCGAGCTCGCGGTCCGCACCTGCTTCCAGGTCAGCTACCAGGGGCTCGGCGATCCGACCGCGGCGCGGCTGTTCCGGCTGCTCGCCCTGGTCCGGACCCCGACGTTCGAGCCGGCCGTCGCGGCGGCGCTGCTGGACGTGTGCACCGCCGAGGCAGAGCCGGCCCTGGACCGGCTGGCCGAGGCGCACCTGTTGAGCCGCACCGGCGGGGACCGGTTCGCCATGCACGACCTGCTGCGCTGCTTCGCCGCCGAGCTCGCCGACGCCATGGAGTCCACAGTGGACCGTCGGGCTGCGGTGGCCCGTGCCCTGTCGTTCTACCTCGGCACCGTGCAGCAGGCCGTCGACGTGCTGCGCCCCAACCAACGGCGGGAGGAGGTCCCGCAGCTCGAGGGCGCGCCGGCGAGGGTGGCCGTCACCACCCCGGCGGAAGCCCTGCACTGGCTGGACAGCGAGTGGCCCTGCCTGCTCGCGGTGGCCCGGCACGTCGCCGACGGCGAGCCCGAACACGCGCGGTTCGTGCTCGGACTGTCCACGGCGACCATCCAGTACCTGCCGATGCGCGGACGCTGGGACGACATCGCCACCCTCGGCACGCTGAGCCGGCGGGTCGCGGCGGCGCTCGGCGACTGGCGGGCCGAGTCCACGGCGCGGACCATGCTGGCCATCGTGTGCCGCGAACGGGGCGAATACGCCGCAGCCCTCGACCACCTGCACGACGTCCTCGCCGCCCGGCGGGCCGCGCAGGACGAGCGCGGGATCGCCGCCACGCTCTCGCACCTCGGCCTCACCCACGCCCGGCGGGGTGACCCGGCCGCGGCGCTGCGATGCTTCGAGGAGAGCGCGGCGCGGTACGGCTCGGCCGGGCGGCGTCCCGCGGTCGGGATCACCCGGTATGAGGCCGGGGAGGTCCTGCTCCAGCTCGGCGACTACGAGCGGGCGCTCGGATACCTGCTGGAGAGCCTGCAGATCCGCCGCGCGGAACGGGACCTGGTCGGCGAGGGCATCACCCTGACCGGGCTCGGCAAGGCCTACGTGCGACTGGGCCGCCCCGCCCAGGGCGCCCACCTGCTCACCCTGGGGCTGCGACGCTGCCAGGAGACCGGCGCCCAGGACAGCGCGTGGCAGGCGCTGCTGTGGCGGGCCGAGGCCTACCGGCGGCTGGACCGGCTGGACGCGGCCGTCGCGGACCTGACCGCGGCGCTCGCCGTCTGCCGCGACGCCGGCCTGCGGGTCGGTGAGGCCTACGTGCTGCGCCTGCTGGCGTCGGTGTGGCACGACTGCGGCCAGGACCAGCGGGCCGAGGCGTGCCGGCGCCGGGCGGCGGTCGTGCCGGACCGGGCACCGCGGCCGGCCGGTCCGGTCGCGCCGGACGACGACTGGCCGCCGGTCAGGACAGGCGCACCGGCCCGCGAACCTCGGCGGGCCGCGCCGGCGCAACGGACGCAGCCGGCGCAACCGCCGGAGCCGGTGGCCCGAGCCAGCGGGCCCGGCGGTCAGCCGGCCGGTTGACGGGGTTGCCGAGGATCTCCGCCATGCGGCGTTCCGGGCCGAGGCGCCGCAGCAGCAGGTACCCGAGGAACGCTCCCGGTCCGAAGAACACCTGCGCCGGGATGAGCGACGGCCGGTGCCCGGAGACCGCCTCGATGACCAGCGGGGACAGCGCCGGCGCCAGCGCGCCGAAGGCGGCGACGACGACGAGCGCCACCCGCAGGCCGGTCCGGCCGTACGCCTTGTAGGCGGTGACGCCGAACAGCGCGTACGCCAGCAGATCACCCATCCCGATCACCGCGCCGAGGTCGCCGACGCGCAGCCCGGCCGACGGCGCGAACGGGTAGCCCTGGATCGCCGCCGCGAGCTTCTGGGTGATGGGGATCGCGGTCGCGAAGGTCAGGTCGTAGACCGCGAGGCCGAGCGTGAACCAGGCCGCGTGCCGCAGCCGCAGGCCGCCCTGCGCGGAGAGGTTGGCCGCGGAGACCGCGATCAGCAGCACGACCACGCTGTTCACGGCGGTGAACCAGAGCGGTGCCGCGCCGGCCCGCCACGCCGCCCACGCCGCGAGGTCCGCGCCCAGCAGGCCGAGGATCAGGCCCCGCCGCAGCCAGCGGTGTGTCACGACCCGTTCGTACCCGACCGACAGTCCACCGGCGAAGACCAGCCCGAGCACCGTCGGCAGACCCCAGCCGGGCAACGCGAGATACGCGAACGGCAGCACCACGACGAACCCCATCATCACGAACACGTCGCCGGTTCCGAAGACCCCGACGGCCGGCCTGGCCGCCCGGACCCACCGGAAGTAGGCGGCGGCGGCCAGCGGCGCGGCCAGCGCGAAGCAGAACGTGACCAGGACCAGAAACGCCGTCCGGCTCATGCCGCCACCTCCGCTGCGCTCCGGCGTCGGCCCGAGCTAAACCTGTCACACGATGAGCGGCCCGAGCCGCTTCGCTGGCCGCTCATACGAACTCCCTCACGAGGGTCGGGACGGGCCTGGTGAAGGTCTGCTCCAGCAGGTCGCAGCGCAGCGGCCGCAGCCGCCGGGCGTCTTCCTGCCCCATCGGGACCACCACGACCTGCGCGTCGATGCCGTGGTCGGCGAAACGTCCCGCGATCTCGCCGGTCGACAGGCCGCCCGTGTGGTCGTCCGGCACGGTGACCCGCACCCGCCCGCCCGCCTCCTCGGCGGCGAACCGCACCGGCCAGCGGACCCCCGGGAGCGCGTCCATCACCTCCACCACGTCGCGGGGGGTGACCGGCCCGGATGCGGTGGTCAGCAGGTCGCGGGCCTTGCCGAGGATGTGCGACATCCCGGGGGTGGCCGCCAGTTCGCACGGCGGCTCGTCGGCGGCGGGGGCGCGCACCAGGTCGCGGGTGTCGTAGCGCAGCACCGGCATGCACTCGCGATACGGGTGGTACGGGGTGACCACGAGGGTGCCGAGCCGGCCAGGTTCGGCCGGGGCACCGGTCTCGAGGTCGATCGTCTCGGCGTACCCCATGTTCGGGTCGGGATGCAGGTGCCGGTGCGTGCAGAACCGCCCACCGACCGGCAGGACCTCGGTGGCGCCGTACGCGTCGTTGATCCGCGCGCCGAACGTGGCCTCGGCTGCCGCGACGAGCGCCGCCGACAGCACCTCGCCGCCGGCGTTGACGGTGTGCAACGCGAAGTCGTCCGGGCCCAGGCCACGCCTGCGGGCGGCGGTGACGAGCAGGCCGAGGTAGCTCGGGTAGGTGTTGAGCACCGTCGCGGATTCGCACAGCCGGTCCAGGGCCTCGTCCGGCGGCACCAGCCCCACGACGCTGCAGCCGGCGCCCACCAGGCCGCACAGCTCGACGTCCTCCTGGATCGCCGCGGTCGCCCGGGAGCTGATGCTGAGCTGGACGTGGTCGTCGGGGGTGAGCTCCCCGCGCAGCACGAGCGACAGCGCGATGAGCGCCGGCCAGAGCGTGATCTCCTGCCGGGACAGCCACACCTCGACCGGGGCGCCGGTGCTGCCGGTGCTGCGGGTCGACAGGTAGGGGCGGCCGCACAGCAGGTCCCGCTGCCTGGACACCAGCTCGGCCCGGGTCATCACCGGCAGCCGGAGCAGCGTCTCGGGGGTGAGCCCGGCCGGGTCGACACCCGCCGCGGCGAACCGGTCCCGGTAGTACGGTGCGCCGGTGGTGAGGTGCCGCGCGGTGCGTTGCAGCGCCCTGGTCTGCAGCTCGCGGCGCATCGTGGGGTCGGCGTAGGGTCCGTCGACCAGTTGGCCGACATCGTCGCCGGGTGTGCCGAACTCCTCCAGCGTCGCCAGGGCGTCCCGGACCAGTCCTTGCACCACCGGGACGGAGAAGGGACGGCCGAGCACGGTGGAGAACGCCACCCGCATCTGCCGGACCGCGGTCGTGAACATCCGGCCTCCACCGGTCGACGGGCACCGGCGCGGGGCGGCACGACGCCGCCCCGGCCGGCTTCGGGTCAGGACGAGCTGCAGGTCGCGAAGAAGACGCCGGCCATGGCGCCGATGACGTACCTGGTGTGCTTCACCGTGCAGACGAACCGGGACATTCGGTCCTCCCTCATCAATTGGGAATGATCAATGAGACTAAACACCTGCCGTACACGAAACGGATATGGCGTATACACGCCACCGGTTCCGGCCGTTTCGTTCCCGTGCGGGCCGGCCAGAATGTCGCTCCACCGCCGCGATTGAGTCCCGGGACATCGCGATCTTGCCAATGCGTGACCGCGGGTCGCACAGACACGTCTGTCCGCATCAAACATATTGACGTTGATGCGTTGAACCGGGATGGTCAATTGGTTCACCCGTCACGGTGGGTCCGCACGTGGACACAACCCGGAAGGCGACAGGCGAACGAGTTTCCGCGTCCACGCATCAGGGCGGTGATGCGTGTGATGTGCCGTGCCCGCAGACGGTGTGGCCTGCGGCGATCTCGACCACGGGAGGCGAAGCATGAGTACTGAACAGAGGGTGCCGGTCGACGAGAACGGCCAGGCCGCGACGGCGGGCTATCGTCCGGAATTGCGGCGGACGCTGGGGTTCAAGGATCTGGTGTTCTACGGGTTGGTGTTCATGGTGCCGATCGCGCCGATGGGCATCTTCGGGTCGGTGTACAGCGGTTCTGGTGGCATGGTCGCTCTGACGTATCTGGTCGGGATGGTGGCGATGGTGTTCACCGCCGCGTCGTACGCGCAGATGGTGAAGGCGTTCCCGCTCGCCGGCAGCGTCTACAACTACGCCGGACGTGGGATCGGCGCACCGGTCGGGTTCCTGGCCGGGTGGGCGGTCCTCCTGGACTACCTGCTCGTTCCGAGTCTGCTGTACCTGATCGCGGCGGTCGCGATGCACGCCACCGTCCCGGCGATCCCGGTGTGGGCGTGGCTGCTCGGGTTCGTGGCGTTCAACACCGTGGTGAATCTGCGGGGTATCCGGATGACCGCGCTGATCACCCGGATCATGCTGATCGGTGCGCTGATCGTCCTGGCGGTCTTCGTAGCCGTCGGCGTGTGGGCGCTGCTGGACGGGCGAGGTCGCGGGTTCTCGTGGGAGCCGCTGTTCAACGGCGACACGTTCACGTGGCAGTTGGTGTTCGGTGCGGTGTCCATCGCGGTGTTGTCGTTCCTCGGCTTCGACGGCATCTCGATGCTGGCCGAGGAGAACACCGGCGGCGCGGGTCAGATCGGCCGGGCGATGGCCGCGGCGCTGGGCGTGGCCGGGCTGTTGTTCATCGTGCAGACGTGGGTCGCGGCGCTGCTCGTGCCCGACCCGGATGGGCTGCTCGCCGGCGGCGATCCGGACGGGGTCGCGTTCTATGACGCGGCGCGGCAGGCGGGTGGGGCGTGGCTGGCGACGTTGTGCGCGGTCGCGACCGCCATCGCGTGGGGGGTCGCGAACTCCCTGGTCGCGCAGGTCGCCACGTCGAGGTTGTTGTTCGCGATGGCCCGGGACCGGCAGCTGCCGTCGTTCCTGCGCAAGGTGTCGGCCCGGTCCGGTGTGCCCGGCAACGCGATCACGGTGACCGGGGTGCTGTCCGTGGCGATCGGCCTGTACATGGCGTGGCGCGAGGACGGTATCGCCCTGCTCTCGTCGCTGATCAACTTCGGGGCGTTGACCGCGTTCCTCGTCCTGCACGTCGCCGTTGTCTGGCACTACCTGATCCGTCAGCGGTCCCGGAACGTATGGTCGCACCTGCTGGCGCCCACGGCTGGGTTCGCGATCCTCGCCTACGTCGTCATCAACGCCAACGTGGCCGCGCAGCGGCTCGGGTTCGTCTGGATCGGTGTCGGTGTCGTCGTCCTGATCGGCCTGTACGCGGCCGGGCGCCGGCCGAAGCTGTCGGGACTGTCGGGAACAGGGGACGTGGCATGAGCGGTGTGATCGAGCACAAGATGACGGAGTCGGACCTGACGTACCTGTTCGGCGGCGCACGCCATCCGATCGCGGACGTGCTGCCCGGTCAGGTGTTGTCCACGAGCACGGAGGACTGCTTCGGCGGCGCGGTCCGCAGCACGGACGATCTGCCGTCGCGGGTGTGCCGGCAGTTCAACCCGGTCACCGGCCCGTTCCGGGTCCCCGGCGCCGAACCCGGCGACACCCTCGCCCTGCACTTCATCGCCATCACCCCGGCCCGGGACTGGGCGATGTCGGCGACGTTCCCGCACTTCGGGGCGCTGACCGGCACCCACACCACGGCCACGTTGCAGCCGCCGCTGCCGGAAGTCGTCTGGCGGTACGACATCGACACCGCAGCTGGAGTGGTGCGGTACCACGCCCGCCGGTCCGACTACACGGTGGACCTGCCGCTCGATCCGATGCTGGGCACCGTCGGGGTCGCCCCGGCGGCTGGTGAGGCGCGGTCGACGATCGTCCCGGACCAGCACGGCGGAAACCTCGACACGCCCGAGCTGCGGGCCGGGACGACGGTGTATCTCGGGGTGAACGTGCCGGGGGCGATGTTCGCGTTCGGCGACGGCCACGCCCGGCAGGGGCAGGGCGAGGTGTGCGGCGTCGCGGTGGAGACCGCGATGCACGTCACCGTCGCCGTCGATGTCATCAAAGGGGTGTCGACGCCGTGGCCGCGGATCGAAACCGACCACCAGCTGATCAGCATCGGCGCCGCCCGCCCCCTCGAAGACGCGTTCCGGATCAGCCAGCACGACCTGGTCACCTGGAGCGCGGCACTGACGGGTCTCGACGTCCTCGACGCGTATCAGCTGGTGTCGCAGGCGGGTCGGGCCGCGCCGGGCAACGTGTGCGACCCGCTGTACACGATGCACGCCGCCGTCGACACCGCGGTCCTGCGCGGCGCGCCGGCATACGACGGGACGCACCGGCGGTTGCGTGAGCTGGCCCGGCCGGTGGGGTGACCGGGCGGCGATCGCGGCGCTCAGGGTGGCACGTCGGCTCGTCAGAGCCGTATCTCTGCCAGCTGTAGTCGGTGGTACGGCTCGTCGTTCGCTGGGGCGCCGAGCCGGGTCACCTGGATCCGCACGTATCGCGCTGTCGTGGTGGCGAAGGTGTAGGTCTGCGCGGCACCTGCCGGGTTGGGCTGTCCGGTGACGGTGCGGACGGTGGTGTATCCGGTGCCGCTGCCGCTGCGGACCTGGATGGTGAAGTCGGTGGGGAATCCGGCGGAACCGCCGCCGGCCGCTGCGGTGTCGGTGCGCGGGAACAACGTCACCGTTCCCAGCGGCCGGTCGGCGCCGAGGTCCAGCTCCACCCACACCGGTGAGCCCGTGATGTCCGGACCGTTGAACTCGTTGCTGGTGTAGCCCTTGGCGCCGGCGACGCTGGTGGTGATGCCGTCGTAGGCGCGGGTGGTGTCCCAGTCGGCGTTGCGCAGGCTGTTGTTGCTGGTGACCACCGTGCCGGCGGCAGGCACGGTCAGTTCGGCCAGTTGCAGGCGGAAGAACGCCTCGTCGCCGGCCCGGGCGCCGAGCCTGGTCGCCTGCACCCGGAGGTACCTGGCCCTGGTCGGGGCGAAGCCGTAGGTCTGCGGCGCGCCCTGCGGGTTCGCCGCCCCGGTGACGGTGCGGACGGTCGTGAAACTCGCCGCGCCGGCAGGGCGGGCCTGGATGCTGAAGTCGGCCGGGAAGCCGGCCGAGCCGCCACCGGCGGCCGCCGTGTCGGTGCGTGGGAACAGCCGCAGCGCGTCGACGTCGCGGTCGGCGCCGAGGTCCACCTCGACCCAGACCGGCGAGCCGCTCACGTCCGGATCGTTGAACCCGTTGCTGGTGTATCCCTTGGCGCCGGTGACGCCGCCGGTCAGGCCGTCGACCAGACGGTTGATCCCCCAGTCGCTGTTCTCCAGCGAGTTGTTGCTGGTGGCGGCCAGCCCACCCGCCGCAGAGCCGGTGACCTGGAACGTGGTGGTTCCGGACGACACGGTGAAGGGCACGGATGCGGGTGGTGCCGGTGCGGTGAAGACGGTGGTGCCGTCGCGGCTGATGGTCACGCCGGTCAGTCCGAGCGTCGGCACGTCGACCCGGGCGCTGGTGCCCGCTGGGACGCTGACCCGCAGGGTGGCGACGGCAGGGGTGGGCCGGTCGAAGCGGACATCGATGCTGCCCTGCACCGTCGGCACCACGCTGTGCAGGGTGGTGAATGCGCCCGGTTGCGGGCTCACCTGGAACGTGCGATACCCGGGGGCGGTCGGTCGAACGCCGACGGCATACGCGGACAGCGCATAGAGCGGGCCGCCGTTCCACGCGTGGTTGTCGGTGCCGCCGTTCTTGTTCCACACCTCCCAGAGGGTGTATCCGGGGTCGTTGACCTGGTCGGCGTAGCGGGCCCGCATCCGGGCGACCGCGCCGAGCGGATCCTGCATCTGGTAGAGCGCCTCCAGGACGTAGAACTCCAGGTAGGGACTGGCGTTGAAGTGGCTGTGCAGCACCTCCTTCAGCGCCGGGTACTGCGCCGGCTCGGCCAGCCCGGCAACGACGGCCAGGGCGTTGCCCCGATCGTCGGTGTCGCCGCTGTAGCCGGGCGAGCGATAGGCCGTGCCGGTCCACAGCACCCGGTTGAAGTTGGCGGCGATGCTGGCCTTCCGGGCCTGCCAGGCACTGACGTCGCCGGTGTCGCCGGACAACTCCGCCAGCTTGATCGCGGTGTCGAGGGCGAGATACGACCAGGCGTTGTCGAGCACCCGCGCGTCGATGTCGCCGCCCCAGTCCTCCCAGTCCCAGTCGCCGGCCCGGTGGGCGACCAGCCCGTCGCCGTCGAGCGTCCACAGGTTCAGGTACCGCTTGACGGCCGGGTATGCGGCGCTGACCGTGGCGGCGTCGGCCGTGTAGGTGTAGAAGGTCCACAGCGACCAGATCGAGGCGAGCATCTGGGTGGGCAGTTCGCTGCCCCAGTTTCCGGCCGGCACCGGCGCGTACAGCTGCCCTCCCGGTTTCTGCCAGGCGGCCAGTTCGGCGATCGCCTTGCGACCCAGATCGTGGGAGCGCGGGTCGAAGGTGTAGAAGCCCTCCTTGAGCTGGTTGACGACGTCGCCCCACCACTGGGCGCGTTCCCGGGTCGGGCAGTCGAAGTAGGTATCGCGCATGTTGACGTACATGGTTCGCGCGGCCTTCTGCCACAGGGTGTCGAAGAACGGGTCATCGCTGTCGAACCCGCCGGCGAAGTCCGTGTCGTAGCCGGATTCGCGGTACCGCAACGCCTGGATCCTGACGCCGCTGGGCACGGTGTACCGCACGGCGGTCCCGCTCATCCAACCGAGCGCCTCGAACTCCTGCACGCCTCCGGTGGTCACGTAGGTGGCGCGGACGTTGGGCTCGCCGCCGTCGGTGTAGTGGTCGGTCTGCATGCCGATGACGGCCCCGGCCGGCGCGTCGACCCGCAGGTACGGGGTGACCTGCAGATTGGACGGCAGGGTGGCGACGACAGTGCCGCCGGTGCCGCCGGTGGGCAGGGTGGCGGCGTTGACGTAGTCACGCAGGCCGCTGAACCGGAACGGTGGGATCGGGCGTTTGACCAATCCGTTCCACGGCGCGGCGCCGGGCGCTCCCCTGTCCACCGCGGAACCCCACGTGCCATCCGCGTAGCCGCCGCTCTGCCAGTCGGCCATCGACGCCGCAGCGCGTGCGTCGTAGAAGACGTTGGACTCGGCGAGGCGGTAGTTGGGTTGCGTGCCGCCGGTCTCATGCTGGTAGCCGGCGTGGACGGTCGCCTTCCAGGTCGGTCCGGAGCGGAAGACGTCACCGTCGACCAGCAGACCACCCTGGCCGCTGCTGTTGTGCGAGAAACCCTGCTTGCCGAAGTACCACACCAGCACCGCGATCGTGTTGCGTCCGGTGGTCAGGAACGGCGCGAGGTCCCGCTCGTCGTAGTACGTGCCGGTCGGATCGGGCCCACGCTTGAGCCCACCCTCGAACGTGACCAAGGTGCCGTTCACCCAGAGCCAGTACTTGCTGTCGGCCGCGAACCGGGTGACCGCGCTGGACGGCACAGCGCCGACGTCAGCGACCCCTCGGAACGCGACCCACTGGTCGGTGGTGCTCGACCCGGTCCAGATCCACCGGCCGGCGCCCCAGGTGGATGCGGCGTGAGCTGGAACAGTCGGAGAGCCGAGGGGTACCAGGGCGCCACTGAGGACGGTCAGCACTGCGAGCAGCACGAGGCGACGGATGGTCATGGTGAACCTCCACGGTGGCGGCCGTGTCGAAGGTGATGAAACGTTTCAGTCGACGGTGTTGGCATTACGTTAAGAGGGTCGATCCCCACTGTCAATGCACAGCGGTCGTCGCCGCGCACCTCGGCTGGCAGGCGTACCGCTGGCGGTTGCCGTAGGCTTCGAGCGGATGACGTACCGGGAGCTGCTGCGCACACCGGGCGCCGCCGCCTTCTTCATACCGACCGCCGCGGGCCGGGTCGGGATCGCGATGACCAGCCTCAGCATCGTCTGGCTGGTCCGGTCCGCCACCGGCTCCTACGCCACCGCCGGCGTCGTCACCGGCGCGTTCGCGGTCGCCGACGCCCTGGTCGGGCCGCAGGTCGGGCGGCTGATCGACCGGTTCGGGCAGCGCCGCGTGCTGCTGCCGGCCGCCCTCGTGCACGCCGTCGCCGTCGCCGCGCTCGTGCTCAGCGCCGGCTACGGTGCGCCGGGCTGGGTCCTCGCCGCCGCGGGTGCGCTGGTCGGCGCGAGCCTGCCGCAGCTGAGCGCGGCGGCGCTGGCCCGCTGGTCGGCGCTGCTGGACGGGGAGCGCAAACCGGCGCTGCCGACCGCGTATGCCCTCGAGTCGCTGAGCAACAGCGTCGCGTACCTCGTCGGCCCGGCCCTGGTCAGCACCATCGCCGCGGCCGGCCGGCCGGTGCTCGGCACGCTGAGTGCCGCCGCGCTGGTGGTCGCCGGCGGGTCGATGCTGGCGCTGCAACGGCGCACCGAGCCCCCGGTCCTCGCGCGGGACGGCGGGCACGCGCACCACCGCCGCGCGCTGCTGCGACCCGGGTTCATGCTGCTGGTCGGGGTCAACACGACGATCGGCGGGTTCTTCGGCACGATGTCGATCGCGGTGACGGCGTTCGCCCTGGAGCGTGGCACGCCGGGGTTGGCGGCGGTGCTGTTCGCCGCGTCCAACGGCGCCGGGCTTCTCGCGGTCGTGGTGTACGGCCAGCGCCGCTGGCACGCGGAACCCCGCATCCAGCTCGCCGTGGCGGCGCTCGCATTGGGTCTCGGCAGCCTGCCGCTGCTCGCCGGCGGCTCCCCCGCCGTGGTCCTGGCGGGGGTCTCGGCCGGGGTGCTGCTGACCGCGGTCGCCGTGCCGGTCGTGCTGGTCCTCGGCTCGACGCTGGCCGACGCCGTGGTCGATCGTGGGGTGCTGACGGAGGCGTTCGCGTGGCTCGGCTCGGCGAGCGCGGCCGGCGGGGCGGTGGCGGCGACGGTCGCGGGCCTGGCGGTCGACGGGGCGGGCGCGCGGGGCGGGCTGCTGGTGGCGGTGGCCGCGGCGGGCAGCACGACGGCGCTCGCCCTGACCGGCCTGCGCGCCCTGCGCCCCGCCGAGCGCGACTGAGCCCGCCCGCCGTCACGGAGGCCTCGGGTCACGGACCGAAGAGCTCGTCCCCGGGCATTGACCAGTCCCTGTGCGAGTGGGTGGACGGCTGCGGCACGGGACCGGTGCTGTCCGGTGCGGGGACCCCGTGGTCCGGGACGGGACCGGCGTGGCGCGGCTCGGGGACGGCGTGGCGCGGGCCCGGGACCGCGCGGCTCTGCTCCTGAAGCTCGTGAACCGGCTCCGGGACGGCGTGGCGTGGCTCCGGCACGGCGTGGTGCCGCCCGGGGACGGAGTGGCGCGGGGACCGCGTGGCGTAGTGCTGCGCGGAGACCTCGTGGCGCGGCTCGGGCACGGCGTAGTGCCGCGCGGACCCCGAGTTGCGATGCTCCGGGACGGCGTAGTGCGGGTCCGGCACCGCATGACGCCGCGCGGACGCGTGCCGCGGCTCCCGCACGGCGCGATCGAGGTCCGGCAGGGTGTAGTCGAGGTCCGGCACGGCGCGGTCGAGGTCCGGCACGGCGCGGTCGAGGTCCGGCACGGCGCGGTCGAGGCCCGGCACGACATGGTCGAGGCCCGGCACCGCGCGGTCGAGGCCCGGCACGACATGGTCGAGGCCCGGCACGGCTCGGTCGAGGCCCGGCATGGTGGAGTCGGGGCCCGGCACGGTGGAGTCGAGGTCCGACACGACATGGTCGAGGTCCGACACGGCGTGGTGCCGCGCGGGAACACCGTGACGCGGCTCCGGGACGGCATGGCGCTCGGCGGATGCGTGCCGAGGCTCAGGCGCCCCGAAACCGA